>JAFQMD010000025.1 GCA_017396365.1 Clostridia bacterium | reverse complement strand
TTTTTGTGCGTGACCTGCAAGAACTGCTGCTAGATATACTGCGCCCGGTCTTTCAGTACCGTTAAAGCCCCAAACCGCCTTTATAGTGGTCGGATCCATATCCATAGTTTCACTACCATAACACCAGCAAGGTGTAACAGATAAAGTTATGCTTACGCCTTCTTTTTTAAACTTATTTGCGCACGCTGCGGCTTCTGGAACACGTCCGATAGAAGTATCAGCCATTACTACTTTCACAGGTTCACCGTTTGAATAGAAAAGGTTTTCTTCAAAAAGTTTTTTTGCGGCGTTTGCCATTGCCATTACTTGACCTTCTAAACTTTCACGAAGTTGCATTGGTCCTCTTCTTCCGTCTACTACAGGTCTAATCCCTATTACGGGATAATCGCCTACGTATCTGTTTTTTGTCATTTTATTTTCTCTCCTTATTTGATATGTTGTAAATTAAATAATTTGTTTACTTAGCAAGCACTCTTTTTCGTAAGAAATATGGTAATCGTTGCACCACCTTTCTGGTTGAATTGTAAAGTCGGTTGGCTCTTGAACTTCTACTATGGTACAGTCTGCACCGATTGCGTGGATAAGTCCTGCCCTAATCAACCAAATGTCACCTACGTTTGCGTCAACGCCTGCTAATAGGTTGCCCATTATATCCTTTTCTACTTCACTTCTTTTTTCGAGTTCTGCTAACAGCTCTTTCGTTATTTTATCCTTAAACCCAAAGTAGAGTTTTGCATTAGGACGCTTGGCTACTACAAGCCATGCCTCGGTTTTGCCGTATTCACTATTAAGGTGCTTTCTTGAAAACTATTTTGTGGGGTGAACTTGGAAAGGCAGTCTTAGCGCACTATCAAGGAATTTAACTAAGCAGTCGTATTTTCTATCCCCTAAAAGTTCGTCTTTATACAGTAATCTTCATTGCGAGTGCCTCTATTTATCAACTTGTCGTCTACTCTAACTTTATTCTTCCATTTCCCATTATTATCCTCTCTAAATTTTTCAACTATTGTATAAAGACAAAAAATGAGCATTCCGCTTTTCAGTAGTAGGATATTTTAGCTGATTTTCGTGAGAAAAATAACATTCTTCCAAATTATCTTGTCCAAGTTTTTCATTTACTTCTAATATTTTACTGTTAACCACTAAGTCACCAAACTCTTGATTTTCTAGCGATTTTATAACAAACGACTGCCTAATAGAGTTTATATCGTCTCCGCAAACGGTAAACATATCGTATTTCCTTGCTAAACTACGTAATTTTTCTAACTGGTCGGTCGTGTTTCTCGTTGGAGAATAAGTTATACTTTTTATTCCTAGCTCGTTTATCACTTCAAACAATAATTCAATATACTCGTCTTCAAATTTCTGCGGTTTTTTATCCCCAGTTACACTTTCTTTAACATCACCCAAATATGAATAACACGGAAAAGCACCTATTTGATAACCAAAATCTATAGCTGCTTTGATGGGGATAAGTTCTTTTGTAGCAGGAATATAAAAATCTTTGATAAAACTTGATTTGAATAATCCTAATAAGTCGTATATATAATATTCGTCTACTTCACTCGCATTAAGTAATCTTTGATTGAGTGTTAAATTAAAGTTATCTTGAACGAATTTGTTAATTCTTCCAACTTCTACGTATTCTTTTTCTAAATATTTGATTATCCCTAGCAACAAATGCCTTTCAGTTATCGTTCCTCCGTTTAAATAATAAGAAATAGGAACTATATCTCTTTCCATATCGAGATTCAAATGAAAGGTAGAGAATAGTTGGTTAATTTTATTTAACATTAAAACGTTCCTTTCGAACCTATATTTGCGTACGGGCTCCAGGAAATCTTTAACGGAACTTTCCATACTCATCGGAATGCCGTGTATCAGCATATATGCAACCGAAGCCTGGTCTGGATTGTTAATCATTCTATTTTCTAAAGGAGTATTAGAATAATCAACTCTCAATTCAATTCCCGCACCCGTTTTGATATTAAGAATTTTTCCCGCTTGATGAAATTCGCCTGCCCCTGAAAACGTATCATGGTCTATTATGCCAACGCTAGACAATCCTTGTTCTTTCGCCATATAAACCGCGCACGTTGGAGAATAGGGAGAAAAGGAATACTTTGTGTGTACGTGATTGTTTATGTAATTTTCATTTGTTCTAATATTTGGCAACTCTTTAGCAATTTTGCTTAAATTTTTCAACCTTTCTTCTTTGGTCGCAGCATTCAATAAATTAACGTTTGACATAACCACTTATTTTTTCTCCGTTTGATAAACGTCTATTAAACTTGTATTTTTATTACCACCTGGAATTTTTAGCGAACGAATTTTTAATACTTGGTCGAGATTTGCTAAATCTTCCTTCTTTAAGGTGTTTACCTGTTCAAATATTTTAGCAACTACTATTGATTTTGCCATGCTCTCTGACATTTCAAGCAATTCTACAGCTTCGAAAACGCTTACGGGCGAACAGAACAACGCACCGTGATTTTTCATAGCAAAAACATTTTATTTGTTTATTACGCAATCAAGATTTTGGGATAATTCTTCAAACAACGGCGTTGCATACGCAACGTCTAAGATAGGACCAACCTCCAAAACCACTTCTGGCAAAATTGGATATTGCATAATATCACTATCAGTTAAAGACAGTCCCATAATTATCGGAGGATGTGCGCGCACTATCCCCTTAACGTCTGCTCTGTTCTTAAATATTCTTAAGTAAAAAGGCGTTTCACCCGTAGGTTTTTTGCCCTCAAACGCATATAAGATCTGCCCTTCTAAGTTAATAATGCAAATATCGTCAAAGGTCATTAATAAATGCTCTTTAACGGTTTCTTTTAACGGGAATCCTGCGAAATCCGCTCCCACAACTAAATATTTGTCTTTTACCGTTTTTATAAATATTTCTCATTTTGTTGATATAATATCTATTTTTGTCGTATATTATTTATTTTATATCACAATTAGCTTTAATTTATCACACAAATCAAAATATCCGTATAACAATCCCAATTTGTTATAGATGAATTGTCAAACTAAGCGCAACACTTTTTGAGATTTTCATTAAATAAATCTATAGGTTTTTGAAAGTATAAAACTTTCTTAGGTCTGGCATTAATTAACGCCAGATTCTTTTTTAGTGTTTTTTCACTTACTCTTTCTAAATTTCTTCCTTTGGGATAAAATTCACGTAGTAAATCATTTAGGTTTTCGTTTGTTCCTTTTTGCCAAGCACGGGTGACCAAGTTAAAGATAGTTTTTCTTCTATATAGTCTAAAACTTTTCTATCCCAAAACATTCCTTGATGACGATATGAGTTTCTTAAATTACTTTTCTTTTGTGCCGTGTATGGATAATATCTAGGAACATCACGATAGAAAGTACAGTTTCTTCTTAACTTTCTTGACACCGAACTGACGTTTCTACCTAATAATTTTGCAATTTTACGATAACTTTTTCCTTTTACATAATATTCTCCTAGACAACAACGCTCTTCTATGGTAAAATGTTTATAGTTCATATATTTCTCCTTGGTGTTTTTTTGTTTGGCAACTTTATTATACCATAGATTTATATGAACTTCTTTTTTTTATTAAGGTGTTGCACTTAAAAGTATAATTCACCATGAAATATAAAATTAGCGATGGAATAGCCCATCGCTAATTTATTAGTTAAAAAATGATGTGGATTTCAACGCCTAAGCAGGTTAAGGAAATTGTACAAAATTGCAATTTCGACTCTAAAACAAGTGGGAAACCCACTTTTATAATTCAAGGCTATTGTCTTTGAGAAGGAAGTCTAAAATATTCATAATAACGTAGCCTTTTTCATTTCTCCAAAGTTTAGTTCTATCTTGGGTAATAATAATTTTCTTAAACGAGTCGTCTATACGGTCAAGCGATGCTTGCTCTTGTTCCATCTTTTCGGCGTTAGGAAGAGAAAAGGCAGATTGAATATAATAGCGTTGATTTCCTTTATTGCATACGAAGTCAACTTCTAAATGCTTTGTAGTGCGCTTGCCTTCTTCATCTCTGACAACGTGTTCTATAATACCAACGTCAACGTTATAGCCACGCATAACGAGTTCATTGTAGATTATATTTTCCATTATGTGGGTTTGTTCTTGTTGACGGAAATTAAGCCTTGCGTTTCGAAGCCCAACGTCGCTAAAATAATACTTAAAAGGCGAGTTAATATATTTTCTACCTTTAATATCATATCTGGTTGCTTTACGAATTAAGAAAGCGTCTAAAAGATAATCAACGTAGGTTGATATAGTTTTATCGGCAGTTTTAATTCCGTTTGAAGCAAAGGTTTTTGCTATTTTAGTTGGGTTGTTAAGCGAGCCAATAGAAGACGCTAAAACATCAACCAAAGTATCAATAGTAACGTCGCCACGTAAGTTGTTGCGTTCTATAATATCTCTAATATAGGTATTCTTAAAAAGGTTGTTTAAATATTCTGCTTTTTCCTCGTCAGTTTCCATAGTTAAAAGCATAGGCATTCCGCCATAAGTAGAGTATTCATCCCACGCGTCGTATTTATCGCCACTTTTATATACAGAATAAAACTCAGCAAAAGAAAGCGGATTAACGTGGATAACGTCGCCACGACCACGAAATTCAGTTGCGATATCTGATGATAAGAATCTTGAATTGCTACCCGTTACGTAAACGTCAACGTTTTTTAATCTTAACAAGCCGTTCAAAATACCGTAAAGGCGAATTGGCTCTTTAGATTTTATTTCTTTATCGGAAATTGCAAATTGCACTTCATCTAAAAGGAAATAAAACTTATCAGTTTCATTAGTTATTTTAGAGTAAAGGAAATTAGAAAGATTATCAGGATTTCTATATTCTCTATAGCGGTCATCATCAAGAGCAAGTTTGATAATTTGCTCTTTTTTAACGCCTTCACTTAAAAGATATTCGTAGTAGAGGTTATTAAGCAAATAACTTTTGCCCGAACGGCGAAGTCCGGTAATAATTTTTATACTACCGTTGTTTTTCTTACGAATAAGTTTATTAAGATATAAATCACGTTTTATAATCAATTCTTCCATAGCGCGCTCCTTATTTCGGCAAAATTAGTTTTGTCAACCTTTTCCGTAATAAGTATAATATATTCAAGATAAAAAGTCAATAGGAAAAATGTCTAATATTGCGGAAAATTGTAATTTGTCAACTTTTTCCGTAATAACCCAATCAAATTATAATATATTAGCAAAGATGACGATACGTGTCAATTTTATAATATTTTGAAAAAATTTTAGCGGTTAATATATTGTTTCAACTCTTAATTAAGTGAAAAATTACTTTAATTTATGTTGTCTTTAATAACCGTATCCTTTTTCTATTAAACCATTACTGACAATTAATATGGTTTTTGCTTTTGGAGATTATAAACTTGTAGAGCGTTTTTTATAGGCAAGCGGAGTCGTTCCCGTTACTCGCTTAAAAGTTTTAGTAAAATAATCAGGTGTGTTAAAGGCAAGTTTGTCTGAAATTTCGCTAACGGACAATTCGTTTTCACGAAGTAACTGCTTGGCTTGGTTTATTTTTAGTTCGGTAAAATATGCCATAATCGTTTTACCCGTTTTAGCCTTAAAAACTCGAAATAAATAAGCCTTACTGTAATTTGTTTTTTTGCAAATTTCATCAATTGATAATGCGGAATAAATATTTGTTTTGAGTACGGCTGTAACGTCGTCAATGGGCTTTGCGGATAATTCCTTCCAAGGCAAAAAGGTCGTATTACCTTGCTCCGTTTCTGTTTGATCACGTAAAATGTTTATTAAAAATATTTCCAAATAATTTTTAATCAACTGTTCTCCACCGAGCGTTGGCTTAGGAAGAAGTTTCATCTTCTTTAAATTGGGATCAGAGTAAGGAATATCAAACGTTTTTCTCCCTTCTTCTAAAATCGGATAAATAAATTTAACCAAGTGCGAAGATAAAGCAATAATCTTATTTTCGAAAAATTTCATGGACTCAGACTTGCAGACAAAAGAAATAATAAATACGTTTGGGGCATTTTTACCATTAGCTGCAAGAGTATGAAACTCGTTTGGCTTGTGAAAGAGTAGTTCTCCCTGTTTTAAAACGATTTGTTTGCCATCCGCTGAACAAAGTAAACTTTCTTTTTCCGCGTAAACCATTTCCCAAAAGTCGTGCGCTTCGCCTATGGCTTGGAAGTCTTTGTCAAACTCAAAGTAGTGGATGGTAACAATTTTGTTGATACTAATTAAATTGGATAATTTGTGTTGGAAGTAAGTTTTCATAGTAAAATTGTATCATTGTTTCAAAGAAAAATCAAGAAGATTTTTTTACTTTTTTCATAAAAACAAAGAAAAATTTACAAAAAATAGCATTTTTATAAGAGTGCGATTATTTTACTATTTTAGGATATTTATACACATTGAAGTTGTCGTTAACGTATGTTAAAATGATAATATCAAGATTGTAAATTTAGGAGTGTATCACGATGAGAATTTTAGCGATAGGGGCGCATCCTGACGATATTGAATTGGCGTGTTGTGGCACGTTAGCAAAGTGCGTTAAGCGTGGTGATACCGTAATAGTATGTCACGTTTCTAGCGGTAGTTTAGGGCACGTAGTTATTCCGCCTGATGAATTAAGGCTTATTCGTGCAAACGAGGCAAAGAAAGCGGGTGCGTTAGCAGGAGTGCATGAGGTTATTTGCGCAGGCTTTGACGATTTGGAAATTTTTGATACCAAAGCGGCGCGTGACAAAATTGTAGATATAATTAAGTACGCTAATCCAGACTTAATCATCACGCATGATCCAAATGATTATATGCCTGACCATACGACTGTTTCAAAATTGGTATTTGACGCAAGTTTTACCGCAACGTTACCAAACTATAAGAGTAAGTACAAGCAACCTGCAAAAATGGTCCCTCTTTATTATATGGATACGCTTGCGGGGGTTAATTTTAATCCAACGGAATACGTGGATATTTCCGAAGAAATTGAACTTAAATTGCAAATGCTTGCTTGCCACGAGAGTCAAGTTGCTTGGATGTGTGAGCATGATGGAATTGATTTTGCGGATATGGTAAAAACCATGTCAAGATTCCGCGGTTATCAATGCGGTGTTGCGTATGCTGAAGCATTTAGACAATGTCAAACGTATTTGAAGGGCACGACAAAGAGATTATTGCCGTAAAAGGAGAAAGAAGATGGATTTTAATTCGACGGTAAAAGGCAGTGCGTTAGAAGGGTTTTATCCTGCGGGCTGGGATTTTGACAAAATTGACGGGTGTATAGATTCGCTTGAAAAAATCACGGAAAGACAAGCGCATTGGAATAAGGGTTTTACCCCTATAAAATGCGATAACCTTGGCGAATTTGAAACGTATATGGGGCACGAAATCGCCATACAAATAAAACTTGCAAAAGACCGCAATGAAAAGATTGCGTTTATTCTTCCCGTTGGTCCTATGGGTATGTATAAATGGGTAGTATATTTTCTAAAAGAGTGGAAAGTGTCGTGTGAACACGTGCATACGTTCAATATGGACGAATGGGCGGATAGCGAGGGAAATACGCTTTCCCCCGATAATCACGGCTCATTTCAATACGCTATGGAACAGGCTTTTTTTAATCCTTTAGGGGAGTTGACCATTCCAAAAGAGCAAAGAAATTTCGCAACGAAAGAAAATCTTCCTACTTATCCTAATAAAATAGCAAAATTAAAAGGAGAAGGAGCAAAACTCATTTTAGTTTACGGTATAGGAAGAATGTGCCATATTGCCTTTTGGGAGCCTACTTTTGCGGGGGATTACTCAAGCGCAGAAGAATGGGAGAAAGCGCCGTATAGAATAGCGGCGAAAATTCATCCGCTTACGGTAGAACAAAATGCTTTGACAAGTTTTAAATCGAGAACGACTTTAGTTCCTTGTAGAGCAAATACTATCGGGCCGGGACTGTTTTTGCAAGCAGATTATGCAATCGGTGGCGCAGACGGAACGCTTGGCAGAGGTATGCAGTGGCAAGGTATGTCGTTATGGATGACCTTACGCTACGGCAAAAATCCGTGGGTAACGTCGTCCTATATTCCCACTATTGCAGGTAGATTATTTTTCTTGAAAGAACTTGCAGGTCCGCTCGTTGCGGAATGTAATTAAAATGAGAGAAGGTATTGCAGTTGCGGGTAGTATTTTGGTTGATAAAATAAACGAAATATCCGCATATCCCAAAGAGGGAGAACTTACAAAAATTTTAAATATAGAAAAATCGGTTGGTGGTTGCGTGCCAAACGTAGCGATTGACCTAAAGCGCATTTGCCCTAAACTGCCCGTCAAGGCTTTTGGCAAAATTGGAAAGGATGAAAACGGAGAATACGTAAAGGACGTTCTTTCAATTAGTGGCGTGGATATTACAGGTCTTTCCGTTTGTGAGGATAAGACGAGTTTTACCGAAGTTATGAGCGTAGCGGGTGGGCAACGGACTTTTTTCACCTATGCAGGCGCAAGTGCGAATTTTGGCTTAATCGACGTTGATTTAGACAAATTGAATACGAAAATGATTCACTTGGGGTACTTTTTACTGCTTGACAAGGTTGATGAAGGGGACGGCGAAAAGATTTTAAGGGAATCAAAGAAGAAAGGAATAAAAACCTCTATTGATTTAGTAAGTGAAAATTCAAATCGATACTCTGTAGTGTTGCCGTGTTTAAAATACGTTGACAATTTAATTATAAACGAAACGGAAGCGGGCGCTTTAGCAGGGATAGAGGCAAAAGATGGAAATTTGATAGAAATCGCAAAGAAATTGAAGTCGTTTGGAGTAGCGGAAAGGGTAATTATCCATACGCATAGTCTTGGAATTTGCGTTTCAGACAAAGGAGAAACAGTCGTTCCGTCTTACAAACTGCCCGAAAAGTTTATAGTAGGAACGACGGGCGCAGGAGACGCTTTTTGCGCTGGAGTTCTATACGGTATATATCAAGGCAAATCGGATAGAGAAATTTTGGAATTTGCTTCGAGTGTTGCGGTAGCATCGTTATCAAAAGCAAGCGCAACCGATGGAATTGGTACAGAACAGGATATTCAAGAACTTTGTAAAGGATTTAACAGGAAAGAAATATGCTTGTATATTTGAAAGAAATATTAAAAATTGCTGAAGAAGATAAAAGCGCAATCGGTATGTTTAACGCTACTGGTTTTGATAGTTTGCAAGCGGTAATAGGTGCGGCTGAAGAACTTAATAAACCCGTTATAATTGCTCACGCCGAAGTTCATAACGTATATAACGATATTGCAATGGTTGCGCCTGCAATGGTAGCGGTAGCGCAAAACGCAAAAGTTCCCGTTTGCGTACATTTAGACCACGGAACGTCTTTAGATATGGTTTACAAGGCGTTAAGATTAGGCTTTACGTCGGTTATGATGGACGCGTCGGCGTTGCCGTATAAAGAAAACGTGCGATTAACGAAGATGATTACCGAAGCGGCGCACTCAATGGACGTAAGCGTAGAGGCGGAACTTGGAAGATTGATGACGGGTGAGGTAGGAAGTAGTGAAAAAGTAGCAGGCGGAAGGGCGGAAGATTTTTATACTCGCCCAGACGAGGCTTCAAAGTTTTGTGAAGAAACGGGTATAGATGCTTTAGCGATTGCTTTTGGCACGGCTCACGGTTTTTATTCGGCTCAACCAAAACTTGATTTTGACGTCGTAAAAAACTGCGCAAAATCAACGGGCTTACCCCTTGTTATGCACGGCGGTAGCGGTGTGAGCGAAGATGGGTTTATAAAAGCGATTGCAAACGGTATTCGTAAAATCAATTATTATTCGTATATGTCGAAAGCAGGCTATATGGCGGCGAAGACAATTATCGAAAGTGGCTCGACGAATTACTTGCACGACGTGGAATATGTGGCGATGCAAGCGATGAAAGAGGACGTAAAAAAGGCAATTAAAGTTTTTTCGGGTATATAAATGCTCGTTAAAAAACCGAAATTCAACGAGGTTGATGGTGTTATACGTTAAAATCGAGAACAAAGAATAAAAGGCGAGGATGAATTAAAACAAGTAATATTATGCCATATTTAATGTTAATAATAGGAGTATTGTCCGTTTCGTCTTCAACTGTACTTTGCTCCTTATACAATAGGAATAACGACGAAGGGAAAGCGCCTACATCGTTTTATAATATGGCGTACGTGTGCTGTGGTTTTCTTTGTTGGATGATAATATTTTTCATCAACGGAACGTACGATTGGGATATCTGGTGGTACGCGCTAATTTTTGCAGTGTGCTACACGGCTTGCAATTACGGGTTCATTGAAGCGATTAAGACGGGGGTTATTGCCTTTACAAACTTACTGCTTCAATTATCCTTTATTTGCGTACCGATATGGGGTTTCTTCTTTTGGGACACAAAATTCACTTTGTTTGTTTGGATTGGGTTGGCGTTGGTTGCATCATCCTTGGCGCTTTGCCTTTATAGAGGTAAAGAAAACGGTAGTAAATACAGTTGGAAATGGCTGTTGTGTTCACTAATTGCCTTTGTCGGAAATGCAGGATGTTCGATAATACAAAGGACGCAACAAATCAATTACAACGGGCAATACGGTGCGTTTTTTATGACGTTATCCATGGGGATTTCGTCTGTTATAGGCATCGTCATTTGTTTTCAAAGTAAAGGCTTTGAGGCAAAGCAAATTCTAAGTAAGAAATGGCATTTCCCCGTTTTGGCAGGTGGCTTTAACGTATTGCAACACTTAATAATAATTTATTTGATAAGTTCGCCGTTATCCCCTAGTTTAATTTATCCGTCTACTGCAGTTGGCGGTTTAATTGTAACGACTATATTTTCAACGATTGTGTTTAAAGAAAAGATGCGGTGGTGGCAATGGGTAGGCGTTGTCCTCGGCGCTGCGGCGATTGGCGCTTTGACGCTATAAAGATTTAGGAGGTTATCTTGACATGGTAAATAAAAGTCAGGCCAGTCAATTTAAAAAGAAACAAATTTTATTTGTATGGGGCATGATAGCATTGCCACTTTTGCAATGGATTATATGTTGGTTCATTGTCAATTTGAGTTCTATCAAGTTGGCTTTTACTGATGCTAGAACGAACCAACTAACCTCTCGGAATTTCAATTTGTTTTGGGAGTATTTGACGTCGCCGTACGGGGAAATTAAAATTGCGCTCTCGAACACGTTGAAGTATTTTTCAACAAATTTCATAATTATTAATCCAATTTCTTGCATCGTTGCGTATTTTTTGTATAAAAAGATTGCAGGTTATAAGATATTTCGAGTTGTTTTCTATCTGCCCGCTATTGTTTCTAGTGTGGCAATGGTAGAAGCATATAGACAGTTTGTTGGGCCTGGTGGATTGATTAACGGCATTTTGAATATCTTTGGCGGAAGTATTCCTCCCGAAGGCCTATTTGCAAGAAATGAAACGGCAACAAACGCTATTTTAGCATATACGGTATGGACGGGATGTTCGGTAAACATGTTGTTATTTATGGGTGCAATGACAAGAGTTCCTCTTGAAGTTTTGGAGGCGGCAAAGTTGGATGGGTGTACGTCGTTTAAAGAATTAACTTCCATCATCTTACCTTTGATATTGCCTACAATTTGTACCGTAATAACTATAACTTGTACCAACGTATTTTCTGCAAGTGGTCCTATTCTCTTATTTACAAGGGGCGCGTGTAATACTACGACGATCGCGTACTGGATATTCGCCAAAGTATATGGTGACGGTGTAAGCGGTGGTACGGCAAAATCAAATTATAACATTGTATCTTGCGCAGGGCTTTGTTTCACCTTGGTTGGCGCGCCGTTGATTATGGGCATTCGTCGATTAATGGAAAAACTCCCGACTGCAGAATATTAAGAGAAGGGGAGAGAGCAAGATGAAGAAAAAAGATGAAAATATTATAAACAGACGTAGCCTACAAGAGAAAATTATTTTCGGAATTGTGTTTGCTAGTTTCGTGTTATACGCGCTTTCCTTACTTGCGCCGTTTATTTCTTTGATTTTTAATTCGTTAAAAGACGGAATGGAGTATATAGACCACGCGAAATTAAAGCAGTCGTTCTACCCCCCTAAAACACCGTTATTCAGTAATTATTGGGATTCGTTGACGACGATGAAGGCAATGAATTCAGTTGGGGAATACGTTTACCTTCCAATGATGTTTCTTAACAGTATATGGTACACGTGTTTGTTTGTGGGAGCGGGCGTTTTTGCAAGTTCTTTGACGGCGTACGTTGTATCAAAGTATAAATTTAAGGGAAGGACGGTCATTGACGGGATTGCCGTTTTTTCAATGACTATACCTGTAATCGGTACAACGGCAGCAATGTTGAAAATGCTGAATTTCGTGGGAGTGTATAACACTCCGCTATTGCCGATATTTATCGGATTTGGTGGTTTTGGATTCAACTATTTGGTGTTGCGAGGATTCTTTTCAAACCTTTCTTGGAGTTATGCCGAATCCGTTTTTGTAGATGGTGGCGGAGACTTGACGGTGTTTTTCAAAATTATGTTGCCACAAGCGGTCCCTTGCCTATTGACTCTATTTTTGATGGCGTTTATTACGACTTGGAACGACTATCAAACGCTACTACTGTATATGCCGGATTATCCGTCGCTTTCGTCAGGTTTATACCTTGTCGAACGTTCACTTACGCGTGATCCACTCGGATATCCAACGTATTATGCAGGGCTCGTTATCTCGATTATTCCAATTATTACTATTTTTAGTATTTTTTCAGATACGATTATGGCGAATTTTACAGTCGGAGGATTGAAAGGTTAATAAATACGAAAATATAAAAAAAGATATAAGGAGGCAATATATATGAAATTAAAGAGAATTGTTAGTTTTTTAAGTCTTGCAGTAATATGCGTGAGCGCATTTGGGCTTGGGGCTTGCAAAAAAACTAAAGATACCGAACAAACGTTGGAAATCTATTGCACCGACGCAGGTTACGGCGTAGAGTGGGTGAACGATACGATTGAATTGTTCAAAGCGCAATCTTGGGTAAAAGAGAAATATCCCGAATTGAACGTTTTGTTTACGTCGAACGACGATCAAACGTTTGCTAGCGCAAGGCTAGATGCCGGCGCAAAATCCAACACGTTCGACTTGTTGTTCGGTATGAATATGTGGGGATACGCAGGAGAAGGAAGTAATGCGCTTGATCTTACGGAATCGGTGTATAATACCACCGTTCCGGGAGAAGACGTCAAATACAAAGACAAGATGATGAATAGTTATTTGGTTTCAAACAGTTACGTAAAGGGTGGCGCGGAATCTTATTATACAACGTCTTGGGCAAGTGGCATGAACACTATTTTGTACAACGAAGATTTGCTTGAAGCAAATAATTTAAAAGTGCCTAACACGACTGACGAACTCATCAAACTTTGCGCTGATTATAAAGCGAAAGGGGCAAGTGACTCGCATTACTCTTTTATTCAATCGTATGATGCGGACTATTTTAATTACCTTTTCCCAATTTGGTGGGCTCAGTACGAAGGTGTACAAGGATATAAAAATTTCTTTAGCGGTATTCACAATAACACCTATTCAATTCGTATTTTTGAGCAAAAAGGCAGAGAATACGCTTTGGAAGTATATGAGGCGTTGCTTGATTACGACAAGGGATATTTAAACCCTGAATCAAAGAACCAAAAATTCGTTATTGCGCAAACGATGTTTTTAGACGGCGAAGCGTTGATGCACGTAAATGGCGACTGGTTTGTCAATGAAATGAAGGACGTTATCGCGAAGAAGGGGGACAAAGCACCTACCATCAAGACAATGCCTTTGCCTATTATTTCAAAGTTGGGTACAAAATTAGGTATTACGGACGCAGAACTTTCCGCTTTGGTTACGTACGTAGATAAACTTAACTACGGCGAAACGGCTACGTTGCCTTCGTTTGCTTCTACTACGGGTTATACGAAAGAAGAGGTAGTAGATGCTGTAAAAGAAGCAAGAGGAATCGTTCATTCAGTTGGCGCAAACTGCCATAGCGTTATTCCAAGTTACGCTAAAGGTAAAGAGGTTGCCATTGACTTTTTAAGATTTATGGCAACGGATATAGCATTGGAAACGTACATGAAAACAACTGACGGTTCTCGATTGCCTTTTGAATATACCCCGAGTAAAGAATTGTATAATTCTTTCTCGAAAACAGCGCAAAGTAGGTTGGATTATTTACAGGGCAAAAACGGAACGAATACGTTGATTTCGCCTATGTATTTCCCCCTCGTAAGATACGGCGAATTAAAGCCTTTCTTGTATGAAAATTATTATCAAACTTTCTCGATTGCAAATAACGAAGAAACGCCTGCAACTTATATGAAAAACTGCAAAGACACTTGGGATGAAAAGAAGTTCAACGCGGCGCTTTCGGCGGCAGGTTTAGCATAATTTTAGGAGATTACAATGAAAAATAAAAAAATTAAAAGACTGGCATGCGTTTTAACGTGCGCGCTACTTTTGCCCGCTTGCAAAAAACCGGCGGTAAACGTGCCTGCCGGGCTTTCGGACGTAACCGTTTGGGGAATGCCGGGAACGGAAAAGGTATATGAAAATATAGAACAAGGCAGCGCTTATTATGCAAAGTATAAAACTTCCCCCTCCGTCAATCTAAAAATGGCGAAAGGGGAATACGAAGGCGGTCAAATTATCGTTTCGGCAAGCAAAGATGCAACCTTCGATTTTATAAGCGCCGATTTAGTTTGCGGTGATAATAAAATTTCTAAAGAAAACGTAGAAATTTTAGTGCAAAAGTATATAACCGTTCAAGTCAATTACGACGGAGCGTCGAACTTGCCTGCCGCAAAATATCCCGACGCATTAGTGCCGATGGAAAATATCAAAAACGTAGGTGAAAACGTTGTTTATAAGGGTGAAAATCAAGGCTTTTATATTCGTGTAAAAACGGCAATCGATCAACCTACGGGTACGTACACCGGCAATTTGACCTTGAAAATTGGCGACGAGTCGCAGTCGATTCCCGTCAGTGTGAAAGTTGAAGACGTAACCGTTTCCGAAGAAAACCATTTACAATCTACGTTTATTAACGGATGGAGTTTCTTTGAAGGTGAGTTAGATACGTCGCAAGAAATGTTTGACGCCTACAACGACGCATTGTTAAAGTATAGGCTTTGTGGAAACAACTTGATGGATGGTAGTGGCCATATGGAAGATATTTCCACTTCAGAGAAAATCAAGGAATGGGTGGAAAAAGCGTATGAATATATGCAAAATCCTTTGTGTTCGACGGTAAATATGCCTTACAAAATGGATGGAAAAAATCTCAACCAAACCAAGATGACCGAAGTATTGCAAGCCATTTGGGATTACAGCGTCGAAAAAAATTATAACATGTTCAAAAAACTGATTTGGTACGGTGGAGTTATTGATGAACCGCGTGGCAACGGAATTATGGAAATGGCGTATAACGTCAGCATGCAGTTCTATACCACGAAAAACGAGTTTGCTGACCGTATTTCAGTTTTGGCAAAAGACGTTCCCGAAGATTTAAAAGCGGATATGGTGCAAGATATTCGCGATCTTGCAAATATTTTAACTGAGTATTACGATGAAAAATTAGCAAGCGCGGGCGTTACGTTTTGTCCGTTATTCCAGTATTATAATTCAGAATCTTTACGTGACGATTACGAGGGCTTAGGGGATAGATGGTGGTACGGATGCGTACAACCCAAAGCGCCTTATCCAACCTATCACATTGACGATACTTGGCTATCTGCAAGAGTGCTCAGTTGGATGCAAGCAGAATATAACGTCGTGGGGAATCTATATTGGGCAACCGACTTGTACGCTCGTTACGATCCGTCTAAGGGTTATCTAAGCATTGACGAATATTACGAAGGCGTAGCAACGAGATTGAACGGAGCGAACGGCGAAGGGTTTTTGTTCTATCCGGGTAAAAAGTACGGCGTGACAGGGCCTTTGGGTTCTATGCGTCTAGAGGCTATCCGTGACGGAATGGAAGAATACGAGATTCTCTATGAAATCAAGCAAAGATTTGCAAAGATAAACGAAACTCTTTCTAAAGACAATCAGTTGAATTTTTCTGCTTTTGTAACTTCTTTGACTAAGAATATGTATTCAGGTACGGTTGTTACGACGAACACCGAGGAGTTTTCTTCTGCAAGAGAAAAACTTTTTGAAACGGCAAAATTAAGCGCGGTGACTGAATACGGTATTATTAAAAACGAAGACGACGGCTACGGCAATCATACTTTGAAGTTTGTTGCAAATAAGAGTTGGTCTGTGAAGAATAACGGTGTGAATTTAACGGCTGTTACTAATGAAGGAAATTATGCTGTATATGAAATCGTTACGCCTTTGAAAGAATCTGCAAACAGTTTAAAATTGTCTTTCACAAAAGAAAACGAGCGTATAGATTACACGATGGATCTTGGCGGTAAAGCGATAGTGCGCTACGGCAATTCTTTAGACTTGACGGGATTTGAAAAGGGAACGGTTGTTCCTACCTTTACCGTGAGCGGTACGGGAGTGAAGGTGGCAGTTCCTGCGACGGCAAGGTTTGACGTTGGCGAACAAGAATTTTCAATGGTCGGCAAGAATTTGTCTTTCCTTAACACGAATACGCAAAAAATCGTATTGCATATCCGCTATAACGGTACGGATAAACCTATTTTGCATATCAATGCTAAATTTGCAGGTAGCATTGTCAATAGTGAAATTACGTCGATGGAACTTGCCAATGGTAACAATATGATCGTGGTGGATTTAAGCACGAAAGATATGAACGTTAGCGGATTGCTTGAAAAACTCATATTTAGTTTTTATAAAGCGGAAGGCGAAACATTGATGCCTGCGCGTGAGTTTACAATTAAGGCGATTGTCTTTTACGAGTAAAAAGGGGGTAAAGTGATGAAAAAGAATCGTTTAATATGTGTTTTCTTATTGATAGTATCCCTAATAGGATGTTTTGCTATTAGCAGTTGCAAGAAAAAGGGTGAGCAATCTCAAGGTGGTAGCGTAGACAAAATTGTGCTTGCAGACTTTGAGGAGTGGGCTCCAGACTTTCAACTTTTACGACTGAGAGAAGAATTTGGAGCAATCGACGTGAATACGGACGTAACGTTCGTAAAAAGTGGAAAACAGTCGGCAAAACTTTACGTTATGGGTTGGGATAAAGGCACAGATCCTTACTTTTATATCCAAACTACGAGCGAGTATTTTAACTTTGATTATAGCAACTTTAATTCGGTGGAAAGCATCTCGGCTTGGATTTATAATCCCAGTCAAAAAGAAGTGAAAATCGGCGTCGGTTTTGTTATGGATATGACGAACTTGACTAAAGAAGATCTTGCAAGGCAAGAATACTTCACTTTGAAAAACGGTTGGAACGAGATTGTTTACCGTCCGAATATGAGTTATATTATTTCCAGTTTTGGATTTGACGATTACCAAGGTGTTAAAGGTGTATATTTCCTTTTTGAAAAAAGTGGAGCAACAACTAAGGCAGACGCTCCGACGTATTACGTTGACGACGTGGTTATCAACTACGGAGAAAAACAAGATATACGGCAAATAAAAGCAGGTTCGTATTATCCAAACGGTTATTTAATCGGCGGTAGCCACGGCTTGATATTTAAAGAACGTATCGAGATGCATCTTTTGGTTGGCAAAGCGTTGCATTTTGAATTTAAATTTGGTGAAGGTGACGGCGTATTTGGTTTTGACATTCTGGCATCCGATTGGGCGAACGTTACGGGCAAACTACGTATTACAAAACAGGGAAATTCAGTTACGTCTAACATAGGGCGAATTGTAGAAATTGGAGACGGCTGGTATGCGTGGGAATTGAATCATTCTGAATTCAAAGGCGACGGCGCTCACCGCGCGAGAGACGTTGGAATGCTGTACCATCAAAACTTCGCTGTGCAAGCGTCTTACGTTGAAATTGACTGGCACACCTTGTCCGTCGTAGATGCCTACTAATACGGATTAAAAAGTAGTGGTAAAAAAATAAAAGCAGTTTATAGCTTTAAAATATAAGGAGAAAAAATGATGAAAAAAATCTATGGTTTGTTGCTTTGTTTATTGTTTGCGCTTTTTTTGAGCGCGTGCGCTTCTTCAAGTTCGGAATCCTCGAGTGGTTCAACTTCTAGTGGACCATCCCAACATGTGCATACTTGGGGTGAAGTGGAGTATTCTTGGAACGGATTTGAATGTACGGCAGAAACTGATTGTACAGGCGATTCTTGTCAAGAGAGTTTGACTGAAACTGTAACGGCAAATTATGTAAAGGATACTAATGCTACGTGTTATTCTAACGAAAAGGGGCATCTTGAAGCGCTATTTGAAAACGATGCGTTTGTAGACCAAATTACAGCGGCAAATAGCATGGAGCAAGAAGATTCGATGCTTCCGCATACCTTAACGGCGGTGGAATATAACTGGGATGCTGCAAATTGTAGCGCAAGCGTTGCTTGTACCGTGGAAGAATGCGGTTTTGAATTAGAAGAAACTGTGGCGATAAGTATTGCGACAGATACTGAAGGCGATTGCGAAAATAACGCGAAGGGACACTATGAAGCAGTGTTTGAAAGCGAGTATTTTACCACGCAGACAACCGAAGCAAACAGTGTTGAAATCCCCGATTCTCAAAAGCATCAAAAAGAAAGGGCTTTAAACGAAGATAGAAGACAGATTATAACGGCTTGTACTCTTTGCGGGGACGAGTTTGAAGTTGAAAATCTTTACGATACGTATGAGAACGGTTCAACAATAAACGGAGGATTAAACTACGTTCTTCCTACGCCTATTCCTATGACGGAATTAAGCGGAAAAGCTATTCGCTTTGAATTTAAGTTCGAAAGCCAAACGGGTAGTTTTGCTTTCTCGTTGTTACAATATAATCCATGGAAACAGCTCACAAACATCGTAACGATTACAAAGACTGAAAGCGGTTTCACCGTAACGGATAATGGTACAAATCAAACTTGTGGTAGAATCGTTGATGCAGGTAACGGTTGGTATGCATGGGAAATCAATGCGGCTGGATTCCCTTTGGCAGGAGCTGAGGTTTTTGATCTTGTTGTTCCTAGAAATACAGTTGTAGGAACGGTATCTATTGATTGGAATAGTTTGTCTGTTGTAAACGCATATACTTCACGCGACGTGCCTACTGTTTATAAAACTGGTGATTCGCTCGGACGAACCAATTTACCTTCGGCGATACTTATGTCGCAAATGGAAGGCAAGGCTATTCGCTTTGAATTTAAGTTTATAAGTGAAACGGGTAGTTTTGGATTCCAAGTAATGGGAAATGAATGGAACCGTATTAGTGACATCGTTACTGTTACTAAGACAGCAAACGATATTACCGCAAACTATGGTAGAATCGTAGAAGCTGGTGACGGATGGTATGCTTGGGAATTAAACAAGTCGGGCTTTACGGGTGACGGAGCAGCGGCTGCGCCTACCATTGACTTTATCTATCCTAGAAACACGGTTGAAGGAGATTTATATATTGACTGGCAGAGTGTATCTGTGGTAGATGCTTATAAAGGTAATCGCCTTACGGCAACTAAGTATGAAAATGGCGCGACGATAAACGGCGGTGCAAATTACGTTCTTTCTACTCCTATTTCTATGACTGAATTAAGTGGAAAGGCTTTGCGCTTTGAATTTAAGTTCGATAGTCAAACGGGAAGTTTTGCTTTCTCATTAGTACAATACAATCCATGGAAGGCGCTTACTAATGTCGTAACGATTAAAAAGACGGAAAGTGGATTCACCGTGACGGATTCGGACGGAAACAAGCCTTGCGGTAGAATTGTAGACGCGGGCGACGGTTGGTATGCATGGGAAATCAATGCGGCTGAATTCCCTGTTTCTGCAGGAGCTGAGGTTTTTGATCTTGTTGTTCCTAGAAGCACGGTTGTCGGTACTATTTATATCGACTGGAATAGTTTTAGCGTTGTGGATGCGTACGTAAATAATTAAAAGAAATAAGTTTAGGCGGTAGCAACCGCTACCGCCTAAGGTTTGGTTTAGGGTTAACATTTTAAATGGATGAATAAATAAAAAAGTTGTTAACTTTCGAAAAGAATTTTCGACGGTGTGGTTTGTTGTTGTCAAAAATCGCTTAAATTTGGCAAAATTAAAAAAATAAGCGAAATTTAAAAATAGAGAAAATTAAAAAATGGGAGTAAAAATTATGGGCAAAAATTATGAAAAGCCTAAATTGGAAATCTTAATTTTACAAGAAGAAATTGTTAGAACGTCGTCTGGCCAAGATCCCTTTGACGACGGCTATACAGATTTTGGTGATAATCAATAAAAGGGAGAGATGACCATGAAAAAATTGTGTAAAAAGATTATAGCGATTACGTGTATGGCGTTGACCTTTGTGATAGCGTCCATTTGTGCAGTCGTAACTTATTTTAATAAACCGATGATAGCCAGCGCGGAAAGTGGACTTGGAGTATTTGACGTTGACTTAAATATGTCGTATAATGATCTAAGAAACAATGGCGCTGATGCAAACGGTTCTCGTTATTTGTATTTAGCAATCGACGGTGGAAGCGCTATCCCTTACAGTGGTGATGGTAGCAACACTACGTGGGATACGTTATATACGTCCGTTGGAGATGCGGTAAAGGTAAACGGCGTGGCAAAAAACACTCAAATCGTAAAAACTAACGCCGATGAACGTAGCGCATTGTCATTGTATGGAAATAACGGCTTAATTGATTTGGGTTGCACGAACGTCGGTGATACTTTGACAATCGACGGCGAATTTACGAATGCAACCTACGGTACGTTTACGGTGAATAAGACAACGTTTATCTTTGACGGCTATTCTTGGATGGAAGCAGATACGAAGGAATATACTTTGGATACTTCTGCATCGGAGAACGCTACCCCTGAAACCGGTTTTTACGTGTCTATGGAGGCGAACGAATTGCCCATTGAAGCATGGGTTCGTCCATTGAAAGACGATGCGTACGTATTAACGCGTGGCAACGAAAGCACGACGTTTAGCGGTAGTTTGCAAAAGGTAGACGCAGGAAGATGGTTCGTTGGTTTTAGAAATAATTCTACCGGCGGTTTGCAAGGGAATGCTTTAGAAGGCGACGTCGTCACTTTAGGCGGTTGGTTTTATTGGACGGAAGATTATACAAATTATACCTTCTTTAAGGTAAAAACTGCGCAGTATGAATATGAAAACGGCGCGTGGAAAAATATAACCCCCGTTATTGAAGTAAAACAAAATGCGGAAGTAGTAAATGATAACGTCTTGTACGTTGTACCAAACACGAGCGTGGAAACGATTACGGCAACCGCTTCATCTGGCGACGTGCATACCATTTACGAGTCGGGTATGGTAGAAAATGGCGTGTTTACGCTCCGTGAAGGGGAAAGCATTTCCGATTATCGCATTATACATTACGTAGAGCAACAGTTGGACGTTCGTAAAGTATATTTCTTGCGAGAGACGATTCTACGCGTGGGCTTTACTGATTTCGTTATGGAAGAAGGCGCGGCTGTACGAGTAACAGACAAAGACGTCAACGGTTTGCGTTTTACGGCAGAAATGTCGCAAAATACCTATAACGCTTTACAAGCAAGCGACGCAAAATACGGTATGGTGATTGTGCCTCGTGATTATATCACGGAAGGGTATGAGTTAACTGCAAATAACCTGTTTGGCGTGAACGCAAAATACAGTGAAGATGCACAGGTGGGGGCAGAACAAAGCGTCCGTAGAATGTTGCATTTGAAAAACTTAACGCCTAATAATTACGATAGTGACAGTAACTATGAAATTCGCGGTGCGATTACCGATATTCTCACGAGTAATATTACTCGTGAATTTGTCGGCGTAGCATACGCCGAAGTTGACGGCACGTATATGTTGGCGTCTTATTACGGAGACGATCAAGAAAACAATGCGCGTTCAATTTATTACGTAGCGCAAAAAGCAATCGACGCAAACGATAATGCAAGCGCGTTGCAAGAAAAGTATATTGATAAGTTTGCGGAACACGTAAGCGAAGCAGGTAAGACGTACAATAGAACGTATACGGTTAATTATATCACGACGGTAAACGGTAAGAGCGAGGTTGAAACTGAAACGGTCAGCGCTCCGCTTAACTCCGCAATCAACCTTACGGCTAAAGAAATAAGTGGATACAAAGTTTCTTCGGCGTCGGTAATTAACAGTAAGGTATATGCGAATAAAGAACTTGTTTTCAATTTCTATTACACGCTTGAAGGCGCGCCAGTGTTTGATAGTTTGGCTTGGTATCATCCACCGCTTGACACATCTAACAATTACGACAATGCAACCAACGACGGGATTGCGCAAACGATGAAAGATGCCGGCTTTACGATGGTATTACTTGGCGGAAGACAAAACGTTGCGTGGGACAGCGCCGCAAACGTTGAGGCGATGCGTAATATCATTGATATGTTCTATCGCAACGGCATAAAAACAATTCTTTCGGTGGGAAATTGGCTAGATACGGGCAATAAATATCAGTTAGACTACGTTCCTGATTTTTCAAATCACGAAGGCTTTGCAGGTTTCTTCGCTTGGGATGAGCCTTTGCCTACGGACGAATACTTGAATGCGATTGCAAACTATGCGGAATGGTATAAAAGCGTATATGCAGACAAAGAAGTTCCGTTTATGGTCAACCTTAACCCGTCCTATTCCTCTCTCTTTAACGGAAGTACGGAGTACGGTACACTGGATTATACAACTTATCCTGAATATATAAAGGCATATTGCGATATCGTGCTTTCTAAATTTGACGGAACGAGTATTCAAAAGTTCTTGTCCGTGGATACGTATCCTATAAAAAGCGACGGGACTTTACGTGAAAACTTCTTGTACGATATGGCAGTTTTAAAGGCGTATGCAATGGGAAGTGAAGCGCATATGCAAGTAATATTGCAAGCGTGCGGCTACGGTGAAGGCTATGACGTTGCGCCTACGGAAGAGCAACTTAGATTGCAACTTTATACTGCGCTTGCGTTTGGCGCGGATAACGTTGCGTGGTACGAGTATGCTCCTACTAGCGAAGCGATAGATGCGCCCTTGGATTTGGAAGGAAATCCGACGAACGTTTACAATTCTCTTCAAACTGTCAATAACGAATTGGCAACCTTTGGCTCTTTGTATAAAAACTACACGTGGAACGGCGTGATTATGAGTTCACCAAGCAAAGGCTTCTTTGGGTATGGTGCGGATGCGCAGTACAATGCTTATCAGAAAGTAAAAGATGAAAGCGTTGTCCAAGAATACTTGCTTTCGGCAAGCGATACGCAATCGTTTAGTTCGATTTCGGGTAGCGGAAGTAACTATATCGTAAGCGTAATGCAAGATAAAGAAGGGACGGAAGGCTTTGTTGCTGTAAACTATTCGGCAATCAAGGACAATAAGACTCTAAAACTTACGTTTAAGGCGAACGAACAAGGCAATTATGCTATTTATAAAAACGGCGCGATGGAAACGGTTGAAATAGGTACGAGCGGTTACACCTTAACCCTTGCGCCCGGTGAAGGCGCGTTTATCGCAGTTGCAAAGAGCGACCATACCGTAACCTTCAAAAACTGGGACGGTACGGTATTGCAAGAAGAAACGCTGTCGTTTGGTAGTGTTCCCGAATATAATGGTGCAACGCCTACCCGCGAAAGATATAAATTTACGGGTTGGACGCCTGAAATCGGCGCGATTTATAAAGATACCGTATATACGGCAATGTTTGACGTGGCGTACACGACGTATAATACTGGCAACACGATAGGTCAACTCAGTCTTTCTACGCCTATTTCTATGTCGGCGTTAGAGGGTAAAGCAGTTCACTTTGAATTTAAATTCGCAAGCGAAACGGGTAGTTTTGGATTCTCTTTGATGCAACGTGATCCTTGGGGAACTGTATCGTCTTCTAAGACAACCATTACCAAAACGGCTAACGGTGTGACGGCAGATGCAGGTCGAATTATAGATTTGGGCGACGGTTGGTACGCTTGGGAATTGAATAGGTCGGCGTTTACGGGTAGTGATGCGGCAACCGCAACGCAAATTGACTTTATCTATGGTAGAGGAACGGTGGACGGTAGTCTTTATATTGATCCTGCTAGCGCTGAAATTGTAGACGCATATACTTCTCGCGACGTAGCAACGAAGTACGTCGAAGGACAAAAAATTGAGAAGCAGCTTTCTACGGCTGTTTCTATGGCGACGCTTAGCGGAAAAGCAGTTCGCTTTGAGTTTTACTTGGAAGGCGAAACGGCAGCATTTAGCTTCTCGTTGATTCAAGCGAACC
>JAFQMD010000024.1 GCA_017396365.1 Clostridia bacterium | reverse complement strand
CTAAATTTGAATTTATCAAAATTGCGCAAGAAAAAAGAATTAACGAGAATACGCCAAGCAATATACAAATCGTCAAATTACGTTTCTTCATCATCATAGTTTTCCTCCACATCCGATAAATCTACACCGTTATTCTTACACCAAATCATGAGTTTGCCGATGGCTTTCGCTTGAGGTTTACGATGCTCACGCTCCCAACGGCTGACGGTCGAATAGGAAACACCAACTGCATCGGCAAATTCCTGTTGACTTAGTAACCTCTCGGCTCTTATGTATCTTACCTTCTGTGACAGAGTCATGCGTTTTCCTCCATTATGTTTCTTAATATGTCATATTATAGCACATTATGGCAAAAAATTCAATAAAAAACAGACTTCTTTGAAAAGAAATCTGTCTTTCTTTAAAATTTTTTACATTAAATTATCGCAAAATATTTCAAAGCGTCTTTGATTGCTTCTACCATTTCAGCCGTTGGATGTGAACGCGGACGTTTTAATTCTTCTACTGCATTCGGCTCGTCATACATAGGCAAACCTAAATCTCGTTTCACTTCTGCAATATATGCCGTATGCACTTTGAATCCGTACTTTTCTTCGATATACGCTTGAATATCTTTGTAAGTCGTTTTCTTTTTAGGTTTTTGCTCGTTTAATTCTTCTTGAAGTTTTTTAAGAGACACTTGTCCTTCGCCTTCGCCGAACTCAACGTCAATGTTGATATGTTTTTCCGTTTTTTTGGACAAGCATACTAACGTCTCCACGTGTTTGGTTTGAGGGAACATATCGTACGGCTTTACAAATGAAAGTTCGTATATAGGATTTACGTTATCGTTTTTGACAAGTTCTCCGTTTTCACGCTTTAACGTGTCGGTTAAAAGACCTACGTCGCGCGCAAGCGTTTGCGGACTGCAAGATATGTATAATATTTTTTCAGGTTTGCTTTCAAGTATTGCGCCGATAAGTTTTTCGTCAACGCCTTGTCGCGGTGGGTCTAACACTAATACGTTTTTCTCTCCCCCTGACGTTTCTCTACGCAAGATATCTGGTAAAACGTCTTCACACGGGGCGCAAACGTTTTCCATCTTTCCTTCTAAACAGTTTATCCTTTTTAGATTGTCGGCAATGTCAACAGCCTCTTTTATAATTTCAATTCCAACAGCCTTTTTTGCCCTTTGAGCGAAAATTGCGGTGAGTAGCCCTGCTCCGCTGTACGCGTCGATAACTACCGTGTTTTCGTCAACTCCACTACTTTTCACCACTTCGGCATAAATTCTTCTTCTGACGTTGTCGTTTACTTGCATAAAAGACTCCGGCCCCATTTCGTACTTAACGCCCAAGTCGTTTGTGGTAACTTTATCCCTACCAAACAAACATATAAACCTTTCGCCAAGTATGACGTTGTTTTGAAGTTTATTTATATTTACAAATAGACTAAAATCGTTAAAATACTCTTTAAGTGTGGCTATAAGTTGATTAACGCAAGGAAGAGTGTCCCCGTTTATTACAAAAGTAATAAGCAATTTTCCGTCAACCGCCCTTACTACGACGTGCTTTAAAAGTCCGTCGCCAACCTTGTCGCTATAAACTGAAATATCGTTTAATTTAACGTATTTTTTTACGGCTTTAATAATTCTCGTACACCATTCGGGTTGAATAGGACAACTGTTGATAGGCACTATTCTATGACTACCACTCGCAAAAAAACCTATCTCGCATCCAAAATTCTCTGCTCTTACCGGAAGTTGAAGTTTGTTTCGGTAACCGTATTCAAGTTCGCTCCTTTCGGTAGGAAAAACGTCGGCGTCAATAAACGCTATTTTTGAAAAACAGTCCTTTACGATTTTACTCTTTAATTTTAACTGCAATTTATATTTAAGGTGTTGAAGTTGACATCCACCGCATTTTTCATAAACCGAACATTGCGGTCTTACCCTTTCTTCAGCAGGGGTATAGACTTCGACGATTTTTGCGAAAACTACCTTCTTTTTAACCTTTAACACCCTGTATTTAATTTTCTCGTTGGGAAGTGCGTACGGCACGAAAACGGTAAAATCCCCGTCTTTTAAAACACCCTCTCCGTTAGACCCGAGACGGCTTACAATGCCCACACGTTCTTCGTTTTTTATCATGACACACCCTTAAAGTTTGAGTTTTTCTATAGTTTTATCAAGCGCCTTTTGAAAATGCGTAATTAGTAAATCGTAGCATACAAACACAAACGCTCCGACTACTGAAAGTATTAAATATGCGTATTTTTTGAAAATCTCGTTATTTAAAAGAGTATCTTCAAATAAAAACGCGCTAAAGAGAGTGTAAATAAGCAACAACGAGCCTACAAACCAAATCGTTTTTATAGCCATTGAAAGAAGGTTGTTTACCTTTTTCTCTCTTAAAATATAACTGACGGCAGGATGCGCGCCGAAAAATATTCCGTAAGTTAAAACCATTTCGGGTTTCATACCTACGAAAAATATCGACGATAGGCATAGCGTTGCAAGGAAAGTCAAAATACCACCTTTAAAACTCTTTTTAGTAAGGGGTATCATAGTACAAAGACTTGCCATGAAAATTCCCGAATAATCTAAAATAGGAATAAAAACGCCAGCCGTCAAAAACAAAATTGCAAAGCCCGTCGATATTGCGCAAAGGGCTACGAGTTTTGAGCGTTTCATTTTAGCCACAACTGTTGCAGAAACAGTTCAGACACATATTGCACGCAGCCATTTCGCAACACCATTGACAACATCCGTCTCCACCCATTTGTCTTGGCTCTTCGTAAGTTTGGTGCTGAGAATTACCGTCCCCCGTCGTGTAAGACGTAAACGTTCTGTTTGAGTCGTTTTTTATCTTTTCGTCGAGTTTATTATAAGAATTCTTATATTTTTGATTGTCTGGATCCATTTGCATAGCGATTTCAAGTTGCTTTTTACTCTCGTTATTCCAGTTCTTCTTATAGAAAACTACGGCTTGAAGATAGTGCCACTCTGCCGTTCTCTCGTTGAATAAATCGAGTTCGCGCTGAGCGTCCGAAAGGTTACCTGCTTTTATAAGACCTTCAATTTTATTGTAAAGATTTTCGGTATCTTTCGGGTCGGTCTTTTGTTCCATTCTCTCTGCCTTGATTTCGCGATAAGCCGAGTCAAGTTCGGTGAGTTTTTTAGCGGCAATATTACCTGCCTCGCCCTCTAAAAACCTGTCTTCTGCCAAAACTTCTCTAATTTTCTTATAAGCCTGTTCAAATTCTTCGTCCGTACAATCTTTTGTAAGACCAAAAAGTTCGTATTTGTCCATCATTTCTTTTCATTTTCCTTTTTTAATATCTTTAACGTTACCGACGGTATTCCGCGAAGAATAATATTATCGATAAGGTCATGATTAAAATAAAATTTACACTCTGAAAGCGCGGTTTTTAAACTTGCAAAAACGTCTGAAAAAACAAACGAAAGGTCTTTTCCGTAGCGTTTAAACGCCTCTTTTAAAGTGGGCAATTCGCCGTACGCGTAATAAAACGGATTGAAACTCTTTTCCTTTACGTCTTTGTCGTAATCGTCAAGCGCGTCGATAAGGTATATCCATTTCCCCAAAAAATAGAAGAGTTTTTTAACGCTTTCGGTGGCTTTGTCGCCTAAAACGTAACAACCGAGTTCTTCCATCATTTTTGAAAACGGTTCGCAAACCATATCGATACTAGAACATTTTTGCTGTTCGAGTTTAAAAAGTTCGCCGTAGTTTTTCTCAATTATCGCAGATATTTGCGGTTGCTTTTTTAAAACCTTCTTATGCGAACTTTTAAAAAACCAAAGTTTTGCTTTTCCACCGTTGCCGTCTAAAATATCGTCTTTAATCTTGTAATATGCAAGTTCGACGTTTATCATTGCCGACAAATCTGTAAGCGCGTCCCCTTTTTCAACCATAGGTCTGCGCTTAAACCAGTGCGCAACGCAACGTTTTTTTACTATTTTTACGTCTTGGTCGGCAAGGTTATGAACGAGCGCTGAAAAAAACGCAATGTCGTAAGTAAGCGAAAGCCTTGCTCTTTGAGAGCAAGTCCTACCTATGCTTTTACACACTCCGCAATAAAGCGCTTTATAAAGCGTATCGTCTTTTAAATAGAGATACGGCATTTCGGGTTTTACGTAACCGAACATAACACTCCGTAGTGGGAAATATAACCCAAATCCAGTCAAAACTTTGCTTTCACTATATTATATATAATATTAGTCATATATAATAGCATTATACACTATACGCCAAATTTAAGGTTTTGTCAAATAAATAAACCGATTACGGAAGATTACACAATTCTTTCATTAAGTTTTTATCAATCGGCAAGAAATTTCGCATGCTTTTTTGCTCGGGAATAGGCAAAGCGCAGTTTTCCTCTATCCACTTTACCGAATCTTTCTCGCCCTTTCTCTTACCCGATAACGAGAAAACGCAGTCAGAAAGGCTGTAAAAATAGCCGAAAGCATTTATAAGCAAGCATTTTTTACTAAACCCGTCGGTAGCAATCTCTAACGCGAGCGACGCCTTTGCCTCTTCTACGCCAAGCAAGAAATCAAAGTCTTCGTAAAAGTCGGCAATATATTCAAAAACGTCTTCTTGACTAATATCGACTAATTCATAGTGCTTTTTAATCTCGTCCGTATCGCTTGCAACCACGATTTTTTCAATGGGGAAACCCATCTCTTTTACTATATACGCAGATAGCAAAAGCCCTTTGTCAGACGGAACTCCCAAAACAATTTTTTCGCCGTTTAGTTCCATTTGTAAAATTGCGTCGATAATTGCCGATATTGCAAAGGGTGAAATATTCTGCGAAAATCTCGCTACGTCTTCTCCACCGTACGAAAAGTCGCATACGAACAAATCGTCGTCTAAACAAACGGTCAAACTTTCGCCCTCGTCAACGTTTACTTTTAAGTCCCCTGCAAGTTTGTCAACCCTGTCGCTTAAACTAAGCGCAAAAAGACGCTGCTTTTCTTTTTCGTCGTAAAATGGAAAAGCGGAAGGCAGTTCATTCTGCCTTCCGTCAATTACGAAATTTTTTAAATTTAAACTCTTATAATCCATTAGCCAATTAAATCGAGCATGAACTTTGGAAGTTCGTTCTTATCAGCGCTTACGGTAAGTTCAACTGCAACGTCGTTGTCGTTTGCAATCTTTTTAAGTTCAGCAAAGAACTTTTCATAAGCAGATAAATCTCTTTCAGAAGTTATTCTCTTAATTCCGTCGATAAAGATGTGTTCGATATCGCTGTTACCTGCGATAAGACCTTGTAAAAAGCCCGAAAAAGCGTCAACGCTTGAAATTGCGTATTCTTCTGTGAAAACACACTTAACGTTAAGATCTATATCTACCGAATAAACTTTAGTATCGGTAATGAATACGACGTTTCCCTTTGCGGTTTTTGCAACTGCGTTAACGTCGTCTTTAATAATTTTAGTTTTGCCAAAGCCTTTTGGGCCGTAAATGAGTTTTATCATAAAACGTGTCCTCCGTTTTTTCTTTTTTATATTGTATAATAAAATTATAAATTTTTCAAGGGGTTTTACTAAATATTTTAAGTTTTTTTCAAAATTTACACATTTTTATTCAAGACTTTCGATAAACGCCTTAATTTGCGCCAGTCCCTTTTGAATATCTTGACAAGAAACCGTGTAAGCAAGCCTTACGCTATTGTCGTCGCCAAAGGCAAGCCCCGGAATAACCGCTACGTTGCGCTTTAAAAGTTGTTCGGCAAAACTAACGCTACCTACTATCTTTTCGCCCTCGAAACTCTTGCCAAAGTGAGCCGACACGTCGGCAAACACGTAAAACGCGCCCTTGGGATATATCGTCTTTATTCCGTCAATTTGGCTAAGCCCTTCGTACAAAAGTCTTCTTCTCTTGTCAAATTCTAAAACCATTTCGCCCAACTCGGCGCTCTTTATAGATATGGCTTTTGCAGACGCGTACTGAGCAAACGAACACGCGTTGCTCGTAGTGTGCCCTTGCATTGCCGAAACTGCTTTTGCAACTTCTTCGGGACACGCCATATAGCCTATTCTCCACCCAGTCATAGAATACGTTTTTGAAACGCCGTTTATGACTATTGTATGCTCTTTTGCGTACTTGGTTAAAGACGCGATGGAAACGTGCTCTTCTCCGTCGAAAACGAGTTTTTCGTAAACTTCGTCAGAAACGATTTCCAAACCGTGCTCCTGGGCGACTTTCGCTATGCTTAAAAGTTCGTCTTTCGTGTAAACGACGCCCGTCGGGTTGCACGGAGAATTTATCAAAACACATCTCGTTTTAGGTGTTATCGCCTTCTCAAAATCTTCAATATTCAACTTATAGCCCGACTTTTCGTTAGTTTTTACTATCTTACAAACGCCACCTGCTAAATTTACTTGTTCGACGTACGTTATCCAGTAAGGAGCGGGGATTATCACTTCGTCACCCTCGTCTAATATAGCGCAAAACGCATGATAGAGCGAACTTTTAGCGCCCGACGAAACGACGATATTTTCTTGCCCGTAACAAAGCCCGTTTTCCTCTTTTAATTTTTGAACGATTGCTTTTTTAAGTTCGGGGATTCCTGCCGTAGGAGTGTATTTAGTCTTTCCGTCGTAAAGAGAAGAAACCGCCTCTTTAATTATGTATTCGGGAGTATTGAAATCGGGCTCGCCAGCGGTAAAAGCCACTACGTCTTTACCCTCTTTTTTTAGCGCCTTAGCCTTTGCCGATATTTCAAGCGTTACCGACGGGGCTATTTGGCTAACTCTTTTTGAAATCTTCATTAGTCTTCCTCCTGCGAAGAGAGTTTCGCCTCTCTATCCGCAATTGCAAGCGCTTCAATCATATCGGTAATATTACCCATAAGGAAATCTTCAAGCGAATAGATGGTATAACCTATTCTGTGGTCGGTAATTCTTCCCTGTGGGAAATTATACGTTCTTATTCTTTCCGAACGGTCTCCCGTACCTACTTGGCTCTTTCTATTTGCAGCGTACTCGCTTTGATATTTTGTATTGTAATAATCGTATAGACGACTCTTCATAACTTTCATTGCTTTTTCTCGGTTTTTAATTTGCGAACGCTCGTCTTGACAAGTTACGACTATTCCCGTAGGAATATGCGTCATTCTAATACACGATTCTGTCTTGTTGACGTGTTGACCACCTGCTCCACTTGAACGGAAAGTATCTATTTTAAGGTCTTTTTCGTCTATATTTATTTCAACGTCTTCAGCCTCGGGCAAAACGGCAACCGTTACGGTTGAAGTGTGAATTCTACCTTGCGATTCGGTGTCGGGCACTCTTTGAACTCTATGAACGCCACTTTCGTATTTGAGTTTACTGTAAACGCCTTTTCCGCTAATTGAAAAGACCACTTCTTTAATACCGCCGAGTTCGGTCGTATTACTATCTATTTCTTCGGTTTTCCAACGGTTACTTTCAGCGTATTTTACGTACATTCTGTAAAGTTCGTAAGCAAACAAAGCGGCCTCTTCACCGCCTGCGCCACCTCTTATTTCTACGATAACGTTTTTGCCGTCGTCAGGGTCTTTAGGAAGAAGTAAAATTTTAAGTTCGTCAACGAGCAAAGCAAGTTTTTTCTTGCAAGAATAATACTCGTCTTCGAGCATTGCCTTCATTTCGGGATCGGTTTCAACTTTTAAAAGTTCTTCCGCGCCCTTGCCGTCTTCTTCAATTTTTTTATACTCTAAATATTTGTTTGCCGTTTCTTCTATTTCCGCCCTTTCTTTGACGTATTTTTGCCAAAGTTCAATATCTTTTATAACTTCAGGGTCGGAAACGAGTTCGGATAACTTTTCAAATCTTTCGAGTATCGCGCTTAATTTACTTATCATAAAACCGCCTTTACAATCCTTTCAATTCCGTTTATATCTTTAATAATTTCTACTTTATAATCTTTTATAAGCAACTTCTTAACGTCTTGCGCTTGGTCTATTCCCACTTCTAAAAATAGAGTTCCGCCGTCTTTTAAGTAAGATTTTGCTTGTTTTGCTATAATTTTATAAAAATCAAGCCCGTCTTTTCCGCCGTCTAACGCAAGTTTAGGCTCGTAATTTTTAACTTCGCTTTGCAATCCGTCAACGTCAGATGCCTTAATATAAGGAGGATTTGACAAAATAAAATCAAATTTACCCTTGACGTTTTCAAACATATCGCCGTGAATTGCCGTAACGCTTGCTCCGTGTCTTTTAAAATTTTCACTCGCTACTGAAATTGCGCCCTTTGAAATATCGGTTGCAACTACTTTTGCGCCAGTCTTTTTCCAAACGGCGAGAGCAATCGCCCCACTACCCGTACATAAATCTAAAACTCTATGCTCAGATTTTATGAGTTTGCAAGCGTGCATTACGAGTTCTTCGGTTTCGGGACGTGGAATAAGCACTCTTTCGTCAACTTTTAAGGTATATCCGTAAAAATCGCACTCTCCTAAAACGTACCAAAGCGGTCGACCTGAAAGCCTTTCTTTTGCAAGGCGTTCAGCCGTTTCTGAAATTTTAACTGAAATTAGTTTTTCTCCCGTAATTTCGTCGCGTTTTAAACCCGTTGCAAAGCACACTATCCAGTCCGCTTCGGCGGTTTCTTCAATTCCGCCTTCTAATAAAAGGGCTTTTATTCTTTCAGTCAACTGACAAACCTTTTCGGGCATGCGGAATTTCTCGCAAGGCTCGTTTTCGTCAGCATCCATTTTTAAAACCTTGTTAAACGCCGTTATTGCAACTTCTATCATATCGTCGTCCGGCTCTCTAGTCGTAATTCTTTGAATTAAAAGACCGGGGAGTTTTAAAGGATACACCAAAAAACTGTCGGTTTTAGAAAGAAGTTTTAAAAGTTCGTATGAAAGACCTGCAACGAGTGGAAGTAGCGCGAGTTTTGAAACGAGTTTTAAAAAACCGTTAGTAAGCATAGGGAAAACAGCGCCAAAAAGCGAAAAGACTAAAATACTGACGAACATTACGAAAAACATAAACGTAGTACCGCACCTATCGTGCACGCGCCTACATTTTCTTACGTTTTCAACCGTAAGTTTAAGCCCTTTTTCGTACGCCGTAATCGTCTTATGCTCTGCCCCGTGATACATATACGTTCGCCTAATGTCTTTCATAAGCGAAGTAAGTAAGACGTATCCGACGAAAATGAGTATTCTAATTAACCCTTCAAAAAGGTTAACCCATATAAGTTTATCTGTTACAAAAGTCGAAAATAGCCTACCTAAAAAATGCGGTATTACAAAAAATAGACCTATAGAAAACGCAAGCCCTAAGATAACGCCGAGCGTAATTACAACGCTCATTATATCTACCTTAAAGGTTTTTGAAAGCCATTTTTCAAACTTGCTCGGCTCAGACTGTTCTTCTTCGCCGTAAAGTTCGGCAGAGCGCATTAAAATTTTAACGCCGGTTACCATCGACGAGAAAAAGTTTACCATACCCCTAATGATAGGAAGTTTTGCAATTTTGCTGGTTTTTTCTTGCGGTGGCAGTCTGTCGGCTTCAAGACGAATAACACCGTCCGAATCTCTCACGGCGGTGGCTATACCCGATTTACCACGCATCATAACGCCTTCTAAAACGGCTTGCCCACCGATAGACGTTTTGCACGCTTTTTTGTTTTTTTCTCTCTTACTCATAACTTTAAGCCCCGTTATATACGCGCTTCATATAAAAAAAGAACCCCAAGTATAAAACACTCGGGGCTGAACAACCGAATTTTGCGGCATCAGCCGACAAAAGTCTCTTACAATCAAAGATTGTATCTTTTCTTGAATTTATCAACGCGTCCGCCTGTATCGACAAGTTTCTGCTTGCCAGTAAAGAACGGATGGCATTTACTACAAATATCTACTTTTATAACATCGACGTTTTTAGTAGTTCCCGTCTGGAAAGTTTCTCCGCAAGCACACTGAACGGTGACAATTTTATAATTTGGATGTAATTCCGCTTTCATTTTTTCACCTCACAAGATTTTTATGCTAACATATTATATATTATTTTGTTGGGTATGTCAATCGTTTAAAGGGAACAATTTTATTTTTTTATTTAATATAATGAATAATAAGTTGAATATAACTCTAACGACTGCGGTCAAAAAAAATATTTATCTTTTCGCTTGCAAAAAAATCGATTATATAATATACTTATCTCACTAAACTTTATAGGAAAATCGTATGATAGGTTGGAAAGTTTCGGAATTTGGAAAAATTGAAAAAACTAAACATCAAGAATTTTTAGACGGACTTGACAGCGTAAAAATCAAACTTACGCGCGCTCTCGTCACCGAAGACGACGTCGCCTACGTTTGCGGAGAAGATAAATCTATTAAACTCCCCGTAATTCCCGTGAGATTTGCCGTCGGTCAAGTTTCGGAAGTCGCGCAAGATAACGAGTTTTTAAAAAAAGGCGACAGAGTCGTTTTATCTTCGGTTTCACCTTGCGGAAGTTGCCCTTCTTGCGAATCGGGTAAACCCGAAAACTGCTACAATTTTAGCGTTGCTGGTAAAACCGTTGACGGCTTTTTAAAAGACTTTGCAGTAACTAATCTTTCAAACGTCTACGCTCTCCCACAAAGCGTAAAAGACGGAGACGCCGTTTATATCGAATACGTCGCTCTTGCGCTTTCGGTTATCGACAAGTTGAACGTTAAGAAAAGTTCGCACGTTGCAATTATCGGCGGAAACGTTTTCGCCTCGATTTTGGCGCAAATTCTCATATACTATCAAGCCGTGCCCATTTTAATCGACGAAAAAGAAAGTAATTTGCGTATGGCTAAAAAGTCGGGGATTTACTATACCGTTTCCACCAACTCAAAACCCGAAAAGGAAATCGCGTCGATTACGGGCGGAAGAATGGCAAGTAGCGTAGTTTACGTTACGCGTTCGGGCTTAAATACCGAACTCGCTTATAAAATCGCATCGCATAACGCTCCCGTCGTTTTTGCAGGTTACTCGTACCCAACTCTTAAAGTTCCTATGAACGTCGCTTTAGCAAAACAAATTCAAACGAGTTGCGTAACGAACGGCTACGGCAATTATCTCTCCGCAATCAACATTTTAGCAAATAAGGCAATCGACCTTTCGGCTTACGCTTTACCCGTAACTCAAATGGACGATATAGTTGAAGAAGTTGAAAAAATGATTTCACGCTTTAACGACAAAAAGCCTTTTAATAATTTACTCGTAGATCTTTTAGGATAAATAAAAACGGACAAAATTTTGTCCGTTTTTTTATTTTTACACGCCTATAAGTCGATTATTCGCATATTTTGTCTTTTAAAAGATAATATAAATCACCTGCGCCAAGCACGAGTAGGATATCGTTTTTTTGGAGAGTTTTTTTGTAGTAATCTAAAACGCTATCTACGTTTTCAAAATATAAAACGTCGCCTAATTCTTTGGCTAAATCACTCGCTCCCCCACCCGTTTTGTAATTTTCTCTTGCGGAAAAGGTTTTATAAAGAGCCAAATTTGCAACAGGCTTTAAGACTTTTATAAACTCGTCTTTTAAAAACAACGTTCGAGAATAAGTGTGCGGTTGAAACAACACGTAAACTTTACCCTTGGCAACTTCTTTTGCGCAATTTAAACTCGCCTCAATTTCAGTTGGGTGATGGGCGTAATCGCAAATGACGGTTGACCTTCCGATCTTACCTATATTTTCAAACCTGCGGACTGTTCCGACGTAGTTTTTCAATCCGCTTTTTATGTTTGAAAAACTTATCCCCATAAAATTTGCGCACGCTATGGCAGAGAGTGCGTTTTCTACGTTATGCCTGCCGTAAACCGAAAGTTTAACTCTGCCTTTTTTCTTACCCTTAATTATAAGGTCAAAACTATAACGTCCCCTTTTTGATTTAACTCTTTTAGCAGTTACGTCGGCATTTTTACACGTGGAAAAAGTTACTGCGTTTGCTCCGTCATAACTGCTTAAAACGGCGTCGTTTGCATTGATAATCGACTTATAGCCACGCTTTGCAAAAGACAGGTAAGCGTTTTTAAGTTCAGTTTCGTCGCTGTAACAGTCCATGTGGTCAACACCCGTATTTAAGCATACGGCGTAGTCGGCAACGAATTTGTTAATGTTCTTTTTAAACTCGCAAACTTCGCTTAAAAACACGTCGTTACCGTTTAAAACGAAATTGCCAAGGGTTAAATCTTCACCGCCGATATGGGCGCTGAATTTTAATTTTGCGCAAGTGAATATATGCGCAAGCATACAAGTTACAGTGGTTTTGCCATGACAACCTGCAACCCCAACGACGTCGCTGAAATTTTCGGAAATCATTTTAAGAGCGTCTGCTCTTGAAATTAGAAAAATTCCGTTTTGCTTAGCGTACGCATATTCTTGATTTTCTTTGCATATCGCGTCGCTATAAATTACTGCGTGAACGTCTTTAACGTAGTCGGCGCTGTGACCTAAGTACACCTTAACTCCCCTTTTTTCAAGGCTCTTTCTTTGCGGAAAATCCGACCTATCGCTACCGCTTACGCTAAAACCGACGCTTGCAAAATACTCGGCAATGCCACGCATACTGACACCGCCAACTCCTATTAAATGAATATAAAATTGTTTTTTATCGTATAACATACAAGATTTTATGCCGATTTACATCAAATCTTGCAAAAAAAAGTAAAAAAATGTGAATAATTTGCAAAAATTATTAAAAAACTATTGAAAAGTAACAATAAATGTAGTATTATATCTTTAGACTAAATGTTTAGGAGAAAAACTATGAAAATTTCCGACGTAAGAGTACGCATAGTACAAAAGGACGACATCAAGCTTAAAGCCGTTGCATCTATAACCATTGACGACTGCTTCGTAATCCATGACATTAAAGTTATTGAGGGAAACGACGGACATTTTGTAGCAATGCCATCTAGAAAGACAAACGACGGTGAGTATAAAGATATTGCTCATCCTATCAACACCGAAACCAGACAAGCGGTTATCGACGCCGTTTTGGATGCGTTTAAGAACGAACTTGCAAAAGTATAAATTTGAGTGGAGATTTCTCCACTCTTTTTATTTTCTCCAAACTTAAAAACTCGGAAAGGCAATCTTCCTTTCCGAGTTTTTTATTTTTGAGTTATTACGTATTCAGGGTTAGTTTTAAAAATCAAGTCCGCGTAGTCTTTATATTTCGCCTTTACCTTTTTATAAGCCAAAGCCATATAATTAACCCTTGAATAGTGATTGTCGCTCGCAACGATATCGACGAGCCTATTTTTTAACAACTTTTTAACGAATTTATTCTCTTCCGAGTAAGATTTGTTTACGACCGCCGAGGCGTTCACTTGAATTACGACTCCGCTTTTTTTAAGCCTATCAACGTTTTCAACGCTTCTAAAATAAGAATATCTTTCAACGTGGGCTACTACGGGAATAAACCCGTTTAATTTTACGCCGTAACAAATCTCTTCAATATCGACTTCAGTTTGATAGGGAAATTCCAAAAGAACGAACTTTCCCCCTGCAATCGTTAAAAACTCCTTGCTTTCCATCAATTTAGAAAAATCGTCAAAAACTGTAATTTCTCTACCTAAAAAGAGTTTTATAGGCAAATTCCTTTCTTCAACTTGCCTTTTGAAATCTTCAAAAACTTCAATTACCTTTTTATCTTCTATAAAGAAAAAGCCTTTTCGATAATGGGGTGTCAAAACCAAATTTTTTACGCCTTGCCTTACGGCTTCTTCTATCATTGAAATTGAATTTTCAACGCTGTCGCTACCGTCGTCAACGAACGGCAAAACGTGACAATGTAAATCGGTCAAAACACAAGCCCCCTTTTTATTATTTACCGTAAAAAACTGAGTCGCTTGGAACGAACGTCATAACTCCGCCCAAAACGGTAACGTTTAACTTTTCTAAAAGCCTTACGCTTTCCTTTGCGGCAGATTTTTTCACGTAGTCGGTAGAAACGACTAAAATCACACCGTCTGAAATTTTGCTAACGTGCATATAATCGGACGAAGTTAAAATTGGAGAACAGTCTAAAAGTACGAATTCGTAAGTAGCCCTTAACTTTTCTATAAGCGCTACCATCTTATCAGAAGATAACGCAAGCGACGGATTTTTAACTTCTTTTCCAACCGTGATAACGTCAACGCCGTATTCGGTCGTCTTTATCAAATCGTCAAAACTCATATCTTCATAAAAATAGTCGCCAAGCCCCTTTTCGTCGCTAAGTCCAAAAGGATTGCTAAGCCCTGCGTTTCTAAAATCAAGGTCAACTACGACAACCTTTTTCTTGTGTTTAGCAAGAGAAACCGCTACGTTTGCAACGACGGTCGTCTTTCCTTCGCCCGAGATAGAAGATTCAAACTGAAAAACATTCTTCCCCGATTCTAAAAATAACAAGAGATTGTCCTTTAATACGGTAATGCTTTCGTCGAACGTCGTCTTGCCGTTTTCAGTAAGAAAAATTTCCGCTTTTAAGGTAGATTTTCTATTTACGGATAATTTTTTATTAGCCTTTGCCATAATTATCTACCTCCCTTTCTATCTTGCGATAACTCTTCTACAACCGATAATATTTCAATACCCAACTCTTCTTCAACCGACTCTTTATCTAAGAAAGTCTGCCTTAAAAGAGCCAACAAAACTACGACTGCAATAGAAAGAACTGCGCCGATTACGGCAAATAATACGGTATTCGATACAATTAAGTCCTTAATTTCACCTTTAACTTCGGTTGCCGTAGTAAAGATTTTTATCTTTCCACCAAACATTGGCATTACGTACTTGCCGTTTTCGTTCTTTTCGTTTAAGACCTTTAAAAACTCTGAAATAACCGTATCGAGAATAGCTTGCGCGTCTGGATTTGAAGTTTCGTAAGTAAAGAGTATAAACATTGAGTTTACGCTAACGACGAGTTCGTTCTTCAATCCCTTGACGGTAAGCCCCTTTATTCCTTTGTCTTCTAAAACTTTTACCGCGTCTTCTAAAACCTTATTTCCGCTTGCTGTAGTTATCATTGCCTTTGCGGAAGACGCCGTCCTTTGAATTACGTCAATCTCTTCGTTTTCGTCAAGATAAACGTCGTCGTCAATAGCAATTAAAGACGCTTCAGTTTTATAAGTTAAATCAGCAAAAAACATACCGTAAACCCCACCGATAACGGCAAAAGCCACGATTACTGCAATAATTTTGATTAAATGGCGCTTAAGTTCTTTTAGTATGGCTTTTAAACTAAAAAAACTGGTTTCTTCTTTAATATATTCGTCCATCGTTACTCCTTTTTAGTATATAAATACACTACGTTTATAATATCATATAGAGCAATAATTGTAAAGCAAAATTTGAAAATTTAAGGTTTCGTTATTCTTTTCCCTTTTCTCTTCTAATGCGCTTTACTTCTTTTTCAAATCCGTTATCCTTAGGCTTATAAAAAACCGAACCTTTTAGCGAATCGGGGAGATATTGTTGCTCTACGTATCCACCGTATTCGTGAGGATATTTATATTGACTACTTCTCGCCTTTGCGTCGCTATCGGCAAAAACTGAATTTCTAAGATGAGGCGGAACGGTGTCGTCTTTTACGCTTCTTGCAGCCGACTGAGCGCCGTTCATAGCGATTATTACCGAATTTGATTTGGGGGCTTCGCAAACGTAAACTATTGCTTCCGACATAGGGATAAGTCCTTCGGGATAACCTATATTTAAAAAGGCTGTGAGCGCCGAAGTAGCAACAACTAACGCGTTTGGATCAGCCATGCCGACGTCCTCAGCGGAGTGAACTATCAATCTTCTAAGTAGTAAAAGCGGATCGCACCCACCCTCGATAAGTCTGTGTGCGTAATACAAAGCCGCGTCGCTATCGCTACCACGGAGCGATTTACAAAACGCGCTGAGCATATCGTAATAAGAATTTTCGTCGTATGAAAGAGCCTTTCTTTGAATTGACTGCTCAGCGTCTTTTAGCGTAACCGTAACTTTTCCGCTTTCGTCTCCAACAGTAGTCAATACGGCGAGTTCTAATGCGTTATACGCCGTTCTTAAATCTCCTGCAGAAAGACTTGCTATATGTTCAAGCGCCTCTTCTTTAACCTCTAAATCAAGTTGCCCGTAACCCCGTTTTTTATCGTTAATCGCCTTATAGAGCGCTTTTTTAACAGTTTCTTTGTCAAGTCGCTTAAACTCAAACACCCTACATCTCGACACTATTGCAGGCGTCATAGAAGCGTATGGATTTTCCGTCGTCGAACCTATAAAAATTATAGTTCCTTGCTCGATTGCAGGGAGTAAACTATCCGACTGAGTCTTGCTAAAACGGTGACACTCGTCAAGTAAAAGATAAGTCTTTTTGCCAAACGTCTTTAAGTCGATAGCGGCCTGTTCCACTGCCTTTTTAACGTCTGCTACGCCACTTGATACGGCGTTTAATTTGACGAAATTTCCGCTGGTCGAATTTGCTATGATATTTGCAAGCGTGGTTTTACCCGTACCCGGAGGTCCCCAAAAAATGCAACTGCCGACCTTGTCTAATGAAATAGCCCTACGAAGTAGGCTGTTCTCTTCGCAAATATGGCTTTGACCTAAAAATTCACGAAGTGATTGCGGTCTCATTCTTTCGGCAAGCGGTCGCTGTTCGTTTTTGCTTTGCTCATTTAAAATGTCAAATAAATCGTTCATAAGTTTTCCGTTTATATTACTACTTTTGATTTTTTAAGAATAAATTTTAATATGAAAAAACTCTTAAAATCTCTTCTTTGTATTCTTATAGTTTTTTGTCTTTTTCTTATAATTTCTCAACCCGAAATTTACGTAAAAAGCGCTTTTGACGGGATTTCGCTATGGGCAACGACAGTTTTACCCGCCCTACTTCCTTTCTTTTTTTTAACTGCCCTTTTATCGTCGCTCGGTGTTACGAGAATTATAGCAAAACTTTTTGAAAAGCCGTGCAAGTTTTTATTTAACACGGGTGGCGCAAGCGCATACGCCTTTATTATGAGTTTACTCTCGGGTTATCCCGTAGGCGCTAAAACCGTTTGCGACCTTTTTTCCGCTAATATTATAGATAAAGACGAGGCTACGAGATGTTCTACTTTTTGCTCAACTTCAGGTCCGCTCTTTATAATAGGTAGCGTTGGCTTTGCAATGTTCAATAGCAAGACTGCCGGATTTCTAATTTTAACCGCGCACTTACTTTCCGCCGTTTTATGCGGAATTGCGTTTAGATTTTACGGTAAAACCAACCTAAAAAACACACTTGTTATAACGCCTAAAAAAAGCGAAAACGCCCTTTACGACTGCGTATATTCGTCGGTTATTTCGGTTAGCTTGGTAGGCGGTTTTATATGTATATTTTATCTTCTTTCAGTTGCAATGAAAAACGTCGGAGTTTTTTCACCTTTTATAAATTTAGTGAAAGACGATAAGTCACAGCAACTGCTATCAGGCTTTTTATACGGGCTTATAGAATGCACTAACGGGTGCAAAACCCTATCTATAAGTGGATTATCGCCACTTTCTGTCGCCCTTGCTTGCTCAATTATTTCTTTTGGTGGAATTTCAGTTTGGGCTCAATCTATAATATTTTTAACGGGAGCAAAGATAAAGCCTTCGGTATTTTGTCTTTCAAAAACGCTTCAAGCCGTAATATCATTTTTGCTCGCGCTAATTTTATTTCCCTTATTTTTCTAACTTGCCTATCAACTCTTTGGGAAGATACTTTTCTACGCTTTTTGAAAAAGACAAAAGTTCTCTAACTGCGGTTGAACTAACGCTTACGTTTTTTGCGCTACACGGCAAATACACGGTAACGATTTCAGGCATAAGGTCTGCGTTTATAAAATTCATTTCGTTTTCATAGTCGTAATCTTTGCCGTTTCTAAGTCCCCTAACGTTATAGGTCGCATTCTCTTTTTTCATAAGGTCAACCAAAAGTCCATCGTGGTAAACGACTTTGACGTTTGGATATTTTTTGCATACTATCTCTAAAAATTCAAGCCTTTTTTCAATAGAAAACATTGCCTTTTTAGTAATATTTACGCAAAGGGCAACTATAACTTCGTCAAAAAGACAAGCGGATTTTTTTATAATTTCTTCATGACCGCTAGTTACGGGGTCAAACGTCCCTGCAAAAACACATCTTCTCATTTTCTTTCTCCGTAAAACTCAAAATGGGCAACGCCGTATTTTCTCGTACTCAAATGCTCTAAACCGCCGATTTCCCCAACCTTAAAATCTTCGCTATGCTCGTAAATTACCTTTCCGCCGTCCGTTAAAATTTTATTTTCGGCTATGGCGTTTAAAACGGGAGTAGCGTCTATATTATAAGGTGGATCTAAAAAGATTATATCGAATTTTTTTCTCGTAGATAAAACGTAAGTTAGCGCGTCTTGACAAACGACTTCGGAATTTTCTTTTATAAGATCGGCGTTAAACTGCATAATCGCAACGCTTTCTTTTGAAGAATCGACGAGTACCGCGCTATTTGCTCCTCTTGAAAGAGCCTCTAAACCCATATTGCCCGTTCCCGAAAACAAATCGAGAAAATCAGCGCCGTAAATTTCGGTTTGTAATATATTAAACACGGCTTCTTTTGCCCTATCGGCTGTGGGGCGAATATCTCTGCCTTTGAACTCTTTTAATACCCTACCCCTGTGTTTCCCTGCAATTATTCTCAAGGTTATTCCTCCGTTTTTATATGCGCGTATTTAGAGTACAAACAACCGCAATATCTCTGACGATAAAGTTCGTATTCTTTAGAAATTTCAATAGAACGCTTATATCCCTCTTCCTTTTTAAAATCGGAAAAAAGCCACTTAACGCCGTACTTTTTTTCAAGGTCTTTGCCGATTTGGTTTATAAGGTCGGCGTTTTTGTGCGGACTTACGGTAAGCGTAGAGCAAAAATAATCGTAACCGCCACTAAGAGCCGTCATTGCAGTTTCTCCTAATCGGTTTTCAAAACAAAGATTGCACCGCGCTCCGCCCTCTATCTCTTTTTCATAGCCTTCGACCATATAGAAAAATTCTTTTGAAAAATACCTGCCTTCAATCAACTCAACCGAGTCGCCGTAAGCCGTTTTCAAAAATCTTTTTTGCTCGTTTAAACGCAAATAGTACTCTTCGCTTTCGGTAATGTTCGGGTTAAAGAAAAATACCGTAACGTCGAAAAACGGGGTTAGCCTTTCTAAAACCGCAGTAGAACACGGCGCGCAACAACTGTGCAAAAGCAATTTTTTCTTTTCTCCGCCAAAGGTTTTTACGGTCTCTTTAAATAAATTGTCGTAATTGATTTTGTTCATAAAACGCTCAAAAATAGATTATTTGCGTGTAAGTTTTAACTTTTTAAGAAGTTGTTTATCTCCTGCTACTATTCCACCGCCCGAAACGGTAGCGTTTTCGGGGTTCTCGTAACACGTGGAACGTATCAAAAGTTTTTCGGTTGCGTATTCGTTAAGCCCCGGTATTTTGCTCGAACCACCTGCAAAGAATATGCCCGACTGACGAATTTCAGCCGAAACCTCAGGCGAAAGTTTTGCCATAAGCATTTCGGTTATTTCAAAAATCTTATCAAAGAAAAGTTGTATAGGTTTTCTGATATCTTCAGAACCTATAGAAATCGACCTTGGTTTTCCCGTATAAATATCGCGTCCGTTTACGTCAACTCTCATTGCGTCGTCTTCGTACAAACTACCTATTTCGCACTTTACGTATTCTGCGGTAAGGTGTCCGATTTTTAACCCAAAAGTCTTTTCAATGCAATCAATTATCATTGCGTCTATATTTCTTCCGCCCATATTTACGTTTACGCCCGCGATAACTCCGTCAAGCGATACGGCGGCAATGTTGGTCGTCCCTCCGCCGACGTCTATTATAAAACACGGCGTAGAATCGGATATAGGGAGATTAAGCCCCAAAGCCGTCAAAATAGGCGACTCAACGCAAGAAATATTATATACGTTCGCACCGTTTAAAACCTTTTCAAATCTCTTAATCTCGTCGGATTCAATTCCGCACGGAACGGAAAGAAGAACTTGCGGACGAAAGCCGAGTTTATTTAAAGTTATTTTATTTAAAAACACTTCAACCATTTGGGTTGCGAGTTTATCGTCTAAAATCTGACCTTCCCAAATAGGAAAACGGACTTCGTTGGCGTTTACCGTCTTACCCAAACGGCGTTTAGCCTCAGCGCCGACAGACTTCACCTTGTCTCTTTTGGTAGGATCGCAAACGACTACGCTCGGCTCCATTAAAACCACACCCTCGCCAAGTTTGTAAATATTAGTATAAGTGCTACCTAAATCTATTGCAATTATATTGTTTTTCATTTTAAAAACTCCTTAATCGTATCGTCTATGGCTTGTACGGGAAGTCCAACAACGTTGTCGTAATCTCCGTCGCAAATTTTAACTAAATCGTACCCGTCTTGTATGCCGTACGCCCCAGCCTTGCCTTGCCAAAGTCCGCTTTTTAAATAAGCGTTTAAAAGGTCTTTGCTTAAATTATTAAAAGTTACCTTTGTAATTACCTTGCCCGTCTCTCTCATATTAGAAGAAATTAGCGCGTATCCCGTAATTACTTGGTGAGTTTTGCCAGACAGACTTTCAAGCATTTCTCTTGCGTGTGTTTCATCTTTAGGTTTACCCAAAATTTTACCGTCTAAACACACTATCGTGTCCGCTCCGAGAACGACGACGTCCCCATTTTGACGAGAAAAAACGTCTTCGGCTTTGTTGATAGCGCACCTTACGGCAAATTTATCGGGTGGGGTGATATCGTCTATAACCCCCTCTTTATCGCTGATTTCAATAGTAAAATCGTAACCCGCGTCTTTTAAAAGTTGTTTGCGCCGTGGCGAAGCGCTTGCTAAAATAAGTTTCTTCATTTGGGCGTAATACCCCTTTTAATATAATACTAACTAATATTATATAATAAATATTTAATTTTGTAAAGGATTATTAAAATTTTATAGCGTTTTTGCATAAAAAAACGCCACTAAAAGTGGCGCTATGGTTAAAGCATCGAGACGGCCTATAAGCCGAGTTCTGTCATTTAATACGGTTATCTATCTAGACTTGCCGTTGCCGACAAGTTCAAGCGACGTTTTGCAGGCAGTTTCGACCGGCTATCTTATAAACTGCCCCTATCTTGCTCCGAATGGGGTTTACACAGCCTTCCACGTCTCCGCAGAAGCGGTGAGCTCTTACCTCGCCTTTTCATCCTTACCAACTAAAGTTGGCGGTAATTTTCTGTTGCACTTTCCTTAAAGTCACCTTCACCGTCCGTTAGGCGGCATCCTGCCGTGTGGAGCTCGGACTTTCCTCGTGGGATTACTCCCCCGCAACCGTACAGCCGACTCGACTTATTTATTTTAGCACATTTTTTTTAATTTGTCTATTAGTTAAAACAGCGTGAAGTAAAATCTTTCACCCCACGCCGTTTTAGTTTTTCCTATTCTTTTTTAAACTCATATTTTATACCTACCTATAGAAACAATTTAGAAAAATAAAAAATACGTTTTACTTATATGAAGTGATTTTTATCGGGTTAGAAACAAGTTAGGCTAGGCTCGTTAAAAAAAAGGGAGTGGTAAGCACCACTCCCGACTTTTTTATTTAAAAGACCTATTTAAAATTTTAGATACGAGCAAGACAAGGCTCGTTTTGAAACAAGGGTTTGGTAGACCTTTTTGGTCACCAAAGTCTTGTTGAAAAAACAAAAACACAGTATTGCGAAGTATATAAATTTTTAAATTAAATTTTCTTATACATAGGCCCATAAGCCTTGCAAGCCCTGTAATCTTGACCTTCTTTATCCATGCCAAAAGCATTCCAACATGCAGGACGATAAATGTCTTCTTCGGGAACGTTGTGCATACATACGGGAATTCTAAGCATTGAACACATAGTTATAAGGTCCGCGCCGATATGTCCGTACGAAATCGCGCCGTGATTTGCTCCCCAGTTTTGCATTACTTCGTATGCAGTTTTGAAAGGACTTCCTTCTTTACCGTCGCAACGCGGTGCAAACCACGTACAAGGCCAAGTAGGATTAGTTCTCTTCATAAGTTTGTCGTTTACGTCTTTAGGAAGATTTACCGTCCAACCTTCAGCAATTTGAAGAACAGGACCTAAACCTTTTACTAAATTAAGTCTTATCATAGTTACAGGCATTTCCGCATAAGTATCGAAATGGCTCGAAAAACCACCGCCACGGAAGTTGTCGAATCCAGCCTCGCACCATACGGTTGCGTCGGTCATCTTTTTGATATCTTCGTCGGTTACTTCCCACCACTTTTTCATTACGGCGTTGCCGTTTTCATCCGTACATACACCGCTTGCGTCTAAGCACGCCGCGCCGGAGTTTAAAAGGTGAATAATACCGTCGGATTCTTTTGCTTTTCCTTCGAGTTTATAACCCGTAACTCTCTCAGTTGCCTCGCCCGACCAGTAAGTTCTAACGTCGGCAAAAATTTGCGCTCTATGAGTTAAAAGACGCATCATAAGCATACCCATGCCGTTTAAAACGTCGTTTTCAGTTGCCAAAGTATAAGGCTCTCTCGCGCCTTGATAATCAAAGGTCGAAGAAAGCAACGCTTCGGGATAATCGCAGTTTGGCCAATGGTCAGTCCATTGACGTTGACCTTGGAATCCGCCTGCAATCGCGTTGTGTCCCGCCCTTTCTTCTACGAATGCGTCGGGAAGATTTTTGTTGCCTGCCATCAAATCTTTGATTATGCAGTACATTTTAACGGTGAATTCCCATTGCTTATCCTTTTCTTCACGAGTAAATTTAATCTTGTGGTCTTTACCAAGGAACTGCACGCTGTCTGGGTTATCGTCCCAACCTTCTTTGCAATGCTCCTTAGTCCAAGCAAGCGCCTTTTGGAATTCTTCTTCGTCGTAAATACCCTCTTCCATACGGCGAAGAACTTCAACTTCGTCAACCGATTCGATACGCATGCCAAAATAACTTTCCATCATATCTTGGTCAACGATTGACCCTGCGATACCCATACATTGCGAACCGATTTGAAGATAAGACTTACCGCGCATAGTCGCAACTGCAACCGCCGCTCTACCAAAACGAAGAAGTTTTTCTTTTACGTCTTCTGGGATTTCGTTTACTTGGTCTAAATCTTGAACTTCGTGTCCGTAAATACCAAATGCAGGAAGTCCTTTTTGAGCGTGTCCCGCAAGTACGGCTGCAAGGTAAACTGCGCCCGGTCTTTCAGTTCCGTTAAAACCCCATACGCCCTTTATAGTTTCGGGATTCATATCCATCGTTTCGCTACCGTAACACCAACAAGACGTTACCGACAAGGTAATTGAAACGCCTGCTTTTCTAAACTTATCTTCGCAAGCGGCTGCCTCAGGCACACGACCTATGCAAGTATCCGCCAAAACGACTTTTACGGGTTCTCCGTTAGAATAGAAAAGATTTTCTTCAAAAAGTTTTTTTGCAGCGTGAGCCATTGCCCATACGGTAGGCTCTAATGATTCACGGAGCATCATAGGTCCGCGACGTCCGTCAATACAAGGGCGAATTCCGATTACGGGATAGTCGCCTACGTATCTTGATTGTGCCATAAAATTTTCCTCCAAATTTAAACTTTATTTTACTTACCTATAATTATATACTTGATTTTGTCCTATTTCTTGTATTATAATAGTAAAAAGTATAATTATTTTCACATTTTAACTTGGTTAGGTATTTTTATGTCTTATAACGAAACAAAACAGCACGGAACTGCAGACTTTCCTTTTGAACTTTACGAAATCGACCACACGCATCCCAAATACGAAATGGCTATGCACTGGCACTATAACGTGGAGATAATTCGCGTAAAAAAAGGCGAACTTTTAATAACTTTAGACAATAAAAAAATACTCGCAAAAAAAGGCGATATAGTGTTTGTAAATAGCGAAACTTTGCACGGCGCGATTCCATCGGATTGCGAGTACGATTGCGTCGTTTTTAACCTTGCCTTTTTAAAAACGGGAAACGTCGCTTGCGACAGTTTTTTAGACAGTCTTTTAAACCATAACGCAGTAGTTTTAGAAAAGATAACTTCGCTTGCTGGAAAAACGGCTATAAACAAACTGTTTTCGGCGTTAAAAACAAGAGAAAACGGCTTTCAATTTATAGTTTTTGGGGCGGTTAACGAACTTATAGGCTCACTTAAAGAAAATATCGACTACTCGTATAAGATTGACGGTCTTACCCAAAAGGACGAAAAAAACGTAGCAAAACTAAAGAGAATTTTATCCTTTATTCGCGATAATTTTGACAAGGAATTAACCCTTGACGACATGGCTAACGCGTCGGGTCTTTCAACTAAATATTTTTGTTCGTTCTTTAAAAATATGACGGGTAAAACCCCCTTTGGATATCTAAACGATTATAGAATTGAACGGGCGTCGCGAAAACTTCTCGGCTCGGATTTGCCGATTACTCAAATTGCTTTTTCGTGCGGATTTAACGATTTGAGTTATTTTATAAAAACTTTTAAAAAGATTAAGGGTTGTTCGCCTAAATTATATCGCAAGAACTTAATATAAAAACTCTCGCCGTAAGGGCGTTTCCCTTAGGGATTTTAATTGAATAATTTATAAAACTCGACTTGGAAAAGTCGAGTTTTCTTTTGCCCACGTAAAACAGATTGAATTAAAGTTAATTTTATGTTATAATAAAGTCATCGATAAATAAGAATTTGACGGAGCATATAATGGGAAAGAAATTATTAGAAATGAGTTTGGAAGAACTGTGGCAGTTGTTTCCTATCATTTTAACGAAACATCAAGACCATTGGAAAGAATGGTATTTTGAAGAAGAAAGCCTATTAAAAAACATTCTTCCGCAGATTAAAAGAATAAGCCATATAGGAAGTACGGTAATCCCTACTATATGGGCAAAACCAATCATTGATATTCTTGTAGAAGTTCCAAAGGAAATCCACCTGCTTGATTATAAAGCTTTGATTGCAAGCAACGACTATATTTGTATGTCACAAAGCGAGAATGGGCTATCTTTTAATAAAGTATATACCGAAAATGGATTTTCCGAGAGAGTATTTCATCTGCATTTAAGATATGCAGGGGAT
>JAFQMD010000023.1 GCA_017396365.1 Clostridia bacterium | reverse complement strand
TTTGGAGCTGGTGACTGGAATCGAACCCGCAACCTGCTGATTACAAATCAGCTGCTCTGCCGATTGAGCTACACCAGCACATTTTTCTCACCTTTAAGGTGGTGCCCAGAGGCGGAATCGAACCACCGACACAGGGATTTTCAGTCCCTCGCTCTACCTGCTGAGCTATCTGGGCATGTACAACACAATTTTGATTTGTGCTGTATAAAAAAATGGCGACCTGGAAGGGACTCGAACCCTCGACCTCTAGCGTGACAGGCTAGCGTTCTAACCAACTGAACTACCAGGCCATATTTAATTTTTGCGTTTGGTGGGCCTTCTAGGACTCGAACCTAGGACCGGCCGGTTATGAGCCGGCTGCTCTAACCAACTGAGCTAAAGGCCCGCGTCTAAAAACTAATTGGTCGGGGTGAAGAGACTCGAACTCCCGACCCCATGGTCCCAAACCACGTGCGCTACCAACTGCGCTACACCCCGTCGCCTCACGTTCAACGCTCGTATATAATATCATAACCCAAAATATTTGTCAAGCGTTTTTTTGGGGGTTTTAAAAGATTTTTTAACGATTATTTTTTTACTTAAAATTACTTATTTTATCGGCGTTTTTATGCGTAAGTACAACCTGTAAATTTTAAAATTTTTAAACTTTTTTTGCTTTTTTATGCGTATTGACTATTTTTAGGAGCAAGCAATACCCTTGCTCCTAATCATTTATTCTTCAACTTGAGACTTTTCGCTAACGATATCAGTTGCGGTTTTGTCCGCAAGTTCGTCAAGTTCGTCTAAAATATCGTCTTTACTCGGCGCTGTTACAATTTGTTTGGTCTTTTTAAACGCTTTAAAAATATACACGATGGCAATTTCCACCAACGGCAAAATAAACGCAAGGCAGTAAAACACGAAGAAAAGAATCATAAGCGGATTAAATTCGGGCGGAAAGGCTGACCTTGCTCCAAAACTTAAAACGCCGAAAATAATGATTGCAAGCCCCGACAAAAACACAAAAAAGATATTTTCGCCAAGCCTACCCGTATAAAACTTATCGTCAGACCTAAAAATCTTAAAATAAAAATAAGCAAGCATAAAGCGATAAACAACCAAGACGATAGAAAGCACTATGCCCAAAATGGAGAAAAACACGTTAAACCCCGCCTTTTTTATTCTTGCAAAAACTTCAATTAACCAAATGTTTTCTTCAACGATAGGAACGTACTCCTTTCCGCTTGCAACCCTAAACGTCAACACGATTGCAAGCACAATAAAAGTTACCGCCATAACTACTGACAATATTGAACATGCCAAACTTAAATACTTCTTTTTCATAATATATCCTTCATTTTATTATCTCATTTAAAAAAGATTTGCCGTCAAGCGAATTTTTAACGCTGAAAATTTGGGCAATAGTCTTTGCAATATCCGAAAAACTCTCTCTCGTACCCAAGTTCACCCCACTTTTTATTCGCTTTCCAAAAACCAAAAGGGGAACGAACTCTCTAGAATGGTCGGTTGATAGAGTTGACGGATCGCATCCGTGGTCTGCGGTTATAATCAACATATCGTCATCACCCAACTTATCTGTAAATTCGCCAAGCCAACAATCAAACTCGTTTAAAGCGTTCGTATAACCTAAAACGTTGTTTCTATGCCCGTATTTTGAGTCGAAATCGACTAAATTTATAAAGCATAAACCGTCAAAATCCCTATCTATGAGTTGATTAACGATGTTTAACCCGTCTGAATTCGATTTCGTTTTAAAACTTTCTCCAACGCCCTTTCCGCCAAAAATATCGTAGATTTTGCCAACGCCTAAAACTGCTTTACCCTTTGACAGAAGTTCGTCAAGCAAAGTGTTTTTTGGTGGAGTAACAGAAAAGTCCTTACGGTTTGCCGTTCTTACAAAACCTTGCTTTTCGTCGCCGACGAAAGGTCTTGCTATAACTCTGCCTACCGCGTGTTTTCCGACCAAAATTTGCCTTGCGATAGCGCAAAACTCATATAATTTTTCAACCGAGACGACTTCTTCGTGGCAAGCAATTTGAAAAACGCTGTCAGCCGAGGTATAAACTATTAAGTCGCCCGTTTTTAGATGTTCTTCTCCGTAATCGTTGATAACTTCAGTCCCCGAATACGGCTTATTGCATAAAACTTTTTTACCCGTTCTCTTTTCAAACTCTTGGATAATTTCTTTTGGAAAACCGTTTGGATAAGTTGGAAACGGGCTATTTGATATAAGTCCGGCAATTTCCCAATGCCCAACTGTAGTATCTTTACCAGCAGACTTTTCGCCAAGCCTACAAAAAGAGCCCGTCGGGTTTTCTTCGTCATTTTCAAAATCTACGCCGTCGATATTAAAAAGCCCCAACTTTTTCATATTCGTAACGCTCAATTTCCCACTTTTAAAGCAAGCCTTTAAAGTATTACTACCTTTATCTCCAAACTTTTCCGCATCGGGAAGTTCGCCTATTCCAAAACTGTCTAAAACGATTAAAAAAACTCGCATTTTAACTCCTTCAATATATAAGGTGGGCTATAAGCCGATTAAACGCACCAAAAGACTAATTTTTCAGACGGATAAAAACCCATTTTTTGATGCATTTTCAAACTGTTTTCATTTGCAATTTCTATATTACAATATGCAATTTCACCTTTTTCAAGCAACTGCTTAACCGAATAATCAACCAAAAACGCGCCGAGCCCACAACGCCTAAACTTTGGCATAATCTCTAATATACCGATAGAGCCTTCGTCGTGCCTACCTATATAGCCCGAAATTTCACCGTTTGTAAAACTCGCGTAAAATGTAAACTCGGTCATAAGCCTTTTTATCTCTTCTCTTGAAAAACCGAGAGTGTAAGTATTCGTAACGAAATCTATATTTTCGTCAGTTGGCTCTAAAACTTTAACGACCGTATTCTCGGGAATTTTTACCCCTATCGTCTTTTCGTATAAAATTTGATAGCACGCTTTTTTCTTTTTTAAATTTTTAAACTTTTGCAAAACCGCGTCCCCTTCTTCGCTTGAAGAACATACGAAACAGTTAGAATTTTCGACTAAAGAAAGGCATTTTGTAATTGCTGTTTGACTAGCGCCGTAGATTGCGTGTATGCCGTGATAAAAACACAAAACGCCGTCGTCTTCAGCGTATAAAATTTGACATCCGTTCGTTAAAAAATAATCAATTAAAGCAAAATGACCTTCGTCAGAGCCAAAACGCGCTCTTATTTGATTTGCGCTAAGCATATTACAAATTCCTAAATTGATAACTATATAAAGTTGCGTACATTCCGCCCTTTTGTAAAAGTTCGTCGTGCGTGCCTCTTTCTTTTACTCCGTCGTGGTCAACGACTATAATTTCGTCGGCATTTTTAACGGTCGAAAGCCTATGAGCCACGACGATAGTCGTCCTACCTACGCTAAGTCTTTCAAGCGCCTCTTGAATTTGCATTTCAGTAACGTTGTCAAGCGCCGAAGTAGCCTCGTCCAAAATGAGTATAGGCGGATTTTTTAAAAACGCCCTTGCGATTGCAATTCTCTGCTTTTGACCACCCGAAAGTTTAACACCGCGCTCGCCCACGTAAGTGTCGTAACCGTCGTCAAGCGAAGTTATAAATTCGTGAATATTCGCAAGTTTAGCCGCCTCGAAAATTTGCTCGTCGGTTGCTGAAAAATCGCCGTATGCAATGTTGTCTTTTACCGTTCCGCTAAAGATGAATACGTCTTGAGCAACTATGCCGATATTTCTTCTAAGATCGAAAAATCTCATATCCTTGGTATCTATACCGTCGATAGTAATTCTTCCTTGGTCGATTTCGTAAAATCTCGGTATAAGGTTGCAAAGCGTGGTTTTACCACCGCCCGACGGACCTACGAGAGCAACCGTTTCGCCCGATTTTATATTTAAAGAAAGGTCGTTTAAAATTAAACTTTCCTCGTCGTCTTTTTCCTTTTTATAACGGAAACTTACGTTTTCAAAAACTATGTTACCGCTAAGTTTATCGACTTCTACGGGGGTTTCCGTCTCGTTTTCAGGTTTTTCGGCAAGCGTTTGGACAAACCTTTCAAAGCCCGTCATACCCTGTTGAATTTGCTCGAATATGGCAACGAAAGTTCTTATAGGAGTAATTAAACTTGCAACGTACAAAACGTATGCGGTAAGCCCGTCGATTTCAATCCAGTTAATACAGTAAAGCACACCGCCTGCAACGAACGCAAGTAAATACAAAAAGTCCATCGCAAAACTCATTACCGTGTGGAAATTGCTCATTGCCTTGTACTGCATTGCCCTTGCGCTTTGCAATCCTTCGTTAGCGTCTTTAAACTTTTCGCTTTCGTGATTTTCTGCCGTGTAAGCCTTTGAAACCCTTATGCCTGACACCGAACTTTCAACGGTAGAGTTAATTTCCGCCGTCTTTTCTCTCGATAAACGGAAAGACTTCATCATTCCACCGCGAAGTTTTACTGCAAGCAAAATTATAATCGGCAAAACTACGATAACTACGAGCGATAAAACGGGATGAATAGTAAACACCATTATAAGCGCGCCTATCATAGTAACGAGCGAAAGAAAAACGTCTTCAGGTCCGTGATGAGCGAGTTCGGAAATTTCAAAAAGGTCGTTTATAAGCCTACTCATAATAGAGCCCGTTTTAGTTTCGTCATAATACGAAAACGGGAGTTTTTGAAGATGCGTGAATAAATCTCTACGCATATCCCCTTGAATTCTAACGCCAACAACGTGTCCCCAGTACGTAATTACGTAATTTAAACCCGCTTTTAAAATAAAAATCCCGAGCAAGACTGCGCCCCAAATGAGCACGAAATCAAGTTCTTTAACTTTTGTAATTTGACCTGCAACTTTTGGGTAAACCAAATTGCAAACCGCAACGAGTAAAGCGCACACCATATCGAGCAAAAACAACTTCCAATGCGGTTTATAATAACTTGCAAACTTTTTTAACATTTTATTCCTCTGTGTATAATATATCGTCGGTAATATTTTTGTAAAATAATTTTTTAACCTTTGACGGCGTTTTTGTGATAGCGAGAATCCACATAAGTTTAGCAACGACTGATTCAAGCGTCATATCGTAAGATTCCAAAAAGCCGTATTTATCTTTAAGACTTTTGCCCACTTTGTAAACGGTCATATCGCTACCGTCGTTTACGACCTGAGTACACATAACCAAGATTTTACCCTTTTTACGCCACTTTTCAATGATAGGATAAAAACCGCTCTTTTCCCCGTCCGGAATACCGCCCGTACCAAAACTTTCAACTACTACGGCGTCGTAAAAGACAAAATATTGCTCTAAAACCTTACTGTCAACGCCGGGAATAAGTTTAAAAACGCCGACAGACGCGTCGAGTTTATCGTAAAACACGGGCTTTGCCGAATACTTTCTCTGGCGATAATTCATAACTTTTCCGTCTTGAATTATAGCGACGAGCGGATAATTTATACTCGAAAAAGCGTTATAGTTTTTAGAATACATTTTCTTTGCTCTTGCGCCGTTTATAACTTGACCGTTAAAAACGATAACTACACCGCACGCTTTTTTGCTAACGCAATACAAAAAACTATCGTATAGGTTGGTTTTTGCGTCGGTTATCGGTAAATCAATAGGTTTTTGCGAACCAGTTATTACTATGGGCTTAGGGCTTTTGGGGATAAGGTAAGAAAGTATGGCTGAAGTGTACGCCATCGTATCCGTACCGTGACAAATTACAAATCCGTCGTAATAAAGGTAATTATCCTTAATAGTCTTTGCCAAAAGTTCCCATTCGACAGGGGTAAAATTAGTCGAGTCGATATTCATAAGTTGAATACAACTAACTTCGCAAAGATTTTTTATTTGTGGAACGTAAGAGAGCATTTCTTCGCCTTTTAAATGCGGTGTAAGACCGCTATCTGAAAGCCTTGACGCTATCGTTCCACCCGTTGCAATCATAAGTATCTTTTTCATACTAAAATTGTAACATATTCTTTAAAAAATGTCTATTTTTTAAAAGGGTTTTCATTTAATTGACAAATTTATTCATTAAAGTTATACTACTAGTTGGCTTTATGATTGAATGAACTAAATCCTTTAGTTTTAGGAGAAATTTATGGCAATTAGAGAAAACGTAAGAAACATTGCAATTATCGCCCACGTTGACCATGGCAAAACGACTTTGGTTGACGGACTTTTAAAGCAAAACAACGTCTTTCGCGCAAACGAAACGGTTGGCGAAAGAGTTATGGACAGCGGAGATATTGAGAAAGAAAGGGGTATTACCATTCTTGCTAAAAACACCGCCGTTATGTATAAAGATACTAAAATCAACATAATAGACACCCCTGGTCACGCCGATTTCGGTGGCGAAGTAGAACGTATTTTATCTATGGTGGACGGTGTCGTTTTGTTGGTTGACGCAGTTGAAGGCTGTATGCCCCAAACGAGATACGTACTTAAAAAAGCCTTGTCGCTTAACAAAAAACCTATCGTTTGCGTTAATAAAATCGACAAGGGCGGAGATATAGATAAGACGATTGACGGTATTATAGACCTATTTATTGAACTTGGCGCAAACGACGACCAACTTGATTTCAAAGTCGTTTACGCGAGCGCAAAACAAGGTTGGGCATCAACTTCGCTTACGACTCACGGCGACAATATGACTCCTCTTCTCGATACGATTTTATCTGAAATCCCTGCTCCCGTCGGCGAGATTGACGAGCCACTTCAAGCGATTATTTGCAACGTTGACTACGACGAATACGTCGGCAGAATAGGTATAGGTAGAATAGTCCGCGGTAGGATAAAGGACGGACAACCAGTAACGATAGTTCATACCGATAAAACCACGACGAATGCGAGAGTTGGAAAACTTTATCAATTCCAAGGCTTAAAAAGAGTTGAAGTTGAAAGCGCGGAACTCGGCGATATCATTGCCCTTTCCGGCATTGAAAAAATCAATATCGGCGAGACGGTTTGTTCGCCCGACCGCATTGAGCAGTTGCCATTCGTGGCTATTGACGAGCCTACCGTTTCAATGTTCTTTATGGTAAATAACAGCCCGTTTGCAGGTAAGGAAGGTAAATTCGTTACTTCTCGTCACTTAAGAGCAAGGCTTTTTAAAGAGATTGAAACCAACGTTTCAATGAGAGTTGAAGAAACGGACAGCGCTGACACCTTTAAGGTTTTCGGCCGTGGCGAACTTCACCTTTCAATCTTGATTGAAAATATGCGTAGAGAAGGCTACGAATTCCAAGTTTCTCGTCCAAAAGTAATTTTTAAAGAGATAAACGGAAAAACTCACGAGCCTATGGAAGATTTGGTTATTGAAGTTCCTAACGACTACGTAGGCGCGATTATGAATAAACTCGGCGCGAGAAAAGGCGAGCTCATAGATATGACCGCTGACGATAGGGGAACTACAAAACTTCAATTTAAAATCCCTGCGAGATGTCTTTTCGGTTATCGTAGCGAAATGCTTACCGACACAAAGGGCTTTGGTATAATGAGCCACGTTTTTGCAGGTTACGAAGAATATAAAGGCGATATTCCGTCGAGAACTCGCGGTAGTTTAGTCGTTTTTGAAACGGGCGTTACTTCGCAGTACGGTCTTTTCAACGCCCAAGAGCGTTGTACTCTTTTCCTTGGCGCAGGCGAAAAGGTTTACGAAGGACAAGTCGTTGGCGAAAACAGTCGTGACGAAGATTTGACGGTAAACGTTTGTAAAGTAAAGCACTTGACGAACAACCGCGCGTCAGGTAGCGACGAAGCGTTGAAACTTGTTACTCCTACTATTTTATCCCTTGAACAATGCCTTGAATTTATTGCAGACGACGAACTCGTAGAAGTTACGCCAGTTTCTATAAGACTTCGTAAGAAAATTCTTTCAAGAGATTTGCGTATGAAAGAATGGGCTAAAAACCGTAAGGAATCGTAACACTAAACGAATACTTATAAACGCCGTTGCGCTTTTGCAACGGCGTTTTTAACGCAAAAATAAGCCTATAAGTCGATTATTCAGCTTTTTCTCTTCCATATTATACCTAATAGATATATGTCAATTTATTATCCTACACACGAAAAGCCGAGCGAACGCTCGGCTTTTAATCTTATGCAGTTTGCTTTTTTATTACTTCAGGATTTTTAAGACCTAAAACGACGTCTTTATCGATTATAACCTTTTCGATATCGTTTTCGCTTGGGATATAATACATACTGTCAAGCATAAGGTTTTCAAAAATTGTCCTAAGTCCCCTTGCGCCCGTTTTTAATGAAATAGCGCGTTTTGCGACTTCTAAAACGGCGTCGTCGGTAACGACGAGTTCAACGTCGTCAAAGCCTACGAGTTTTTTGTATTGCTTTACTATTGCGTTTTTAGGCTCGGTCATAATTTTTACAAGAGCCGTTTCGTCTAACGCGTGAAGTCCAACTACTATCGGCATTCTTCCGACAAATTCGGGAATAAGCCCAAATTTAGTTAAATCTTGAGGTTGAACGTCGTCAACGTAAGTGTTTTCAACGCTTGCGTCCTTTTCTAAACTACCGCCAAAACCAAAAGAAGAATTATCTTTTCTTCTACCAACGATTTTATCAAGCCCAACGAACGCGCCACCGCAAATAAATAAAATATTAGTGGTGTCAATTCGTATTAAATCTTGTTGCGGATGTTTTCTTCCCCCTTGCGGTGGAACTGAGGCAATAGTAGATTCGATTATTTTTAAAAGAGCCTGTTGAACGCCCTCGCCCGAAACGTCGCGCGTTATGGAAACGTTTTCGCTCTTTCTTGCAATTTTGTCGATTTCGTCGATATAAATTATGCCTTTTTGGGCTTTTTCTACGTTGTAATCGGCGTTTTGAATAAGTTTAAGCAAAATATTTTCAACGTCTTCGCCCACGTAACCCGCCTCGGTAAGAGTCGTTGCGTCGGCAACGGCGAAAGGAACGTTTAAGATTTTTGCAAGCGTTCTTGCAAGCAAAGTTTTTCCCGAACCCGTAGGACCTAAAAGCAAGATATTACTCTTTTCAATCTCGGTGTCGTCCTTGTCCCTTCCACGCATATTTACTCTTTTATAATGATTGTAAACGGCAACCGACAAAACCTTTTTCGCCTTGTCTTGACCAACTATATATTTGTCGAGTTCGGCTTTAATTTCCTGTGGTTTTAAAAGGTTTACGTTTTCCCATTCAGCCTTTTCGTATTCGGAATCTAAAATTTCTTTACAAATTTCAATACACTCTTCGCAAATAAACGAGCCGTTTGGCCCTGCGACGAGTTTTAACGATTTTTCCCTTTGTTTATTACAAAACGAACAACGGCAAGGCTCGGTGCCTTTGTTAAAAAAATCAGTCATTTAGTCTCCTTTTCTATTATAAAAAATCTTGTCGATAAGTCCGTAAGCGCAAGCCTCGTCCGCGCTTAAATAATTATCTCTATCGGTGTCTTTTTCAATTTCTTCATAAGACTTGCCCGTATTGTTTGCTAAAATTTTATTGAGTTTTCTCTTGGTTTTTAAAATGTGTTCGGCTTGAATTTTAATATCGCTTGCCTGACCTTGAGCGCCACCTAACGGTTGATGAATCATAATTTCGCTTGACGGCAACGAGTAGCGTTTGCCCTTAGTTCCGCTTGAAAGTAAAAACGCGCCCATAGACGCAGCCATACCTATACAAATAGTTACTACGTCGCAAGAAATATAATTCATAGTATCGTATATCGCAAGCCCTGCCGAAACGCTACCGCCCGGGCTATTTATATAAATGGTAATATCTTTTTTGGGCGCTTTTGCCTCTAAGTATAAAAGTTGCGCAACGACGGTGTTTGCCAAAGCGTCGTTAATTTCGCCCGTAATAAAAACTATTCTCTCTTCTAAAAGTTTAGAATAGATATCGTAAGACCTTTCGCCCCTGTCGGTTTGGTCAATGACCATAGGAATAAGTGCCATTTTTCTCTCCTTTTATCGTGATAAAAAAGGGGCAATTTTTCAATTACCCCCGTCGTTTATAATATTTTAGTCTGCCTTTTTAGCCGTTGCTTTTTTAGTAGTAGTCTTTTTAGCGGTCGTCTTTTTTGCAGGCTCTTTCTTTTCTTCGCTATCTTCTTCTACCTTTTTGGTAGTCTTTTTAGCGGTCGTCTTTTTTGCAGGCGCTTTTTTGGGAGCAACTGCGATTTCGTTATTCTCTTTTAAGAACTTGAAAAGTTTGTCGATAATAACGTTGTTTTCAACGTAAGAAAGTTGTTTGTCGTTTACAGACTTTTTATACTCTTCTAAACTCTTGCCGATAGAAGTTGCTTGCTCCAAAAGTTTAGCGTCGATATCTTCAGCGGTTGCTTCAATCTTTTCGTCGGTGATAATCTTATCGATAACGAGTTGAGTTTTAACGTGTTCTTTTGCAGAATCTTTGCATCCTTCTCTATACGCTTCCAAAGTTTGACCGGTATATTTTAAGTAGTCTTCAAACTTAAGACCTTGATACATAAGTCTATAAGAAGTTTGTTGAACCATATTGTCAATTTCTCTTTCAATTAAAGAGTTTGGAATTTCAACTTCGCTCGCGTCGGTAATAGCCTTGATGAGATTGTCTTCAACTTCTCTTTCAGCCCTTTGAGCGTTAGCCTTTTCAAGTCTTTCTTTAATGCTTGCTTTATATGCGTCAACCGTGTCAAAATTTGCCTTTTCCTTAACGAACTCGTCGGTAAGCGCAGGGGTTTGCTTTTCCTTGATTTCGTGAAGGGTTACGGTAAACACAGCGTCTTTGCCTTTAAGGTCTTCCGCGCCGTAGTTTTCAGGGAATTTAACGTTGATATCTTTAGTTTCGCCGATATTCATTCCGATAACTTGATCTTCAAAACCGGGGATAAACATTCCGCTACCTAAAGTAAGGCTTTGTTTTTCAGCAGTTCCGCCGGCGAACTTAACGCCGTCTATCGAACCGCTATAATCGATAATGGTTACGTCGCCGTCCTTTGCAGGTCTACCGTCAACGTTGATTTCGGTAGTGTTTTGTTCTAAAAGTCTATTGATTTCAGTTTGAATATCGTCGTCGCTAACATTATACTCAACTTTATCAATCTTTATACCTTTGTAAGCGCCGATTGTAACTTCAGGTTTTACGGGAACTTCAGCAACGAGTTTAAGTCCCTTTTCGTCAATTTTATCAATAGAAACGTCAGGTCTGTCAATAGGTTCGATTTCAGTTTCTTTATCTAAAATATCAAAATAGTGTTTAGAGAAAGCCTCGTTGATTGCGTCTTCAAAGAAAACGCCCTTGCCGTAGAACTGCTCGATAACAGCCTTTGGAACGTGTCCTTTTCTAAAACCTTGAATTTGATATTTGTGCTTTGTCTTGTTGTAAGCGACAACTTGAGCCTCGTCCCATTCTTTTGCATTTAAGGTAATGGTAATTTTTACGGTGCTCTTTTCGCCTTTTTCTACTACGTATTTCATAAATTCAACTCCCAAAATAAGTTCTTTTTTTTACGTTCGATATGTATTTTAGCATATTTTAACGCCTTTTGCAAATTTTTATCGCTATAAATTTTACTTTTATTTAAATTTTATATATAATATTATTATAATTGACTAAAAAGGGGTACGATATGGCGCAGGACGCATTTTCGCTCTATCACGTTTCTAAAGAACTTAATACTTTGCTCCACGGCACAAAAATCAACAGGGTAAGTCAACCCGACCTAAACGACGTCTATCTCGTAACGCACTCTTTTTCGGGAAACAGGACTTTGGTTTTATCTTCAAACGCCGAAAGCGCAAGGGTTGCTTTTACTTCCGAAGAAAAACCCAACCCAAAACAAGCGCTCGGCTTTTGCATGCTACTTAGAAAGCACCTTTTAGGCGCAATTATAGAAAGCGTTGAACTCGTTGGCTTTGAAAGAATTATTAAAATAACTTTTACGGGCAGAAACGATTTTAAAGAAAAAGTTAAAAAAGAACTTTACTGCGAAATAATGGGCAAATACTCTAATTTAATTTTGACCGAAAACGGAATTATTTTAGGTTGCCAAAAAAACGCTCCACTCGACGTTACGACGACTCGCGTAACTCTATCGGGCGCAAAATACCTACTTCCAAAACCGCAAGACAAACTAGAACTTTTTGATAAAAACACGGCTATAAGCCGATTATCGCTTTGGGGCGGCGAAGATTTAGCAAAATTTATCTTTGACAACGTAAAGGGTTTTTCTTACCCAACGGCAGTAGAGTGCGCGAATTTTTGCAAAGATTTTTCTTCTACGGACGACCTTTATCAAAGACTTTACGACTTTACTTTTAACTGCAAAATTAAAGCGAATATCGCAGGCGACGGCAAGTTAAAAGACGTTTACGTTACCGATTACCAAACGATAGACGGCGAAAAAACTTACTTTGATACTATTGCAGACGCATACGACTATTTTTATACGAATAGAGATAAAGACAAGGCTTTTGCATCAAAGAAAAAACAACTTTTAGACAAGGTCAACGGGCTTACTAAAAAACTCGGTAAAAAGTTGCAAGGCGAAAGCGAAAAATTGCTCGCTTGTAAAGACGCCGACTCCTTGCGTATTAAAGGCGAACTGATAACTGCAAACATTTACCGCTTAAAAGAAGGTATGGAAAGTTGCGTACTAGAAAACTACTACGACGACTACAAACCTATTACGATTACCCTTGATAAAAGACTTTCTCCGAGCAAAAACGCCCAAAAATATTTTAAAAAATACGCAAAGGAAAAGCGCACGATAGAAATTTTACTTCCACAAAAGGCGCAGACTGAAAAGGAACTTTCTTATCTTTACACGGTATCGCTTTTTATAAATCAAGCAAAAGTTATTGAAGATTTTAAAGATTTAGAAGAAGAACTTATATCAGTTGGACTTTTGCCAAAACCAAAATTTAAGGTGAAAACGCAAGAAGAAAGCGTTTGCCGAACTTTTGAATTTGACGGATATATAATTAAATGCGGTAAAAACAACGTTCAAAACGACAGACTAACTCAAAGAGCGTTTAAAGACGATTTATGGCTACACACTAAAAACTATCACTCGGCGCACGTTATAATAGAGACTAAGGGGGATACGATTCCCGACAAAGTTATAGAGATAGGCGCGGAAATTTGCGCTTTTTATAGCGACGCAAAGCAAGGCAGTAAAGTTCCCGTTGATTACTGCCAAAAAAAATACGTCAAAAAGCCACCGCAAGCAAAACCCGGTAGCGTAATCTACACCGATTTTAAAACTGCTTACGTAAACCCTAATCCACACGACGAGTTAAAAAAACTATAAAAAATACGCCTTTCGGCATTTGCCGAAAGGCGTTTAATTTTTAATTTAGTCGTCTTTAGAATTGAAAGACTCTTGACTATCTAAAAGCGCGGTAGGAAGACCGTGTTTAGCGTTTGTTATAGCGTCGAGTTCAGCCTTCGTCCAAAGTTTATCTTTTGGTATTGAACCGTCGTCAAATTCCACTACGATAAGGGCTCTATCTAAATTTGCTTTTATAACTTCGCCGTCCATATTTACAAAAACTATTTCTCTTAAAACGATATCGCCTTTAAGTGAAATAAGCACGTTGTTATAGTTTTTATCCCAGTCTTCGTCGTTTAACTTAATCCAACCCTTTCTCTCTTTGTTTGCAGTTCTGACCATTTGAGCGGTAATTGAAATTTCACCTTGCTGCAAAGCAGTTGCCGCAGAAGTGTTGCTAAAATACTCTTCACGGTCATTTGACGATTGAGCCGTATATTTTTGAACGGTTATACCAACCAAATTGCCTTGAATTTTTTCTACGTTTATCCAAACTTCTTTTATATTTTTAGAATTTCTCGTCAAAGAAAAACCAACTTTTTGAGTTGTAGTAGAGTCGTAAACGTTGACCGTCCAAGCCTCTCCGACTGCATTTTTATCCCCACAGCCCGTAAACGATAAAACGCCAAGCATAGTAATTAAACATAAAATAATACTTAAAATCTTTTTCATTGTTATTTTCCCCCGTTGTCTTTTTGTAATTTTTCAAGTTCTTTCATAAAGGTAGAAATATCCTTAAAAGAACGGTAAACGGACGCAAATCGAACGTACGCTACTTCGTCGATATCTTTAAGCCCTTCCATAACCATTTCGCCGAGTTTTTTACTCGTTACTTCTTGCTCTAAGGAGTTATATATACTCTTTTGGATATTTTCGACGAGTTCGTCGATTTTCCACATTGGAACAGGGCGTTTTTCACACGACTTAATTATGCCGTTTTTAAGTTTATTCGCATCGAAAGTTTGACGGTTTCCGTTAGTTTTTACAACTAAAATAGGAGTCGTTTCAACCGTTTCATACGTGGTAAACCTTCTACCGCAGTTGTTACACTCTCTTCTCCTACGGATTGCCGTTCCGTCATCAGACGGGCGGGAGTCAATTACTTTACTGTCCGTGTGTCCGCAATACATGCACTTCATAACTAACCTCGCTTTAAATAGCAATTTGCATTACTATTTAATTTTACCATATTTTTTATTTTTTGCAACCTTATTTGAAACTTTTCCCTTTTTTTGCGCCGTTTTTTTAGTTTGAGGCGTATCTTTTTTACATAGAGAGTAAGCCTCTTTAACAAGTTCGGCGTTTTTTGGTAGTCTATACTGAAGTAACGCCCTTTGCATAGCCTTTTCCTTTGGCGACTTAGGAACGTAAACTTCTTGCAAAGTATCGGGGTCTATGCCCGTATAATACATACACGTCGCTCTCGTTGACGGAGTTGGGTAAAAGTCCTGAACTTGCTCGGGCATATAGTGGATACTCTTTAAATATTCGGTAAGTTTTACTGCGTCTTCCACTCTACTTTCAGGATGAGAAGATATTAAATACGGCACGATAAACTGCTTTTTGCCTATCGCAGTATTTATCGCCTTATACTTGTCCGCAAAGGTTTTATAAACTGAAAAGGACGGCTTGTTCATTGCCTTTAATACCCTGTCGCTCATATGCTCGGGAGCAACCTTTAACTGTCCGCTTATATGGTGACGACAAAGGGTTTCTAAAACGTTACTGTTTTTGTCGTAAACTATGTAATCGTATCTTATTCCACTACGGATAAATACCTTTTTAACCCCGGGAACGCTCCTTGCTTTTTCTAAAAGTTTTAAAAAACCCGTATGGTCAACTTTAAGGTTTTTACACGGCGTATAGCCTATACAATACCTATCTTTACAAACACCGTGCTCTATTTGTTTTTCGCAAGCAGGCTCTCTAAAATTTGCCGACGGACCTGACAAATCGTTTATGTATCCCTTAAAGTCTTTATCCTTGGTAAGCATAGTAATTTCGTCGATAATCGACTTATCGCTACGCTTTTGTATTCTTCTGCCTTGATGATAGTTTATAGAACAAAACGAACAACTGCCGTAACAACCCCTATGGCTCGTCACTGAAAATTTAACTTCTTCAATAGATTTTATTCCGCCTTCTTCGTCGTACATAGGATGCCAAGTTCTCTCGTAAGGAAGGGCGTAAATCTCGTCCATTTCTTCTTCGCTAAGCGGAAAAGCAGGTTTGTTTTGCAAAACGTATTTGCCGTTTGCCTGCTTTTGAATAAGCGCGTCTGCGTTAAACGCGTCGGTGTTAATCTCTTGCAATCTAAACGCCTTGGCGTATTTCATTTTATCTTTGGTTACTTCTTCAAAAGACGGAATTATAATCGCACCCTTTTGCCTAAACGATTCTACTTCGTCTCCGTTAATTGCAACGCACGTACCCCTTACGTCCCTTATTTTATGGAAAGGAATATGCTTTGAAAGTCTGTCTAAAATATCCCAAGTCGGTCTTTCTCCCATACCGTAAACGAGCATATCCGCTCCGCTTTCGGTAAGAATCGACTGCATAACCGAATCCGACCAGTAATCGTAATGGGCAAATCTTCTCAAACTCGACTCGACTCCACCTATTATTACGGGTATTTCGGGGAATAATCTCTTTAACGTTTTAGTATATACGGTAACCTGCCTATCCGGACGTTTTCCCTGCTTGGAAGGCGGACTGTAAACGTCGCCCTTTCGCTTGTTTTTTGACACCGTGTAATTGTTTACCATAGAATCAACTACGCCACCGCTTACCATATACGCAATATTAGGCGTAGGCAGTACCCGATAATCGTCGTCGGTTATCGGTTGGGGTATTATTCCTATTTTAAAACCACGGCTTTCAACGACTCGCGCAATTACCGCGTGCCCGTAAGTCGGATGGTCAACGTACGCATCGGACGCTATTAGCACAAAATCGAGATAACCTTCGGTTTCTTCCCAACTGACTGGTAAAAACATAGTTTAATTCTCCGCTTTATAGTTAATAATTATTATATGATTATTTTCGTTTACGTCTTAGTTTCAGTTTACGTCGTTGCAATAAACGTCTATTCGTTTATGCTACTTGGCTCCCAAAAAAAATCTGAAGAAAACGGCGAGTGCTCAAAAGTTAGAGACGGTAACCTTTTTATAACCGCAATTTTAGGCGGAGCAACGGGCATTTACCTTGCAATATTTATTTTAAAGTTCAGAACGAAAAGTCTGTTTTTAATGGTGTTTATGCCCGTAATTATCGTCGTAAACGCTTTTATTTTAGTAAACGGCTTTTTAAACGGGTTTTGGCTTTTTAACTTTCAAAACACTGCAACTTCTTGCGGTATTTTATTAAAAACCTGCCTATAAGTCGATTATTTAAGTTCTACTCTTGCCTTAGCGTTAAGATCGATATCTGCAAAATTACCGTTTAAATATTGAATATACCCCTCCGCGCCTATCATTGCGGCGTTGTCCGTACATAGCCACTTTGGCGGAAGATGAAGGATTATTTTATTTTGCTTACATTGTTCTTCAAGCCCACGACGTAAAAAACCGTTTGCAACTACGCCACCGCCTGCGGTAACTACGTAAACGCCTTTTTCTTTACACGCCTCGATAACTTTTTCTACTAAAATATCAACGGCGGCGTGCTGAAAAGAACACGCAACGTCGGCTCTTGAATATTCTTCGCCCTTTTGTTCTTTGCCGTGAATATAGTTAATTACAGCCGTTTTAAGACCACTATAAGAAAAGTTGTAACCGCCTTCGCCCTTTAACATTTTGGGGAGTTTGACGGCATTTTCGCCACTTTCGGCAAGCCTTTCAACGTTAGGTCCACCGGGGTATGAAAGCCCTAAAACCCTTGCTACTTTATCAAAGGCTTCGCCTACGGCGTCGTCTAAGGTAGAGCCTAAAATTTCGTACTCGCTATAACTTTTAACGTAAATAATAGCAGTATGCCCACCGCTTGCCAAAAGGCTTATAAAAGGTGGCTGTAAACTCTCGTTTTCAAGGTAAGACGCGGACAAATGCCCCCTTATGTGACTTACGGGAATAAGCGGAATTGACAGAGAATAAGCAAGCGTTTTAGCGTAACTTACGCCAACGAGTAACGCGCCTAAAAGCCCTGCGCCGTAGGTCACGGCAACGGCGTCTATATCGGCAAGCGTAAGCCCCGCGCTTTTTACTGCGTCTTCAACGACGAGCGAAATTGCCGTAGTATGCGCTCTCGACGCAATTTCAGGCACTACTCCGCCAAACTTTACGTGCTCCGCGCAAGAACTTAAAATCTTTGACGAAAGAATTTTTCTTCCGCCTTTTATAACCGCCGCCGCAGTCTCGTCGCAAGACGATTCAATCGCAAGTATTACGGCGTCTTTTTTTATTTTAAAATCTTTGATTTTATCGGCGTACATATTAACTCTTTTTAAGGTAATCTATAATAAATTGATCAATTTCTCCGTCCATAACGGCGTCAACGTTACCCGTTTCGCTACCCGTTCTGTGATCTTTAACCATAGTGTACGGGCAAAAAACGTAACTCCTTATTTGGCTACCCCATTCGATTTTTTTAATTTCACCTTTAATTTCGCTCGCTTCGGCTAAACGTTCTTCTTCTCTCTTTTCCAAGAGTTTTGAACGGAGCATTCTCATTGCTTGTTCACGGTTTTGAATTTGGCTACGCTCGTTTTGACAAGCGACGATAATACCCGTAGGTATGTGGGTAATTCTTATTGCCGATTCAGTCTTGTTTACGTGTTGTCCGCCCGCGCCACTCGAACGGTAAGTATCAACCTTTAAATCTTCGGGACGAATTTCAATATCTCCGTCTTCTTGAATGTCTGGCATTACGTCAACCGAAGAAAATGACGTTTGACGGCGAGCGTTTGCGTCAAACGGAGAAATTCTTACCAAGCGGTGAATACCTTTTTCGGCTTTTAAATATCCGTAAACGTTTTCGCCTTCCACTTTAAAACATACCGACTTAAGCCCCGCGCCGTCGCCGTCGAGCCTGTCGTATTCGGTAACTTTATAGCCGTGCTTTTCAGCGTAACAAATATACATTCTGTAAAGCATTTCCGTCCAGTCGCACGCTTCAGTTCCACCTGCGCCTGCGTGGAGAGTTAAAATGGCGTCGCAAGAGTCGTATTTACCCCTTAAAAGAGTGCGAAGTCTTATCTCTTCAATCTCTTTCTCGGCAACCGTTAAATCTCTATCGACTTCTTCAATAATGCTTTCGTCGCCCTCTTCTTGAGCGAGTTGAATCATTACTTCAGCGTCGGAAACGGCTTGCATAGCCTTGTCGTAAACGTTAAGTTTATTTCTTACGGATTGCGCCTCACGACTGATTTGCGCTGATTTTTTAATATCTGACCAAACTTCAGGTTTTTCAAGTTCGGCTTCTAATTCTTTTAATTTAACGCGAAGATTATCGACGTCAAAGAGAGTATCCTGCCTCTTCTAAAGTCTTGTAAAGTCCTCTTACTTTTTCTTCGTAGATGTCGTATCTTACCATAATGAAATTCTCCTTAAATTAAAATTATTAGTTTTTCCACACTTTTTTGATTTGGCAATTTTCCTTTTTTATTTTTGCGCGTGGAAAAATTTTTATACGGGTTACCCCAAGGCTAAAACTATCCTATTTAACTGTTTAAGCGTAGTTACCACTCCGTAACTACGCTTTTGATTTTTGTAAAATGATTAGATGCGAGCAAGTCAAGGCTCGTTTTGTTAACAAAATTTAAACTTAAAAGGTTTTAGATGCGAGTTAGCCAAGGCTCGCAAGGATTTTATGGATGGGATAGACCTTTGTGGTCATTCCAGTCATAAAAGCGTTGCAGTTAACGAAGGCTAACGAAGTATATAAGACCTTTTAACGGCCACAACAGTTTTTGAACTTACGCCCCGAGCCACATGGACAAGGATCGTTTCTGCCTACGGTAGAAGTTTTTACGATTGGACCTCTCGATTCAGAACCTAAACTTCCGCCTGACGCTACTAAATCTTGTGGTTTTTCTTCTCTTTCCTTACGCCTAATTTCAGATTTCAAAAGGAGAAGAGTTACTTCTTCTTGAATGCTTGCAGTCATTTCTTCAAACATGTCAAGACCTTCTTTTTTGTACGCGATAACTGGGTCTTCGTTAGCGTAACCGCGAAGAGATATACCGCGCTTTAACTTATCCATTGCGTCGATATGATCTATCCACTTCTTGTCAACGACTTGAAGGAAAATAAACCTTTCAAAATCGCTAAAATCAATTTTTTCGTTGTCCGGTCTGCCTTCGTTATCGTCTTCAAGCGCTTTAATTTTTGCCTCGTAACATTCGATAACTTTTTCAATAGTCTTTTCAACGATATAATCGTAATCCCATTTTTCCAAAATTTCGTCGGTGATAAATTGAGTTTCTTGTGGGAGCGCCTTTGCTTCAAGCGCTCTGTTTAACTTATCTTTATCCCACGAAGTTGGCTCTTGGTTTTTGTTTACGTTTTCGTTTATAATGTCAATAACGAAGTCTGGAATAAGGTTTAATACGTCTTGGTGAACGTCGTCTCCCCTTAAAACTTTCATACGCTCTTCGTACATAATTTTACGTTGGGTGTTCATAACGTCGTCGTATTGAATTATGTGCTTTCTTATACCGAAGTTCTTGCCTTCGATAGTCCTTTGAGCGTTCTCGATTGACTTGGAAAGCATTTTAGATTGCAACGCGTCGTCCTCGTTGAGTTTGAACATACTGTAAATTCCTTGCAATCTCTCTCCACCGAAACGCCTTGCCAAATCGTCTTCCAAAGAAATGAAGAAAAGGGACGAACCTGGGTCGCCTTGACGACCACTACGACCGCGGAGTTGGTTGTCGATACGCCTTGACTCGTGTCTTTCCGTACCGATTATGTGAAGACCACCGAGAGCGATAACTTCTTCTTTTTCCTTATCGGTAACAGCAGAATGTTCTTTGTGATATTCTTGGTATCTCTCTCTAATTTCTTTTACTTCGTCGGAAACGTCTTGAACGTAAGAAGTTGCAATATCAATGAGTTCTTCCGAAACGCCTTCGTTTCTTAAATCTTGCTTTGCAAGATATTCAGGGTTACCGCCGAGCAAAATATCCGTACCACGACCTGCCATGTTAGTAGCAATCGTAACAGCGCCCTTTTTACCTGCTTGAGCAATAATCTCGGCTTCGCGCTTGTGGTTTTTAGCGTTTAAGATATTGTGCTTGATTTTATTTTTTATAAGCCATCTTGAAATTTCTTCAGACTTTTCAACGGTTACCGTACCTACGAGAATAGGTTGACCTTTTTCGTGTCTTTCAATAATTTCCTTGATTATCGCTTTGAGTTTGCCCGCTTGAGTTGAAAAAATAACGTCTGGCAAATCTTTTCTTTGAACGGGTTTGTTAGTAGGAATTTCCAAAACGTCAAGCCCGTAAATCGTTCTAAATTCTTCTTCTTCGGTCTTAGCCGTTCCCGTCATACCCGAAAGTTTTGAATAAAGACGGAAATAGTTTTGGAAAGTAATCGTAGCGTGGGTTTTGTTTTCGTTTCTTACGGTAACGTTTTCCTTTGCTTCGATTGCTTGGTGAAGACCTTCGGAGTATCTTCTACCTATCATAAGACGACCGGTAAATTCGTCAACGATAATAATTTCGCCGTCGTTTACCAAATAATCGGTGTCTCTTTTGAAAATGAAATGGGCTTTGAGAGCCTGTTGTATGTGATGGTTAAGGTCGGCGTTTTCAATATCCGCAAGGTTTTCTATACCAAAGAATTTTTCGGCTTTGTTCGCGCCGTTTTCGGTAATTTGAACGGTCTTGTCTTTGATATCGAGCGTATAGTCTTCGTCTGCTTTTAACGTCTTTACGAATCTGTTACAGTCGATATACAAAGTAGAAGATTTTTCACCCCTACCCGAAATAATAAGCGGAGTTCTCGCCTCGTCGATTAAGATAGAGTCAACTTCGTCGACGATGGCAAAGTTAAGCCCTCTTTGAACCATATCCGACATTCTCTTTTTAAGATTATCTCTAAGATAGTCGAAACCGAATTCGTTGTTCGTACCGTAAGTTATATCGCAGTTGTACGCGTCGCGCTTTTGGTCGTCGGTAAGTTCGTGAACGTTTACGCCTACCGTAAGCCCTAAAAATCTGTAGATTTTTCCCATCCACTCGGCGTCACGCTTTGCAAGGTAGTCGTTTACCGTAACGAGATGCACGCCCTTACCAGTCAATGCGTTGAGATATGCGGGAAGAGTTGACATAAGGGTTTTACCTTCACCGGTTTTAAGTTCGGCAACTCTACCTTGATGCACGCAAATACCACCCATAAGTTGAACGAGATAATGACGCATATTTAAAACTCTAAACGACGCTTCTCTAACTACTGCAAACGCATCGTTTAATATATCTTCGAGAGTTTCCCCTTTTGCAAGACGATCCTTTAAAACTAACGTTTGTTTTTTAAGTTCTTCGTCGGTCATGGCTTCGTACTTTGGCGAAAGAGCCATAATCTTTTCGGCTTGCGCTTTGATTTTCTTTAAACTGTTTCTCGAATCCATACTAAGGATGAATTTTATAAGTCCCATATTTTTACTCCGTTTTGTTTTCGATATTCTTTTTACCGTTTTTATAGGCGACGAGACTTGCCTATTGTCTAACGTTAATATTTTACACTATTTACAAGTTTTTGTATATCGTTTTTTGTGATAATTGTGCAAAATTATCGCCTTTTTATAAATTTTTACAAAATTTTATAAAATTTTACACCGTATTGACCGTTTGTAAGGTCTTTTTTACTCGCCATTAAAACGGGAAAAACTTACGGACGCCACGGTCAAAACGATTACCTCTCTCGCTCCAGCCTTTTTTAGTTGCTCTGCAACCGTTTCTACTGTTGAACCCGTAGTTAATACGTCGTCGATTAGAAGCAGTCTTTTACCTTTAACCTGCGACCTTTCCGTAACTTTAAAACTACCCTTCAAATTCTTCATTCTCTCCTTTAGGTTAAGCCCTACTTGACTTTCGGTTTCCTTGACCTTTTCAAGAACTTTTACGACGGGAATTTTACAAAACGAAGAAAACTCTTTTGCTAAAATTTCGCCTTGATTGTATCCCCTTTGCCTTATTTTTCTTTTGGTTGACGGAACGAAAACTATAGCGTCAGCATAACCTATATGCTTTAAAAACACGGGCTTTAGCATTTCGACGAAAAACTCGGCGAGATACTTTTCTCCGTCGTATTTAAATCTTCGCACTAAGTTTTTGACGGCGTCTGCATATTCAAAAGCGCTCCTTGAAAAATCAACGGAAGTCTGCCTATTTTTACAGTAGTCGCAATACTCGGTTGAATAAGCCGTCGCCCTACCGCAATTTCCGCATATAGACTTGTCGTTAAACGGAAGTTTTGCCATACACTCGTCGCAAACGGACGATAAGGAAAAATTCTCCCTTTTGCATACCGAACAAGTTAAATTTCTCGGATAAAATATCTCCCTAATCCTTTGTAAAATACTCATAATAAAATCAAAAGACGAACCGCTTTTTATTTTCGATTCGTCTCTCCGTTTTGATTATTTTTGTTTGTTTTTTGTTTTATCAAATCAATAAAAACGCTAAATAATCAACTTATAGCCTATTATTCAACGTAACCGTCAGGGTTTTTCATTTGCCAATTTAACGCATCTTTACACATATCGTCAAGGGTTTTAGTTGCCTTAAAACCTATGAGATTTTCAGCAAGTTTAGGGTCTGCATAGCAAGTTGCAATATCGCCCGGACGACGTGGAGCAATGGTGTAAGGAATATCCCTTCCCAATGCCTTTGAAAACGCCTTTATCATTTCTAAAACGCTATAACCCCTTCCCGTACCTAAGTTTACGACAAAGAGCCCAGATTTAGTTAAAAGTTTGTTTACAGCCAACACGTGTCCTTTGGCAAGGTCAACTACGTGTATATAGTCCCTTACGCCAGAGCCGTCGGGTGTGTCGTAATCGTCGCCGAAAACGTTTACTCTTTCAAGTTTGCCTGCAGCAACCTTGGTAATATACGGGCAAAGATTGTTTGGAATACCGTTTGGATCTTCGCCTATCATACCGCTTGGGTGAGCGCCAACGGGGTTAAAATAGCGGAGAATTGCTATGTTGAAATCTTTGTCCGCCTTTGCTAAATCTTTCAAAATATATTCGATAAAAAGTTTAGTGCTACCGTAAGGGTTGGTCGTAGAAAGTGGGAAATCTTCGGTTATAGGAACTGTGTGCGGATTGCCGTAAACAGTTGCCGACGACGAGAATACGAGATTTTTTACGTTAAACTCTCTCATAACGTCTAAAAGAGCGAGCATTCCGTAAATGTTATTTTCGTAATATTCAAGTGGCTTTGCAACCGATTCTCCAACCGCTTTATAACCTGCAAAATTTATAACGGCGTCAAATTCGTGCGCTGCAAAAATCTTTCTCATCGCGTCTTTGTCGCAAACGTCGGCTTTATAAAAGGTTATCTTTTTATCAACGATTTTTTCAACTCTTTTAACCGCTTCTTCTTTGCTGTTTGAAAGATTATCAACGACTACTACGTCGTATCCAGACTCAATAAGTTCAATACAAGTGTGGCTTCCGATATAGCCTGCGCCACCCGTTACAAGAATAGTTTTCATATTGTCTCCTTTAATTAATCGACTTATAGGCTCACTTTTTTATTTTTTCATTGTTTCAGCCAAGTAGGTGTTGTAATCTACCGGCCTATCGTAAACCTTTCCGCCGTCAAGTTCTATAATTCGGTTACAAACGGTATTCATAAGTTCTCGGTCGTGACTTGTCATAAGCAAACAACCCTTAAAGTTTACAAGCCCGTCGTTTAAAGACGTTATCGACTCAAGGTCTAAGTGGTTGGTCGGCTCGTCTAAAATCATAAAGTTACCCGCTTCTAACATCATTTTAGCAAGCATACATCTCACTTTTTCTCCACCCGAGATAACCGACGCCTTTTTAAGCGCTTCTTCGCCGGAGAAAAGCATTCTTCCAAGCCAGCCCCTTACGAACTCTTCGTAATGGTCGTAAGAAAAACGCGAGAGCCAGTCAACCAAAGTTAAATCGCAACCCACGAAATAGTCGTCGTTGTTTTGCGGAAGATAAGTTGTCGTAATCGTCTTACCCCACTTATAATAACCGCTGTCAGCCGTTTCTTTTCCCATTAAAATATCATAAAGCATAGTTATCGCCTTGCTATTTTTGCCAACTATACCGATTTTTTCTTCTTTACCAACGGTAAAAGAAAGATTTTCAAAATATCCTTCTTTGGTAAGGTTTTCTACGAATAAGATATCGTTGCCGATTTCTCTATCGTACTTAAAGTTGATGTACGGATATTTTCTCGAAGATATTTTAATATCGTTAATCGTAAGACTTTCAAGTTCCTTCTTTCTTGAAGTCGCTTGCTTTGATTTTGATGCGTTCGCCGAGAAACGCGCGATAAACTCTTTAAGTTCTTTTGCCCTTTGCTCAGCCTTTTTATTTTGCTCTTTTTGTTGACGGGCAAGAAGTTGGCTAGTTCTGTACCAAAAGTCGTAGTTACCGAAATAAAGGTTTATCTTTCCAAAGTCAACGTCGCAAATGTAGGTACAAACCTTGTTTAAAAAATATCTGTTATGAGATACTATTATAATAGTATTCTCATAGTCCATCAAAAAGTCCTCGAGCCACTCGGTCGTCTTTATGTCAAGGTTGTTAGTCGGCTCGTCCAATAAAAGCACGTCAGGATTGCCGAAAAGGGCTTGAGCGAGCAATATTTTAACCTTTTCTTTACCGTCGAGTTCGCCCATAGTCATATAGTAATGGTCGGACGGAATATCAAGAGCCTGTAAAAGTTTTTCGGCTTCGCTTTCAGCGTCCCATCCGCCAAGTTCAGCAAATTCGCTTTCAAGTTCCGCCGCCTTTATACCGTCTTCGTCGGTAAAATCTTCTTTGGCGTAAAGGGCGTCTTTTTCGTCCATTACGTCAACTAAGTGCTTGTGCCCGAGCATTACCGTCCGAATAACCGTCTCGTCGTCAAAGGCGTTTTGATCTTGACGAAGAACGGACATTCTCTCGTTTTTATCTAAAACCACGTCGCCCTTTTGGGGTTCTAACTCGCCCGATAATATCTTTAAAAAGGTAGATTTACCCGCGCCGTTCGCGCCGATTATTCCGTAACAATTACCTTTGGTGAATTTTAAATTTACGTCTTCAAAAAGTTTTCTGCTGCCAAATTGAAGACTAACTCCGTTTACTTGTAACATTATACCTGCCTAAATTTGTTGCGACTTGGCGCAATTATTATATTTACGTACGTAAAGCGTTTTTACACAAAGAACGGCGACAGCACACCACCGTCGCCGAACAAAATCATTCAATTAAATATCGTCTTCGTCTTTAATCAATTCTCTTGCGAAAACGAGAGCGTTATAAGGGAGTTCTTTACCCTTAAATCTCTTTTTTGTAGTAGCAACTACGATAGGCATAGCGGTAACAAGTTCCCATCCGCCAACCAATTCTTGAGCAATAACGCCTGCCAAAGCGCCGATTTGAGTGTTTACGACTGCTTCGCTTTCTGCAACGATTTTACCTTGACATGGAACTACTTTATATTCCTTCATATTACACCTCGATTTTAGGACATCTCCACTTTTTTCATATTATAACACATATTTTTAACTTTGAAAAGAGAAAAAGGCAAAATTTTATCACTTTTTTAATATATTTATTAAAAAACGACACTTGAAACAAGATCTTCACTAAAAATACCACGACTTAGGACAAAATATTTATTAAATTGTTAAAAATTTATAAAATAGACGCCCTTAAAATTGACTTATTATTTAAAAAGTAGTAAAATGATTTAGCAAATTAAGATTTTAATTGCAACGTAGCGACTTTAATTTACCTTTCAAAAGTTTTAGGAATAAAAATAGAATAAAATTTACACGTTTTGCTCCCGTAGTTAAATGGATATATTGTGCTGTGCACAATGGCGTTCGCGTATTTCATACGCTCGGCTAAACAAGTTCTATCCATTAAAAACTAATCACTTGCAAAAACAGTGCTGGTAAACCAATTTAATACACATACGCTTCCATAGTTAAATGGATATAACAAGCCCCTCCTAAGGGCTAGTTGTGGGTTCGATTCCCGCTGGGAGTACCAAAATCCAAGGCTGCATAAAAATGTAGCCTCTTCTAATAAAAAGGAGTACATATGCTTACCATATTATTATCGCAGCAAGCAAGCGCAAATCTATCAGCCATTGATTGGTCTACTTTAATTGTAGGAATACTTTCGTTTGTGGGAATTATAATAACTTTATTGGTTAATAATTCACAAAACAAGAAACTTGAAAAAATCGAAAAAGAATCTTTTGAAGACGAATTTTCAAGAAATTTAATTACTAATTCTAGAAATGAATGGCTTAAAATTTTCAAGGAAGATTTATCAAAGTTTCTTGCCTGTATGATGAATTATAGCGATATCGCTTGGCACGAAAAAGTTGATGATAAATTGTTGGCAGCTAAACTATTAAACAAAATCAAATTTTACCTAAATCCCAATGACCAAATTGATGAAGACCTTTTTAAGTTAATCCAGCTTGCGTATGATGATTTTGATGCGCTATCTACTGTTTCAGAAAATGTTAACAAAACAATGGAATTGCACCTTGAACAAGTTGTGTTTGAAATTCAGCAGTATTCGGCTTGCCTATTTAAAACTGAATGGGAAAGAATAAAGCACCACGCCAAACATGGAGAAAATACAAAGTTTAATTTTAAGGAAAGATTCCAGGAATTATATAAAAATGTAACTCAATATGAACTTTTATAATTAAAACGACCATTTATTATGGTCGTTTTTATCAATTATTCTTCTTTAAATTCGATCAGCATACGCAGATGCGCTTGCCTATAGTATCTGCGAAAGGTTGCCCACGGTAGGCTTGTGTCCTGCGAGAAGGCGATTATCACGCCTATCAGTTCGCCTTTGTCTTTCGCCTCGGCAATTGCCTTTTCATAGTCTATTTTATTCATACTGTTTGCTCCTTGTTTTTGGTAAACAAACAATACCGTAAACGGTAATTAAAGTCCAGCATAACCCGCCGAAAAGCCAAAGAAAAACGACCGATTTCTCGGTCGTTTTTGCTGTTTTACTTGTGTTCTTTTATATGATTTTTTATTATTCTTAATACCAATTCTGCTATTTTCGAAGAGGATACTTCACTTTTTAATGATTTAAAATCCTCTTGTTGTGAGTAAGAAGGATTTAATTCAATAATTTTATCGTAAACGCATAAAGCTGTTCCACCTGTTGTTGGAATTGGAATAATCAAATTCCCTTGTTCTATAGATAATAATGCTTCTTCTAAAGTCCCCTCCGAATTTATTTCTGCGCCATTGGACTTTTTCTTTCCTGATATAATTATTGTAGTTCTAGTTTTAGATATAAAATTCTTTCTAATTTTTGTATATAAAGAACGTTGTTCTTCAGATGGTTGTTTTTTATATGGCATAGGGAATAAGTGGACTCTTTCCTTAAATTCTGTGGCTTTCGATACTTTGGTGCAGCCATCAAATGCTCCTGTTACAATATCTCCGCCTAAATTTTTACCAAATCCTGTATAAATATTAAACCCTGCCTTAATGAGCTCACGAGAAATTTTTAATGCTGTTTCTGATGCTCTATCCTCATAAGTATAGCCTTTTTCATATGCACCGCTAATTGCAACATTTTTTATTAGAACAACATCATTAATTGCAGAAAGAATATTTTCTATTTCATTATATGATTTTACAAGAATAACATTTATTCCATACGATTGCATATCATTGATATGATGTTCTTGTTTTGTCTTTTCGTATAAATAGTCTTGCTCTGTTTCGTAATCTTTAATATTAACTTCTTCAATTATACAATAATGTCTTTGTGGTTGATTGTTTGCACTGAAAATTAAGCGAATTTTTGATAGAATATGCTGTATGTCAGTATCATTAAATCCATATCCTAGAAATAAAAAGGAGTTCGAGCACATTTCGCCTTTAAGTTCGGATAATACAATATCATGAGTTTTTTCGAATTCTTCGTATTCACCACGAGTAATAATACATTTGTCAGGCACCAATACATCGCCATGAATTTTATGTATCGTGACTTTCGCTTCAGGGTTAATGTTTTGATATGATATATCGTCAGTTAATACAGTGTAGGGTATGTTATGGTTTGTATATATACGTTCCAATAATCTATCATAATTTGTTGTCCAAATATTTCTAATTGGTAGGGTCGCAATCAAGTCGTGCGTTTTTGTTGGGTGTCCATTAGCGTCTGCAAAAAAATCACGGATTGCAGATGTAATTTTTGTTCTTTGTTTGCTTTTAACATAATATTCTGCGAGGGTAATTAAATTTTTTTCTTCTCTATCAACATTTAAATTTATTTCTTCTGCACATTCTCTTAATATTTCTTTCCAACCAACATAATTTGCGGGTCTTGATATCCCAGAGCCTATAAACAAAGAAGCTTTTCCAGAAAGTATTGCTTTAGAGTAATCTCTTATAAATGATAAATACTCGTTATTCATTGACTATTACGCTCCCTTAATGGTTCTGAATGATCATAGTTATTGCTTTTTCGTCTATTAAAAGCATTATCAATAAGTTCTTTGAGTTTATCTGTATCTTGGGAAATAACATCCCAATTTACGACCGATATTGCAACATCGCTTCTTTGCAAATTTGTGATTATTCTGTCGGGCAAATAAGGATATCGTTGTTTTAAAGAACTTTCTGTTTGAACCAATGGTGTCCATGTAGAATAGGGCCCCATTATCGTTTTTTCACGTTCACTATTTGAAATCATACTTTGTTGTGAAGAAATAGACGGTAAATTGATTATTAAAATTCCCATTTTGGGGTTTACATCGCTATCATACATAGCAGCGTGTATTTCCCAATCGATAAATTTTCTTCTTTTGGTATTTTGACCACATAATAATATTAAAACGGTAGCGTCTTTAATGTAATTATCTCTAATCTCTCTTCGGATTTGCTCGTCGGTCATATCTGTATCGTCTATTTCGTCTTGATGAACAGAGCAATCCTCAAAAATGCTTTGAGTTCGCATGGTTGACCAATCGAATTCTTTCATGTTAATTAAAATATCTTTATAGTCTTGGTCATCGTGGTGATAGTAACTTATAAATACTCTATGTCTGTCAATACTCATATTTTTCTCCTTTGTTATTCGTGTTTTACTTGGAATTCGTTATAATATTCTTGCAAGTTTTTGCCTTTGTATTTGAAGAATATCGGACCAGCGATACCCGTCTTTTTGCCCGTAAGCATTTTTGCCAGCGTAGTCATATACATAATTTCGCCGTGATATTCGATTTTACGGTCATCAACCACCGTGCAGGTGATGGAACTATCCTTAACGTATTCCAAAACTGCGCCCTTGGGAATATGACACTTTTCAAATGAAAAGAATTCTCCACGGGTAGTTTTTTCAATTTCTTCAGCAACAGCCTCGTCTTTCTTTTCGGCTGCGGTTGGTTTAACGAGTTTTAACTTGTCTGTGCAATTGTGAATTTCAGCCATTGCTTGCAAAAGCGAAAAAGCCTCTTCTGGTGTCATAGCATAAAATTCCCGTACACGCTTTTTACCATTGAACGTTTCAATGGAGCGAAGGTGGGGATTAAGTTGGTCGATTATCCCGTGAACCTTTTTATCGGAAAGCGTTGTTTCAACCTCATACGTTGCATACACCCTAAAAGCAAACGGAATGCATTCGCTACGGTTTAATTCTTCCAATCGTTTTTCTATGTTGGTGGCGTATCCAATTTTTATGTAATTTTCAAACGACGGATTCGTTAAAATGTAAATATACCCGTGATTTTTCATTATTTATTCTCCTTTTAATTCGGCTTTAATTTCTTCTTCTAAAACAATAGGTTCGTCTAAACATAGGCTTTTACACAAACATTTATTTTTCGTTTTAAACTTTTCATTATTATATACAAACATTATTCTTTTTGCCTTATATAGTTGAGAAACATTGTTTCCGCCAACAGATATTTGAGCTACTATATCTATTCCTGCTTTGCCAGCTATATTTACAACTCCAACGTCATCAATTTTCCAAAAATGCTGGTTAACACATCTTTGCGTTTCATAATTTTTTACATCTTCACTAAATAAAATTTTACCTTCATTATCAATAAATTGGACTTGCAAATCTCTTATTACTTTAATTTTTTCGTTTGAGTTATACAATTTTATAACAAATTTAAAAGATACTGAATAAACTTCACTTTCTAGTTTCCCTGGAACACCCGTGAAATACTTACTTCCATTTCTATAAAACTGTTGGTCGTAAATGTTTGTTAATTTTATTGTTATTCCACCAAAATTTATTTTGGCAAGTAACCAACCTAATATGGTACCAAGTAAAGCACCTAACAAACCAAAAAAGCCACCTATAAAAGCATCATTTTGTAGTAGTTCTTTTATAACATCCATTTCTAAATCTTTATCCTTTTTTTTCTTCCTCAGTAACGTCCATTATATCGCCGATATTGCATTGTAATACTTTGCAAATGCGGAGCATTACGTCCATTGATACGGTTTCGTTTTTGCCGAGTTTTGCAAGCGCAGTAGTGGTCATACCCGTAGCGATACGAAGGTCTTTTTTCTTCATATCCTTATCAATTAAAAGTTTCCATAGCTTTTTATAACTGACAGCCATTTTATAGCACCATCCTTAATAAAAATCAGTTTTTACCATTGTAGCATATCCATCTAAAAATTTCAACTAAAAATCCAATATTTAGATTTTTAATTTTGAAAATAGTTTTTCTTGATATTTGGTAGTGAAAAGACAATTTGGAATAAAATAGGAATAATTTTAGAATAAAAGTTGTTTTGAAACGTCCATAAAACTGCGTAATATCCATTTTATTGCAAGAAAAATATCCATAAAATCCATAAATAAATGGTTAATCCATAGAATTTAGAATTATATCAACAGTTTGGATGTGCTCCTAAGGGCTAGTTGTGGGTTCGCTTCGCTGGGAGTACCATAAAAGCCAATACTGATTTTTCGGTGTTGACTTTTATATTACCCTTTCGTAATCAAGTAAAAAAGACGGCGCGAAGCCGTCTTTTTATTTTTTGTTGTCACTCGTTTGCAGTACGATTGTCGCCTTTTTGTGCTTGATTTTGACTTGTCATATTTACCCCGTCGTCATCACGTGGAAAAACCTTTTCAAAATCTTCTTGTCCTTCGGGCAAAGCCGAGAAAATCTCGTCGATTTTTTCCTTTGATACGTTTGGTAAAAACACCGAAACTACTTCTTTTACGTTTTTAGCGCTATCCCCCTTATTAAATACAGCGCAGATTATAAGCGATACGCCACAAACGCTTAAAGAACTTTCGGCAAGAGAGTAAAACTCGCCTTTCGTTATTAAAATTACCCCAACACGAACGATTACAGACACGATAATTCTTATAATAAGTTCAGTTTTAGGCGAAATTTTAGGCTTGATTTTTTTGACTATAATCATAATCAGGCAAACTATTACTGCTGAAATGATGGTCGGAAGTCCTACTGTTTCCGACAAAGTTTTTATTAAGTTGTCCATTTTCCACCGCCTTTTTATCGGGCAAGAAAAACTCTCTTTCGATTACGGGCGCATTTAAATAGGCAATCGACGACTGCCGTTTTTTTAAATAAAATCTCTTGATAATTCTTCTCTCCTAAACAAAAAATTCGGCGCAGCGCTTTTAAAAAGCAACCTTATTGTAGCACGCATTTTTATAAAATCAAGAGTTTCTATACCAAAAAATTTTTATATAATAAAAGTCAACTTTTTACCTCAAAACAACCAAAAACGACAGACAAAAGGCGGAGCGAAAATTTTTCGCTCCGCCTACTCGTTATTTTAATTCTTATTCTTCTGAAGCAGTTTCTTCTTTAACTTCTTCTTTTTCTTCAACAGGCGATTCAACAGTTTCAACTGCCTCAGCGCACTTTTTACATTTTAAGTGGGTTAATACGTTGGTTACCATACCTAAAATAAGAGCGCAAGCAACGCTTGTTAAAGTAACAGCGCCAAACTTAAGAACTAATCCACCGATACCAGCAATTAAAATGACAGCAACAACAAAAAGATTTCTATTGTCGTTAAGGTCAACCTTTTGAATCATCTTAAGACCAGAAACTGCAATAAATCCATAAAGTGCAAAACATACACCGCCCATTACACAACTTGGAATTGTAGAAAGGAAAGTTACGAATGGAGCAAAGAACGACGCAACTATACAAATAATTGCAGCGGTGATAATGGTTACAACTGATGCGTTACCAGAAATTGCTACGCAACCAACAGATTCGCCGTAAGTAGTGTTAGGACATCCACCAAAGAAAGCGCCAACCATTGAGCCTACGCCGTCACCTAAAAGAGTCTTGTCAAGACCTGGGTCTTTAGTTAAATCATGTTCAATAATAGACGAGATATTCTTATGATCTGCAAGATGTTCTGCAAATACAACAAAAGCAACAGGAACGTAAGCAACTGCAACTGTTCCAAGATATGCACCGAAACCTTCAAGATTTTTAAAACCTTCAAATGCTTTAATAAAGGTAAATTCTGGAAGCCATTGCATATTTGCAAACGCGCCAAAGTTTATAACTTGAAGAGCGGGAACTTCTGCAATAATACCAATTACTGTGAAAATAGTTGCAACAACGTAACCTGCAACGATACCGATAATGAAAGGAATCATCTTGAGCATCTTTTTGCCGTAAACTGAACAAATAACAACTGTAAATAACGTCACAAGACCACAAACAAGTGCAACGAAAGGATTTGCAGTTGGAACTAAAGACGTTGCGTTTGCAAGTTTTCCGTCTTTAATAACGAGATCTACAACTTCTTTCATTACGCTACCTTTAGTAAGGTCGCCAACGGCGTTACCAGCAAGTGACAAACCGATAACTGCAACGGTAGGTCCGATAACTGCTGCAGGCATAACCTTGTCGATCCAACCAGTTCCTACGTATTTAACGATGAAAGAGATTGCAACGTAAACGAGACCTGCAAAAATAGCACCGATAATAAGACCGATATAACCAACAGACACAGATACTGCGCCTGCAAACGCCGCGCACATAGAGCCGATAAAAGCAAAAGACGAGCCTAAAAATACAGGACTTTTGAATTTAGTGAATAAAAGATAAACGAGCGTGCCAACGCCTGCGCCGAAAAGCGCTGCAGATTGGCTCATTGCTGGGAAAATACCCGCTGCGTTCAAATCGCTATCAGTATTGATGATTACAGGAACAACGATTGTAGCAGCCAAAATTGCAAGAACTTGTTGAAGAGCGAAAACTATAGTTTTCCAAAAGCCTGGCTTATCGCTCGGTTTGTAATAGAGTTGCATAAAATTTTCTCCTTTGTGTTTTTGAAAACAGGATTCCCCTTAATTTCCTATTTTGTATTATACCACACCTTATAAAAAGCCGTCAATCCGTTTTTTAAAATTCTTTATTATTTTCATTATAATATAAGTGCGCCCGTATAATATAAGTGCGCCCGTTTGCGAACGCAAACGGGCGCATATTCTCTAATATTATAACAAAAGTTAGCCTATAAGTCGATTATTTGAGTAAGACTTCAGAATTTGTACCGTAAAAAATATCGTTTTCGTTAGATATTAGTTTGCAAAACTCTTCAAATTCTTCCCAAGTTATAGCGTCGGTATCCATTTCGTAAGAGTGTCCCCAAATATAGAAAATTTTCGGCTCGGTGGGGTTTAACGATAAAAATTCTTTAGCAAGTGAAACCATCTTTTCTTTTTCCACGTAATAAACGGTAGGGTTAAATCTATACATGTTTGATTGCAAATCAAAACTATGCGAAGAAGTTATCGTCCTTGAAAATTTAACTCCCGTCGTGTTTTTTACAACTTCGGCAACCCTATCGTCGTTATTTACGCCACCGCAAGGATACGCCATAGCTTTAACGTCATATCCAACGAGATTAGATAAAGTTTTTCTATCTTCTTCTACTTGCCAAGTTATAGTTTTATCGTCTAAACTCGGGAGCAACGGATGTGTTAAAGTATGAACGGCAACTTCGTGTCCTTGGTAAATCTTTTGCACTTCGCAAGCAAGAACCTTATCGTGCCTAACAGTTTTTCCATACGTCGTATGCTCGCTTTTTATCCCTAAAAGAGAAGAGTTTAAATTAAACGTTCCTTTAAGATTATACTTATTAAGTATCTCTATAAGTCGTTTATCTTGGGTTACACCATCGTCAAAACTAAAAGTTACGGCTTTTAATTTACCGTCCCACATAATTTTCTCCTTATTTAAACGCCCAAAATAAAGAGCGTTTTTATTTTAATATTTTCAAGTATTTTTACTCCGCAAAACGACGCTTATAAGGACTAATCTTTATCTATGGCAGAGTGCGTTATTAAGCGTTAGAAGCGAGTTAGACAAGGCTCGTAAGTATTTTGGGGGTGGGATAGACCTTTTTGGTCATCCCAGTCGCGAAAGACTTACAGTAACGCAGTATAACGACGCTTATAAGGACTTAATAACCTCTTGTCCGCCCATAAACGGCCTTAATACTTCTGGTATGGTAATTGAACCGTCAGCGTTTTGATATTGTTCGATCAAAGCAGGGAAAACTCTTGAGGTTGCTAAACCAGACCCGTTAAGAGTGTGTAAAAATGCAGGTTTTCCCGTTTTAGAATCGCGATATCTCGTTCCGTTTCTTCTCGCTTGATAATCGTTTGCGTTTGAAACTGAAGATACTTCTTTATAAATTCCCATAGACGGAATCCACACTTCGATATCGTACGTTCTTGCCATTGACGCCGAACAGTCCCCTGCGGCAAGTTTGGAAAGGCGGAAATGAAGACCGAGTCCTTCCATCAAAGCGCACGCTTTGTTTACGAGTTCGTCAAACGCCTCTTTACTCTTTTCGGGATGAGCGTATTGCACCATTTCAATTTTATTAAATTGATGCCCTCTAATCATACCCCTTTCTTCTGCACGGTAAGTGCCTGCCTCTTTTCTATAACAAGGAGTATAAGCAAAAAATTTCATAGGGAGTTTTGCCTCGTCAACAATTTCACCTGCGTACATATTAACGAGCGCAGTTTCAGCGGTAGGAAGCATAAATCTACCTTTTTTTCTATCTTCTTCGCCGTCAAGCCAGTAAACTTCGTCGGCAAATTTAGGGAATTGACCTGCGCCAAAACCACAGCCGTAGTTGAGCATGTGCGGTGGCAAAATCATTTCGTAACCGTCGGCAAGGTGGGTTGAAATAAAATAGTTTAAAAGCGCCCATTCAAGCCTTGCGCCGTCGCCACGGTAGAGCCAATGTCCGTTACCGGCAAGTTTAACGCCCCTTTCATAGTCGATAATGCCGAGTTTTGTACAAAGGTCAACGTGATTTTGGGTTTTAAAGTCAAATTCGGGTTTTTCACCGAAAACTTTTACCACTTGATTGTTTTCCTTTTCGCCTTCTAAAAGGTCGTCGTCAGGCATGTTTGGAAGACCTGCGATAAAGTCGGTAACTTGTTGTTGATATTCGCTAATTTGAGCGTCGCCCTTAGCAATTCTATCGCCGATTTCTCTCATCTTAGCAAAGATTTCGTCAACGGGCTTGCCTTCTTTTTTAAGTTTTGGAATTTCAGCCGAAACTCTATTTCTCTCGGCCTTTAAACTTTCGATTTCAGCCATAAGTTTTTTCTTATCGGCGTCTATTTTCAAAATTTCAGTAAAGTCAACGATACAACCTTTTTTAGCAAGGCTTTGCTTTACCTTTTCGGGATTTTCAGTAATAAGTTTAATATCAAGCATAATAAACCTCTTTTTCTTGTTTTTTAGTTGATTTTAGTATATAACAATTCGGCAAATTATGCAACCGTTTTTAGATTTACAATCTAAATTTTAATAAATTTAAAGGATAATAAAAGCATTTGATTAAAAAAACTTGCCAAAGTAACCTTTTTATGCTAAAATACGTATGATAAAACAATTATAAATCTTGCGGAAAAGAGTAACTTTTAACTTTGCATAGAGAAAAGACGGCTGGTGAAAGTCTAAAATTTTAAAAGCGAAAGTGCGTTCCGCGCGCTTTAACCGTTAAATTTTGCTAAAAACAAAAGGTTAAAGCAAGAGAGACTAATCATCTTCGGTAGCCCCCGTAAAAGGCTTTAATGAGAAAGTTGATTTTTCAACTTTGAAGAAAAGTGGAACAGCGTAGCCTAAACGCCTTTTCTCCTTAGGGGGAATAGGCGTTTTTTTATTTGGAAGTATTCGTTTGTTTAAAAATCTTAAAAAAGATATAGACTTCGCTTTTAAAAGCGACCCTGCTGCAAGAACTAAATTTGAGATTTTACTAACCTATTCAGGCGTTCACGCCTTGGCTTTTTATCGTTTTTCGCATTTTTTAGCGAGAAAACGACTAAAACTACTTGCAAGACTAATAAGTCAATTTGCAAAATTTTTAACGGGTATTGAGATTCATCCAAACGCAAAAATAGAGAGTGGTATTTTTATCGACCACGGCTTTGGCGTCGTTATCGGCGAGACGGCGACGGTTGAAGAAGGGGTTACAATTTACCACGGCGTAACGCTTGGCGGTACGGGAAAAGACAAAGGTAAAAAGCGCCACCCCACAGTCAAAAAAGGCGCGATAATCGGCTCGGGGGCTAAGATATTAGGAAATATCGTTATCGGGGAAAACGCAAAAATAGGGGCGAATAGCGTAGTTCTTTGCAGTGTTCCAAACGGTGCAACGGCGGTGGGCGTCCCTGCTAAAATAATAAAAAAATAGAACTTTAAAAGGGGGTTACACTCTTGAGATTATACAACACACTTTCGGGCACTAAAGAAGAATTTGTACCAATCAATGGCAACAAAGTCAACATGTACGCTTGCGGAATTACCGTTTCGGGCGAGGCGCATATCGGACACACTTACCAAGCGCTTATCTACGACGTTATCAGAAAATTTCTCGTTAAAAAAGGCTACGACGTAACTTATGCGAGAAACTATACCGACGTTGACGATAAAATTATAGCAAAATCAAAAGAATCGGGTATTCCTGCCGACGCATACGCAAAAATGATGATTAAAAAAATCGACAAAGTTATGGCGGAAATGGAAGTTGGAGAGCCTGACGTTTGGCTTAAAGCGACGGAAAATATCGACAATATTATAAACTTTATTAGCGTTTTGATTGAAAAAGGACATGCTTACCCAACTTCAAACGGCGACGTGTATTTTTCGGTTGACTCGTTCCCGTCTTACGGCAGACTATCTCACCGAAACACAGAAGACGCTTTAAACGGAGTTAGAATAGACAACGACGAACAAAAGAAAAGCCCTCTTGACTTTGCCCTTTGGAAAAGCGCGAAAGAAGGCGAAATAAGTTGGTCGTCGCCTTGGGGAGAAGGTAGGCCCGGTTGGCATATCGAGTGCTCTGCAATGAACAAAAAGGCTTTCGGCGAACAAATCGACCTTCACGGCGGTGGTAGAGATTTAATTTTCCCCCATCATGAAAATGAAATTGCCCAGACCGAAGCGCTGACGGGCAAACAATTCGTAAAATACTGGGTTCATAACGGACTTATTAAAGTGAACGGTCAAAAAATGAGCAAATCGCTCGGCAACAGTTTACTTATGAGCGACCTTTTGAAAAAACACTCTAACGAAGCCATAAAATTCGCTCTTCTTCAAACTAACTACAGAAACGATATAAACGTTACCGACGACCTGTTTCCAGACGCTGAAAAACACCTTTACGAATTTTATAAAGTCTTCGCAACGGCGATAGATAGCGGAGTTGAAATTAGTGGTGACTACCCCGAAATCGACCAAGCGTTTGACAGCGCTTTGTCCGACGATTTTAACACAGCGCTCGCCCTTTCAGAACTTTTTGCATATTTTAAGAAGATTAAGTCTTTGCTCACGACGGATAAAGAAACGGCAGGCAAAATGCTCTCCCAAATCAAAAAGACATATTCGCTTTTAGGATTATTTACCAAAAACCCGATAGAGTATGTAAAGACTTATGAAAAAACTCACGTAGAAGACGTGCCTGAAGATATTTTAAATCTTGCAAACCAAATGCAAAGCGCAAGACTTGATAAAAATTATCAAAAGGCGGACGAACTTAGAGCCGAGATTTTAAGTAAAGGCTATCAAGTTATGATTTCAAAAGACGGCGTAACCGTCAAAAAGTGCTAATTTTCGACTTATAGGCAGGCTTTTATGTTCCACGTGAAATGTATAGACTGTAAAAATTTTAGCGCAGACGACGGTTGTAAGTTGGACTTAGACGACGAAAATTGCGCTTTATACGAAAAAGTATTTATCGACGAAAACTTAGCAGAGCCACGTTGCGAGGACTGCGCTTGGAATTCAAACGGCTTTTGCGACTTTGACGAAACGTCGCCTAAAAAGTGTAGAAAATTTAGAAGTAAAAACGAAGATTAACACCAAATAAGTTTACAAAAAAAATCTTTTAATATATAATTATTTTAATTAACCAAAGTGGAGATAAATATGAAAAAACTCACTAGCGAACTTTTAAGAAAAATGTATCTTGACTTTTTTGCATCAAAAGGTCATAAAATAATAGCATCGGCAAGTCTTATTCCCGAAAACGACCCGTCGGTTCTTTTCACTACTGCGGGCATGCACCCACTCGTTCCGTATCTTCTCGGCGAAAAACACCCAGCAGGCGTCAGACTTACCGACGTTCAAAAATGCGTAAGAACGGGCGATATTGAAGAAGTAGGCGACGCATCTCACCTTACTTTTTTTGAAATGCTCGGCAACTGGTCGCTCGGCGATTATTTTAAAGAAGACGCTATTTCTTGGAGTTATGAATTCTTGACGGGCAAAGATTATCTCGATATTCCCGTAAGCGACCTTGCGGTAACCGTTTTTGCAGGCGACGAAGACGCGCCGAGAGATGAATTTAGCGCAAAAGTGTGGGAAGAACGCGGAATTCCAAAGAATAAAATTTTCTATCTTCCAAAGAAAAATAACTGGTGGATTGCAGGCACGACAGGTCCTTGTGGTCCTGATACCGAGATGTTTATAGACCGCGGATACGCGCCTTGCAGTGAAAACTGCGACCCGTCTTGCGACTGCGGTAAATATCTTGAAATTTGGAATAACGTCTTTATGGAATTTTTCAAAGACGAAAACGGAAACTACTCTAAACTCAAACAACACAACGTTGATACCGGTATGGGACTTGAGAGAGTTTTATGTATTTCAAACGGTTATAAGACCGTTTACGAAACAGACCCGTTCCAAAACGCAAAGGCAAAAATAGAAGAACTTACGGGCAAAAAGTACGACGAGAGCGAAGAAGTTACAAGGGCGTTTAGAATTATTCTCGACCACGTAAGAACTGCTACTTTCCTTATAGGCGATAGACGTGGCGTCGTTCCGTCTAACGTTGACCAAGGCTACGTTTTAAGAAGACTTATTCGTAGAGCGGTAAGATTTGGCAGAACGCTCGAACTCCCCGAAGGTAGCCTTGCAAAGATTGCGTCTTGCTACGTTGATAAGTATAAAGACGTTTATACCGAACTTAAAGACAACGAACAAAAAATCTACGACGAACTTAATAAAGAAGAGGACAAGTTCTCTAAAACCCTTTCGGACGGACTTAAAGAATTTAATAAAGTCATTACTCATATTCAAGGGGACGTTTTCCCCGGCAAGACCGCGTTTAGACTTTACGACACTTTCGGTTTCCCTATTGAAATTACCGAAGAACTCGCAAAAGAAAAGGGCTTTACAGTTGATAAAGAGGGCTACAAGGTGGCGGAACAAGCGCATATTGAAAAGTCTAAAGCAGGTAGCGAACAAAAATTCAAGGGTGGCTTGGCTGAACAAAACGACACTACTGCCCGTCTTCACACGGCAACTCACCTTTTAAACGCCGCGCTTAAAAAGGTGCTTGGAGACGATGGAATTCACCAAAAAGGCTCTAACATTACCGTTGAAAGATTACGTTTTGACTTTAATTTCCCAAGAAAACTTCTTCCCGAAGAACTTACCGCTATTGAAAACTGGGTAAACGAGGCAATTCAAGCAAACGTACCCGTAACGCTTGAAGAACTTACCGTTGAAGAGGCAAAGGCGCAAGGCGCTGAAGGCGTTTTCGACAGTAAATACGGCGAAAAGGTTAAAGTTTATACAATGGGCTCTTACAGTAAAGAAATTTGCGGTGGTCCACACGCTAAAACTACGGGCGAACTTCACCACTTCAAGATAAAGAAAGAAGAGGCGTCGTCTGCAGGCGTAAGAAGAATTAAAGCGATTATAGACTAACTTTTATAAAAAATAACGTGGGGTGGCGCTTTCGCTCAACGCCACTTTTTTTTGTTTATTACCACTTTTTTATCACTCAGTTCTAAGCGCAATAACAGGATCTTTTTTACTTGCTATCTTTGCAGGAATTAAACCGGCAATGAAAGTTAAAAGCATTGAAATTACAACGAGCGTTACACCACCAACCCATGGGAGCGACGCAACGTTTGCTATACCTGCTAACGCGTGAATAAGTAAACTTATCGGAATATTGAGTAAAATAGTTACGCCTATACCTAAAATACCTGCCGTAAAACCTATGATAAGAGTTTCAGCGTTAAATACGCGAGATACGTCTTTTTTAGACGCGCCGAGCGCACGGAGAACACCGATTTCTTTAATTCTTTCAAGAACTGAAATATAAGTTATAATACCTATCATTATTGAAGATACGATAAGCGATACCGAAACGAAACCTATCAAAATATACGAAATTGCATTGATAATATCGGTAATACCCGACATCATAGTTCCTAAATAGTCGTTAAATTTAATTTGGTCTTTTTCTTCTTTACCCGTATTGTATTCGTCAATAAGGCTTACGATATAGTCTTTATCTTCAAAAGTCGTAGCGTAGATATTGATAGATTCTGGGGTAGATTTATCCACGTCGCCAAGTTCGGTAAGACGAGTTTCGTAAGTGTTTTTCGTACTAGCGTCAAACGGAAGTCCCGTCAAAACGTCGATAAGCGGATTGTCCTTTTGCGCCTTGATAACTAAGGAATTTTCAATAGAATCAATCAAACTATCGGTAAGCGCTTTAGTATATATAAGGTTTGTGTTAAGCGCGCCACCCGTCGCTCCTTCTTTGGGACGAACTATACCTACGATTTTAACTTTTCTTTGGTCGTTATAGTCAAAATCAGCCTTTAAAGTAGCCTTTTCACCGCCGTCTTCCATTTTGTAATATTCGTGTGGAAGAGTTATATAGAATTCTTTACCTAAAACGTCTTCAAAAGTAATCTTTTTGTTGGAGGGTTCAACCTTGTCTATTCCACTTCCTTTAAGCATCGCGTTTATAATATCGTCGTTCATTTCGGGAAATTGCTTTTTCATATTAGCGTAAGCAAACGGATATAAAAGTTCGTCCTCGTCTAAAAGACCGAGAGCAGGTAAAACGTAGTCGGGAATTTGGTTATAACTATCTAAAACGAGCATTATTTCGTCTGCTTTTTCGTAATTTGCCCAACGACTACCTAAATCTTCACCCACGATATCGTATTGTGTTTTAATAAGGTCAAGATTATCGATAGATTCGCTCCAAGCGTCAAAGGTCATAGAAACGGGAAGTCCACCCATAAGCCCTTGCTCTCCACCGCCGACGTTCATCATTTGCATAAATTTTTCCATCGTTGACTGCAACCGCGAAACGTCTCCGTTTACGTCTTTACCGTGAACGTAAAAACCTATGTTGTAAACGTATTGAACAGAACTGATTTTATCTCTATCGTATTCGCTCGTTTCGATATAATTTTTAAATGATTTTAAATCGTTTGAACGAGTTTCTTCAATAAAGGTCTCGACCAAGTTTGTGAGCGTTTCGTCTTTGTTTATAGAATTACCGTCGGGGAATTTTTGTTTATCTTCAGTGCTACCGCCAAGTGAAGAAATGAGCGTTGACATATCCGACGTTTCGGTTTCGATAGTAAGCGGATAGTTAGACAAAGTATCCTTTTGAACGTTGTTTATATAGGATTGGAAACCTGACGAAAGGGACAAAATAAGCGCAATGCCGATAATACCTATGCTACCTGCAAAAGACACCAAAATCGTCCTTGCCTTTTTGGTAAGCAAGTTCTTTAAACTTAAAGAAAGCGCCGTCATAAAAGACATCGAAGTTTTCTTTCTACCTTTATTCGTACGCTCTTCGTTAGACGCGATTTGCCTCTCTTTCTCTTCTTCTTCGTCGGTTACGGGATTTGGGTCTTCAACGATTTCACCGTCGAGCATTTTTATAATTCTAGTAGAATACTTTTCGGCAATTTCGGGATTGTGCGTTACCATAACGATGAGCCTATCCTTTGAAATTTCTTTCAAAAGTTCCATAATTTGAACGCTCGTTTTACTGTCAAGCGCGCCCGTTGGCTCGTCGGCAAGCAAAATTTCAGGGTCGTTTATAAGCGCTCTCGCAATGGCAACCCTTTGCATTTGCCCGCCCGAGAGTTGATTAGGTCTACTGTTTAACTTATTCTCAAGCCCAACTTGAGTTAAAACGGCTATCGCTCTTTTTCTTCTCTCTTCTTTGCCTATGCCCGAAAGAGTAAGGGCAAGTTCAACGTTTTCAACTACAGTTTGATGCGGTATGAGATTATAACTTTGAAAAACGAAACCTACCGAGTGGTTTCTATACGTGTCCCACTCTTTATCCGTGTAGTCTTTAGTGCTCTTTCCGTTTATAATAAGGTCGCCCGACGTGTATCTGTCAAGACCGCCAACGATATTGAGCATGGTGGTTTTACCACAACCCGACGGACCTAAAATAGACACGAATTCGCTTTTCCTAAACTTTAAACTGACGCCTTTTAACGCGCGCACCGTTTCGTCTTCGGTATAATACTCCTTTACGATATTTTTTAATTCTAACATAGTTAGTCCCTCCAAGTGTATATTATCATTATTTACTTACAAAGTAAATAAAATTTTAACTGCTTTTAAAATTTTCACCAACGTTTTATCTTTATATAACAAATACGGCACATTTCGGCAAAATTTTTGCTAAATTATGATAATTTTGTAAATTTTATAAAATTCTATTTGTCAAATTACAAATTTGTGTTATACTTAAATTAGTAAATTTTTAGGAGCAATTATGTTTGGCATTTTAGTCGTAGAAGACGATTTTAGCACTAGAAAATTGATGTGCGTAGTTTTAAAAAACGCGGGGTTTAGACCTATTCCAGCCGAAAACAGCGCGGAGGCAATTTCTCTTTTTGAGTCGGAAAAGCCTGCGCTCGTTTTATGCGATATAATGCTCCCCGATATGAGCGGTTTTCGTCTTACCGAAACTTTTAGAAGGTTAAATTCGGAAGTCCCTATCATTATCGTTACGGCAAAGCAAGCGCCGTCGGACAAGCACTACGGCTTTATGGTCGGGGCGGACGACTATATGACTAAACCCGTTGACGAAGAAGAACTTATTTTAAGAATAAAGGCCCTTCTTAGAAGAGCAAAAGTCGCCTTTGAACAAAAACTTAAATTCGACGAACTTGAACTTGATTACACTAAAATGTCGGCAACGGTAAACGGCAAAGACTGCGACCTTACGCAAAAAGAATTTTTACTACTTTTTAAACTGCTCTCTTCGCTCGGTAAAATCTTTACGAGAAACGAACTTATGGAAGAAATTTGGGGTGCGACCGACAAAAACGACCACACCTTAAACGTACACGTCAACCGCATTAGAGAAAAACTCGAAGGTGTTAAATCTATCGAACTTAAATCGGTTAGGGGGCTTGGCTATAAGGCGGTAAAAACCGATGAGTAAAAAGCAGGTAGGCGATAAGTCTTTAAATAAAAAAACAGCCAAATCAAGTGGCAAAAAAAAGAGAAAAATTGCGATTGGTGAACTTATATACGGACTTATTTGTGTTTTAGCAACCGTTGCTTTTGCCTTTTTACCACTCCTTGGGCTTACCCTTTCAAACGTTTTAGTAATCAACTTCCCTTACGGAATTTGGTTTTTGGTTTTCATTTTCGTTTGCGCGGGCGCGTTTGGATTTATACTGTTTTTCCTGCGTTATTACCTTAGAACGCAGTATGCAAAAAGGATTTTTGACGCGACGAATAAAATTCTTCACGGAGATTATGAAATAAACGTTGTTGACGACCTTTCAGGCGAATATAAAAAAATAGGCGAAGTTTTAACGACCGTTGCAAACAGACTAAAACTTGCCGACAAAGAAAAAAACGACTTTATAAACGACTTTTCACACGAACTTAAAACTCCTATCGTATCCATTAGGGGCTTTGCAAAACTTATATCTAAAGGCGGTCTTTCTAAAGAAGAAGAAAAAGAATATCTTTCAATTATCGTTTCCGAATCGAATAGACTTATCGACCTTACGGCAAGTACTTTAATGCTTGACCGTCTCGGCGGTACGATTGAAATTGAAAAACGCCATTTCAGTATTTCCGAGCAGTTACGAAAAAGCATTTTGCAACTACAAAGCGACTGGGAAAAGAAAAATATTGAGTTTAACGCCGAGTTTGAGAATTTTCACGTTTATTCTAACGAAGAACTCTCGCATCAAATGCTTTTAAACGTATTGCAAAACGCAATCAAGTTTTCCAACCAAAACGGCAAAATCGACGTAAACGTACAAGGCAACGACAAACAAGTTACCGTTTGTATTAAAGACTACGGAATAGGTATGAGCGAAGAAACCCAACAAAGAATGTTCGACAAGTATTTTAGGGGCGACAAATCTCGCTCAACGCACGGAAACGGACTTGGACTTGCTACGGTTAAACGCATTGCCGAGATTTTAAATCTTGAAATTAAAGTTGTTTCAGAGATTTCAAAAGGCACGACTTTTACTATTATTTTTAAACTAAATTAAAATCAATTACGGGCGTTTCGCATTTTAAAGCGAAACGCCCGTCGTCATTACCGCTTACAATATTATTCATTATTATATAATAAAAACACGCCATGCTCTTTGCACAGCGTGTTAATCGTTTGTGTTAAAATTAAGCGTTTTCGCCTTCTTTTTCTTTTTCTGGAGCGTCCGCAGTTTCTTCTGCCTTTTCTTCAGCCGGCGCATCTGCATTTTCTTCTACAGGAGCGTCAACTTCTTCAGCCGTTTCTTCAACTTCTGCGCTATCGCCTTCAACTTCTTCGGTTTCTTCGCTTACGTCTTCAACGTCTTCTTCCGAAACGTCTTCAACTTCTACTTCTTCTTTTTCGTCTTCAGCGTCTTCAACCTTTTCCTTTTTCTTAGGAGCAGGATTTTCGTCCTTTGGATTGTAGAACGCAAGGATAATAATACCTACGATACAAAGAAGAGCAATACCTAAAAATACTACTGATAACCAGTTGTTTTTAAGGAATTTAGCAAACGCGTCGTTTTCTTTTTTTAATTGCTCAATATCTCTATTTACTGAAATGATATCGCTGTATTCGGTTATAATTTCAAAACCGCTTTCGCCACCCCTTGATTGAATCATCAAGCAGAACGAACCCTTTGCAAGCGGAGTGAACTTAATCGAAGTTTCGCTGAAAGAATCGAATTCAGCGTGTTCGCCGCTGACTGCTTTTACCCAACCGCTTGCGCCTTCTTGTTCAGGCTTTTTATCGGTTGCATTCGGGTTATACCACAACACGATATCCGTCTTATTGCTTGAAGTTACAGTCGGCTTTAAATAGGTAAATTCTTGACCTACGATACCTTCGGTTACTTTAGTGGTAATCTCTACCTTGTGGGTAATAGGCTTAACGTAATTAAACGAGAATACGGGGATTACGAGTTCGTTATATTCGCTTTCGTCAACGTCTGGAGTAGTAGGATCATCGGGAGTAGTTTCTTTATACCAACCGTCAGCCTTGAGTTTATAGTCGGAACTCTTTACAACCTCGTTATAGCAAGGGTCTTTAATTTCAACGTAGAAATAGTAAGTTCCCGTGCTTGAAAGGTTGATTTTAGAAAGAGTCGAACTCCAAGTCGTTGAAACCGCAGAGAAATTGCCTGCAGGAGCCTGTACGTAAACTTTAGTACGGAATTGATCTTTAACGAAAACGTTTGAAGATACGTAGTCCCAGAAAGAGTCTGGAATAGTAACGCTCGTTACGTCAGATTTTTCGGCAGTAGGAACTTCTTTTTGAATTTTCGCATTAAATTCAACGATTTTAGTGCTATCGATTGCGTATGAAACGGGGGTCGCGTCGCTCTTTGCTACAACTTCCACCGACTTTTCTATCCAAGTTTTATCGTCGTCTTTAAAATCAACTTTAACCGTGTAGTTACCCGTTGCGCCAAATTCAACAGTGCCCTTGCCCGAATCGTAGTCGTAACCGTCGGTAAGTTTTGCGCCACCGAGCCATACTTCTACTTTATCTATTTGCTTAACGTCTATCTTTTTATTGTCTCCTTCTTTTTCAAAGTAAGCGGTAAGCGAATATGGAACGAACGCGCAACTTTTTATTGCTCCGTCCTTTGCTTTGTAAGTGTTTGTAGTTTCTTCAGCGAAAGCCGTTATTCCAACGAAAGAAGTAACGGAAAGGCAAACGCCCATTATCGCCGATATAAAACCTAAAAGTTTTTTGCTTTTCATAGATAATACTCCTACGAATATCTTAGTTAGTTGTAATCATTACTATTTTATACTTTTCAAACGTTTTTGTCAATGTAAATTAAACACATTTATTATATATTTTTATATAATATAAAAAATTCCGCGCGCAAACGCAAGATTTGCGCGCGGAAAATATTCCTTAAATCTTTTAATTTTTACTCTGGGAGCATTTCAACGGTAAGTTCAAAGGTCTGTAAGTTAATCGTTAAGTCGTAACTTCCAACTTGTTTAAAATAATACTCGCCGTCATTACAATATAAAACGCTTGCTATATCCACAACGCTTAATTTGTAATTCGTATAATTATCGCTATAAAAATCGGGCAAGTTTTGATATTTTCTTTCTACCGTAATTCTTTTTTTGAAAATGTACGGAACGTTGCTTTCGCTTGGCTGTAAAGTTTTAAAATCGCCGTCTTCATAATAAATTACTTTATAGGTTGCCGTTTCGGGATTTAAAAGTTCGGCTCTTACGACGTAAGTTTTCTTGTTTATGTAAAAATTATATTTTCCGCCGACGTTTATTCCAACGAGCTTGCCCCCGCCCGAACAATATTTATCTTGGCATGCGCTATCCAACGTAACTTTGTAATTACTCGTGTGAATATTACTGTAAAACCCGATGGATACCCCTGCATCTACTTCAAAATTGCTTATTACGAACTCGTCCGCGTTGTCAGGGTTTTGGCTCATTTCCACCCAACTCGTCTTTATAGAATAAATACTGCAATTTTTAATGGGGTAATACACGGGCGTTTCAATATCCGACTTAAATTGCAAATCGAATTTTAAAGTGTCAACGTCAAAAATAACCTTATAAATTCCGCTTTTTTTGACGTTAATTTGAATATCGTAGCCCTGTTCTCTTTCTTCTTCGGCGTATTCAAGGTCGGCGCTATCGCCTAAAGACGCGTATATATCACGGTAGTCGCCCGTAATCATAAAAAAATAATCTTTTTCGTAAAAATAAACGTCGTCGTAAACACGCTTGTTTTGGTCGAGAGAAAAATATTCCAACTCGTAAAAAGCGCCGTTTACTTCTACCATTAAACATAACTTTTCCGACGTATAATAGGTCTCGCCGTCTTTTACAACGAAATTCGGCGCGGTTATATCTTCGGGTTTAACCGCCGTAACGTCGTCGTTATAATTTTTAGACGTGGGCAATTTTAGTCCGCACCCAGCAAAAAACGTTGCCGTTACAAACGTCAAAATTAAAAGTACAAAACTTACGAATTTCCTTTTCATAAAATCTCCCCTTTAAAGAAAATTAGTTGATTTTCATTGATTATGACAATTTATTTTTTGCCCGTAGAACCAAAACCGCCTTCTCCCCTTTCCGTTGAAGAAAGTTCTTCGACTTCTTCGTATTCTACCTTTAAATAGGGCGCGATTACCATTTGGGCAATTCTCTCGCCTTTTAAAACAGTTCTCGTTTCTTTTGAATGGTTAAAAAGAGCGACTTTAATCTCCCCCCTATAATCGCTATCAATTACGCCGACTTTGTTTGCAGGAGCAAGACCGCACTTCGAAGCAAGTCCACTCCTTGCATATACGAGCCCAACGTAACCTTCGGGAATTTCCACGGCAAGTCCCGTGCCGATAAGTACGGTTTCCGACGGCGAAATTACCACGTCGTCGCCTGCGTTATAAAGGTCTCCCCCTGCGCTTTCTACACTGCCAAAAGTGGGAATAATCGCGCTATTGACCAACTTTTTAACTTTTACTTTCATTTTTTACTCCTTGTTTAAACTGCGACAAGTTCGACTTTTTGCTCTGCTTGTTTGTAAAAACGAGCGAACTCCCAAGCAACCACGTCAACGCTTGCAAGCAATATTTCATTTATAATTTTAGTAAAGAAATAACTAAGCGCTATTTTTTTTACCCAATGGTACGGGTTTAATAAATTAAACAAATTGCCGAGCCTTTTTGCAAACGACGCGCCCGTTTTTACGACTTTGTTTGAAAAGACTTTACCTATGCTTGTAACGCCCATAATCGTAGATAATTTTAAATTTTTTAAAACGGGAATTTGCATATCGTCTAAAACGCTCTCTATTCTATCCGTTACCTTGTTTAAAAAATCAAAAGCGCTTTTTATAGAAAAGTCTAAAAACGGATTTTGCCTTTTGTCGTCAAACACTAAGGCAACTTCTTTTATTATATGCCAGTACGCCTTGGGAAAAACGTTTGACTTTTTCTTTTTAAGCCCTAACACGTCGCGACAAACGACACCCTTGTTTTGCTTTTTATACAGTTTTCTCTTTTCTGTTATTATGCGCTCTATTTCTCTTTTTTGAGATGAAGTAAGTTCAAACAGCCCTATTTTTCGCAGGCTTGCGTTTATTCTTTTTCTAACGCTCCTTACTCTAAACCAAAGAACTACTATAAAGCCGACTACTATGCCGAAAACCCCTGCTAAAATCTTAGCCCACATATCACGCAACCCCCTTTTTTGAATTTGGTTGCGTAACCTTTTCTTGCTTTTCGTCTTTAAAGCCGTCCGAATATAAAAGATTTATAATTTGCGCAAACTCGCGAATAAAATCTTCTAAGTATTTATCTACGGCGGTTGTCGCAAACGAAATACCTACGTCTTTTGCTTTACCGCCGATTATTTCAATCCCCTTTTTAATTAACCCCTTTTCTTTTTGCTCGCTTAATTGTTTTTTAACTTGCTTGTTAGGGTTTGACAATTTTTCTATAATTTCAAACACTTCTGAAACTAATAAATCTTCGGGATTTTTAGGAATATCGCCAAATCTTGCAAAAAAATTAAAAACTTTTCCTGCTCCGTAAAGTCCCTTTACAACGCCGTTATCTAAAAAAAGGTAAACTTCTTCTTTTAAAGCGTTTATCGTCGCCCTTAAAAAGCGAATGCTCTCGCTTGTAGCAAATTCAAGACTTATTTTTACGTCCTTTTGTAAAAAGTCGAAATCGTTCGCCTTTAATATCTCAAAATACTTTACGTTACTTTTATAGTTTTTTGGAATTTCTTCGAACAACTTGCTTGCTACGGATAAAAGTTGAGTCAATTTTTCTTTGCCAAGTTTTACGTCTTGACTATAGTAATCATCCACGACTTTGTCAACGAAACTCTCAATACTTTTGGTAGTTTTTTTGCGTGTTTTTTGTTTTCCGCTTTTTAAAAACAACAAGGTTATATGCGCAATTACTCCGCCTAAAACAGCGCATAAAATAAAGATAAGTAGGCTTATAAGTCCATTAACGATATTTTTACCTATCCAGTTTAAAAGTTCTTGCATAACTTCCCCTTTAAAACAAACCCGTTATAAGCGTTATAAAAAGTCCGCTAAAAGAGCCTACAAAATAGAGCGTTAAAAGTATAAAAACGTTTCTTTTTATCTCTTTAGTATTTTTAAAAAGTACGGCAAGCCCAACGCCTGCGTTTGATATTAGCCCTGCTACTAAACTACCGAAAGATATACCTCCGCTTACGTACGCGCTCGTAATTATTGCCGACGACGCGCAGTTTGGAATAAGACCTATGAGCGCGGTTATAAAACTCTCGGCGTATTTAACGCTTAAAAGATACTTGGCAAATTTTTCCTCGCCGATAAGCCCTTCTTCGCCAAAGAAAATTCCAAATATAAAGGTTACTAAAAATACGTATAAAAAGGTTTGAAGGGCGTGAAAAAGCGGAACTAAAACGTACATTTTTACCCACGCGTACTTGCCGTCTTCTACACCGTGGTGGCAATGCGCGCAAACGCTATCATGCTCGAAAACTTCGCCTTCAAAATTCTTTTTCTTAGATAAAATAAGATTGAAAAACAACCCCACCGCTATTGCGAGTACAAGTTTAATAACTATAAGCGGAATTAAATCAAGACGTTTTTCACTTGCAATGAGTATTGAAAACGCCTCGTCGCTCGTTGAGATAAACACGCTAAATAAAGTACCGAGCCCGATTATGCCCTTGTCGAACAGTTTTGCCGACATAACGCTTACTCCGCATTGCGGAATAGTGCCGAGCAAAGAACCGAATACGGGCGACGCCTTTCCCGATAAAAACTTGCCGTTAGTTGCAAAACTCGTCTTTCTTTCGATAAGTTCTATAATAACGTAGGTTATTAGCATTATAGGAAGCATAAAAACACAGTCTTTTAAACTATGCAAAAACACGTGTCCGATATCCATTTTACGCCTCCTTTATTTTATAAGAATATTATATATTGATTTTAAAAAAATCGCAATCGTTTTTTGTTTATTTTACTTAATATAGGTTTTTTTGGTGTCAAGAAAAATTTTCGTGAAAAGTTTTTTCACTCAATTTATATTTTTCTTTCAAACGCCAAACAACAACGGGTGATACAATATAGGTGTAAATTAGATTTCACGTTTGTTTTTTCATTAGTTTTTTCTTGTTTTTTAAATCATTTCTCCAAGGGAAAGGGGTGGTTGCTAGACCACTCCTTTTCATTTAGAAAGGATTTATCCCGTTATAGATAACCTTTGAACTATCGCAATACTTTTTAGGGATAATTCTTTTTTCTCCAAGGGAAAGGGGTGGTTGCTAGACCACTCCTTTTCATTTAGAAGTGATTTACCCCGTTATAGATAACCTTTGAACTATCGCAATACTTTTTAGGGATATTTCCTTTTTCTTCAGCTGTATAAAATACGGTATTTCACTCTATCAATTTTACTTGATAAAATTTATTATATGTGATATACTAACTTTGCCAAACAAATTTCATAAGCAAACGTGGGGATATTTTCTTTTGCAAGAAATTATTCTTTATTTTGTTGTACACAATAACTATATGAATTTGGAAAAAACGCAAATTCCATCAGGTTATTGTGTTAGGGTATCCTTTCGTATGCTTGAAATTTGTTTGGCGACAATCGGAGTTTGCGTTTTTCGGTGCGTCAACTTTGGTTGGCGCACTTTTTGTTTTGTAATAAGGAGAAAATTTATGTATTGTTCACATTGTGGAAAAGAAGTTAATGACGAAGCCGTTGTTTGCGTTCACTGCGGATGCGCAATTGCGCAAAATAAGTCTCGCAATTTAAATCAAATAACTGACGAGCCTAGCACTGGCTTTGCAGTTTTAGGTTTTTTTATCCCCTTAGTAGGTCTTATTCTTTACTTAGTTTATAAAGATACTACACCCTTAAGGGCAAAATCTGCAGGTAAAGGAGCAATTTGGGGTTTTTGTTCAGCTATTGCCATTCCTTTTATTTTGGGTATTATTTTAGGTATTATTTCAGTGATAGCAGCAGCAGTATAACTAAAATAGTTTTGCCATTTGTAGACCGAAATATCAAATTGGCAAACAATAGTGAGTCAATTTAAACGGCTCGCTATGCTTTCTTTACATTAAAAAACTGCCGACATTTCGGCAGTTTTTTGCTTATAAAATAATATTGATATGAACTTTTTTACCCTTATGAAGAACGAAACTTCCCTTTTGTTTGATTTCGTCGGAAAGTTCAACTTCTTGAACGGTTATCTTTTTATCGTCAACGGAAATTGCATTTCCTTCAATAAGACGTCTTGCTTCGCTCTTAGATTTAGCAACGCCCGACGCGGCGATAATATCAATTACGTTAGTCAAGCCGTTTGCGTTAAAGGTTGGCATATCTTCAACGTTTCCGCCAAAAGCAGCCTTTGCTTGTTTTTGAGCCTCGGTTGCCTTTTCTTCGCCGTGAACGAGTTTGGTAACTTCAAACGCCAAACGCTCTTTCGCTTGATTCATTCTCTCGTCGTTATACTTGGTAAGTTCGGCAATTTCGTCCATTTCCATAAAGGTTAAAAGACGCATACATTCTGCGACTTTAACGTCTTCAACGTTTCTAAAATATTGATAGAAATCGTAAACCGAACACTTCTTTTCGTCAAGCCAAAGCGCGCCCTTTTGCGTTTTGCCCATCTTTTTGCCTTCGCTGTTTAATAAAAGGGTACAAGTTAAGCAATAAGCGTCTTTTTGCTCTTTTCTTCTTATAAGGTCAACGCCTGCAAGCATATTCGACCACTGGTCGTCGCCACCAACTTCTAACACACAGCCGTGTTTTTGGTTAAGAACCAAAAAGTCGTAACCTTGCATAAGCATATAGTTAAACTCAAGGAAAGTAAGCCCTTTTTCCATACGTTGACGGAAACACTCAGCCGTGAGCATTTTATTTACCGAAAAATGAACGCCTATATCACGCAAAAATTCAACGTAGTTAAGTTTCATAAGCCAGTCTTCGTTATTTTCGATAATTGCAGCGTTTTCTCCGTCAAAACGGATAAATCTTGACATTTGTTGTTTAAAACAAGCAATATTATGATTGATAATTTCAGGCGTTAACATTTGACGCATATCACTTCTGCCCGACGGATCGCCAACCATACCCGTGCCACCGCCGAAAAGAGCGATAGGAGTATGACCGTATTTTTGCATCCAAGCCATTGCCATAATGGGAATATAATGACCTATATGAAGAGAATCCGCCGTAGGATCAAAGCCAACGTAAAAAGAAATGCTTTCAGTTTCAAGTTTCTTTCTTAAATCGTCGCCGTAAACAGTCTGTTTTACAAACCCACGTTCGGTAAGAACGTCTAATACGTTTTTCATAACAATCTCCTAAAAGTATAATAACATATCAAGTATAACCCTAAAAGCCTAAAAAGTCAACAAAAAGATAGATAACCTTTTATAGAAAACACTAAAAATGTTAAAATATTTATTGTCAAAAATTTTGTTATGTGCTATAATTGTAAAGATAAAAAATCTATTTGGAGGAATATATAATGCAATATTCTCACGAAGTTGAAAATATGGTATGCGTTGCTAAAGGACCAAACCACGGACCTGCTCCTATTCCTGAAGAAGGTTTATGGGTACAGTCAAGAGAAATTCAAGACGTATCGGGCTTTACTCACGGTGTAGGCTGGTGCGCTCCTCAACAAGGCGCATGCAAACTTTCTCTCAACGTTAAAAAGGGTATTATTGAAGAAGCCCTCGTTGAAACTATCGGTTGTTCGGGTATGACTCACTCTGCCGCTATGGCATCTGAAATTCTCCCCGGTAAAACCATTTTAGAAGCGCTCAACACCGACCTTGTTTGTGACGCTATCAACACCGCTATGAGAGAACTTTTCTTACAAATCGTATATGGTAGAACTCAATCTGCTTTCTCTGACGACGGTCTTGTTATCGGCGCTGGTCTTGAAGACCTTGGTAAAGGACTTCGTTCTCAAGTTGGAACTATGTACGGAACTAAACTCAAAGGTACGAGATATCTTGAAATGGCTGAAGGATACGTTACTAAAATGGCTCTTGACGCTAACAATCAAGTTATCGGCTACTCTTTCGTAAGCCTTGGAAAAATGACCGACTTTATTAAGAAAGGTCTTACTCCTAACGAAGCATACGAAAAAGCATCGGGTAAATACGGTAGATTTGACGAAGGCGTTAAATTTATCGACCCACGCGTAGAATAATAGGAGGTAGCAATAATGAGTATTACTTTTGAAGGATATTCCAGAAGAATTAACCAAATTAACGACTGCCTTGCGCAATACGGTATTAAAGATTTAGAAGAAGCAAGACAAATTTGTTTAGACAAAGGTATTGACGTTGACGCTATCGTTCGTGGAATTCAACCTATTTGTTTTGAAAACGCTATTTGGGCTTACACTGTAGGCGCTGCAGTTGCTATTAAGTCGGGCGCTAAAAAGGCTGCTGACGCAGCATCACTTATCGGCGTTGGTCTTCAAGCGTTTTGTATTCCAGGTTCTGTTGCCGACCAAAGAAAAGTTGGTATCGGACACGGTAACCTTGCTGCAAGACTTTTATCTGAAGAAACCACTTGTTTCTGTTTCTTAGCAGGTCACGAATCTTTCGCTGCTGCTGAAGGCGCAATCGGTATTGCTCTTAAAGCAAACAAGGTTAGAAAAGAGCCACTTAAAGTTGTATTGAACGGTCTTGGTAAAGACGCCGCTTTCATTATCAGCCGTATCAACGGATTTACTTACGTGCAAACTAAGTACGACTACTACACTGGCAAACTTACTATCGTAAGCGAAACTCCATATTCAAACGGAGAAAGAGCAAAGATTAGATGTTACGGCGCAGACGACGTTTCTGAAGGCGTTGCTATTATGGCGCACGAAAACGTACAAGTTTCTATCACGGGTAACTCAACTAACCCAACCAGATTCCAACACCCAGTTGCAGGCACTTACAAGAAATGGTGTATCGACAACAACAGAAAGTATTTCTCCGTTGCATCTGGCGGTGGTACGGGTAGAACTCTTCACCCAGACAACATGGCTGCAGGTCCTGCATCTTACGGCTTTACGGATACTCTTGGAAGAATGCACTCTGACGCTCAGTTTGCAGGTTCTTCTTCAGTTCCTGCTCACGTAGAAATGATGGGCTTAATCGGCGCTGGTAACAACCCTATGGTTGGTATGACCGTTGCCTGCGCAGTTGCAGTTCAAGAAGCATTAAATAAATAATA
>JAFQMD010000022.1 GCA_017396365.1 Clostridia bacterium | reverse complement strand
TATTTCATTTCTTTGTTCGGGTGTGTATTTGTTGAATTTTTGTCCTTTTTTTGCCATAGAAAAAACCTCCTATGAAAATTATATCATAGAAGGTTTTTTATTAGCCTTTTTTATTGTGTGAACTAAATGGGGTTCACTTCACCGTCTAACGCCTTTTCAATATCTTCTCTCGATTCTTCGGCTGCTCTCGCCCCGATTTCAGGATCTGAACCCGCGCCGAGACCGCCTGTTAAATTTTTTCCGATAACAATCCTATTTTCAATAGGCGTCTTTGAAAGCATTAAAGCCTGTTTATCAGTATTGACGGCAACGAATTCTGCGCTAGTTATACCGTATTCAATCATACTGTTTACTGCGTTATTCCCCGCGCCCCCAACGCCCATTACCTTTATTTTGCAAAGTTGAGCGTTATCAAATTCGTCGTCAAAGTTGTCTCTAAAATCAAAATCCATCATGGATTATCTTCTCCTTATAAAGTTAAAAGTGGAAAAAAGGTTTTTTGCGTTTTTCTTTATCGGTAAGCGCGTAGTCTAAAAGGGCGTAAACCGAAGAAAATTCGGGTTTTGAATTTAACAAAATATTAGGAGTAATTATCTCTACGGGAGAACCGAGCCTTGCGGACAAATGAGATTTAATTCCCCTTAAATACGAAAGACCGCCACCCGTTAAATACACCCTTAAATTTTCCATTGAAAGCGGTGTGTTTTGCTCTAAAAACTCAGATACCGAGCCTAAGAAAGAATCTACGACCGAAAATGCTATCTCGTTTACTTTTTCGCTTGAAAAATCAAGTGTTTTTTCTTCAAGTTCTATCGTATAACTCGATTTTACCGACGGGTTTATGGCAAAGTTTATCTCACGTTTTAAAAGTTCGCCTTCCATAACTTCCAAATCAAATTCTTTAACCATATGATAGGTTAAAATTCCACCGCCGAAATCTTCCGAACACTCGGCTAAAATACCGTTGCCAAGATGAACGGTCATTTCCGAAGTTATATACCCAACGTCTAAAAGTAAAGACGGCGACTCCCTATCTTCCTTGCTTAAAAGATAGTTGCCCATTGCTTGTCCAACGAAAACAAACCTTACGTCTTTAATCTTGTTTTTATTTAAAATTTTACGAATAGTTTGCAAATAATAATTTTCGCAAAGATAGTAAGTTATTGCCCCGCCGAGCATTGAAGAAACTACGCCGATAGGGTTTTCAACCTTTCTGTTATCGTCAAGAGCAAAGAAAATTTCGCTATAACCTATAACTTCATAACCGTCGGTTTTAACTCTCGCCTTACCTTCTTCAAATAGCGACTCCACGTCGTTTTTGGTAATTTTTCTTTGTTTGCCTAAAGATAATTTATATTTTTTATTTTCTAATCGAATAAAAACCCCGGGGACGCTTACGTAAATTTCACCAAGTGAAACGCCCGTTTCTTTGACGATCTCCGCAATCGAATCGCAAATCGCCCACTCTAAACTCTGCTCGTCTAAAAACTCGCCTTCGGCAAAACCTTCGTAAAATCTCACCGCTTGTCCTTTTACCGAAAAGGTGTTATTTACACCCCTTTCAGAAAGGGTAGCAACTATTTTTGATGAACCAACGTCTAACGTTGCAACGCCTTTAAAAGCCATCTTTCTCTCCTACGCTCAATTTGCTTTTTCTGTTTCGTATGAAATGGAAATCTCACCGCTATCTTTAGTTAAAACGATAACGTACCCCTCGCTCTTTTGACTTTCGTTTAACTTATTATAAAAATTTTCAACTTCTTCAGTTTTTGCAACGATAGTCTTAGCAAATTCCTTTTCAACGGTTTCACCACCGCCTATGGGCGTAAATGAAAACTCAATGCAAACGCCTGTTTTAGTATAAAATCTTACCCAGTTTCTACTGCCTATAATTTCAATGCGGTCAACAAGGTTAAACCCATCTTTTAAATTGCTAAAAATTTCGGTAGTAGAGCCTACCAAAACGTTATTTTCGTAGCCAATCGCCTTACCTTCTATCAAAGTCGATACGTCAAGTTGAATATCTAATAACGTTATGTTAACGATTGCGCCGTTAACTTGGCTTTCATCCGCCGTCCTTTTAAGTAAAAAATATTCGCCGTCAGTTATAAAAAACTCTTTATTGTAAACGATAGCAAACTGCTCTTTTCTACGTTCAACTTCTACTATAATTTTATCGGGGAAAACCTTTTTAATCTCTTTAACTTTAACGTAAGGATTTGCGGTAATCTTATCGTCGATATCCTTTTCGCTTACAAAAAAGTAAGATTTGCCGACGTATTCTTTACTTAAAACGCTCTCAATCTCTTCGTAAAGCGCCTGCTCGTAACCCGTTTGGGCAACCACGTTAACTTCTACGTATCTTATTTTAAGTAGCCACACGAGAGCCAAAACTACTGTTAACGCAAAAACGAGCACCGTGCTTATAACAATTAAGAGTTTGTGTTTCATAAGTTTCTCCGTATCAATAACTTACCCTTTTTACGTACGCTCCAAGGGCAGAAAATTTTTCTTCTATTTTGTAATATCCCCTATCGACGTGGACTGCGTTTTTTATCTCAGACTGCCCGTCAGCCGATAGCGCGCCTATAAGTAAAGACGCCCCGCCCCTTAAATCGCCCGCCACGACGTTTGCGCCGCGTAAGACCGACTTTTCAACTAAACAAAGTTTACCGTAAACGCCGATTTTTGCGCCGAACTTTTTTAACTCGTTTGCGTAGGCAAATCTACTTTCAAAAACGTTTTCTTCAACGGCGGTAATTCCGTTAGCGTTTAGCGCGCACGCTACGAGTTGGGGATGCAAATCGGTTGGAAAGGCAGGGTACGGACCCGTACATACTTTTCCAAACGAACGCAAGGTATCGCTTATACTTATATTATATATTTTATCATTTATTATATGTATTTTGCAAGCGTTATCCTTAAAAAAGTTTATAACCGATTGAGAATTTTTAAAGGTTTCGGCGTGAATTTCAATTTCGCCACCGACTGCGCCCAAAGCAAATAAGTAAGTTCCGAGTTCAATTCTGTCGGGATACGGTGTAAATACTATTTCGCCACTATTATTTTTGCTAAGACCTTCAACCGTTATAACCGAAGTTCCCGCGCCTTTTATATTCGCGCCGAGCATATTTAAATATTTTTGCAAATCTTCGATTTCAGGCTCTTTCGCGCAATTTTTAATAGTTGAAACGCCCTTACCCCTAAGCGCGGTCATCATTGCGTTTTCAGTCGCTCCTACGCTTGGAAATCTGAGATTTATCACACCGCTGTTTATTATCTTGCCCGAAAAGACTATTTCTTCGCCTTCGTCAACTTTAACCCCCAAAGTCTTCAAAGCGTCAACGTGAATATCTATCGGTCTTTCGCCTATTCTACACCCACCCGGTCGTTTTATAGAAGCATATCCAAATCTACAAATTAAAGCGCCGACCATAAATAGCGACGCTCTTATTTCCGAAGTTAAATTACTCGGCAAACTCCATGAATTTACCAAACTCGTATCTAAATGCAAATCGTCGCCTAAGAATTCAGCCTTTCCACCTAAAAAGCGTATTATTTCGCACATTATAACTACGTCGCGAATTTTAGGGGTGTTTTTTATAACCGTTTTTCCACTCGCAATTACGCTCCCTGCGATAAGTGGTAAAATTGAGTTTTTGGCAGATTGAATTTTTACTTTTCCAAACAGTTTATTACCACCGCGAACAATAAATTTATCCATACTTTCACCCTAATTTTAGATATTTTATTCTATGCGGTCAGGTACAAAAAAGTTAATTTTGCATTGATACGTTATATACTATACCAAATGAAAACATAAAGGTAATAAGAGACGTGTTGCCTGCTGAAACGAGTGGCAATGGAAGTCCCGTCGGCGGAATACTTCCCGTTACGACGAGAGCGTTTACGAGCGATTGTATACCCATAATACAAGCGACGCCGATTGCAACCATATACCCGAAAAAATCTCTTGACTTAACTGCTATTTTTACGCATCTTACGACGATAAACACTATTAGCGCAAACAACAATATAAGCCCTATAAAACCTATTTCTTCGCCTATCACCGCCAAGATAAAATCGCTTTCTGAAAAAGGTAAAAACTTGAATTTTTGCCTTGAATTAAACACTCCAACGCCAAACCATCCACCAGAGCCTAACGCGTAGAGCGACTGCAACAGTTGATACCCTTCCCCCTTCGGCGACGCCCAAGGGTTTAAAAATGCGGAAAGGCGGTTTAATCTGTAAGGTTCTAAAATTATAAGCAACGGAACGCAACACGCTATCGGTAAAATAAGCGATAACAAATGAGAAATTTTCATGCCTGCGGTAAATAAAAGCGCAAGCATTAAAAGCCCAAAACAAACGGTGATTGACATATTAGGCTCTAAAATTATGCAGATGCAAATAATTACGCCTACTGCAACAACTGGCAAACACGAAATAAAACCCCTTGCCCTTATCGGCTTTTTTGCAAAATAAGACGCAACGAAAATCACGTAGCAAATCTTTGCTATTTCCGACGGTTGAATAGTAATTCCGCCTATTTTTATCCATCTCGTAGCGCCGTAATTTGAAAAACCTATCGGCGTAAAAACGAGCAACAATAAAACTATCGCGAGTATTATTAAATACTTGCCAAACTTGAAATATTTTTTATAGTCGATAATTGCGCCGAAGATAAACGCGCCGTAGCCTAACAAAACCCCTATTAAATGTTTGCCTGCAACGTAAAACTCGTTGCCGTAAGTTGTTTTTGAAAAATATTTACTTGCGGAATAGACGAAAACGAGTCCAATCAAAGATAGCGCTAAAACTGAAAAAAGGAGTAGAACGTCTCCACTCCTATTTTTAGCGTCGTTTTTATTCGTTCGCAATTCAATTAAACTTTTCAACGGTTTTCTCCAAATACTTTATAAAAGAGTCTCCCCTTTGCTCAAAGTCGGTAAACTTGTCGTAACTGCTACACGCCGGACTTAAAAGTACGCAGTCGCCTTCTTCGGCAATCAAAGACGCCAAATCTATTGCGAGATAAAAATCTTCAACGACGGAAACTTTATCGTATCCAACCTTTTTTGCGCTCTCCAACATTTTAAACCTACTCTCTCCCGTTATAACGACGCTTTTTACGTCGCTGTTTTTAATTTTTTCAAACAACTCGGTAAAATCAAGCCCTTTGTCTTTACCACCCAAAATCAACACCGTTGGCTTAGTCATTGAATCAATCGCCTTTTCAGTTGCGTCTTGATTAGTCGCTTTAGAATCGTTAAAATAGTCAACGCCGTCTATTGTCGCAACGTATTGAATTCTATGTTTTACGCCTTTAAAACTCTTTGCGCTACCTACGGTAATTTCGTCTGCTACGCCCATTATTTTCGCTACGCAGAGCGAGGCTAAAAAGTTTAATAAATTATGTTCTCCACTTAAATTCAGGGTTTTTACGTCGCAAATAGCCTTGCCCTTAAAATAAATTTTTCCGTCTTCTACGTACGCGCCGTTTACCCTTGTCTTTATCGAAAAATATACGACTTTGGCTCTCGTTTTTTCGGCAAGTTTAACAACGAGCGGATCGTCGTAACATAAAACAGCGTATTCACTCTCTCTTAAATTGTATAGAATTTTACTTTTTATAAAGAGATAGTTTTCCATATTGTAATGCCTTGACAAATGGTCTGGCGTTACGTTTGTAATAACCGCGACGTGCGGAGCAAACGAATTTACAGTTTCAAGTTGAAAACTTGAAGTTTCTGCTACGATAACGGTATTTTCGTCGCTTTCTTCTATGATTTTAGTTACTGGAATTCCTATATTCCCACACAACTTCGTCTTTATTCCACTCTCTTTTAAAATGCAATCTATCATAGTACAAGTGGTCGTTTTTCCGTTTGTTCCCGTAACTGCTATAAAAGGGGACTTTGAATACGTAAAGGCAAGTTCAAGTTCGCCTATTATGCGCTTTCCGAGTTTTTTAGCCTTAAGCGGTATTTCATGGTCGATTGCAACTCCCGGACTTAGCACCACGACGTTTATTTCTTTTAATATATCAAAAACTTCTTCTCTTACGACCTTGACCGCGCCCATCTCTTCTAACCTTTTACTTTCGGATATTACGGTTTGCGTGTCGTAGTCGTCGTAAACGTAACACTTAGCGCCCTTAGAAAGCAAAAATTCGGTTGAAGAAATTCCACTTTTTGATATTCCGACAATTAAAAACTTATCTCTTTTTAAGTACATACTCTCTCCTTTTTACAAGTAGGAAATTACACATATTAGACCTAAAATTAGAGTTAATACTTTATAACCGACTGCAATTTTACTTTCTTCATAACCTTTATGTTGAAAGTGATGATGTAACGGAGCCATTAAAAACACTCTTTTTTTAGTTCTTTTATAATAAATTACTTGCACTATTACGGATATGCTTGAAAGTACGTAAGTTATTCCTACTACGGGTATAAAAAGTAAATTTCCACTTACTATCGACGTTATAGCAACGAATCCACCGAGAGCGAGAGAGCCCGTATCTCCCATAAAAACCGACGCTTTATGGGTATTAAATAAAAGATATCCCACCAAACCGCCTGCAAGCGAGAACAGTAAAAGGGCGACGTTTTCGTATTCTATAAGACTTATATAATTACTCGAAAAAGACTTCGTTTGTAAAAGTATTATAAACCCCAAGGCCAAAAACACTATATAGGTTACGCCTGACGCCAAACCGTCGAGCCCGTCGGTTAAATTTACGCTGTTAGTCGTAGATATAAAAACCAAAATGCAAACGGGAATAAACGCCCAACCAAGTTCAAAAGTTATATTAAAAAAAGGTAAATATACCTTTGTAAGCCCTTTTGATAAGGCAAAAATTGAAATAATTACAGCGATAATTAGTTCAAAAACTGTTTTTTGCAAAGCAGACAAACCCTTATTCCGCTTTAACTTAATCTTTATAAAATCGTCGATAAAACCGACCGCCATATAACTTAAACCTACGCTTATGCACACCAAAGATAGATATTTATCGGGTTTTGCAAATATAAAAAATGAAATTATTGCCGAAAGAATAAAAATCACTCCACCCATAGTAGGCGTTCCACTCTTATAATTATGTTCGGTTACGTAATTTAAAATGCTTTGACCAAACTTTAACTTTTTTAAAAGCGGAATTGCTAAAAAACCTGTTATAATCGCTAAAATAAGCGACGTTAAAAAACCCGATAAATATACTTTCAAAATATTATCCTCCGTTTTCGTTTATAATTTGCAATATTACGTCCCTATCGTAAAAAGGAGTTTTGACACCGTCTTTTTCTTGATATCTTTCTGCGCCTTTACCTGCAACTACTAAAACGTCGCCGACGCTTAAAGTTTTTAAAGCGGTTTCTATTGCAATTTTTCTATCCGTTATCTTTAAGTATCTATCGCTAACGAGAATTATCCCCTTTTCTATATCTTCAATTATTTTATCTTGATTTTCAAAACGCGGATTATCGGTAGTTATTATAGTAAAATCACATATTTTACCTGAAATTTCACCCATAATTCGTCTTTTTTCTTTTTCTCTGTTGCCACCGCAACCAAACACGCAAATCAACTTGTTTTTACAAATGTTACGCATTGAAGTAAGCGTTTGTTTTAGCCCGTCGGGCGTGTGAGCGTAATCTATAAAAATGCTTGCGCCTTTATATTCACACACTAAATCAGCCCTACCTTCAACGGGATTTATCTTTGATAAAGCGTGGGCTATTTGATGAACTTTTATACCAAATAAGGCGCTACAAGCGCAACAAGCAAGCAAATTGTAGACGTTGCACATACCTATCAACTTACTTTGAAGTTCGTAAATTACGTCGCAAACGTTAACGACGAAAGAAACTCCGTTTTTAGTTACTACTACGTCTATCGCAAATACGTCGGCAGGATTTTCGATACCGTAAGTTATGACGTTTTTTCCGTTTTCGTTTAAAATTTTAACGCCTAAATTATCGTCGCTATTTACAATCATATACTTACAGTATTTTTCATTAAACAAACTCTTTTTAACGTTTGCGTACGTGTGCATATCTTTAAAGTAATCTAAATGGTCTTCGGTGCAATTAGTAAATATTAAGGCGTCGAAAAAAAGCCCGTCTACTCTTTTTTGCTCTATGGCGTGCGCCGACACTTCCATAATCAGCACGTTTACGCCAAAATTTACCATTTCATAAATGGTTTTATAAAGTTTTACAGAGCCTAAAGTCGTTAAATTCGTCTCAACCGAATTGTTGCCGTAAAACACGCCGAGCGTACCCATAACGCCGACTTGATAACCAGAACGTGAAAATATTTTAGAAAGCACGTGACATACGGTGGTTTTTCCGTTAGTTCCTACAACGCCTATGATTCGCAAGTCTTCCTGTGGGTTTTTGTAAAAGGCTCTACAGCCTTGAGATAACGCAACTTTAACGTCTTTTACGATTATTTGACAAAGGTCAATATTAACTTCTTCTTCACAAATTATAGCGACGCATCCTTTTTTCACTGCATCTTTTATAAACAAACTACCGTCGGTATTATTCCCTTTTACGACGAAAAAAACACTGCCTTTTTCAACTTCGTACGAAACGTCGGAAACCCCGCTAATTTCCGTAGGCGCATTGCCTTTTATTTTTAAATAATCAATTCGCTTAATAAATTCGCAAAACAACATATTATCACCTATTCTATTTATCATAAAAAGTTGCAAAATTACCGTTATATTATAGGTTTTTGCAATTTATTATGCCCTGAAAAATTTCCTTAACCAAAGGCGCTGCGACAGTAGAACCGTACTGTCCGCCTACGGGCTCGTCAACTATTGCAAGCGCTAAATATTTAGGGTTTTTAGACGGGAAAAAACCGACGAAACTCATCACGTATTTTCCTTGCGATAAAACCCCGTTTTCAAACTTTTGAGCAGTTCCCGTTTTACCGCCAACGCTATACCCCTCTATATAAGCCTGTTTTCCGCTACCGCTAGAAACTACCCCTTCTAAATATTCGGCAAGGATTTTAGAAGTTTGTTCGCTTACGACTCTTCTTACCATTTTGGGTAAAATCTTCTGAGCAAGATTGCCGTACTCGTCGTAGATTTCGCTTACAAAATAAGGCTCGTAGTAAACGCCTCCGTTTATGGCGGAAGCCGTTGCGCAAGCGAGTTGTATAGGAGTAACCGCAATAGATTGACCAAACGCAATTCTCGCCACGTCACCGTTTTTTACCGTACTTTCTGGAAGTAACATTCCTATTGCTTCGCCACCGAAATCAACTCCCGTTACGTTACCGTAACCAAAAGCCTTTATATATTCGTACATCTTTTGCTTTCCAAGCGAAAGCGCAATATCAACAAAACACGGGTTACAACTGTTATTAAGCGCAAGCGCTAAATTCTCATTTGAGTGTTTTCCGCCTGCGTGTGTACTCCAACACTTAATTTTACGCCCGTCAACCACTCTATATCTATTCGAGTTAAAAACGTAATCTAACGAAAAAGCATTTTTATTTCCTTTTAGGTATTCTTCAATATTTGCAGCGGCAGTAAGCACTTTAAAAGTAGAACCGGGTTCGTACGAGTCAACTATAAGCGAACATCTACTCAGTTTATTTAAAAGCGCAATATCATCTCTTGGAATATCGTTTAAGTCGTAACAAGGATATTCGCTAAGCGCTAAAATTTGCCCGTTTGACGGATCTAAAACTAACACGGACGCCGATTTGGGCGTGTACTTTTGGTAGGCTTTTGAAATAACTGAATCGCATATTCTTTGTATTTCGTAATCTATCGTAAGTTTAACGTTTAGTCCGTTCGTTGCAGGTAAATATTTTGCGCTTGCGCCTTGTAAATCTTTACCTATTAAATCAGCCTCGTATAATATTTCGCCGTTATAACCTTTTAGATACTCTTCATACGATTTTTCAATGCCCGTTTGACCACTACCGTCGGACGAAACGTACCCTAAAACCTTACTTAGCATATCTCCGTACGGATAATATCTCGTATTGTCGGGAGCAAAATACACTCCGTCTAACGAGTATTCGCTAAGTTTTTCAATTTCCGCTTTTTCAACTCGTCTTTTGACCGTAATTTCCGACGAAGATACCGCGCTAATTTTCTTATAAAGAGAGTCGTAATCTACGCCCAACACTTTTGAAAGCGTTTTTGCAACTACTTCGGCGTTAGAAACTGAACGAGCCCTAACGAAAACTGAATAGCAATCGGCGTTAGAAACGAGCGTTAGCCCGTTTCTATCAGTAATTACACCCCTTTTTGCAATGACTGGAAGTTCTCTCGTCCATTGGTCTATTGCCTTTGACTGCAATTCTTCTCCCCACACGACTTGAATATAAAACACCCTGCATAAAATTGACAAAAAAATAAAGGTTATCGCGCAAACGAGCGCAAATAACCTCTTTCGTAAAATATTCAAATTTAAATTTTTAATAGTTATACTCCTATATTATGCTTTTTCCATACCCATTTCAAGCGCCTTTTCGATTATCGTTTCGTCGCTTTTAGCAATTTCAAGTTCCTCTTGAACCATATTGTATTCTTGAGTAAGTTCGGTAACTTGCGAAGAATAATTGTCAATAGAGTTATCAAGATTTTTAAGCATATTCGAATTGATAACGATAAGCGATAAAATCGTTACGACAACCAACGCGTAAACGGCAACCAAAAGTTTTGCCTTAGTATTGAACTTGTAAGCCTTGCCCGTCTTTCTCTGTTTCTTTTCCTTAGCGGTGTTTCTTACTCTCAAATCTTCGTAAACGTCGTTATCGGCAGAACTTTCAAACTGCATAGTAGTAGACGTTGGCATAAAATCTTCGCTTTGTTCAACCTTTTCACTTACTTCTTCTCTCGTAGCGGTAAAGTTTTCGACTACGGGCGCGTGATAAGCCTTAGCCGACGATTTTTCTTCAATTACCTCGTCGAAAGAAAATAATTCTTCTATGTTACCGTTATAAGCGCGCTCTTTAGTAGCAGGCTCAGACGTTCTTTCTTTAACCGCCGTATTATTCTTGTTATTATACATATTCTATCTCCCCTGATTTAATAACTTAAGATTTCTTATAGTTAAATTTTTTCAATAATTCTTAATTTAGCGCTATGTGAACGAGAATTCTCTTTACGTTCTTGTTCGCTTGCCTCAATTGGTTTTTTCGTTATAAGTTTTACTTCTTTTTTCTTTCCGCAAACGCAAATCGGAAATCTTTTATCGCAAATACAATCGGTTTCCAAATCCTTAAAGGTTTGTTTTACTATCCTATCTTCTAACGAATGGAAGGTTAAAACCACCAAGCGTCCGCCTTTTTTAAGTTTTTTTACGATATCTTTCAAACACTCGGATAGCCCGTCGAGTTCTTCGTTTACTTCAATTCTAATGGCTTGAAAAACCTTTTTCGCAGGATGCCCGTTTTGCTTGAATTTGTACGGAATACTCTTATCAATTATTTTTACGAGTTCACCCGTAGTATCAATCGGTTTTATCTTTCTTTCTTCACAAATATTCTTAGCAATATTTTCAGCAAACTTTTCTTCTCCGTAAACTGAAAAAATATAAGAAAGTTTTGATTTTTCGTATAAATTTACTACTTCCCAAGCGCTTTTACCACTCGTTTGGTCCATTCTCATATCGAGCCTAACGTTTTCACTCATATATGAAAAACCTCTTTCTCTATTGTCGAGTTGGTAAGAACTTACGCCTAAATCTAAAAGCGCGCCGTCTATCTCAGTAACGCCATACTCTTTTAAAACTGAACTAATATTTTTAAAATTTGTATTGTAAAGAGTAAATCTTCCGTCGAATTCGCTGAGTTTTTGCTTTGCGTTTTCAATAGCGTCTTTATCCAAATCGGTTGCTATAAGTCTGCCGTTTGGAGCAGTTCTTTTTAATATCTCGTAAGAATGACCAGCGCCACCTAACGTTCCGTCAAAATAAATTCCGTCGCTACTTAATTTAAGCCCTTGCAAACACTCTTCCTTCATAACCGAATAATGAACGAAATCCATTATTGTAGCCTCGACGAAAGAATTGACATATAATCTTCAAAGGTCTTTTTCTTAGTAAGCGATTCTCTACGCTCTTCGCTCCATATTTCAAGCCTGTTTTTAACACCGACGGTTACCACGTTTTTTTGGATACCTGCGTAATCTAAAAGAGACTGTGGAATAAGAATTCTACCTTGATTATCCTCTTCTAAAACTTCAAACGACGCCATATAAATCGAAAGAGCGAGTTGAACTTCGCTATCAAATTGTGGAAGCGAATTGAATTTTTCAATCATTTCCGCGTATTCGCTATACGGAAGTACATATATACAAGGAGTAACGCCTTTACTGAAAACTAACTTTTCAGTAATTTCGCTTTTGAATTTAGCGGGTATTCTTATTCTGTTTTTAGTATCGAGTTGATGATAATGCTCGCCTGAAAAATGTTTCAAAAACCTCTCCTCCTTGTATTGATAACACCATTATACAACAACGATTGACCACTGTCAACCACTTTTAGCAAAAAAATCGGAGTTTTTTAAAATTTTTTATAAAAAATGACCCGTAAGTTTTTTGCAATAACCACACGAGCCAAATTTTATTATTTAATTAAATTTCAAAAATGCCTTTATTATAAAGGTTTTTTATAAACTCGCTCTGCTTTCCTACAAAACTTACGCAACCGTTTTCGCCTTTTGCGTCATTGGTGGTCAAAAAAAACTCAATTTTATCAAAAGTTAGGTCTTCACCGCTTACAATAGGTGTATTTTTGAAAATTTGCTCTAAACGTTTTTTAGCAAAAGCATAGTGCGTACAACCGAGTGAAAGGTAATCGTATTTTTCAAAGCGAACGTTTTTTAATTCGCTTAAATCTATATCCCCACCAAAACGGGCAACCCTTTCAATTTGACTTGCTAAATCTTTCATCTCAACCACTTCTAAGGCTTTAAATTTACGTTTTAAATCTTCGACGTACTTACTGCTTGCAGTACGTTTTGTACAAAGCAAAACGCCGCTTCCATCTACCGCTTTTGGATAAACGCCTATAATTGAAATCGGTTTTTGAGTAAAATACGGTAAAACGGTCGTAGATAAAGTGTTGCAAGCAAAAACTATTAGTTTTGGGCTAAAAACTTTTGCCCTCTGATAAATATTCTCAGCAATTTGAAAAAGTTGTTCGGTCGTTTTGTCACCGTACGGCAAATTGTCGTAATCGGCAAAATAGACAAAATTCTCGCTTGGAAACCTATCTTGCAAACTTTTTAAAAGCCTTAATCCACCTATTCCGCTATCGCAAATAACAACGCATCTTTTATCCATACGCGATATTTTATGATTATATTTTATTCTTTATCACCACAAACTAAAATTTTCTTGATTTTTTAAAAAATAATAACAAAAAAGCATTAAATATTCTTGCCAACCGTGTTTTTTTGTGGTAAAATATGCTTACTGTAAATTTGTTTTTATATAAAGGAGAAATAAAGTGCCTAACATTAAATCTGCTAAAAAGCGCGTACTCGTAAGCGCAAAGAAAAACTTAGTTAACAAAAACAACAAGTCTGAAGTAAAGACCGCAATTAAAAAACTCAACGCAGTTATTGATTCTGGCAATTACGAAGAAGCAGTTAAACTCTTCCCTGCTACCGCAGCGTTAATCGACTCTTCAGTTGCTAAGGGTGTATATCACAAAAACACCGCTGCTAACAAGAAGTCGGGCTTAGCAAAGAGAATCAACGCTTTAAAGAAAGACTAATTTTAAATAAAAAATTTTACCGCAAGTCCCGTTGGGATTTGCGGTATTTCTTGTTATATAAATTTATAAAACGCCCTTTGCTTTAAATCGCAAAAGGCGTTTTTTTATTCTTGGATTGCAATTCCCATTTCAGCGAGCCACTCTTCCGCTAAATCAAGCCAAAGATTAACGCTTTTCGTCTTCTCGTCAAGCACGCGCCAAGCGTGTCCTCCATAAACGGTTTTATCCGCAACCGACAATCCGTGCTCTCCCTTTCCCCAAACGTGAATAGAAAAAGGCACGCCGACGTTTTCATACGCATCCGCAATGACCAAAGAGTTTTTTACAGGAACGACGGTGTCCGCTCTCGTAGCCCAAATAAACGCAGGCGCGGAATTTTTATTGACTAATTTTGCAACGTTTAATTTTTCTTTTAACTCGTCGTCGTCACCGCAAAGGTTATCAAAACTACCTTGATGCGCTTTATCCTTATCTTTTATAACTGCGTACGACAAAATAATAGCGTTAGGAGCAACGGGCACGTCCGCGCTAAATATTGCCTTTACGTCTTCACAATCGGAAATTGAACCGAGCATTCCGCAAAGATGACCGCCTGCCGAAAAACCAACAGATGCAATCATATTTTCGTCAATTAAGAGTTCTTTTGCGTTTTTACGGATATACGCCATCGCCATAACCGCTTCAACGAGTTGATAAGGAAAGCGGATAGGCGCAACCGAATACGTTAGCACGAAACAACAAAAACCTCTTGATAAAAAATTAAGAGCAACGGGCTCGCCTTCTCTATCACTTACCATACCGTATCCACCACCGGGGATAATTAGCATTGCAGGGTTTTTTCTGTTTAAATTTATCTCTTCTGAATTATCTTTAACGTAGCAACAAAGGTTTGCCCTTGCGCCGTGCGGTTTTTGAACTTTAAAATATTCGTATAAGTCAACTGTAAAACATTTCATACGCAATTTTTCCTTTCTTTTTTTTAATTATAATTTAAAACATTTTTATTGTCAACTGTAAACAATTTTTAATTTATTAAAAATTAAACTTTTATTTTGCGTTAATTATTGCAAAATACAATCTAATTTGTTATAATGATTTGGTATTAATACTTAAGAGGTGCAACGTGAAAAAAATAGGGTTCGATAGCGAAAAATATTTAAACCTTCAGTCTGAGAAAATTCTTGAACGCATTAACGATTTCGGTGGCAAATTATACATTGAATTCGGCGGTAAACTCTTTGACGACTTTCACGCATCGAGAGTTCTCCCCGGTTTTGCGCCCGACAATAAAATTAAAATGCTCTGCAAACTTAAAGACAGGGCTGAAATAGTTATCGTCGTAAACAGTAACGACATAATTAAAAATAAGGTAAGAGCCGACCTTGGTATAACTTACGACCAAGACGCAATCCGCCTTATCGACATATTTAGAAGTTACGACCTTTTCGTTGGTAGCATAGTTTTGACTCAGTTCACCGAAAACAACGACGCCGCTAAAACCTTTGCGGAAAAAGTTAAAAAACTCGGCGTTAAGGTATATCATCATTATAATATAAAGGGTTATCCGCACAACGTTCCACTTATAGTATCAAGCGAAGGACTTGGCAAAAACGAATATATCGAAACGAGTCGCGACCTCGTCATCATAACTGCCCCAGGTCCTGGCTCTGGCAAAATGGCAACCTGCCTTTCACAACTTTATCTTGAACATTTAAGGGGCAACAAAGTAGGCTACGCTAAATACGAAACTTTCCCCATTTGGAATTTACCGCTCAACCATATGGTAAACCTTGCCTACGAAGCGGCAACCGCAGATTTAAACGACGTAAATATGATTGACCCATGGCATTTATCAGCGTACGGAAAACTTGCGGTAAACTATAATAGAGACGTTGAAATTTTCCCTGTTTTAAACGCTATTTTTGAAAAAATAATGGGTAAATCTCCATATAAATCTCCAACCGATATGGGCGTAAATATGGCTGGTTATGCAATCAGCGACGACGCCGTTTGCGTAGAGGCAGCAAAACAAGAGATTATCCGTAGATATTTAAAGGCTCTTGCAAACGAGAGAAGAAACGATTTAGAGCCCGTTGAATCTGATAAAATCGACCTTATTATGAAAGGTAACAACGTAGATTTGTCGGATAGAAAAGTATATACCGTAGCAAACGCTTTGTCAGAAGAAAGGGGCTTACCTGCCGCCGCTATCGAACTTGAGGACGGAACGGTAATAACGGGTAGAACGGGCGACCTTTTCGGTTGTTCGTCGAGCATGCTTTTAAACGCTTTAAAATATCTCGCAGGCATTGACGATAGCATTGACCTTATTTCAAAAAACGCCATCATGCCAATACAAGACTTAAAGATTAAATATTTAGGCAGTAAAAACCCAAGATTACATATCGACGAAATGCTCATTGCTCTTTCATCTTCTGCCGAACACGATAAAAATGCTGAAAAGGCGATTAAACAACTTCCTAAACTTAGAGGTTGCGAGGCTCATACGACGGTTATGCTCGCTCACAACGACGAAAAGTTCTATAAAAAATTAGGCATAAACCTTACTATGAACCCCGTTATTAAAGACAAAAACCACGCTCACTAATAAAAAATTAAGCGTTCTGATTAGAGAGAAACTTAAGTAGAGTTTCTTACTTGTCAGAACGCTTTTATTTTACTTATTCACCTATTTTCACAGACTTGTCGGCAAAATCTATAACAGCCTGACGGTGAGAAATAATTATACAAGTTTTATCTTTCATATTTTTAATATTTTCTATAAGCCTACCTTCCGTTTCTTCGTCGAGCGCCGAAGTCGCTTCGTCAAGTAAAAGTATAGGTCTTTCGGTCAAAAAGGCTCTTGCAACGGCAAGCCTTTGCTTTTGACCTTCCGAAAGCCCACCGCCCTGCTCGTTTAAAACGGTATCGAGCCCGTCGGGCAAGTCGTACACGAACTCGCTACAAGAATTTTCTATCGCCTTTTTTACCTTTTGCTTTAAAATCTCTTGGTCGTTTTCGTCGGAGAAAAAGGTTAAATTTTCATAAACCGTGCCAGAAAACAGGAAATTGCCCTGCGGAACGAACGCAAATAAATTTCTATGCTCGGCGCTAATTTTCTTAAAGCCGTCGTCCGTGTTAAAACCTATTTCGCCGTCGTTTAAAGAATAAACGCCGAGTAAAAGTTTAAAAAGAGTGCTCTTTCCACCACCCGAAACGCCGTAAAGACAAGTCGTTTTATTCTTTTCAAAATCTATGCTAAAATCGTCTAAAACCTTTTCTTTATCATAATAAAATGTAGCGTTTTTAACGCTTACGCTTTGTATTTCGTCATAACTTATAGGGTTGCAATTTTGAGTTTCTTCTTCGTCAAATTCGTCGATTTCACAAAGCCTTTCCGCGCTCGCTTGCCTTGAATAGTATGCAGGCATAATTGCCGAAACAGAATTTAACGGGCGTTGCAGTTGTTCCATAAGCAATACGATTGCAAGCACCGCGCCGTAGTCCATACCCTTCGTAATTCCAAAAGCGCACCAAATTATCGCAAAAACCAACCCAACGTTAGTTACAAGAGCGTACAAAATACCCGTAAGCGAAGTAAGTTTTGCCCTACCTATTCTACGCTGTTTATAAAAATCTAAGATTTTATCGGCTTTATTTGCAGTTTTTTCTTCAGCGCCAAATGATTTTATAGTAAGTTCCGACACAACGCTCTCTTGCATAAACGAACGGCTTTTACCGTCGGCTTTCATTATCTCTTTATAAAACCATTTAGTTTTCTTTCTCAAAAAAGCGGATATTCCTATAATTATCGCGCCACCAACGATAAGGAAAATCGTAAAATAAAAATCGACGTCTAAAAGGGCAATTATCGCTCCGACTATTTGTACCAAAATCCCAACCGTTTGCGGAATAAACCCAACTGTCGTACCCGCAATTTCCGCGCTATCGACGGTTATTCTCGTCAATAATTCGCCACTATGATATTTTTCAACGTCTTTATAATTAGATTTTAAAACTTTTCTAAAAAGCCTACTTCTCAAATCGGTAATGATAGTCGCCCTACTTTTTTCCGACCAAAAAGTTATGCCCGCTCTTAAAATAACTCGCCCTATCAATAGGCTTAAAACTATGCAAGAAAATAAAATTATACCGCTATCGTCGTTTTTCGTCGCGCTATTTATTAAAAAACTCGAAAGATACGCAAAGCCTACCGAACAAACCGTTGCTAAAACGTTTAAAACGGTTAAAAAAACTATTGACGGCGTATATTTGCCGACGTTTTTATCAAGCCATATCTTTGATTTTGACTGAGTGCTTTTAGCCATTTTACTTTCCTTTTATAATTCTTCTCGCTACTTTTCTTAATTTTAAGTATATTTTGACGAAAAATTTTCTCGGTTTGTACCAAAATAATCTTCTCTTAACGTATCGAAGATATTTTTTATCGTCCATCATTATAGGCTTTTCTTTTTTAAAATACTGGGTTAAAACACCTATAACTTCATCTTCTTTTACTATTTCGTCGCTATAACAGTTGTCGCCACGAATAATGTACCCGTCGTCCGTAACCTTTAAAACCCTATGCAAAACGTAATCTTTATCGTTACGCATATATAAAGCAACGTCTAACGGTTTTAGCCTTTTCGTCTTTTTTTCAATTACAACAACGTCCCTACCGCTTACTATCATAGGACGCATACTAACGCCAACTGTCGTACCTATAAACTTACCGTCGCTATTTAGCAACTCTTTTATATTTACCTTTTTATTTTGCATCTTTGCCACCCACCAAACAGTCGTAAGCAGTTTTAAACGCAAGGTCCGAAATATCGCATTTCAACAAATATGACGGAACGGATTTTATAAGTTCGTCGGCAAGTTCTAAAGTTCTCGCAACGAAATTAAAATCTTCTGGCATTAGTAGTTGAACGAAAAGCCTTTCGGCAACCTTGTCTTTTTCAATAAGCGCAATTTCATTTTTCTTCGCCTGTTCTAAAAAACAAAGCGCTTTTAACTTCCCTTTTCCGTTATAGCCCAACCTTTCTTTACCCATCCACGGCGTACCGTAAGCAATAAACTCGCCGTTTTTATAGGCAATAATCGGCTTATCTCCGTTTAAAATCTTTGCATTTGGCAAATTTTTAAGCCATAGCCCAGTATGAGTTGACTTGCCAGTTCCACTTCTTCCTAAAAAAGCGTAGCAATAGCCGTCATACTCTAAAACGGCGGTGTGCATCAAAAACCTATCCCATTTTAGCATTTTTGAACACATTTTGCGATAAATACAAAGATTTTCTACGTAACCGTCCGAAAACTCAGAAGATTTTTGTTTCTCATCAAGAAACTCCTCTTCGCTAACTTCAATTTCAAGGTCAAAATCGCTCGTTTGGTCGGTAGATAAATATTTTTCGCAAAATCTATCCGTATATTTAAATTTATTATTTATTTTTACTCTAAGTTCTGCAATTTCGTAAATCATTTTATTTAGTCTAACACATTTTGATATAAATATCAAACGTTTTAAAACAAAAAGCCCAAGCATAGCGCTTGGGCAATTATTTTTATCAATATTTTTCAATAATCTTACACATTTTATCGTAATTTTCGTGCATGTCTTTTACAAGTTTGAATTGAGTTCTCGTTCTGTCAAGATTTTGCCTTTCTCTACTCGTCCTAAAATATACGTCTCCGTCTAAAAAGTCGGTCAAAAATCTTATTCCACACTCGTAAGTCATAAGTATTGCGCCCATAGGAAGATTTTTACGTTCGATATCAGTAATCGTTTCGCCGAAAACGCTTAAATATCCCTTTGCGTATTCTTCGTATAAAGGCATGCTAAAAATTACTTTTTCAGTTTCGGGAGTGTCTTCTAAACACGGATTGCAACCAAATCTAATGGAATCGCCAAAATCGTAACAAATACTACCAGGCATCATAGTATCAAGGTCGATTACGCATACAGCCTTGTCAGTTTTCGTATCAATTAAAACGTTGTTGAGTTTGGTATCGTTGTGAGTAACTCTCCAAGGCATTTTCCCAGACTCTAAAAGGTCAACGATTGTTGAAACGTATTTTTCTTGCGAGAGCGCAAAGTCAATTTCCGCCTTTACGTCTTTTGCTCTATTCATCTTATCAAGTTCAATCGCCTTTTTCAAGTTTTCAAATCTCATAACGGTATTATGGAAATTTGGTAAAACTTCAAAAAGTTGACTGTTGTCAAACCTGTCTAAAAGTTGAGCGAATTTACCAAAGGCAACGGCGCTTTCATAAAAATGCTCGGGTTTTTCAACTACGTCGTAACCCAAAGCGCCTTCAATAAATATATATACTCTATAATACTCGCCGTTTTCAGTCTTAAAATACGGCTTTCCGTCAAGCGTGTAAACGAGATTGAGAGTTTCTCTAAGCGGATCACCGCCCCTTTTTTCGATTTCAGCGCGATTGAACTCAGTTACGAGTTTAATATTATTCATAAGCCCGTCAACGTTAGTAAAAAGCGTAGAATTTATCTTTTGTAAAATATATCTTTTCTTTCCGTTTACAGTATTAAAAACGGCGCAGTAAGTCCTATTGATATGACCGCTACCGTACGGCTCGCAAGATAAAAACTCTCCGTCTATTTTAAAATTTGCAAGGATTTTTTGTAAACTCATAACAGTTTCCCCATTCGTTTTTCTTAATTTATAACACGGATTTTTAATATTGTCAATAGCACTTTCGTTCATTTTTTAATTTATACAATATAGTATAAATTTTAGGTAATATTTAAGAATTTTTGAATAATAAAAAATTTTTTCAAAATACTTAAAATATGAAAATTAACGAAAATTTATCTTATAGCGTAAACGCAGTAAAAGCCATTTTAGGTAGCGACGACGTGATATTTTTTGATTTTTTAGTGGGAGATAACAACGCAACAGCCGTTTATATCGACTCGATAACCGACAAAGAGACTATGGGACTTGAACTTATTGCCCCACTTAGAAAGGCAAATCCCGATTTTTCGGTTAAAAAACTTGCAAAATGCATCAATCTTTCAAGCGTAACCATAAAACAAACCATAAACGAGTGTTGCGACGAAATTTTGACAGGCAAAACCGTCGTTTTGCTTGACGGAAAAATTAAAGCAATTTCCGTTGACCTGAAAAAATTTGAAGTTCGAGCCATTTCCGAGCCCCCTACGGGATTATCAATAAAAGGGCCGAGAAACGGCTTTAACGAAAGTATTAAGTCAAATTTAAGTTTAGTTAGAAGATATATAAAATCTACGGATTTAAAAGTTGAAAACTTTCAAATAGGAAGATACACTAAAACCGACGTTTCACTTGTTTATATAAGCACTATTGCAAACGATAATTTAGTACAAAAAATAAGGAAAAAACTTGAAAAAATAGATATCGACGGAATACCCGACAGTTCGTATATTGCAAAGATTTTGAACGAGAGAAAAACTTCTCTTTTTAAGCAAACGGGCTCGACTGAAAGGCCTGACGTGCTTATGGAAAGACTGCTTGAAGGTAGGGTTGGAATTTTAGTCGACGGCTCGCCTTTTGTTATAACTTTACCTTATTTAATGCTTGAAGATTTACAAGCGTCGGAAGATTATTACGTTTCGACTTATAGGGCTAATTTAGTAAGATCGCTTAGAATTATCGCAATACTTTTTTCTATATTTTTACCGGGAGCATTCGTCGCCGTACAACTGTTTCACCTACAACTTATACCTTTAAATTTTTTACTAACCATAGTAAACAGCATAAAAGAAATACCTTTATCGCCTAGCGTAGAGATGTTTTTCGTGTTGATGATTTTTGAAATTTTAAACGAAACGAGCGTAAGAATGCCAAAATACGTAGGTATGGCGCTTGCGGTAGTAGGAGCGCTGGTGCTCGGTGAAACTGCAGTAAACGCAGGTATCGTGTCAACGCCGGCAATACTAATTATGGCTCTATCTGGAATAAGCATTTACGCAATACCCGAACTTGTTGAAACAACCTCGGTTTTAAGGCTTATTTGCCTTATTATTTCAGGCTCGTTAGGGGCTTACGGTATCGTACTTTTTATTGCTTTTATCGCTTGTTATCTATGCTCTATGGACAACTACGGCGTACCTTATTTCGCCCCTTACGCCCCACTAATTGCGAACGATTTACAAGACGGAGTTTATATGAACAACGTAATAGGTATGCAGTATAGACCTAAGTCTATCGGTTCAAAAAACGAAAGGAGGCAAAGATTTTCAAAATGAGTAACGAAAAAGTAAAATTAAGACAAGTTTGTTTTTCTTTGATTGCGTTTGCAACCGTATTAAAAATCATTGTGTTACCGTCTTTCGTGTCGGGTTTTGCAAAGGAAAACCTTTGGATTTCTATTCTTTTAAACTTTATTTTAGACGGGGCTATGATTTTTATAGTATTAAAAATTTCAGATAGATTTAAAGGTTTAACTTTTTATCAAATTCTAATTGAAAACTGCGGTGAAATACCAACTAAAATAATTATGTGTTTATACGCTTTGTATTTTATTTTAAAGGCGTACGTTCCTATCTTGGAGCAAAAGAGTTTCGTCGAAATTGCCCTTTACGAAACTACCCACGTCGTTTGGATTTTCGCTCCCATTTTTTTAATAAGTTGTTTCTTTTCGTACAAAGGTTTAAAAACCGTCGGCAGAATTTCCGACCTTCTAATTTGGGTTTCTCTCTTTGCTATAATAGTATTGCTGTCTCTATCAATTCCCGCTTGTGATTTAACGAATTTACTACCGATTGCAATAGGCGTGCCCTTTAAAAACGTATTACAAGGAAGTAGATTTTCTCTGCTTTGGTTTTTCGATAGCACTTATATATTATTTTTTATCGGCAAATTTAAAACCGAAAAACTTGCAAAAACTAAAATCATGCTCTCTTACTTAGTTGTCGCTCTAATAGTAACTGCGTTTTTCTGCGTTTTATATTGCGAATTTGGACCGCTTACCGAAAGACAGCATTTTGCGCCTATCAAAATGGGCAAATACTATCTCTCTTTTTCAAATTCAGGGCGAATTGACTATCTAGCAGGCTTTGCATTAGCCATAGTTTGCGTTTTTGCGATTACTTTACCACTCGTGTTTTCATCACTTTGCCTTAGCCACTCCTTTAATTTTAAACACAAAATTATTCCTTGTATCATAGTCAACGGCGTAACGGCTATTATATTTTTTGCAACTCAAAACTTTTTCTTTAACGTTTTTTCTATCATTATGAAATACGGCGTTTATTTCTTGCTTTTTATGGCGTACGCTCTCCCACTTATAACTTTATTTTTTAAAAAAGGACGGGTTAAAAAATGAAATTTTTACGCTCTAAGTTTTTACTCATATTTGCCGGATTTTTATTAGTTTTGTTTCTAACTAACGACTTTGGATTAGTAAATATCGAAAGAACGGCAATAATCATGGCGATAGGAGTTGACTATCAAGACAACTCAAAAGAATATGAAGTTACGGCGCAAATTGCAATACCTCAACCCTCTTCAACGGCATCAGGAGAAAATAAGGACTCTCTAATTAGCGAAAAAGGGAAAACTATCGCTGAGGCTATTGACAAAATAGGCATAACGACGGGTTGGTATCCCATGCTTTCTTTTTGCAATTTAATTTTACTTGGCGAAGACCTTATGAAACTCAACGTTATGGAAACGATAAACTATTTTATACGAACTGATAAAATACAAGATTCAGCGCATATTGCAGGTTGCGAAGGCAAAGCAAAAGATATTCTTTCTTCTTCAACTCCACTTGATTCTATTTCGTCTTTTACTATCCAAAAAATTCTTGGTAAAGACGTTGCTAAACTTGATAGAATAGCCGATACGAGTATAAAAAACTTTTCGCAAGGTTATTATTCGAGATCTAAAAGCGGATTTATGCCTCTCGTTAAAAAAATTAAAATAGATAAATCGCCAAAAGGCAGTAGCAAAGACAGTCAAGGTAGCGGTGGTTCAAGCGGAACTTCAGACAAACAAGATAAAGATCAATACATCTTCGACGCGTCGTCCACGCTTATTTTTAGCGATGGATATATGGTTGAAACGCTTACGCCTGAAGAAACGTTGCTCTTTAACTTGGAAAGCAAAAACTCTCTCGACACTTTTTTAAGTTTGGACGAAATCGAAATAAACGGTAAAAAAACCGCTGTAATGCTCGGTATCAATGAATTTTCAAAAAAATATAAATTCAAAATTGAAAACGGAAAGCCGATTTATTACGTAAAATTAGTGTTTTTTTGCAAGTACGAAGATGCCAACGCTCACTCAGACGTTTCTCATTTAAACCCAACGTCATCGATTCCCGAAGAAGTTTTACTCTCCGCCGAAGAAAAAATTACGAACACCGTAAAAAACCTATTCGACAAGTTAAAATCGGCGAACTGCGACTTGTTTCACACCCAAGAAGATTTATATAAATTTTATCACAAGTATTATCAAACGTATAAAGGAAAAACCTTGTCAAACCTTGAACTTAAAGTCGAAATTGACTGCCAAAGTGAAAAAAGCACGAGACTTTAACTCATACAAACTTAATAAAAAATAAAACAGCAAGTTGTATTTTCCACAAGGAAATTACAACTTGCTATATTCTTTATAAAGGTTTTACGTTTTGCAAATCGTCAAGCCATGCTTGGCGCTCGATATCGCTCGGCATACGCCAGTCGCCCCTTGGCGAGAAAGAAATTTCAGTTACTTTTACTCCGTCTGGAACGCACGAACGCTTGAACTGTTGAACGAAAAATCTTCTAAAAAAGTTTTCGAGCCACTTATATACAGTCTTGCAATCATAATCATTTTCAAAGGTTTTTACTGCGATTTTATAAATTTTCGACGGTGAAAAACCGTTTGCAATAAAGTGATACATAAAAAAGTCGTGAAGTTGATAAGGTCCGACTAAATCTTCGGTTTTTTGCGCGATTTTATCCCCGTCTTTTGGCAAAAGTTCAGGGCTTACGGGCGTATCTAAAATATCGCGCAAAACAAAAGAAAGTTCGTCGTCGCAAGTTTCGGCAACGTGAGAGACGAGCGCTCTTACGAGCGTTTTTGGTATTGAAGAATTTATGCCGTACATAGACATGTGGTCGCCGTTATAGGTTGCCCAACCGAGCGCCATTTCAGACATATCTCCCGTACCTAAAACTATTCCGCCAACTTGGTTTGCAATATCCATCAAAACTTGAGTTCTTTCTCTTGCTTGCGAATTTTCAAAAGTTATATCGGCAACGTTTTTATCATGTCCGATATCTTCAAAATGCTGTAATACAGATTTCGTTATATCGACGACTTTAAGGGTTACGCCCAAAATTTCCGCCAACTTTTCAGCGTTTGATTTCGTTCTTTCAGTAGTTCCAAAACACGGCATAGTAACTGCAATTATATCCTTTTTAGACCAAACCGCTTTTTCAAACGCCCTACACGTAGCGAGTATTGCAAGCGTACTGTCAAGCCCGCCCGAAAGACCGATTATAACTTTATTACTACCAACCTGTTTAATTCTTCGGATAAGCGCGTACGCTTGAATATCAAGCGCCGTTTCCATGCCTTCTATCCTATCTTTTTCAACGCTTGGGATAAACGGATACTTTTCATACTTTCTATCGACGTTTCCACCCGTTACGTACGCCGAGAATTTTACCGTTTTATACCCGTCGGTATGCTCGGCTTTATAGTTAAACTTCTTTCTTCTTACAAACTGAAGATACGAAACGTCAATATCCGAAATTGCGTAAGAATCTGAAAAAAGGTCGGTTTCGGCTAAAACTTTTCCATTTTCGGCAATTATATTATGTCCCGAAAACAATAAATCTGATGAAGATTCGCCCATACCTGCGTTTGCGTAAACGTAACCTACGCACTCTTTATAAGACTGAATAGATACGATTTTTCTTCTTCTCGACGCTTTTCCAACAAGTTCGTTACTTGCCGAAAGATTGACGATAATAGTTGCGCCGTTTAACGCGTCGTGCTCTGACGGGCTATGAACGAACCACATATCTTCACATATATCAACGCCAACCTTAAAATCTTGCATTTGCCTACATTCAAACAAAATTTTATTGCCGAACGGATACTCTTTTCCTAAAATATTTATCTCGCTATTTTCATCTGGGGACGGCGTAAACGTACGCTTTTCGTTGAACTCGTCGTATGATGGAATTCTCGTTTTAGGAACTGCGCCAAGTATTTCGCCGTTAGATATTGCAACTGCGCAGTTATAAAGTTTACCGTCTTTCCTAAGCGGAGCGCCCACGAAAATCAACGAGTCGTAATTTCTTGAAAAATCAGCGATATCTCCAAGCGCTTTTTCGCATTTGTTTAAAATCACGTCAAACAGCGTCAAATCGGCAAGCGAGTAACCGCAAATACACAGTTCAGGAAAAACTATTAAGTTTACCCTCTTTACTATAAGCGTTTTTATATTCTCTTTAATTTCCAAAACGTTTTTATCTACGTTACCAAGATAAAGTTTAGGCGTTACCGCAGCGACTTTTACGTATCCGTAGTTTTCAACCGTAACGCTTTCGGTTTTTGTTTTTTCGCCTAAAAGATAAGCAACCGAAACCATCAATGCGTCGGCAAGTTTTTTAAGCGTTTCCGTCTTAACGCTTTTCGTTGACGACGATAAAACTTTGTTAAGCGTACCGAGAGGCACTCCGCTCAGTTTTGAAAGTTTAGCAGAAGTAAGCCCCCTTATATCTTTTAACTCTTTTATTCTCTGCGCTAAATTAGCCATACTCTCACTCCTTTACTTTAGTAGGGACATTTTACCATAATTTATCCTTTTTGTAAAGAGTTTTTCCAAATTTGGACAATAAAAAACTGCGACAAAATTTTGTCGCAGTCATACGCTCTTTTCAGTAAAACCTAAACTTATTAGTAGCGCAACGTTTACTTTTTGCATAGTTGACGTGGGCAACTGCCCTATTTTTTCTTTTAACCTACGCTTATCTAACGTTCTTATTTGTTCAAGTAAAACAACCGAATCTTTACTAAGCCCGTAATCTATCGCGCTAAGTTCAATATGAGTAGGCAGTTTTGCCTTGTTTATTTGGCTCGTTATAGCAGCCGCGATAACCGTGGGGCTATACTTGTTTCCAACGTCGTTTTGCACCACTAAAACCGGCCTTACGCCACCTTGTTCGCTACCTACTACGGGGCTTAAGTCGGCATAATACAATTCTCCGCGCTTTATCATAAATCGATCTCCTACGTAATATTTGACAAAACCCCGCTATATTGTATGTAAAATTTATCAAAGTTTGTGTCATAGTTATATTCTTGACCGATTTTTTAATTTATATTCTTTAATTTAAGTTAAACAAGATTTTTTATAAGTTCTTTTCTAATTTCGTTACACTCCCCGTCGGTTATATCTCTACCCATCGGGTTCGACTTAAACTCATAAGAATAAACGACTTTACCGCCACTTAATACTATTATCCTATCCGCAAGAGAAAGGGCCTCGTCTATATCGTGCGTAACTACGACGACGGTCTTTTCGTATTCGCTTTTTTTAACCTTTAAAATTTCGTGAACGGTGTTTTTTAAGCCTATATCAAGCGAATTAGTAGGTTCATCCATAAGCATTAGGGGTGAACTAAACAAAAATCCTCTAATAAGAGCAACTCTTCTCGCCATACCTGCCGACAAACTTTTAGGATAACTTTTAGCGCTATCTAAAAGCCCAACGCTTTTTAGCGCGCCCAAAACGTCTTTATCCTTGCATACGAGCCTCAAATTTTCTTCTACGGTAAGGTTTGGAACTAGATAGTCTTTTTGAAAAACCATTGATACGGGGCTTATATTTCCTTCAATTTCCCCTTCAAAATCGGTAAGTTTAGCCAAAATATTAAGTAGCGTAGTTTTTCCCGAACCGCTTTCGCCTAAAATCACCAAGGTTTTGTTTTCTTCAATATCTAAATTAAAGTTTTGATAAACGACTTTTTCGCCGTATTTTTTGGTTAAATTTTTAATTCTTATCATTGCCACACTCCCACCTTTTTAGAAATTGACTTAAACGTAAGTTCAACGATAAGACCTATAACGACGGTTATTAAAACTATTGCTATCATCTTTGCCGTTTCAAAAAGCGCCTTTGAAGAATTTAGCATAAAACCTAACGAATTTGCCGTAGCCGCGATAACTTCAGCCGCAACCATAAGTTTTAAATTGAGAGAAAGTCCGCTTCCGATTGCAAGCAAGGTTGAAGGTAAAACGCTCGGCACGTAAACCTTTTTAAGCAAGGTTTTTTGATCGACTTCAAACAGTTTTAAAGCCCTTATCAAATCTCCGTCAACGTTGAAAAACGCGTCCCTTAGCGCGCTGTAAGTCGTAGGTAAAACAACGAGCGAAGTTACGACTATCGGCGCTATAAACGAGTTAGTCCACATCAAAAGAAGTAGAACAACCGCTATCGTCGGTAGCGCCCTAAAAACGCTTATAACGGGCGCAATAGTAACGTCCGCGCGCCTACTAACCCTTGACCAAAACGCAAGGAAAAAAGCAAGTAAAAAGGATATTGCAAAGGCTATTAACGTCCTTAGCAGAGTTCCTAAAAGCGAAAGGTAAAACTTTCCGCTTACCAAAACTTTTCCCGTCGCAAGTAGCGTTTCAAAAAGGCTTGGCAAAATAAACTCGTTTGTAAAAAGCGAGCCTACTTGCCAAATCGTGAACAAACATATAAACGGCAATAATATAAATATTAAGTTTAGTATCTTATCTTTATTTACCTTCATTTAACCTTTTATGCGAAGAAATCGTCAGAAACCGCCTTTGCAGAGTCTGCGTTTACCGCTATGATTTTATTTAAATAATCTATTACTTGTTGTTTTGCGTCTTGTGAAGACTGATAGTATATCTTGCAGTTATCAAGCGTTTGAGCCGACAAGACAGCAGCGTTTAAACTTGGCAAAACGCCCTCTGGAAGAACCGAAGTTATAGCGCTTACGGCGTCGGCAGTATTAGTCTTTATCCAAGTTAAGTTTTCGTTAAAATAATCGCCCATTGCATTGATTTTTGATTTAAACGTATCGTAAACGCTCTTTTTAACCATCAAAACTGCTTGTGGGTACGCTTTTCTTTCACCGTCGTAAAGTTCTTGAACGTCTAATATATTCCAAGTTTTATCAGGCGCAACTTTTGTCGTAAGGTTTGTAAGCGCGGGTTCAGGTAAAAGACCGATTGAAAGTTTACCTTGTTTTAAAAGCGGTAACATATCGGGCGCTTGCGCAAAATATCTAATAGTAATTTTGCCTTCGGTTACGGTGTCGCCTTCAACTACGTCGTCAAGTAAGCCATTATCCTTTAAAATTGCCCTTAAAGTAAGGTCGGGAACGAGCCCTTGACCGATAACGCCTATAACCTTACCTTTAAGACCTTCGAGAGTAAGGTTTTCTTCCGTACTTGCTATATAAAGATTGCCGTGAGTAACAACTGCCGTCATAACGTACGGATCGCTTGCGTTCGCTTTATAGAGTTTACTTGCAGCGTTTACAGGCATTACTATTAAGTCGCCGTCGCCCTTAGCCATCGTAGGTCCAATATTGTTTGCCGATACGACGTTATAATGAACGGAAACGTCTTTATCCATACCGAAGTTTTCTTTATCGTTTATAAATTTTGCTATTGATAAAGCAGGTGCGCCGTCCGGAGCATAAAACTCAAGAGACGCGGTAGTATTAGGTTCGTTACACCCAAACAATGCAAAAGTGAGAATTAAAGTAAGTAAGATGCTAAAAAGTTTTTTCATAAAACACTCCTTTGCCATTAGGCTATTTCAACGTTTGTAACCGCAGATTTTACGGTAACGTTTTCTATTCTGCCGATTTTGCCCGTCATTGCCGAAATAATTTCAGTAGTGGCTTTTACTATAATACTTATGCAGTAAACGTCGTTCGCTTTATCGGGAACGCCCATTCTACCTATTACGTAATCGCCGTAAATTGACAAAATTTCATTGACCTTAGAAGATGCGCTTCTGTCTTTTTCAATTACTATTCCTATAACCGCTATTCTCATAAATACTCCTAAATAAAAAGCATACCCTCGACAAGCAAGAGTATGCGCAAAAATTCCGTTATATTTTTGCAAAGCCGTTTTCAAAATATAATCTCAAAAACAGGTTTACCTTTTTATATTGCGCTTCCTCTCCGAACAAACATCGATTCAGTAACTTAATTATACGAAAATTTGTTAAATTTGTCAAGTATATTCATTTTATTTAATTGCAGTAAATAAAAAAATGTTGTATAATATATGCGAACTAAAACTTTCGGAGGATATTATGCCAATAGTTAATTCCAAAAAAATGTTTGAAATGGCTTATAAGGGCGGTTACGCAATAGGCGCTTTCAACGTAAACAACATGGAAACCATTCAAGGTATCGTAAACGCAGGCGTTAAGCAAAACGCTCCGCTTATTTTACAAGTATCGTCGGGCGCAAGAAAATACGCTAACCCACTTTATCTTAAACATCTCGTTCAAGCGGCTGAAGAAGACACAGGTCTTCCTATCGTTTTGCACCTTGACCACGGCGACAGTTTTGAACTTTGCAAAAGTTGTATTGACGGCGGATTTACGTCTGTTATGATTGACGCATCTAAGTACGACCTTTCTAAAAATATGGAAATCACAAGCGAAGTAGTTAAGTACGCTCACGATAGAAACGTTACCGTCGAAGCCGAACTTGGCAAACTCGCAGGTATTGAAGACGACGTAAACGTAAACAGCGAAGACGCAATGTTCACCGACCCTGACGAAGTTTACGAATTCGCTACCAAGACGGGTATCGACTCACTCGCAATCGCTATCGGAACTTCTCACGGCGCGTACAAATTTAAACCGGGTCAAAAGCCACAACTTAGATTTGACATTTTAGAAGAAGTTGGCAAACGTCTTCCCGGATTCCCAATCGTTCTTCACGGCGCGTCTTCAGTTCCACAAGAATTTGTAAGGCTCGTTAACCAGTACGGCGGAAAAATGCCTGATGCTATCGGTATTCCAGAAGAAATGCTCCGCCAAGCCGCTACTATGGCTGTTTGTAAGATTAACATTGACTCTGACCTTAGAATGGCTTGTACTTCTGCTGTTAGAAAGCACTTCGTTGAACATCCCGACCACTTCGACCCAAGACAATATCTTGGCGACGCAAGAGCGAGCGTACAACAAATCGTTGAACACAAACTCGTTAACGTTTTAGGTTGCGCAGGCAAGGCTGACGAATGCAGATAATTTAATTATTATATAATGTTAAGCGCCGTTGCGAATTTTCGCAACGGCGTATATTTATTTAATATTATGTTTTTCTTTAAATTTATATAGTATCCTTATTGCTTTTACAATATCGTCAATAATTTCACTTTCTTCTTTACTATAAACCGTATTTTCTTCATCTTTATACAAGGATTGAATTATTTTTGTTACGGTCTTATGCCACTCGCTATCCTTTGGCGCAATTTCCGTTATTCGGTTCAACAATTCTACTGGAATTTTTACATCATAGTTTTGCAACGAATTAAAGAGGAATTGTTCCCAATAATAGAACGAATTACACGTTTTTTCTCGTCTTTTAGTCAACCAGTATACGATAAAGCCCGAGATAATACCTGTAACTATCCCTATTATAACGCTAAAAATTATCTCACAGTTATTCATTATATTTTTCTTCTCCAACCTCTAGTAGGTATCACTTGAGCATTTTTTATAGGATCTGTCAAATCTAAAACTGTACCATCTTCATCTTCCCATTTTGTTAAATTTTTAAATTTAATTTCTATTAAACTTGGACTGTCCTCAAATGAGCCTTCTTCAATTTCTTCTATCTTGTCACCTAAAAATTCAACTGTTTTCAAGTTTTCAGACTCCTGAAATGCTCCCCTTTTTAGCACTTTTACTTTTTCAGGAATTGATACAGATTTAAGATATTGACCAAATGCTAAATTATTTATAACTTCTATATTTTCAGGAATTTCAATTTTTTCTAATTGACAATTACAAAATGCAAATGCTTCTATTGTTATTAAACTACTAGGAAGTTTAACCTCTTTTAATTTTTCACATCCTTTGAATGCAGACATACCTATAAACTCTACCCCTTCTGGAATTTCAATTTTTTCAAGTTCAACACACATAAAAAAAGCCAACCTACTTATTTTTTCCACACTAGAAGGAATTATCACTTCTTTTAAATTAGAGCACATCATAAATGCTTGTTGTTCAATCGAAACTACCCCAATTGGAATATTTGCTCTTTGCAAAGATTTTTTCCCTTCCCATCCAAGTTTATCCAATAATAATTCTCTTGTTAAAACTTTAACGTTTCTATCAACTACATAATCTTCAGCCCTCATACTTTCTACGTTTTCTAGATTTTTATATTTGGCTTTATATTTTAGAAGTCTTTCAATATCCTTATAATTCATTGCAATTTCAATATCAATACATTCACCCATATCCATAGACGTAGACGATTGCCAACCGCACTCTTGACAATGAAAAGACTTAATTTCTTTTTTCTTTCCACCAACGCCCATCGACTCTCCGCCAAAACCGAATAATAATCTTCCAAACAAGCCTTTTTTTACACTATAACTACTATCGATTTTAGTATCCACGCTAACGTGTAAACTACCACATTTTTCGCATCTTATTGTTGCCATATGTAACACCCCACTTCTTCTTTTATGTTAACACTAATTTTAGTGTATGTCAACTAAAAACACTGATTTTCGTGTAAAATATAACCATGAAGACCTTTGGCGAAAATTTAAAGTATTATCGAAAAATAAACAATATCAATCAAAAAGACTTTGCAAAACAAATAAACACGACTCAACAACGAGTAAGCGAATGGGAATGCAACAAAGTTGAACCATCTCTTTACAACATTGTACGCATTTTAAAAGTTTTCCAGATTTCTTTTGAAGAACTTATTGACGGCATAGAAGAAAAATAGATACCAATCCACAACTTGGAATGGTATCTATTTTATTTACTTAAAAACTCTATTCCCTTTAATAAAATATCCCCTAATATTTCGTCCTTTAAAGAATAATACACTATCTTTCCGCTACGGTAACAATTCACCGCCCCTAAATTACGCAAAATTCTAAGTTGATGCGATACGGTAGTTTGATTTATTTTAAGCGCCATAGATATATCGCTCACGCACATATCCGTAATTGTTAAGGAAGATAAAATACGTAATCTCGTTTTATCCGAAAAAATTGAAAAGACACCCGTTAAGTCGTCTAAAAGTTCGTCGTCGGGCAAATAGTTTTCTACCATTGAACCGAGTTTGTCGTTTAATTTTAAATACGCGTTTCCCATATAAATATTGTATATCTTTTTATTTTTACCGTCAATTTATCATAACCGAAATCTTTGTCGCATAAAGTAAAATTAAGTAAGGTTTTGTAACCTTTTGGAGATTTTATGTTTAACGATAATATTGTAATTTTAGGCATTTTATTCTTGCTCTATTCAAACGGCACTATTTCTTTAACCCAACTGCTACTTCTACTTGCTTTGCAGTCAACGACTAATTACTGTTGTAACTGCGCCGATAACAACCAAACCATTTAATTTGAAAACGCGGACTTTTGCTCCGCTTTTTCTTTAAAAAAATTTTTTAAAAATACGAACATTTGTTTGACTTTTATATTTCAGCGTAGTATAATAAAGAAAACAAACATTTGTTCGCTTTTTAATTTATCGGCGTTTTTCCCTTGATTTTGCTGAGATTTTAAGCGGACAAAAGGTTTGTTTTTACAAACTCGCGTCGTTTAGGGAAAGGTTATGATTGATTTTGAAAGACTACGAATTTTAACTGAAAGCGCCAAATACGACGTATCTTGTTCTTCGTCGGGCTCGTCGAGGCGAAATACGAAAAGGGGCTTGGGAAACGCCGAAATGGGCGGAATTTGTCACTCTTTTACAGAAGACGGAAGATGTATTTCTTTACTTAAAATTCTTCTTACGAACAAATGCTCGTACGATTGTCAATACTGTGTAAATAGGCGCAGTAACGACGTTGAAAGAGCCGAGGCAACCCCTGAAGAAATTTGCGAACTCGTAATGAGTTTTTACAGGCGAAATATGATTGAAGGTTTGTTTTTATCGTCTGCGGTTGACCAAAGTCCCGACGCTACGATGGAAAAACTTTTAGATACCGTAATAAGACTTAGAAAACTACACCGCTTTAACGGATACATACACTTAAAAGGTATTCCGTCGGCAGATAAAAAACTTATAATGCGAGCGGGCGAATTCGTGGATAGGATGAGTTTTAATATCGAACTCCCGTCTGAGCGAAGTTTAAAACTGCTCGCGCCACAAAAAAGCAAAGTCGGAATACTCTCGCCTATGGGTTATATGGCAACCGAAAAAAAGCAAGCGTTGTCGTTGAAATACAACAAATTTTTACCTGCTGGACAAACTACTCAAATGATAGTCGGCGCATCCCCTGAAAGCGACGGACAAATTATAAGGCTGACGCAAGGTCTTTACAAAAAGTTTGCTTTAAAAAGAGTTTACTTTTCGTCTTACGTACCGACCAATGAAAAAAACGCGTTACTGCCAACGTCCCCCGTTGGAATTTTAAGGGAACATAGACTTTATCAAGTTGACTGGCTACTTCGCTTTTACGGATTTAAAGCCGAAGAAATTTTGGACGAGAACGAAAACCTACCCGAAGGCTACGACCCTAAGTGTCACTGGGCGCTAAAACATCCCGAGTTTTTCCCCGTAGAAATCAACACAGCCCCTGCCGAAGTTTTACTTAGAGTACCCGGAATAGGCTTTAAAGGGGCGTATAAAATCGTAAACGCAAGGCGATACGGAAAACTCGATTTTTTAGACCTTGCAAAAATGCGAATAGTTTTAAAAAGGGCTATCAACTTTATTACGTGCAACGGAAAGTTTTTTGGAACTGAAAACCAACTCGCCGTAAAAAACACGCTTTTGCTAACTTCAACCGACAGCGTTATATTGTCGCAACTATCAATGTTTTCAAATGACGAAATAAGACAGAGTGTCTTACAGGGAGAAATATGATTACTTTTATTTTTGACGGAACTAAAATAGGGCTTTTTACCTGCGTTTTTGACGCTTATTATGAAAGACGTATTCCAAAAACTATTACGGACAAGCAAGTTCAAGTAGGGTTTTACGACAACGTTTACCAAATAGAAACGGATACCCAAAAAGCAAAACGAGTATCAGACTGTTTAAAAAATTGCAAGACTATCGGCGTCTTAAAAGACGTTTCTCTTGCTCTTAAAAGCGGACGGGACGACAAGTTTACGGTTATTTTTAACTATGTAAAAACGGTTATTGATAACAAAAATTTAGACGTTTCAAAAAACTTCGCAAACGAGTCGGTTTTGGCTTTTTCCGACCTTATAAAGCAGATTACTTATGAAGTTCACCGTTTTAAAGGGTTTATTCGCTTTGAAGAGTCGGTTGACGGCTATTACTACGCACATTTTAGCCCCGATAACGATATCACTTGGTTACTTATGCCACACTTTGCGTCAAGATTTTCAAATCAAGCGTTTATAATTCACGACGTAAAAAGAAACGTTCTCGGCATGTACGACGGTTACAATTCAGCGCAAGTAAACGCCGAAGATAGACAAGTTACGGTATATCTTTCAGACGACGAAATAAACTTTAAAAAACTTTGGCAAACTTACTATAAAAGCGTAAATATTAAAGAGAGAAAAAATCACCGCCTAATGAAAAACTTTTTACCTGTAAGGTATTGGGAACATTTACCTGAAAAGCAAGTAGAAATCGCAAGTTTTTAAACTTTTTATGAAATAGTATATCCTTGTTTTAGTCTAAAAACTCTCCCCTTATTGGCCTAAAACAATTAAAAAAACGAGTGGAAATTCCACTCGTTTTTTTTACTCTATTATTTCAATAATCATATTCGTTTCAAACGCTTTATCACTATCAACAACGCCTATATATTTCTTAGTTTCCAACACTTCGGGCTCGCCTTCGTTTGCCGGAAGAGTCATCCAAGGTTCTACGCAAACGTATGGAGCGTCGGTTTTAGGCATGTGCCAAAAGCCTATATTTTCCATATTAGGATAACTTACTTTAACTGCCCTTTTCGTATCTTTCCCCTTAATATACACGCTTTTTAAAACGTCGGTTAAGATTATTGCGTCGTTATCAAACAACTCGTGTTTAAGCCAAATATCTTTGCCGTTTTTAAGATTATACGGGGCTGTTTTCGCAGTTATCAAACCGCTATCGTTTGCAAAAATTTGGGTTGGAACGCTCTCGTTCTCAAAATGAATATAATAGTCTTCAAATTCACCACCGTCGAAAGGGACGTTAAACCCGGGGTGTCCGCCAAGACCGAAATACATGGTTTTATCCCCACGATTTTCCACTCTATAAGACACGGTAAGTATCTTATTTTGAATAGAAAACTTAACGAAGAAAACAAAATCAAACGGGTAAACTGCTTTTGTTCTCTCGTTAGATTTTAATGCAAAAGTCATTGAACAAGCCGTTTTATCAACGAGTTCAAATTCTTCTCCCCTTGCAAACCCGTGCCTATCCATAGCGTATTCCTTACCGCAGACTACGTATTTACCCTTTGCAAGCCTACCTACGTACGGAAAAAGATTATACGCTCTACCCGTCCAGTATTTTTCGTCGCCTTGCCAAAGATATTCAACGCCCGTTTCTTTTGAAAAAATCGATTTAAGTTGCGCGCCTTTTGTTTCAACGCTCACGTAAAATATATCGTTTTCGATTGTGTGAACCATATTACTCCTCAGTTACAAATTGTGAAAAATATTTGTCTTTAAGCAAAAACTCGTTCATTTTTTTATCGTTAAAATCTACTAAATAATCAATCAATTTAATCGTATCGTCGGACATTGAAACGACTGGAATATTATCCAAAAACTTATCGCAAAGGTTTTGCATATGGCGATAAAGAGTGCTTAAAACCCTTTCTTCATAATTGCTCGCTTCAACAAAATCGTAAAAATCAAGCAGAGAGTTAAAAGTTTTTATTCTGTCTTTATTCACAAACCAGTTTCTAAACAAAATATAGCCTGTAATAGTCGCTACAGCGCCTATAATCGCAATCCACGCAATATCTTCATAGAAAATCGCAAGGATAACGAGCGTTACGCCTAAAACGAGCAAAATTGGAAATAGTACGAGAAGAAGAACGTTTCTCTTTTCCTTTGCCATATACTCGGGAATCATAGATTTAAGCCCTTTTTCAAGTTTTTCCTTTTTCATTTTGTTTTCTTCAACTGAAAACGCGTCGAGTTCTTCTTCGGTCAAACCGCATTTATAGTAGTAAGCCCTATACGTTTTTACTATTTCCTTTTTTTCGTCAGCGTCGGCAAAAGAAATAGCCTTGTTTATATACTGCTTATGCTCTTGATCTTTTAAATCGGTGTAATTTTTAGTCTTTATGGCAACCATTGCCATATAAACGCGGTAGTCAGTGTCAGAAAGAGATAAAGCCTCGTAGAACTTTTCCTCAGCCTTTTTAAACTCTCCCATTGCAACAAGCCCGTAAAGTTCGTCTAAAACAGCGTTAAGGCGTTGGAGATCTTCCCCGTGCGCTTCCTTCGTTTTTTCAGGGATTTCGTTTAACGACTCGTAATATTTTGTCGCCATAGTAGCGGACAATTCTTCGCCACAAGACGGGCATTTTACAGTTTTTTCATTAGCAGACGCGTAAAAATCCGTCCCACAATTAACGCATCTTGCATTATTTTTTACGTTTTCGATATTTTCCATTTTGTCTCCGAGTTTATTTAACGGGATATCCTAAATTTTTCATATCAGTTCTAAAATTTTCATGCCCGATAAAAAATTTATTCCCTTTATCGTATGGTATGTTATTGTAAGTATCGCAAATCATTTGACCTAATCCGTCTTGACTTTCAATCATATTTACAAGCATTTTAAGCGACGAGTTTTCGGTATAGCCTTTTGGCGACATACTGTCAAAAGCAAAATCGATTGCGTTTTGCACGTTGCCAAGCGAATATTTTGCTAACATCGTCGTATTTACGTAATAATCAAACGTTGAATAGGAATCTTCGGTATAATCTTCATCTACCTCACTTTCACAAAAAGATTTAAAATCACTCGTTCTTTTAACCATTTCTTCACCGTAAGTAGAAATTAAACCGTAGTTTTCGGCGTAAATTGCGCTGTCAACGAGTTCAACCAAGTCTGAAAACTCGCCCGTTTTTGTATAAACGCGCTCGTTACACTCGGTCGCCATATTTTTAAAACCTAATTCATAACAGTATTTTCCCGCAATGCGCGGAGCAAAAGCGTATATACCTATCACGCCCAAAATAAACGCCACGACAAGCGCAAGAAAAGTAATTATTGCAGTTTTTATAATAACTTTGTTCATATCACACCTCACTTATAATAATATCACACACGCGAGTAAAAATCAATTCATTTAATTTAAAACACTCATTATTTAACTTATTATCACATAAATTCTTAATATGGAGATACTTTTTTGAAAATAATTACGACTATTTTATCATTTTTTGCAATCTTTTGTCTTTCGTCGTGTAAAAACACTTCGCTCGGTAAGGCTAAAATAAGCCAACTAAGGCAAAACGCCTATTATTACGAATGCGCAGACTTTTCCCTCTTTACTTATCCCGAACAATGCGAAAACCCACAAAAAGACGACGGAATTAAAAACGCGTTAGTAAATAGACTTTGTTTTAAACTTCAATTTGCGTCGGTATCGCCTACCGACAACTGCTCGGTTGAGTTTTTTATAGGCGATAAAAATTACCATGCAAATTTTGAATACAGTCCGCTCTCAACTTTTTTGTATTGCACCGTTTTTGTTGAAACCCTACCAAAAGACGAGTTGTACGTAAAATTTAATTTAAACGGAAAAACTATCGGGGCAAACTTATCGCCTTTAAAAAATAAAACTACCATTAGTTTTGACAAAATACTTAATAACTTAAAAAATAACGACGAGTTTGTAAAAGAATTTTTGCAAAAAGACGATGGCGAAATTAAAATTCGCTTTATCGACAACGACGGTTTTGACTACTGGTATTTTGGATTTATCGACGAAAAAACAACGACGTCTTACCTTATAGACGGGCAAACGGGAGAAGTTCTTGCCGTAAAACCCGAAAAATAAATTTATCGAATTTTGAATATTTTTGTTTTTTTAGCGCAACATAATAGCGAAGGAGGTAAAAAAGGCGAAAGGTTTTATTTTTACAAATCCCGTTACAACCCTTTTGCCTGAGCGATTTATGAAAAACACTAAAAAGACTTCAACAACGAATAAGCAAACGTCAAAGACTAAGTCTTTGAAATCAAAAGAAAGTAAGAATTGCCCAAAATGTTGTAAATAATGAAAAAGGTCAATTCTAAAAAAAAGAAAATAAAAGAAAATTTAAAGTCTAAGTTTGATCCGCTCGGAAGTTACACAGGCAATTATTTAACTGGTGAATACGAAGAGCCCGTTCAAGACGTGGACGATTTATAACGTAAAAATCCGCTCTCGTATAAGAGCGGATTTTTACGTATATTTTCTTTTTTTCACAATTATTATTCTTGACTTTGACAACCGCTACAACCTGCGCAATTACCGTCGCACTCTTCGTCGTCTTCGGCAAGTTCACGCATAAATTCTTCGTAAACTTCGTCTAAAAGTTGCTCGTCGTCAACGGGGAGCAACACTTCGTCTTTTTCATCTCCGCCAATTTTGAAAATCACGATTTCGTCGGGATCAACACCGTCGATTATCTCGGCAGGTTGGAAAAATACGAACCACTCGCCCTTATACTCGATTGTTCCTATATGGTAAAATTTTAAAACTTCACCGCTTTCACCAGTTAGTTCAATAACGTCGTCCATTTGGTCTGCCTTTGCGTTTTCGTGATATTTTTCACTCATATCTTTGCTCCTTGATTTTTTATTTTTCTTAAGTAGTCTTCTAATATATAAGACGCGGCAATCATATCGATAACGTCTTTTCTCTTTTCCCGCCTCATATCCGCTTCAAGTAAAAGACCTCTCGCCTGTTTAGTTGAAAACCTTTCGTCTTGCGTAACGACTTTAATATCCGTTTTCTCTTTGAGTTTGTTTATAAACTCTTGGGTTTTTTGAGTTTGTTCACTCACGCTACCGTCAAAATTAACGGGAAGCCCACACACGATAACGTCGGCGTATTTGTCTTTTGCAAGTTTTACAAGATAATCTATATCCTTTTCAAAACCCTTGCGCCAATAAGTTTCTAACGGGAGCGCCATTTCGCCAAAAGGATCGCTTATGGCTACGCCAACTCGCTTATCGCCGATATCAAACGCTATTATTCTACCCACGATTTACTCCTTATATACATTATATAGTAATTATATCATTTTTTTACAGTTAATACAACTATTTTTTTGAAAACTTCCGACGATTATCGACTTTTTGCATAATTTTATTTGCACTTTACATACTATCGACAAGCGACAACCGTCGCCAACGAAGGAGGAATTATGGAAAAGAATTTTACTATCGGTCTTATTCTTGGAATGATAGGCGGAGCGCTTATCGTTGCAAATTCGTACAAAGCGAGAAAACTTGTTAAAGAAGGTCAAGAACAGATAAAAGATAAGGTTTCAAAACTTACAAATTGTAAAGATAAAAGCGAAGACTACGAAGATTTAGAAGACTGACTTTTTTAATTCAATCCTAAAAATAAAAACGCCAAAAATTTTTGGCGTTTTTATTTTTGTTATGATACAACTCGTAACTTATATTTAAAGGTTTATTTATCATACGTTTTGAATAGCCTTTATTTTATTTGTTTCCTATAAACTCTCTGATTAGCGATTTATCCGAAACTAAAGCCCTGTCTTTGCCTTGATACGAACTTAAAAATTCTATTAGCGTTTCAACGGTAACTTTGTCTTCTCCGCTTACTTTATCTACGATTTGAGTAAGTTTTGAAAGCATTTCTTCGCGATAGATAAGCGGTTCGTATTCTATAAAAGTGTCAATCGAATAATCGGCGTAAATTTTGTAAGGACTTACGTATTTTTCAACTCCGTTTTCAACGCTTTGGAAAAAGGATAGCGTGTCGATAGGTTCTCTACCCCTAAAACGCATATCCCTACTCATCCTTCTTAAAAGCCTTATAAGTCTTGGGTGAAGAACTTTTCCACCTAAATACTCGACTCTCGTTCTAACGCTTATATACATTTTAGATTCTCCGTCTAATACGGGAACTGCAGACGGATTTAAAGCGTGAATACCCTCGAAAACTATAATTTCGTTAGGCTTTCTTTTTAGTTTTATTCCCGATTTAAGTTGTCTAGTATTTGCAAAATCAAATTCGGGAAGTTCGATTTCTCGGCAAGACAAAAGTTTTTCAATATGCTCAGCCAAAAGGTCTTTATCAAGCCTTTCGGGAGACTCTAAATCAGCCGTAGCGATTTCTTCTTTGGGAAGAGTTGAAAAATACGAATCGAGCGATATAGTGTGAGTTTCAACGCCGTAGGTTTCCAAAAAAGTCTCTATCCTATGCGCAGTCGTCGTCTTACCCGAACCCGACGGACCTGACAAAAGCAATATGGGATTAGTTTGACTTTTTTCCTTTATGTCCCTTGCTATCTCGTCGATTTGCGACCAGTATCTATCGTCTTCTTTCAAAAAATCTTGCTCGCTTGAATATTTTTTGTAAATATCTTCAATTTTTACTTTTCTCATATTTTATTCCACGTCCATACACGCAATTATTTCAACGCCGTCAAACACGGCAACTTTCTCGCCGATTTTAACGGGGGTTTTTGCCGTAATTCCACTCAAGGTTTTTACGGCGTCAAAAAGCCTACCCTTTTCAATCGGCTCTTTACTTTTAACGGGGAGCATTTTATCCACGTCGGTTTTTACAGTCGTAGTTAAAACTCTTTTGGGGCAAACAACTTCTTCACGAGCGTATTTATCCCCCCTCGGACACGTGTTGCCCAAGACGGATAAAACCTTGCCACCATCCGTTTCTACGATTATATCGCACCCTAAAGGGCATTCTATGCAGGTTAAATTAACTTTTTCCATCAATCTACCTCAACGCTTACTTGAACGCTACTACTAAGCGATTTTATTTTATCTTCTTTTAATATAACTCTTTCCATTTCACCTGGAGCAACTATTCTCTTTTTAATAGATAAAAGCGTGTTTTCTCCGTCTTTTACCACTACCTTACAATTTTTATAAACACCCTTAACTCTAAAATAAAGGGTTACGTCGCCACTTTTCAACGTGTCTATTTTTTGTGGTAAGACGTATGAAACGCCGTCTTTTGCTTGACAGTCAATAGAATTTTTTATTTTTTCACCATTTAAAACGTAGTCGCTTGCGCTTTTTCCTGCGAGTTCTGACTCTTCAGAAACGAAGTCTACCAAGTCGTGAACTTGTAAAACGTTTCCGCAAGCAAAAACACCGCTCAAGGAAGTTTCTCTGTTTTGATAGACGACCGCGCCTTTCGTACCAAGCGAAAGTTCTACTCCTGCGCCTTTGCTAAGTTCGTTTTCGGGAATAAGCCCTACCGAAAAGAGTACGGTATCGCACTTTATATACTTTTCAGTCCCCTTAATTGCTCGTCTATTTTGGTCAACTTGGGAAATTTCTACGCCAATCACCCTATCTTTTCCGTCAATTCGAGTTATCGTATGACTTAAATAAAGCGGAATATCAAAGTCGTTCAAACATTGAACGATATTTCTTTTTAAACCGCTTGAATGTGGCATAATTTCACAAACGGCGTGCACTTTTGCGCCTTCTAAAGTCATTCTTCTCGCCATGATAAGCCCTATGTCGCCTGAGCCTAAAATGACGACGTTTTTCCCCGGTAGCCAACCCTTGCAATTTACGAATTTTTGAGCAGTGCCAGCCGAATAAATACCTGCAGGTCTTGCGCCTGCAATATTCAACGCGCCTTTGCTACGCTCTCTACAACCCATTGCCAAAATTACTGCTTTCGCCTTAACTTGAAATACACCGTCGACGTCGTTTATTGCAGTAACGATTTTATCGTTCGTCAAAGATAAAACCGTAGTATTGAGTTTTACGGGAATATTTCTATTTTTAACTTCAGTTATAAACCTTTGGGCGTATTCGGGACCAGTCATACTCTCTTTAAATCTCGTAAGCCCAAAACCGTTGTGAATACATTGATTGAGTATGCCACCTAAAATATCGTCTCTTTCTAAAATAAGAATATCCTTACAGCCGTTATCGTATGCGGACACGGCGGCAGCAAGCCCTGCAGGACCACCGCCGATAATTACTATATCACAATTTCTCATTTCGTCTTCCCCACCAAAAGAGTAGAATTTTTACCTTTTTTAGTAATTTCGCCAAGACTTACGCCTTTTACCTTTGCAATTATTTCGGCGACGTAAGGTTGACAAAAACCGCCTTGGCATCTACCCATCCCCGCTCTCGTCCTACGCTTAACTCCGTCTAAGTCGCTCGCCTTTGGATTTTCGGTAAGAGCCCTTATAATTTCACCTTCGGTAATTTGTTCGCATCTGCAAATTATTCTACCGTACGACGGATTTGCTTTGATAATCTCGTTTTTCTCTTCGATTGAGAGCCTTGAAAAGAAATAATCGGGTTTTCTAATAGGATTAAAATCTTCCTTTTTATTTAATCGTAACAACTTTGAAATAAGTTCGTCAACGACGTATTCGGCTATTGCAGGAGCGGACGTAAGCCCCGGCGATTCAATACCTGCAACCAAGATAAAACCCTTATTTTGCTTACTTTCTTCTATAATAAAATCGTGCTTGTCTGAATATGCTCTAACGCCAGAAAACGACGTGATTGCGTTATAGAGCGGAACTTTGTCGCACATTTGTTTCGCCTTTACCATAACGGACTCTAAGCCGTCTTTAGTAGTATCGGTAACGTTTTCCAACACTTCGTCGGCAGTAGGGCCAAGCAACAAATTACCGTCGGCAGTAGGCGAAACCAAAATGCCCTTGCCCTTTTTGGTAGGAGTAAAAAACAACGTTCTACTTACGAAGTTTCCGCTTTCTTTATCTAAAAGGATATACTCGCCCCTTCTTAAACCTATTTCAAAAGAATAATCGCCCACGAGATTTGCAATTTTTTGACTTCCTGCGCCCGCGCAGTTTACTACGACCTTTGCGGAAATTTGCTCGCCGTTTGAAGAATAAAGGGTATAGCAATCTCCCTTTTCAATTTTAACAACTTCAAAATTTGTAAACAACTCCGCTCCGTTGTCCATTGCGTTTCCGATTGCCGAAATAGTGAGTTCGTACGGACAAATTATACCGCCCGTCCTTGCTAAAAGCCCTGCGACAGCCGTCTTACTTAAATTCGGTTCGAGCGCAAAAAGGTCGTCGCCATAGACTATTTCAAGCCCATCAACGCCGTTTTGCTCTCCCCTTTGCTTTAAATCTTTTAGCGTTTCAATCTCTTCTTCCGAAAAAGCGACGACGAGAGAGCCGTTATTTGAATATTTTACGCCGAGTTCTTCGGCAACTCCTTTCATCATCTTATTGCCCAAAACGTTAAATTTAGCCTTTAACGAGTTAGGTTTAGCGTCAAAACCAGCATGCACGATTCCGCTATTTGCTTTGCTTTGCCCCATAGCGACGTCGTTTTCCTTTTCCAAAAGGCACACTTTTAAGTTGTAAGAAGAAAGTTTTCTAAGCAATAAACCGCCTACGACTCCTCCACCGATAACTGCAACGTCAAACATTTTCACTCCTAAATATATTTAACTATATCGTTTAAACTGTCTAAAATAAAGTCGGGTTTTCCGTCCGTTTTTCCGATATCTTCAACGGATGATTCCCCACTTAGCACTAAAATAGTTGTAAAACCGCAATTATTTCCAAACGCAATATCCGTATGAAGCCTATCGCCCACCATAATAAAGTCCGAATTTTTTGCATCTAACCGCCTTTTTAAATTGTAGCCCATTCCACAAAAAGGTTTACCTATAATTTCTTTAGGAAGTAAGCCCGTTGACGCTTCGATAAGTTTTATAAACGAGCCTGCGTCGGGAATAAACACCTCTGGGTGCGGACAGTTTACGTCGGGGTGCGTCGCTATATAATACGCTCCCCTTTTTATATAGGTTACGAATTTGCATAGTTTATCATACGTCAACTCCGTGTCGTAAGCGAGCACACAAACGTCAGGGGTTGCATCTTCAACTAAGTTTATACCGTTTTTGATAAACTCCCTCTTTAACCCTTCAGTTCCCAAAAGATATACGCTCTTTCCACTAAACTTATCGTTTAGATATTCTATTGTTGCAATACCAGACGTATATACTTGGTCAAAATCGTGCCAAAGCCCAATTTTTGACAATTTTTCTTTATACGTACTTTCACTTTTAGACGAGTTATTTGTAAGATAGATAATCTTTTTGCCACAATCCCTTAATGCTTGTAGCGTTTTGTCCATTTGACCTATAAGGTTGTCGCCAAGATAGACCGTTCCGTCCATATCAAGCAAAAAATATCTCGCGTTTTTTACTATTTCTTTCAAATTTTCATTTACCATATTTTTTTATAAATTTCAATTATTTCGTCTTTTGTAGGAACTCTTGGATTTGTAGCCGTACACTTATCTTTTAATGCATTTTCAGCCATTTCTTCAATACTTGCAAAATAATCTTCCTTTGTAATTGATAAAATTTGCGAAACTTTTAAAGGCATATTCATCTCTTGCATCATAAATTGAACGTAACTTACTATTGCCCTTATAGTAGTAACTTCGTTTAAGTTACTGACGCCTAAAATTCTAGCAACGTTACAGTACTTGCGCACGCACGAGCGATATTCCTTTTGGCTTTTTGTCGCTTTTCTGATATCGCTATTGTATTCAATTACGTATGGCAACAAAATTGCATTAGCCCTACCGTGCGGAATATGAAATTTCGCGCCGAGTTGGTGAGCCATACCATGATTTAAGCCGAGTGATGCAGAATTAAAAGCAAGCCCTGCAAGACATGATGCAATATGTATCTTACGCCTTGCGTGAATATCGTTATTATCAGCGTAAGATCTCAATAAAAACTGACCGCAAATTTCAACCGCTTTTTCCGCAAGCGCGCCCGAAAACTCATCGTTGTTTATGCTAACGTACGCCTCTATCGCGTGCGTCAACACATCCATGCCCGTATCGGCGGTAATATTAGATGGAACACTTCTAACTAATACCTCATCTAATATAGCCTCATCTGGCAACATATCTTCAGATGAGAGCGGAATTTTAACCCCATTTTGCGTATCAGAAATAACAGCAAAAGAAGTAACTTCACTACCTGTACCAGAAGTCGTAGGTATACATATAAGTTTTGGATTATATCCACCGTCTATACCATTTGCAAACTTTTTAATTGCCTTTGCGGTATCCATTGCAGATCCACCACCTACTGCAATAATGCAATTTGCTTTATCACTTAAAACTGCGTTTACGCCCTTTATCACCTTATCTATCGGAGGATCTGGAACAACGTCGCTAAAAAGCGTGAACTTAATATTTGCATCTAAAAGAGGTTTTTCGATATACTCTATCAAGCGACTCGACACAACAAAAGGGTCTGTTACGATAAACACCCTATCGGTTTTTAATTCTTTAAGTCTTGCAAGTGAATTTTCACCAAAACTAATTTTTGTTTTTACTTCAAAAGTCTTCATATTATCTCTTTATCCAAGTAGAAGGTAAAAATGTTAAAAGCAAAGGATATATTTCAAGCCTACCGAGTAGCATTGCAAACGATAATATAACCTTTGTAAACGGACTATACGCGCTGAAATTTGATGTAGGACCGACGGCGTCAAATCCAGGTCCGATATTGTTAAAGCACGAAACGACTGCCGAAATATTAGTTTCCAAACTAAACGGTTCAAACGAAATTAAAAGAAAGATAACGATCATACACGTAACGTATATGCTAAGATAACTAAAAACTCCGCTAATAGTTTTTTCTTCGACCCTTTTTCCATTGGACTTAACTACGCTTTCGTTTCTTGGGTGAAGAACTTTTTTAAACTCTCTTTTTATACTCTTTGAAAGTAAAACGACTCTTGAAACCTTAAACCCACCTGCAGTTGAACCTGCGCAACCACCGATAAGCATAAGTATAAGCAATATGCTCTTTGAAAGAGTCGGCCACTCGTTAAAGTTTACGGTTGAGAAACCCGTAGTTGAAATAATTGACGAAACTTGGAACGCAGACGCTCGCAACGCATCTGCAAAATTACCGCAAATTGCCAATGTATTACCAGTAATAAATGCAACGGATAAAAATACTATGGTAACGTACGCCCAAAGTTCGCCACTTTTTAAAACGTTTTTAATTTTACCTATCAAGATTAGATAATATAAGTTGAAATTTACGCCAAACAAAAACATAAATATGGCGATTACCCATTGACAATATGCGTTATACCCTGCTATACCGTCGTTTTTAACACCAAAACCGCCCGTTCCCGCAGTTCCGAACGCGTGCAATAAACTGTCGAATAACGGCATTCCACCACACAGTAACAAAACTACGACTGCCAAGGTCATTACGATATATATAAGGTATAAAATCTTTGCCGTGTCCTTTGCCCTAGGAACAATCTTATCAACGGTAGGACCGGGCATTTCCGCTCTTAAAATATGTATAGAACGGTCGGTATTCTTGCCCGTTACTGCCATTACGAAAACCAAAACGCCCATACCGCCTATCCAATGTGTAAAACTACGCCACAAAAGACAGCCCCTACTCATTGATTCAACGTCGGACAATATTGACGAACCCGTAGTAGTAAATCCACTTACGGTTTCAAAATACGCATCAAAAAAATATGGAATATCTCCGCTTATTATAAACGGCAAACATCCTATACACGACACTATAAGCCAAGCAAACGCTACTATAATTAGCCCTTCTTTTGAATATATCACCGTGTTTTTAGGTCTGAAAAAGAGTTTTGAAAGTCCGTAAACCGAAAGCGCAATACCGATAGTTATTGCAAAACTTACCGCAACCCACCACTCCGTATATACGCAAGCCGTTATAAACGGAAGAAGTAAAAGTACGGCTTCAATCAATACGACTTTTCCAACCGTAGAAAAAATCATTTTAATATTCATAGTTAAGTTTATTTCCCTTCCATAATTTCAGTAAGACTGTAAAGCGATCTTCCCTTAGATATAACTATTACTTTATCGCCAGACAAAATGACGTCGTCGCCACCTGGTGTAAACGCTTTTTTACCCCTTATTATGCCTGCGATTAAAACGTCGTTTTTGAGTTTCATATCTTTAAGGGCTATATTAGAAAACTCAAAATCGTCCATAACGACGAATTCCAACGCCTCTGCTCCGCCGTCCATCAAACTGTATAAAGTTTCAACCTTGCTTCCAACCGTGGCGTTTAATGCCCTTGCATACCTTACTAAAAGGTCGGCAATTATTTGTTTTGGAGAAACTATACAGTCAAGACCTAAATTTTCAGCAATTTGCGAAAGGGCGCTCGTATTTACCTTTGATATTATCTTAGGAACTTTTTGGCTCATTGCGTAAAAAGAAATTAATATGTTTTCTTCGTCGGCGCCGGTAAGCGCAACCAACGCATCCGTTTGCGAAACGCCTTCTTCAAGCAATATATCTTGACTCATTCCGTCTCCGCAAATTATATCGACGGAACTTGGCAACGTTTCGCAAAGTTCTTCGCATCTTTGCTTGTTTTTTTCGACAATTTTAACCGAAGTATGCCCCTTTGCAAGCATTTGAGTAAGATAATGCGCAATCTTACTACCGCCTAAAACCATGACGTTTTTAGATTCTTTTTGCAAAAATCCGAGAGAAAATAACACCTTGTGCATTTCTTCAATAGACGCCACTACGCAAATTTTATCTCCTTCTAAAAGCGTGGTGTTGCCCTTGGGAATAAACACTTTTTCTCCCCTTTGCAAAACGGTAATAAGGAAATTGCCCGCGAACTTCTTTCTGAGTTCCATAAGCGAAAGCCCGTTTATTTTAGAACCTTTTTTAATTATGAGTTCTACGATTTCAAACGACCTATTCGTAAACGTGTCGACCTTTGTAGCCGACGGGAGTTTAAGCAAATTATAGATTGCTTCAGCCGTGAGTTTTTCAGGATTTATAGACATAGAAATACCCAAACTCTCTTTGATAAAGCCTAAACTCTCTGCTGTATATTCCGAATTTCTTATTCTTGCAACGGTTTGCTTTGCGCCTAACTTTCTCGCTGTAAAACAACTTAAAATATTAGACTCGTCAGAATCGGTAACGGCAATAAAAAGTTCTGTTTTTTCCATCCCCGCTTCCTTTAATACGTCGTAAGAAATTGCGTTTCCGCAAATAGTCATAACGTCGTATGAATTGATTACTTCGTTTATGACTTCTTGATCGTTATCAATACACAAAATATCGTGTCTTTCTTTGAAAAGACTTTTGATAATGGTAATACCTATCTTTCCACAGCCTGCTACGACGACTCTCATACCTATCTCCTGTTTACTTGACGTTAATTGCGTTCGCCTTGGCAAAAACGTAAATTGACTTCAATGAATTTACAACGTCAGAATTGTCTTTTAAATTTGCGTTTTCGTCGATAAATTTAAGGTTAAAAGCAATTTTTACCGTTGAATCGAGCATTGATTTCATAACGCCGAGATTTTTACTCTTATCTACCGCGCCTGCAAGTTTAAAACAAACGGGAACTTCTTTAAGTCTATCTTCCGCCTTTTCTAAAACCACGTCTCTCATCTCTTTTGCGCAGTCGGCAAATAGAGTAAAATCCGCGCCGTCTATAAGTTTGCCAAAATCGGCAACGTTTTCAATAAACTTCATAGTATCCGCAGTAAACTTATCGTTTATATAGCAAAGTTTTATAAGTATCGCTTGCAAATAAGAATCGTAGTCTATAAGCAAGTCTTTTCTGCCATACGCAAAATTCGGGTCTTTTGAAAAAATCCCGTCGTACATATTACATACGGTTTTAATTACGGCGTTGTAATTGATTTTTGATTTTTCTAACAATATGTCTGCTCTACTTCTTTCCATATTAGCCTCAGCGCAGTCGGGTTCGCCTTGCTTTAGATTTGAATTTTCATCACTTTCAAAACTCTCTTCAACGCGCTTTTCTTTTTTTGATATTTCTTTTTCTTCGCCGACTGTTAAAGGGATTTGCTCCCTTTTTTGATTTTTAGGGAGCGCTTTATCGTTCGGCTCGGTTAAATTTTTATTTGCGCCCCTTAAGGCGAAAGGAATACACCCCTTTAGGTTTAATTATTCCGACGGTCGGCAACACCCTACCCTTACCCATACGACTTTCAAGAGAAAGTTCTCCGCTCGTTGCGTGATACATATTTCCCTCTTCGTCCTCTATTGCAAGGTAACATTCGTCTTCTTCTAAAACTGCTTCGGCAAGTAGAACTTTCTCTTTACCTTCTCTGCCAAGGTCGGCAATCTTTATACCTTTTCTCGCCCTAGGAAGTTTACCCAAAGTGTCTAAAAGAACCTTTTTAAACGTGCCGAAGGAAGTTGCGACTATTATTGAATAGTCTTTTCCCTCTTCTATTTGCATTGCGGTAATAAGCGCGTCGTCGCTGGCTACGTCAACACCCTTAACTCCACCCGAAACTCTGCCGTATTCTGGGAATTCGTCGTGACAATGAACGCTCATACCGTTTTTTGTCGCAAAGAAGAACTCGCTGTTTGGTTTTTCTTCTTCAACAGCAACAACTTCGTCTTTATCTTTAAGTTTAATTGCTTGGAAAGACTGCTTTGATACTTTATATTCGCTCCACGGCGAAAGTTTAACCATGCCGTTTGCGGTAAAGAAATAGAGCCTACCGTTTGGCATTTCATCGTCTTTTATAGCGAAGAAAGCAATCGGTTTTTCTCCCGTTTCCGCCGTCTTTACGACTTGCGCGAATTTCACCCCACCGCTTTGTCCACCGCTACCTTCTGGGATAACTTCAAGGTCGATTTTATGACAGTTACCCTTATTAGTAAACGCGTATAAAGTATGGTCTGAGTCCGTTTCAACTTTAAATTTGAAAAGTTCACCCTTTGCAGGAGTTTTGTTGTTCGAGTATTTTTTATAGGTTACGGCTTTTACCTTTCTAATAAGGTCGTTTCCGTTTACTCCTATTACGAAATCTTCAACGTACTTTTCTTGAACGCTACCGATAGAAATATCTTCAACGTTCGATACGATAATAGAACGACGGTCGTCTTTATACTTTTTCTTGACGACTAATATTTCTTTTTTAACGACGTCTTTTTGCTTTCTCTTACTGTCGATAATAGATTGAAGTTCGTCGATAAGTTTTTTAAGTTCGGCAAGTTCGTCTTTAAGATTGTTTACTTCAAGTTTGGTAATTCTTGCAAGTTTTAAGTCGAGAATTGCCTGCGCTTGTTTTTCGGACAAATCAAATCTCTTACGCAAATTTTGCCTTGCAGTTGCCGTATCGGGAGAATTTTTAATTATTTTTATAACTTCGTCAATGTTGGTAACTGCGATTATAAGACCTTCTAAAACGTGAGCCCTTTCCTTTGCTTTGTTAAGGTCAAATTTAGTTCTTCTTAAAATTACGCTGATTTGGTATTCAACGTAGTATTTAAGTATTTCCAAAAGCCCCATAAGTTTAGGTTTTCCATCGGCGATTGCTACCATGTTTATACCGTAGGAAATTTGAAGTTGGGTGTTTTTGAAAAGGAAATCGAGTATTGGCTTAGGATTGACGTCTCTCTTAAGTTTTATAACCGCTCTCATACCAAATCTGTCAGATTCGTCGGCTATATCCGAAATTCCGCCTAAAATATCCTTGTTAGTCTCTTGTAAACTTGCTATTTTAGAAAGCAATTGCGCTTTGTTTACTTGGAAAGGAATTTCTGTAATTACAAGGTTTTTCTTGCCGTTTTCAGCGTTTTCAACCTTGATTTTTGCTCTAATTTGAATCTTCCCTTTGCCCGTTTCGTACGCCGTTTTAAGGTCGTTCCCTGCAATTATGTAACCGCCCGTAGGAAAATCAGGTCCTTTGACGATTTTCATCATTTCTTCGAGCGTAATTTTAGGATTGTCAAGGTACGCTACCGCGCCGTCGATTACTTCGGCTAAGTTATGAGTTGGGATATTAGTTGCAAGACCTACGGCTATACCCGTTGCTCCGTTTACCAAAAGGTTTGGAAATCTACCCGGCAAAGTCTCAGGCTCTTTAGTAGAGTCGTCGAAGTTGAGTTGCCAGTTTACAGTATCTTTATCAATGTCCGTTACGAGTTCTAAGGCAAGCGGTTGAAGTTTAACTTCGGTATATCTCATTGCCGCTGCGCTGTCGCCGTCGATTGAACCAAAGTTTCCGTGTCCGTCAACCAAAGTGTTTCTCATATTGTACGGCTGAGCAAGCCTTACCATCGCGTCGTAAACAGAAGTATCGCCGTGCGGATGGTATTTTGCAAGACAGTCACCGACTACTCTCGCGCTTTTTTTATAGCCTTTATCGGGAGTAATTCCCAAATCGTACATAGAATAGAGAATTCTTCTTTGAACGGGTTTTAAACCGTCCTCTACCCTTGGAAGCGCTCTATCTAATATAACGTATTCGGCGTATGGAATCATTGACCTATGAAGGACGTCTTCAAGTGGGCTGGTAATTATCGAATCTTTAATTTCTTCCATTTTTTAGTCCTCCTTATTTTTAACCTTGGTCATAAAGGTGTCTTCTTTGTTAAAGTCGGCGTGTTCGGCAATATATATCTTTCTTCCCTCTAAATCGTCGCCCATAAGCGTAGTTATAAGTTTTTCGGCTTGAGCGGCGTCTTCTATCGTAACTTGCATAAGAACGCGCTTTTTAGGATCCATTGTCGTATCCCAAAGTTGATCGGGATTCATTTCTCCAAGACCTTTGTATCTTTGAATTTGATAGCCCCTACCCACTTTGTCGATAGCCTTTTGAAGTTCGTTATCGTCGTACGCGTACTCGATTACGTCTTTTTTAAAAACCTTGTAAAGCGGTGGCATACCGATATAGACGTGCCCTTCTTGGATAAGTTGTTTCATATAGCGGAAGAAGAACGTCAAAAGAATGGCTCTTATGTGCGCTCCGTCTTGGTCGGCGTCGGAAAGAATAATAACTTTGTGATAATTTAAATTGTTGATGTTAAAGTCGTTGCCTATGCCCGTTCCGATTGCCGTTATAATCATTCTAAATTCGTCGTTATTTAAAACGTCTTCGAGTTTTTTCTTTTCAACGTTAAGAGGTTTACCTCTAAGTGGTAAAATTGCTTGGTGCTGACGGTCTCTACCCTGTTTTGCGCTACCGCCTGCCGAATCTCCTTCTACTATAAACACTTCGTTAAGTTCGGCTTTTCTACTCGAACACGCGGCTAATTTACCAACGAGTTTTGCAGAATCCGCGCCACTTTTTGCTCTTGCTATCTCTTTTGCGTGGCGAGCGGCGTTTCTCGCCTTTGCCGCGCCGAGAGCCTTTTTAATCATTGCCTCGAATATCTGCTTGTTCTTTTTGTTTTTTATAAGCCTGTCGAGTTCGTCGATAGTTGCGCTCTCTACTGCGCTCTTTGCTTCAGGGTTACCGAGTTTGGTTTTAGTTTGCCCGTCAAATTCTACGTTTTTCATTTTTACGGAAACTATCGCCGTCATACCCTCTCTAAAATCTTCGCCTTGCAAAGCCAAATCTTTGTCTTTAATCAAGTTGTTTGATTTTGCAAAGTCGTTTAATATTCTCGTTACGGCAGACTTAAAGCCTATCTCGTGCGTTCCGCCTTCTGGAGTTGGGATATTGTTTACGAAAGAAAAAATACTTTCAGTATATCCGTCGGTATGTTGAATTGCAAATTCTACGACTATTCCGTCTTTTTCGGCTTTTGCATATACCGGTAAATCGTAGAGTTTGGTCTTGCCTTCGTCAAGGTATAAAACATAGTCTATAAGACCGCCGTCGTATTTAAACGTTTTACTATAAAACTTTTCGTCGTCTCGTAAATCGGTAAACTTAATACTGAGCCCTCTATTTAAAAAGGCTAGTTCACGAAGCCTTTTTGCAATGGTGTCTTGACTAAATTCAACAGTTTCAAAAACCCTTGCGTCAGGCTTAAAACGAACGTAAGTTCCCTGCTTGTCCGTCTTTTTTCTCGTATTTTTTAAAGCGCCGATAGGCTCGCCGGAAATTACCTTTTTCTTTTCCTCGCTATAGTAACTGTGGAATTCCATTTGGTAAACCGTGCCTTTGTATATTTCAACTTTAAGCCACTCGGAAAGGGCGTTTGTAACAGCCGCGCCTACGCCGTGAAGTCCACCCGAAAAACTGTAGTTTTTATTATCGAACTTACCGCCTGCGTGAAGTTGGGTAAATACGACCTGTACAGCCGAAACACCAGCCTCTTTATGTACGTCGATAGGAATACCTCTTCCGTTATCTTCAACCGAAACGCTACCGTCTTTATGCAAAACGACCTCTATTTTATCTGCGTATCCGTTCGCCGCTTCGTCTATAGCGTTATCTACTATTTCCCAAAGAATGTGATGAAGCCCCCTTGGGCCTGTCGAACCTATATACATACCCGGTCTTACCCTTACCGCTTCGAGACCTTCGAGTATTCTGATTACGTCTGAATTGTAATTAGTGTTAGACATCAAACTCCTCCATATTGTGTACTAATACTATAAGTATATCATATATATAGTGTTTTTTCAAGTTTTTTGAGAAATTCTTGAATAATTTTTATAAAAAATATTTCAATTTTTTATAAAAAAAACGGTGGACTCGCCACCGTTTTTCGTTTTATTAAAAGTTTAAAAGGTTTAAATATTTAGATTTATCAATCGCCGACAAGAAAAGATAAAGTCTTGGTCCTTTGTCCGTACCAAAGAGTACGTTATAAAATACTGCGAAAAATCTTTGTTGACGAACGGTGTTCTCTTTCTTGGTAAGTTCGGGCTTGTTGATAAGGCTATACAAAAACTGCTGAATTTCTTGCTCTGTAAACGAGTCTCTTTCTGCAAGATAATCGTGTAGCCCTTTGATAGCGCCCTTCTCTTCGTCCGAAAGGTCTTGATAGTAAGCGTCGTTTCTCTCGCTCAAAAGTTTATACATTTTAGAAGGTTGATGCTTGGTTATCCAGTTTTTAACCCTTAAAAGTCTCTCTTCGTCGCGAACGTCAAACTCTACGCCGATTTTTGCTAAAATATCTCTAACTGCTTCGGGATTAAAGTCAACGATAGTTGCAACCGACGCCAAAACGCCGAACGGAACTTTTGCTTTTACGTTTACGCCGTCAAGCATAGAAAGGTTGTAAACTGAAGTATTATATTCGTCCGCCGTACCTGCTTTTACAGCCTCTAAACCCTTGTCGAATTCGCTGTAATGACGTATGATAGTGTCGTCGAAATTAAACGCAAAACCGTCGGTCGGAGCGTATTTTGCAAAGAGCCATCTTATCATATCAGGCTCGTATACTTCAAGCACGGTTGCAGGGGTTATATTATTACCCGTTGACGAGTGCATATCGCCAAGCCCTGCAATAGAAAGCCAGCCGTAAGGTTGGAATTTCGGCGCTTTTACTCCGTAAATTGCCTTTGCTATATCCTTTGCAACCACGTAAGAACCCGACGCAGCGGCATGGTCTATTCCACCCGGTTCAAAGTCAACGCCCTCTGCGCCCCAACGCATCGGCCAGTCGATTTTCCACATTAGTTTTACAAGGTGATATTCTTTTAAACTTACGGTTTCTTCCTTACCGCAAGCCTTACACTTATAAGTGATTTCTTCTGTGTCTTCGTTATAGGAAATAACGGTCGTAAAATCTTTCTTACAAGCGGAACAGTAAACGCTTATAGGATAGTAAGATTCTCTCTCCCCTTCGTCGCTGTCTTGCGTTTTGTAATTCATTAAAATATCGTATATTTCCTTTCTCTTGTGCATAGCGGTCAAGATACCTTCAACGTATCTGCCCGACATATACTCTTGACCTTGATAACGGTATTCGATATCAATTCCCATTTCAGCAAGAGACTTTTCGTATTCCTTTTCGTTGTACTCAGCGTAAGAAGAATACTTGCCGTACGGATCGGGAATCATGCAGTACGGCATACCGATATACTTGTCGAAATCGGGAGCGATAGGCGCAATATTTTTAGGAACTTTTCTAAGCCTGTCAAAATCATCCCAAGAAAGCATGAGTTTTGCCTTTTTGCCCCTTGCTCTAAGCGCCTTTACTACGAAATAGGGAGTTGCAATATCCCTAAAGTTACCAATGTGAACAGAACCCGAAGGACTCGTTCCTGCCGCGCATAAAAATTCTTCTTTGTTTGGATTTTCAGCAATCAATTCGTCTGCTAATCTTTCAGCCCAATGCATTATTATATTTCCTTTTTAATTATTTTCTAAATATTTTTTCCAGCCTGCGATAATTTCTTCGGCTACTTGTTCAACGGTCAAATGCGTAGTGTCAACTACGAGTTGATAGTTTGACATATCCGTAATATCCACGTTGTAAAAGTCGTAATATCTTTTTTGCTCTCTTTGCCTGCGAAGTTGAAGTCTCGAAAAAGCAGTTTCTTCATCTTCGTAAGACTCGTCCGTTCTATTTGCGCCGATTACCCTTCTTGCAGCCTCTTTACCGTCGCAAACAAGATAAACGCTAAACGCGCTCGGAACGAAATGCCAAGCCATACGAGAATCAAAAATAAAGTTACCTTCAACTTTTTCGTACTCTGCAAGTTTCCCGTCGAGGATTTTATCAAACTCAGGGTGAGATTCTTGATATTTGTTAAACTCGCAAGTGTCCATTTGAAGTTCGGCAGCCATTTTTCTTTGAATTTTACCGATAGAAACGATTTCGGCGTTAAATCTTTCTTTTAAGATTGCGCCAACCGTGCTCTTTCCACTGCCGAGATCGCCTGCGAGAGAAATTTTAAAAAAACTGTTTTTCATAAGCGCCCTTTGAAATTATTAAATTTATACTGTGTTATTATATAATTAAAAGGCGATTTTGTCAACCTTAAAAGGTGGCAAAATCGCCTATTTTTGTAATTTATGAATTTTTATTCATAACGAGCGCAACTGCTCCTAATATTCCAGCCGAATTTTCAAGCGTTGCAATTCTAACTTCACACTTAGGTCCGCGCTCCCCTGCGAAAACGTCCCTATCTACTATTTTTTGCAAAGGCTTTATGAGATTATCGCCTTGAGCGCAAACGCCACCGCCGAGTATTACAGCGTGTGGGCGGAAAATATTTGCGTAGTTGGTTATACCGCAAGCAAGTTTTTCAATATAATTATCAACTACTTCTTTAGCGTATTCGTCTTGGTCTTTATAGTCGAAAGCGACCTTGCCGGTAACTTTATCTAAACCGCCAATTTCCCACATCTTACTGTCTCTATGCTTTTCCATCGCGCGCTTGGTATCTCTAATGAGAGCGTTTGCCGACGCGTACGCCTCTAAACAACCGCGCCTTCCGCAAGTACACTGCTCTCCGTCCGTTTCAATTACGGCGTGTCCAAGTTCTGCTCCTGCGCCTTTATTCCCCTCTATAAGTTGATTATCAACGATTATTCCACCGCCGACACCCGTTCCGAGAGTAAGTAAAATCATATCGTCAAACTCTTTTCCAGAGCCGAAAATAGCCTCGCCCAAAGCGGCTACGTTGGCGTCGTTTGAGATAACGGCGTCAAGACCTATTCTATTTTTTATACCGTCGCAAATTTTTACGTCAACCCAGTTGAAATTGTTAGAGAAAATTACTACGCCGTTTTTTCCGTCAATCATACCCGGAACACCCATTCCAAGTCCTTCGACGTCAGATTTAGAAAGCCCTGCTTTTTCAAGTAGCGAAAGGGCAAGATTTGCAATGTTATCCATTACTACTTCTTCGCCTTTTTCAGTTTCGGTAGGAACTTTATCGCTTACGATTATATTACCTAAATCGTCGCAAATGCCACCTTTTATAAACGTACCGCCAAGGTCGATTCCTATATAGTATTTTCTAACTTGCGTCATTATACATTTAAGACGACCTTCAATTTCAAACTCGCCGTAAGAGGCAGGCACGAAATAAGTATCGCCTTTTTTGATAGGCGTCTTTTCAATTATACCGCTACCTTCAATACAAGTAACCGCAGTAAAACTGTTTTTATCAGCGTCAAATTCTTCTTCGCCGTCAATATCAGCAAAATATGCCGAAAAATACTTTGATGCGCCTATAAGTCGTTTATTGCCTATTTCTACGTCTAATTTAGAGTTGGTAAACGCATTAAAATTAGATACGATAAGCGCCTTTTCGATATGCAACGGTCTCTCTTTTCCGTCTGCTCCCTTGCGCTTAAAATCGTAAACCCTATAAGTTAAATTACTGTTTTGTTGAATTTCACAAACGGTAACGCCCTTTCCTATTGCGTGGATAGTGCCAGACTTTATAAAAAACCAATCGCCCTTTTTAACTTGGTAAAAGTTAAGAAGGTCTGTAACAGTTCCATCGTCGATTGCCTTTTTAAAAACTTCCTTGTCAGTATCTTCTTTAAGTCCTAAATATATACCTGCGCCCTCGTCGCAATCAACTATATACCACATCTCAGTCTTGCCAAACTGCCCTTCGTTTTTAATGGCAAAATCGTCGCTTGGGTGAACTTGTACGGAAAGATTATCAGCAGAGTCAATAAGTTTAACGAGAACGGGAAAATCGTCAAAATCGTTTATGTTTTTACCTAAATCGCTCGGCATTAACACTTCAGATAAAAGTTCGCCGTTTTCGGTTTTGGACGGCCCGTCTTTATGATAAGAAAGTTCCCAACTTTCAGCAATTTTATCCTTGTCGGAAACCTTACCGTAATCTCTCAACTTGTTACCGCCCCAAAGGTAATCTTTTGTTTCGGCAACTATTTTAATTAAATCTTTACTGCTCATATTCGCCTCCGAATATATTTCTTAATTAAGTATATATTTTTTTCAAAATAAAGTCAATGAATATTTAAAATTTACACAGTTTTATTGCAAATTTTAATAGTTTTTGTTACAATAAAAATATGAAATACGAATTTATTTTATTTGATGCGGACGACACTTTATTTGATTTTCAAAAAACCGCTGAAAAAAACTTTGAACAAACTTGCCGTAAACTTGGAGTTCCTTATAAAGACGGCTACTATGAAATTTACAGAGATATAAACCAAAATTACTGGGATATGTTTTCTCTTGGCAAAGTTGAAAAAAGCGTGCTTAAAAAAATGCGTTTCGTTGACTTTGGAAAAGCGATAAGCTACGACGTAAACGCGGATGAATTTATGCCGATTTACGAAAGTGGACTTGCTCAAATATCTATTCTCTTCCCCGAAACAGTACCGGTCTTAAAACAACTTAAAGAATCAGGATACAAAATTTATTTAATAACCAACGGTCTTGCAAACGTTCAACGCGGTAGGCTTAAATTATCTGGCATAGAACACCTTTTTGATGGAATATTTATATCCGACGAAATGGGTACGAGTAAGCCGTCGAAAATCTATTACGATATGGTAACGAGTCAAATTGACGGATTTGATAAAAATAAGGCTCTAATAGTTGGAGATTCTCTCGTTTCAGATATGCCACTAGGTATCGACAATGGAATTGATACGTGTTTTTATAATCCACACGGAAAACAAACGGATTTACCTATCACCTACCAAATAAAAAATCTAACTCAACTGTTAAAAATAGTATAAAAATAAGGCGCTGTCGATTTTCGACAACGCCTTAAATAAAAACCCCGAAAGGTCAACCTTTCGGGGTTTTGTTTTTATTAACCTGCTGCTTTTACACCAGCTTTAGTTCCAACCCATACGCATTTTCCAGACTTACCTTTTACAAGGTCAACGTCTTCTTCCGCGTCTTTTTTAACTTCCTTAAAAAGTTCTACAAGGTCTTCGTTAAGGCTCTTAAGCAAATCTGCGTCATCTGAATAAACGACTAAAACCGCATCGTCACCGTTAGTCGCAAAAATAACGTCGCCAACTTTACCAGCTGACCCTAAACCGTATGATGCTCCAACGTAAGCAGAAACAACAACCTTTGCTGCAACTTTATCCACAACATACTCGTTTGCTTTAAGATTTTCTTCAGCTTTTGCAGGATCTGCAGGTACGCCACAAGAAGTGAAAGCAATAGCAGTAATCGCTACAAGCATAACTGCAACTAAACTTTTAAAAAACTTTTTCATTTTAAAATCTCCTTATTTTAGTTTTTCGTTTTTTAAATCAATAAGTATTATATCACACAGAATATGAATTTTCAAGTGTTTTAAAAAAATTTATAAGTCTTTTCTATCAAAAATTTTAAATTCGCCGTCGTTTTTTATCTTAATAGAAATTTTATTTTTAGGTTCTAAGTCCAAAGAAAGTAAAAAACTGTCGATTTTGCCGTAGTCGTTATCCAAAATACTAAACACTCTTTCATACGTTTCCATAAAAGCGCTTTGAGTTTTGTTACGCATAGAAATAGCAAAAAGTAGAATATCCTTTCCCGCTTTAGTCTTTGCGTTGGCGCAATAAATTTGAGTAATATTGTCGTCTTTTACAAGTTTTTCAACGATTTCTTGTAAAACTACGCCGTCTATCGTCGGCTTTGAGAGTTTTTCGCCGTCGTTTAATATTCTATTTGAAAAATCGCCCACGAGCTCGTCTAAACGATTATTTTTATACTCGCAATACTTGTTATACCCTTCTTCGTCGCCCGAACTTATAAAATATTTACCTAATATTTCAAGCCCGTCTTCAACTAAGTTTTCGTTTTCCATTGCCTTGTAGATATACTCTACGCCTTTACTATCTCTTTTTGCAACGAGCAAAAAACAACCGTAATCGAAAAGAGTTTCACTAGAACTATCGCCTCCGTCTAAGATTTTACGGTAAACCTCTTCGGCTTTATCAAATTTAGCCAAAGTATAATATGCGTGGGCAACGCCGATAAGTTTCAACCTTTCGTCGTATTGTTCAGGATTCTGCTCGTATCTTTGAGTTTCGTTATAAAAATTTTCATAGGCTTGGCGCTGTGGCTCGTAAACGAATTTTGCGCTTTCGTAATAATCTTGATTATATTTATCGTATAGCGCGAGCTCTTCTGCCCCTGCAAAATTTTCAACTCTTTCAATTTTAGGATTGATTCCGAATATTTGACTCTTTTCCTTATAAGTAAGTCTATCAGTTACGGTTGGCTTTAATCTTACTTCCGTCTGATTTTCCCACTCTTTACCGTAAAGTTCGTAGAGATTTAAAAAGTTATCGAATACAACTATTACCATCTCTTTTATATTTTCGTCGCTACTGCAAATTTTTAAACCTATCGAACTTCTCGAATCTTCGGTATATGCGTCGAAAATACATTGCTTTTTATATGCGGTTAAATAATTTACGCAAAAATCTTTTTCTTTTATGAGTTCGTCGGCGCGCCTATCTAAAATTCTTAAAAGAGCGCGTTTTTCATAAGAAAAGACGTTTGCCGTCTTATATATCGTTAAAGAAAAGTAAAGCCTGAAAAACAACCCGATTTTTACGCCGTTTGAAAAAATATCTCTCGACAACACGAGCCTTTTTATCTTATTATACTTTACGTCTTTAATTTTAAAAAATTCTCTTTTTAAAACCGCAATTATTTCGTCTTTAGATAACAGCATAAATACGTAGGAACTCATATTTACGATTATCGTTTTACCAAACCTTTCGGCGCTTATTATATCGGCTTTATCAAAATCTAAAATTAAGGTAAACTCATCTCCAAAGAATCTTTTTACTTGCTCTTCAAAGAAACCGAAAATATTCGGATAATCTTCTTTTATAATTCCATCGTCAAATTGCTTTTGCTCGCTTTTTAAAAAGTAATACAAAACTCTCCATAAAGGCGTAATCGCAATTAAAATAAAGGGCAAAAGAAGAAATAAAATAGGCTTTATTAAAAAACAAAAGGACGAACAGGCATAAAACCAAACACCGAAAAAAGTTACGACAAAAAAATGTAGATAAACAAAAAAGTTGGATTTTTTTACTTTATCTATAAACTTATCCTGATTTTCGTCGGCTAACTTAAATAAATCGTTAAAGTATTTTCTAAGTTTTGACGGCTTTACGTTTTGCGGTTTTAAAAACAACGGTATAATCGCTCCGATTATTAAAAACAACAGCGAGAAAACCGCTCCGACTAAACCGACAAAAAACACTACTTTATATACGTACTCGCTTAAATTTAGTTTTAAACCTACCGCAGAAATTAGCAAAGAAATTAAAATAAAGAGTAGGCATATCAAAATTTTTGCGCCGTTTAATTTAAGTTTCATTTACTCTTCACACCTTAAAGCCTTAATAATCGCGCAAGTATCGTCTGCGTTAAAAACTGCAGAGCCCGCAACTAAAACGTCGCACCCTGCTTCAATCGCTAATTTTGCAGTATTTTTGTTTATTCCACCGTCGATTTCTAAAAGACAATCGTATCCATTTTCATCAATTAATCGCCTTATAGCCCTACATTTATCTAAAACTTCGGCTATAAACGACTGTCCGCCAAACCCCGGATAAACGCTCATAACGAGCACCATATCGCAAAGTGGAACAAGGTCTATTATATTTGAAACTTCGGTATTTGGGTTAATTACTATACCTGCTTTTACGCCTAAACTCTTTATTTTATTTAAAACGCTTGCCGAGTTTTTTCCACACGCCTCGTAGTGCACGGTTATATAGTCAGCGCCAGCCAAAGCGAATTGTTCTACGTATTTTTCGGGATTAACTATCATTAAATGACAATCAAACGGAAGACGAGAAACTTTTCTCATATCCTTAACCATCTTTATTCCAAAAGTAATGTTTGGAACGAAAACGCCGTCCATAACGTCAAGGTGGACTACGTCTGCTCCTGCCCTTTCAATTTTGATCACTTCTTCGCCGATTTTTGAAAAGTCTGCCGATAATACCGACGGAGCAATTTTAACGCTTTTTGTCATACTTTTCTCTTTCCTTTATTTCTTTGTAAATCTCTTTATATCTTTTATATCTTTCGTTATTTATAAGCCCGTTTTCGCAAGCGTTTCTAACGCTACAATCAGGCTCTTTCAAATGCCTACAATCAGCAAATTTACAGCCGTTTGAAAAAGCCGAAAATTCGGGATAACTCCAAGGAAAAACGTCTTCTTCAATATCGATATCCATAGCGGTAAATCCCGGGGTGTCAATTACCCTAATTCCGTCCTTTTCAGTAATTTCAGAAACGGTAGTAGTTTGCTTTCCCTTTTGGGTTTTTACACTTACCTCTCCCGTCTTTTTATTCTCTCCAAAAAGCCTGTTTACAATCGACGTTTTACCGACAGCCGACTGCCCTGAAAACACGACGAGTTTGCCTTTTAAAAACTCCGAAAGTTCCAAAAGCCCTTCGCCCGTCTTTGCGGAAATAGCAAAAATATTTTCTACTGCCTTTGAATAGTTTTCTTTGATCTTTTCATAGATTTGCAAGGTAGAATCAACCTTATTTACAACGATTGAGCACGGTATATCATAAATACACGCAGTCGATATTAACTTGTCAAACAGATAAAAATCTGGCTCTGGCGGATTTGCCACGACAATAATCATGCAATCGACGTTTGCAACGCTTGGTCTTATAAGTCTGTTTCTTCTTGGTTTTACAGATTTTATAACTCCGTTTTCAATCTGAACGAAATCGCCCGTGAAAATGCCGTCGGATTTAATTTTTAGCGCGCCTTTTGCGCTACACTCAACAGTTTGATCTTCTACCCTTACAAAGTATTTACCTGAGTGTATTTTTACAATTTGCCCTAAAATAAGCATTTCTCCTTTAAGAATTTTTATCCCCCAAACTTCCCGTTTCTAAATAATTTCTACGGAGTTGTCCGCACGCGCCGTCTATATCGACGCCTATTTGTCTTCTTACCGTTGCCGAAAGACCACCCCTTTCCAAAAGCCCTAAAAATCTGTAAGCGTCTTTATCCGACGTCGCTTTTAAATCCTTTTCCTTAACTTCGTTAAGACGAATCAAGTTGACGTGGCAAGGCTTTCCTTTTAATAGGCGTATGAGTTCTTCAGCGCACTCTTTCGTATCGTTTTCCCCCTTTACGAGAGAATATTCAAAGATGTATCTTCTTTTAGTTTTGTTAAAATAGTGATTGCAGGCGTCTAAAATTTCTTGTACCGAGTATTTTTTTGCAATCGGCATTAGATTTTTACGCTTTTCGTCAAACGGATTATGTAGCGACACCGTCAAATTTACGTCTAAATTCTCGTCTGCAAGTTTTTTCATTTGAGCGACCAATCCGCAAGTTGATAAACTGACGTTTCTCGGGCTTACGTTAAGACCGCCTTTTAAAGATAAATTTCTTATAAATTTTACTACGTTTTCATAGTTATCCAAAGGCTCGCCACTACCCATTAAAACGACGTTAGTTACCTGCCTTTTTTCAACGTTACCGCCAAGATAAGCATTTACCGCGGTTATTTGCCCTAAAATTTCGCCTGCGGTCAAATTTCTAACGAGCCCACCTATACCCGACGCGCAAAAAGCGCAACCCATTCTACATCCTACTTGAGTTGAAACGCATTGAGTATTGCCGTACTTATATTTCATCAAAACGCCTTCTATGACGTTGTTGTCCCAAAGTTTAAACAAAAACTTTACCGTACCGTCGATTTTAGACGTTTTTGAGCCTATTATTTCAACGGGGCAATCACAAAACCTTTGCAAAAGTTTCGCCCTTAATTCCTTGCTGATATCGCTTATATCGGAAATCTTTTTCCCCGCGTGAATACCGCGAAAAATTTGCCCTGCTCTAAACGGTTTTTCGCCCAACTCTTCTATTAAATTTTTAATTTCGTCAAGCGAATAATCGTGTAAAATTTCCATTTTATTTCCTTATAAACTTACAAATATAAAAGCCCGCCCCAAAAGACTTATCGGGGAAAAAACTTATGCCCCTTTTCATACTTTCAAACGGCAGTTTGCTCTCGATTTTAACCTCTTCAAAATCGGGGTTTTCTTTTAAAAACCTACCGCATACGTCTTGGTTTTCACTCTTAAAAATCGAACAAGTAGAATAATATAAACTACCGCCTTTTTTTACGTATTTACTGCAAGATTGCAAAATTTTATACTGAATCTCGTTTAAACTTGTAATATCTTGTTCAACTCTTTTGAGTTTTATATCGGGGTTATCCTTTACTACCCCGTATCCGCTACACGGACAATCGCACAGCACGGCGTCAAATTTTTCGATATAATTTTCGTCAAAAACCGACGAATCTTTTTGAATTGCAGTAACGTTGTCTTTTTTCATACGGCGAACGTAGTCTAAAATTAAAGATACTCTATGCTCGTGAAGTTCAAAAGCCGTAACCGACTTGAACTTATCGGCTAAATTTACGCTTTTTCCCCCGGGTGCAGAACATGCGTCTAAAAGACGTTCTCCACCTTGAACGATATCGCATATAGCCACGCTACCTATCGACTGAAAAGTATAAGTTCCGTCGTAAAAATCTTCGTTGCGCTTAAATCCACTTACGAAAAAAGTGTTGTCAAACGGCGTTTTTTGATAATTCCAACGGTTGTCCGTTAAATATTTTTCTCCGTCAACGCCCGTATTAAACCTTACGGCAGTTCTCTCTTCGTCGGCTTGCATAATTTGTATAGCCCTTTCTTCGCCGTAATCTTTTACGAGTTTCTTTACAGCAAATTCGGGGTAAGAATATTCGACTGACAATCTTTTAAATTTGTCTTTTGGTAAAGAAATTTCGGCAGTATTATATTTTCTTAAAAAAGCGTTTACAAAACCTGCCGTTCCGCCCTTTCCAAGTTTTTTAACGAGTTCTACTAAATTGTCGGTAACAGCGTAAACCGCCGTCTGCAAATATTTTATAGAGTACATCCCTATCTTTAAAAGCGTTCTTACCGCCTGTTTTGGTCTTTTATCGCAAAGAACGGATATTTGATAGTCGAGCGTTATATCCTTATCCAAAACCCCGTAACAAATTTTAGTTACGTGCGCTCTGTTTTTTTCGTCAATCGGCGTTTCGCTCATGGCTTGTTTTACAAACGCGCCACCCGAATACACGCTCGTTAAAATGCGGTAACAATCGTAAAATAAAGTTACCATTTTATTCTCCCAAAAGGTCGCCGACCTTTAATTTTCTACCGTTTAAATAAGATTGGGCGCTCATTGCCTTTCCGCCTTCTTCTTGCAATATACCTATTTCAACCGCTCCGTTTCCACAAGCGATAACGAGTTTTTTATCGGCAACTATAACTTCGCCCGCCTTTCCGTTGCCCTCAGCCGTTCTTGCGCGGTAAAACTTAAGTTTTTTCCCGTTTTTCAAAGTAAAGGCGATAGGCCAAGGATTCATTCCGTTTATTAAATTTTTGACGGTTAAGGCGTCTTTACTAAAATCGATTAAAGCGTCTTCTTTTTTTATCGTTTTAACCAAAGTCGCTTGGCTTTCGTCCTGTTTTATCGGAGTAATTTTGCCGTCTTCAATATCGTCTAAAACCGAGCATATATTTTTCGCTCCTAAAATCGAAAGCCTTGCAAAAAGGTCGGCAGAAGTCTCTTCTTCGCCTATCGGAGTTTCAAAAACGGCTAAAATATCTCCACAGTCTAACCCTTCTTCAGTTTGCATAACGGTTATACCCGTAGTCTTTTCTCCGTTTATAACTGCCGACTGAATAGGCGACGCGCCCCTATACTTTGGCAAAAGCGAGCCGTGAATGTTGATTATTCCATACGGACAAATATCAATTATTTCGCGCGATAAAATTTGCCCGTAAGCGCAAGTTATCATAATATCCGCGCCGAGCGATTTTAAGTCTTCCACACCCTCAACCCTTATTTTTTCATATTGAAAAACGGGTATGCCGTTTTCGTTTGCAACGACCTTTACGGGTGGTGGCGTCATTATATTTTTTCTACCGACCGGACGGTCTGGCTGAGTTACGACTCCAACTACTTGATGCCTACCGCTACTTACAATGGCTTTAAGTGGGTTTACGGCAAATTCAGGCGTGCCGAGATAAATAACTTTCATTTTACGCCTCTTCTCTTAAATTGTTTGCCTTATCGGTATATAAAATCCCATCCAAGTGGTCGTATTCGTGACAAAGCGCTTTTGCTAAAAAATCTTTTCCGACAAACTTAAACTTTTTACCGTATCTGTCGTAGGCTTCAACCGTTACCTTTCTCGGACGCTTAACGTCCCCCCAGTAACCCTTTACTGAAAGGCAACCCTCTACGCCGTATTGACTACCCGACACGCCTAAAATTACGGGATTGATAAACTCAACAATTCCCATATCTTCGGTGTCGATTATAAATATTCGCTTTGAAACGTTGACTTGAGGAGCGGCAAGACCTGCGCCCTTCGCGTCTTTAAGCGTCTCTTTCATATCGTTTAAAAGATTGATAAGTTCGGCGTTAAATTCAGTTACTTCTTGACATTTTTTTCTAAGGATTTCATCCCCTGTTTGTACGATTGGTAATATAGCCATGTCTTCACCTTTAATATAAATTGCTTGGATTTTCTTCTACGTAAACTAAAGTTTTGTTAGTCTTTTTATCCAAACTGCTTTGGTATATTCGTTTTTTGATATTTTCGTAATCGCCTATAAGTCGCATAAGAACTTGATAGCGATATTTATTATTTATTCTTTTTACAGGACTTCTCATTTTATTGAAAAATAAAAAGTTTTGAGTATTTTCTTGATAAATTTGCTTTAAATCTTCATAGACGTATTTAAGAGTTTGCATTGCCTCTCCGTCGTCGTCCGACTCAATCATAACCCTTAAAATTAGAGCGTACGGAGGAAACCCCGTAGATTTTCGCATTGCGCTTTCACCCTTAAAAAAGCCTTCGTAATCATAAGAAATCGCCTGTCTTAAAGTCGTATTTTCAGGGTTGTACGTCTGTAAAACGACCTTGCCTTTTTTGTTTGCTCTACCACTTCTACCCGCAACTTGAGTAAGAAGTTGAAAAGTCCTTTCAGCGCTTCTAAAATCTGAAAAATACAAACTCATATCGGCGTCTAAAATTCCTACCAAAGTTACCGACGGAAAATCGTGTCCCTTTGCAACCATTTGAGTTCCTACTAAAAAACGGGCTTTTTTCTCGGAAAATTCCTTTAAAATCTTAAAATGCCCCTCTTTATTTCTCGTAGTGTCGTTGTCCATACGGAGTACGGTTTCGTTTGGAAAAAGTTTTTTAAGTTCTGCTACTATTTTTTGAGTTCCCGCGCCACTATAACTTAAATTTACAGATCCACACTCGGGGCACGCCGAAAGCATTCTATAAGCGCTTCCGCAGTAATGACATTTTAAAACGCCCGTATCCCTATGATAGTTTAGCGTTACGTCGCAGTTTTCGCATTTTGCTACGTATCCGCAATCTCTACAAATTACTTGTTGAGAATATCCCCTGCGGTTAAAGAAAATAATCGCTTGATTGTCATTTTCAACGCATTTTTTTAATTCTTGTTTTAAATCCGAAGAAAAAATGCTTTCATTTCCGCGCCTCAGTTCTAAACGCATATCCGAAACGATAAATTCGGGCAAATCTTTACCGTTTATCCTACTAGTCATCTTTGCAAGATCGTATTCGCCTTGCAAGGCTTTATCGTAACTGTCGATAGACGGAGTTGCGCTACCCAAAACAATTTTCGCGGACGAAAGTTGGGCGCGTTTTAATGCAACTTCAACGGTTTTATATCTCGGCGCGGTTTCCGCCTCGTAACTTCCGTCGTGCTCTTCGTCAATTATGATAAGCCCGAGATTATCAAGCGGAGCAAAAATAGCGCTCCTTGCCCCGATTGCAATTTTAGCCTCTCCCGTTTTTAGCCTTAACCACTCGTCGTATCTTTCGCCAACCGAAAGTCCGCTATGTAAAATTGAAACGTTGTCGCCAAACCTTGCTCTAAGTTGCCCAAGCATCTGCGGTGTCAAAGCAATTTCAGGCACGAGCATTATTGCAGTTTTGCCCGACTTTAACGTGGAATTTATAAGCCTTAAATAAACTTCGGTCTTTCCACTACCCGTTACGCCGTGTAAAAGAGTTACGGTTTTTTGCGTGTTTTCAATAGTTTTTATAGCGTTTTCTTGTTCTTCGGAAAGTATTACGTCTTTTGAAAAAGAGTCTAACTCCTTGTAAGGAACTCTACCCGCTTTTTCGCTCTCTACAACTAAAAATCCCTTATCTTTTAAGGCTTTTATAGCAGAATTGCCAAATTTTTCGTTTAAAACGGAAAGTTTACATCTCACTTCTTGCTTTAAAAAGCCTATGGCGTTTGCCTGCGCGCTAGCCCCTTTTCTAAGCGAAGAAACCATTTCAAACGGGGAAATCTCTTTATTTAAACTTACGAAAGATATAATTTTTTGTTTTACCCTACCGCCTCTAAGTTCGGCTGGAATAAATTGCCTTAGCGCCAACGCAAACGGAACGTGATACCTGTCTTTTAAAAACTTTGCCAAAGACAAGCACTCGGTAGAAAGGGCTGGAAATTCGTCAAGCGCTTTTATAACGCTCTTTAATTTGTCCGCAGGCACTTCGGTATTTTCTTTTAGCCCGATAATAAACCCTTCAATCGTCTGCCTACCAAAAGGAACTTCTACGCGAGAGCCCAAAGTTAAATTGCCGTCTTCAATTTTATAGTCGAAAACCTTATCAACTTCGCCGTGTGCAATATCCACGATTACTTCTGCTATCACGTAAAATCCCCCCTTTTGTAAAAATTTTATTCCTTTGCTTTTTGTATTTAGCGTCGCCGTTTTTGAAAGGCGTAGTCTTTAAAAAAATGAGCACAACCCTGTTATAAGTCATGCTCTTTTTCTTAATATTTAGAAACCGTTACCTTTCCTTCTTGAATTTCGATAGCCGCTTCGGTTAACGGCTTATTTTTGTTAGGAAGGTCAGAAAGTCCCTGATTTTGCGCATGGTCGATAAGTTGTCTTGCTCTTTTTGACGCGATTACGCAAAGAGCGTACTTTGAACCGACTTTGTTTGCAAGTTCGTCAATAGGTGGATTGTTTATCATATCTATATCTCCTTTTGATTATCAAATTTTTAAGGCAACGCCTTATTCTATGTTTTGCACTTGTTCGCGCATTTTTTCAATTTCGTTTTTAAGGGCAAGACCGCGTTTGGTTATTTCTAAATCGTTAGATTTTGAACAAACGGTATTCGTTTCACGATTGAATTCTTGCATTAAAAAGTCAAGTTTTTTACCGACGTCGATACCTGCTTTACAAATATCGCGAAGTTGCGCTATGTGGCTTTTAAGCCTTGTCAACTCTTCATCAATATTGCTCTTATCGGCAAAGAGAGTAACTTCTTGTAAAAGGCGGTTTTCATCGTACTTAACGTCGCCTAAAATCTCTTCGACTTTTGCCCTTAACTTTTGATAGTATTCTTCTTTAATTTGTGGCGCTCTTTCGATTATTTCACCTACGAGAGTTTCAACTGTTTGCGCCCTTGAAAGAATATCCTTTTGCAACTTTTCGCCCTCAACCTTTCTCATTTCGATAAGGTTATCGAGCGCAGTTTCTAAAGTTTGCTTTAAAATTTCGGTTAAATTCTCAGCGCCTTCGTCACCCATTTGCTCGGTTACGACGTCGTTACTACGCATTAGTGAAAGAACTGAAAAATCGTTTTCAAGCGAGTATTCTTCAGAAAGGCTCTTGGCAAGTTCGACGTACTGGCTTGCCAAAGATTTGTCTACGATTAAGACTTTACCCGACTCGTTTACGTTTTGATAGGTTATGAAAAGTTCAACTCTACCCCTTTTGATTTTAGACTGAACGGTTTTGCGGATAAGGTCGTCAAGCGAAATAAACGCCCTTGGGTATTTGGGAATAATATCCAAAAATCTATTGTTTACAGTTTTGAGTTCTACGGTAAGCGTAATTCCTTCTTGCGAATATTCGGCTTTACCGTACCCCGTCATACTTTGCATATATCGGACACCTCCCCTTTTAACCTTTGTATTTTAACACATATTTTTATAAATATCAAGTATTTATAAGCCTTTTGAACTCTTCTTCGTCGATTATTTTTATTCCGAGTTTTTTTGCTTTATCGAGTTTACTGCCTGCGGAGTCGCCTGCTAAAACCAAGGTTGTTGACTTTGACACCGAACTTTGCGTTTCTCCACCGCGCTCTTCAATAAGTTTAGACGCCTGACTTCTCGTAAAATCCGAAAGCGAACCCGTAAGCACTACTTTTTCACCCGAAAATACGCCTTGACTGTCGTTTGTTTCAACGAAAGGCTTTACGCCGAGTTCAAAAAGCGCCCTAATTTCAGATAAATTCTTATCGTTTCTAAAATAATTTGCGACGTCTTTTGCTATAATTTCGCCAACTTCTGGAATTTGTAAAAGCCTTTCTTCGTCGGCGATAAAAAGATTTTCGATATCTTTAAACTCGTCTGCAAAATCCTTTGCCGTTTTTTTACCAACGCCGTCAATGCCGAGCGCAAAAATAAAATTTTTAAGTTCTACGCTCTTGCTATTTTCAATAGCCAAAATCATTTTTTCAGCCTTTTTCTTTTTAAACCCGTCGAGTTTTAACAAATCTTCAACCGTCAATTTGTATAGGTCGGAAAAGTTTTTTACTGAAAGTTCGTCCAAAAGTTGACTTGCAGTCATTTCCGAAAAACCCTCGATATTCATTGCGTCCTTTTGAGCAAAGTTTGCAAGTTTTGCAACTATTCTCGGTTTACAATCCTCGTTTCGACAAAATAAATTTGCGCCTTCTTCTTCCAAAAGAGAACCACAAGACGGGCAATAGGTCGGTTTTTCGACTGTTTTACCGTTTTTGCCACCGTCGGTTGCGCCCAAAATTTCGGGTATAACTTCGTTACTTCTTCTTATTACTACCGTACTTCCTATCTTGACGTTTTTACGCAAAATGTCGCCGTAATTGTTTAGCGTTGCCTTTTTTACCGTTGCTCCGCCAAGGTCAACCGGAGTTACTATTCCAAGCGGGGTTAGTTTGCCGGTTCTTCCAACTTGCCATATAACGTCTTTAATTTCAGTAAGCGTTTCTTCGGCTTCAAATTTGTAGGCGGTTGCCCAACGCGGAAACTTATCGGTGTAGCCGAGTTCGTCTCTCGTTTTAAAATCGTCAACTTTTATAACTGCGCCGTCGGTTAAAACGTCGAGATTTTTTCTCTCTTTCTCTATCTCGTTTACTGCGTTTTTAACCTCGTCAAGCGTCTTGCAAATTCTCAAATAATCAAATACTTTAAAACCGTTTTTTCTCAAAAAGTCAAAAATCTCGGTTTGACTTTTTAAACTGTCGTCAGAAATATAATTTACGTTGTAAAAAAGTATTTCTGGCTTTCTTTTTTCGGTTATTTTTGGGTCTAAGTTTCTTATTGCGCCAGCGACTGCGTTTCGAGCGTTTTTAAGTTGCTCTTCGGCGGTTTTGTTGTATTCTTCTAAAACCGAAAGCCTTATTATCGCCTCGCCTTGAACTTCTACAGTTCCCTTAAAGTCTATTGCAAGCGGAAAAGATTTTATTGTTAAAACCTGCGCGGTTACGTCTTCGCCCTCAGTTCCGTTTCCCCTTGTCGTCGCCCTTTCAAACAAGCCGTTTTTATACGTTAAACAAATGGTAAGCCCGTCGAATTTATACTCAACCGTGTAGATAGGGCTTGTTATTTTTCTAACTTTCGCGTCAAAGGACTCCAACGCGTCCATAGTTACTACCTTATCTAAACTGTAAAGCCTGCGTATATGCTCGTGTTTTTTAAAGGCTGAAATAGGCTCGCCACCTACTCTTCTCGTAGGCGAATCGGCAAATCTTTCGCCAGTCTCGCTCTCTAACTTTAAGAGTTCGTCGTAGAGTTTATCATAGACGATATCTTCTACCGACGGATTGTCTAAAACGTAATATTCGTACGCAAAACGATTTAAAGTATCGCAAAGCGTTCTCATTTTTTCAAGTTTTTCTTTCATTACTCAATAACCTCAATAGGCGCAAGTCTTAAAACGAGCGCTTTCACGCCGACGCCTTTAAACGCGACCATACCGACGACGTCGTCTCCGTTTTTTCTAAGTTCAACGATAGTTCCTTCGCCGAATTTTTTATGTAAAACCTTCGTTCCCATACGGAATTTGCCCATATCTTTATTTTCGGGCTTTTGCGACCTGCTTTGCGAGCCGAAATTAGAGCCGTTTTTAAACGACGATGCAAACGCGCCCTTGCCCACTCCGCCAAAACTTGACGAATAAGACGAGTCTTCCGAGCCAGAATATCCAAACGACGAACGCCTTTCTTCTTGCGGTTTTCTTTGATATCCGTTTGAATAGCCGTTTTGATAACCGCCGTAGTTTCCGCCTTGATAACCGCCGTAGTTTCCGCTTTGAAAGGGGTTTTGATAGCCGTATCCACGATTTTTTGGCAGTCCTAACGCGTCGGACATATCGTCTAAAAACTCAGACTGAACGGTCGTTCTTCTCGAACCGTATAAAAACCTACTTCTCGACCTTGTAAGGTATAGCCTTTGCTTTGCTCTCGTTATAGCAACGTACATAAGTCTGCGCTCTTCTTCAAGTTCGTCGGGCTTGTCCACAGTTCTTTGCAATGGAAAGATATCCATATCAAGTCCGCATATAAACACGCAAGGATACTCTAAACCTTTAACCGAGTGAACGGTTGCAAGAGTTACGCACTCGCTCTCGTTTATGTCGTCGGTGTCAGAACTTAAAGTAACTGAATTCAAGTATTCGGATAAGGACGCCTCAGGGTTTAACCTTTCAAAATCGGCTACCGAACTTTTAAATTCGTCAACGTTTCTCTTTTTGTCTTCACTCTCTGGGGTATCGTCGTCAAAGCACGACAAAAAGTCGGTTTTTTTGATAACGGTATCGACGAGTTCGGTAAGTGATAAATTCTCTTTATCTATAATAAGTGTGGCTATAAGTTCTTTAAATAGCCTAATTTTGTTTTTTGCGCCCGAATTTAACTCTAAATATTCGTAGTCGAAAACGCTGTCGAACACCGAATATCCGTTTGAGTCCGCGTAGTGAATAAGTTGGTCTATCGACTTATCGCCTATACCCCTTTTAGGCACGTTGATAACTCTAAGCACAGCCTCGTTATCGAGCGGATTACATAAAATTCTAAGGTACGCCATTATATCTTTAATTTCTTTTCTTTCAAAGAATTTAAAACCGCCGTAAACCTTACACGGTATTCCGTACTTTGTAAATTCTTGTTCGTAAGAACGAGTCAACGCGTTTATTCTCATAAGCACGGCAAAATCTGAGAATTTATATCCACGCTCAACCAAATTTTTGATAGTTATCGCCGTGTATTGCGCCTCTTCAGCCTCTTCGTTTGCAACGTAAACATCGGGTTTTACGCCGTCGTCGTTTTCCGTCCACAACTGTTTTGGTCTTCTTAACGTATTTTTTGCAATGACTGCGTTTGCAAGATTTAAAATCTTTTTAGTAGAACGGTAATTTTGTTGAAGTTTAAAAACTTTAGCGTCTTTAAACTCCTTATCAAAATCTAAAATGTTAGAAATATCCGCGCCACGCCAACCGTAAATACTTTGGTCGTCGTCACCAACTACGAAAACGTTACCGTGGAAAGAACCGAGCATCTTTACGATATTGTACTGAACGACGTTCGTATCTTGAAATTCGTCAACGTGAACGTAGTGAAAACGCTTTGCGTATTTTATCAAAACGTCTCTTTGCTCAGCAAGTAGGCGATAGGTCTTTATAAGTAAGTCGTCAAAGTCAAACGCGTTAGACCGCAAGAGTTCTGCCTCGTATTCTTCGTAAATTCTTACGTAGTCGTTTAAATCCCTAACCCAAGAAAAATCCTTTTTAAATTCTTCAATAGATAAATCTTTATTTTTTATTTCCGATATATAATTCTTTGCGTTTTTGTGATATTTATCAAATTCGAGCGCAAGCGAATTTATTATCCTTTTTAAAACTTTATCTTTGTCAGTTTCCGAGTAGATTGAAAAATTCTTGTTATACCCTATTTTGTCTGCGTCGCTACGAAGTATTCTAACGCACATTGAGTGAATCGTACACACCCACATCTCGTCGATATCTCCGACCATTTTTTCAAGCCTTTCTTTCATTTCGTTAGCCGCTTTGTTAGTAAACGTTATTGCCAAAATATTGTACGGCGAAACGCCCATATCGTAAACGAGATGGGCAATACGGCTTGTCAAAACCCTTGTTTTTCCACTACCTGCGCCCGCAATTACGAGCACTGGACCTTCGGTTTGCATTACCGGAAGTTTTTGTTCTTTATTAAGCGCATCAAGAAAATTTTGCATAATCTACCTCATATTATATTTTATCACTAATTCGCCGTTTTTTCAAGTTAAATCATATCTTTAAATAATATAATTATTTAATTTTTTCAACTCATTATATTTTTGCCCGTTTTAAACGTTAAAAAACTCCGCCTTTTTCAAGCGGAGTTTTTGTTAAATTTTGTCGTTAATCGACTTATAGGCTAACTTTTAATCGTTGCTTTCGCCTTGATTATCACCTAAAGCCTTGTCGCTTTCTTGGTTTTCGACTGCGTTTTCTTCACCGTCGCTAGCTAAAACGATAGGATTACCGTCCTCGTCGTATTCGATTTCTTCTTCGTCTTCGTGCGGAGCAACGGCAATCGTCGCTATTTGAGCGCCGTTTAACTTCATTACTCGTACGCCTTGGGTATCTCTACCGATAAGAGAAATTTCGTTTACTTGAGTTCTAATCGCAACGCCTGCGTCGGAAATCATCATTACGTCTTGGTCTTCGTTTACTGGCTTAATACCTACTAAATAACCTGTCTTTTCGTTGAATACGCCAGCCTTTATACCCTTACCTGCTCTCGATTGAAGTCTATAATCGTCGATTGAACTTCTCTTACCGTAACCGTTTGAAGAAACGGTAATTACGGTGTCGGTTGGGTGAATTACTTGCATGTCGATAACGTAGTCGCCGTCGTTTAAGTCGATTGACCTTACGCCTTGAGTATCTCTACCCATTGCTCTTACGTCGCTTTCGCTAAATCTAATACATTTACCTTCGTGCGAGCCTATTAAAATTTCATTTTCGCCGTCGGTAAGTTGAACTGAAATAAGTTCGTCGCCGGGAAGAAGGCTTATAGCAATCTTTCCGCCCTTTCTAATAGATTCAAACTCTTTAAGAGCCGTCTTTTTAATAAGACCGAACTTGGTTGCCATCATAATATAGCCTACGTCAACAGTTTCAACTTCAGTATTTTCAACGTTTTCAACAGTTTCTACTACTTCAGTTTGGTTTTCATCGTCTTGGCAAGGCTTATCTACGATAACTTCTTTTCTTGGGATAACTGCAGTTATACGTTCTTCTTTATCAACTTGGATAAGGTTTACTATTGCTCTGCCCCTTGCAACTCTCTGCGCTTCGGGCACTTCGTAGCCTTTAATTCTATACACTTTACCGTAAGAACTAAAGAACAACAAGTCGTCGTGAGTCGAACATACGAACATAGTTTCGACGAAATCTTCGTCCTTTGTCTTGTGAGCGGTAAGTCCTCTTCCTCCACGGCGTTGAGCCTTCCACTCTTTAACCGGAATTCTCTTGATATAGCCTTGGTGAGTCATTGAAATAATTATATCTTCTCTTTCAATAAGGTCGGCTTCACCTATGTCTGAATAATCGGTTGAAATCTCAGTCTTTCTTGGAGTTGGGAATCTATTTTTTACGTCTTCTAAATCGTTTCTAACGATTGCCCTTACTCTTTCTGGTTTTTCTAAGATATCGTTAAGATCGGCAATAGTCGCTTCTAACTGACGAAGTTCTTCGGTAAGTTTATCAACTTCCATCGAAGTGAGCCTTTGAAGTCTCATTTCAAGTATTGCGTGCGCTTGCTTGTCGTCTAACAAGAACTTTTCGCAAAGTTGATTTGTTGCATCTTCTCTATCTTTACTGCGCTTGATAATTGCAATAACTTCGTCAATATTTGCAAGAGCGACAACTAAGCCCCTTACGATATGTTCTCTTTCCTTAGTTTTTGCTAAGTCGTATTTAGTTCTTCTTACTATAACGTCGATTTGGTGATCTACGTAATGCGTTAAAATCTCTTTGATATTTAAAACTTTTGGATCAGTTCCAACGAGAGCAAGTAAAATAATACCGCCCGAAGTTTGAAGATTTGTCTGCTTGTATAAGGTATTTAATACGACTTGAGCGTTAGCGTCTTTCTTAACTTCAATAACTATTCTCATGCCGTGTCTATCCGACTCGTCGTTTACGTTTGAAATACCTTCGATTCGCTTATTTCTAACGTAATCTGCAATAGTTTCGATAAGTTTTTGCTTGTTTACTTGATACGGAAGTTCGGTTACGATAATTCTTTCTCTCGTTCCGTTATTAAATTCTTCGATTTCGCATTTAGCGCGGAGAACTATGTTACCTCTACCCGTTCTATAAGCGTTTCTTATACCGCTTCTACCCATTATAATACCGCCGGTTGGGAAGTCGGGAGCAGGAACGTATTTTATAAGTTCGTCAACGTCTATGTCAGGATTATCTAAAACCGCGATCGTTCCGTCGATAACTTCGCCTAAGTTGTGCGGTGGAATATTAGTCGCCATACCAACTGCAATACCGTCCGCGCCGTTTACCAAAAGGTTTGGATATCTTGCAGGTAAAACTACGGGTTGCATTCTCGTATCGTCGAAGTTTGGATAAAAATCAACGGTTTCTTTATCGATTTCACGGAGCATTTCAAGAGCCATTTTACTCATTCTCGCTTCGGTATATCTGTACGCTGCGGCAGGGTCGCCGTCAACCGAACCAAAGTTACCGTGTCCGTCAACGAGTGGCATATTGATTGAGAAATCTTGTGCAAGTCTTACGAGCGCGTCGTATACCGAACTGTCGCCGTGTGGGTGATATTTACCGAGAACGTCACCGACGATAGTCGCGCACTTTTTATACGCTTTATCGGGCGTTAAACCGAGTTCGTTCATAGAGTAAAGAATTCTTCTATGAACGGGCTTTAAACCGTCTCTTACGTCGGGAATGGCTCTCGAACGGTTTACGCACATCGCGTAGTCGATAAAACTTTGTTTTAATTCTTTTTCAACCTCGATATTTATTATCTTGGTCATACTTAGAGTCTTTTTAAACTCGGCGGTAAGCGCTTCGTCAAATTCTTTCTTTGCCATCTTCTTTTCTCCCTTTAAGTATCGAGTTCACGGTTTGCGTATTTAGCATTTTCTTCAATGAATTTTCTACGGAGTTCAGGTTCTTCACCCATCAAAAGAGTAAACTGCTCGTCCGCTGCAACCGCGTCTTCAATGGTAACTTTTCTCAAAGTTCTGGTAGCGGGATTCATGGTCGTATCCCAAAGTTGTTCTTTGTCCATTTCGCCAAGACCTTTATATCTTTGAATATCGCATCTTGGGTTTTCCGCGCAAAAGGCGTCTTTGTCCGCGTCGTTATAGAAATAGTAGTCAACCTTGTTTTTAGTCGCCTTATAAAGCGGGGGTTGCGCAATATATACGTGCCCTTGCTCTATGAGCGGTTTCATATATCTAAAGAAGAAAGTAAGTAACAGTATTCTAATATGCGAGCCGTCAACGTCGGCGTCGGTCATACAAATAACTCTGTCGTAACGAATTTTAGTAACGTCGAAATCTTCAAGCATCCCACCGCCGAAAGCAGTTATCATAGCCTTTATTTCGTCGTTTTCCAAAACCCTGTGAATTCTCGTTTTTTCAACGTTTAAAATCTTACCTCTAAGCGGTAAAATCGCTTGGAAACGTCTGTCTCTGCCTTGTTTTGCAGTTCCGCCTGCGGAATCACCTTCTACGAGATAAATTTCGCAAAGTTCTGGATTTTTCTCCGAACAGTCGGCAAGTTTACCGGGAAGAGCCATTGATTCAAACGCAGTCTTTCTCGTCGCTTCACGAGCCTTTCTCGCCGCCTCACGAGCCCTTTTAGCCATTAAACACTTGTTTAAAACTTCTTTTGTAAACGCAGGGTTTTCTTCCAAATAAGTGCCAAAACCCTCGTTCATGGCTTTTTGAACGTATCCACGCATGTCGCTGTTGCCGAGTTTCGTTTTGGTTTGACCTTCAAACTGCGGTTCGGGAAGTTTAACCGAAATAACCGCCGTAAGACCTTCTCTTACGTCTTCACCCGTAAGTTTATCGTCGTCTTTAATAATGTTGAGTTTCTTGCCCGCGTCGTTTATAAGTTTTGAAAGAGCAAACTTAAATCCGTCGATATGAGTTCCGCCTTCTTTGGTGTTTACGTTGTTAGCAAACGCGATTATATTTTCGTTATAACCGTCGTTATACTGCATTGCAATTTCAACTGACGCAGAATCGAACTTTTGTTCAAAATACAAAACTTCGCTGACAGGGGTTTTGTTTTTATTCAAATACTCGACGTATTCTATAATACCGCCGTTATATAAGAGTTCTTCTCTGTTTTCTTGACCTGCGCGCTTATCCTCAATAACGACTCTAAGTCCTTTATTTAAGAAAGCAAAATCTCGAAGAGTGCTCCTTATCGTTTCGTAACTAAACACCGTAGTTTCAAAAATTTCATAGTCTGGCTTAAAAGTAATTCTCGTACCCGTCTTGGTAGTTTCGCCCATTACTTTAAGTGAAAAACGTGGAACGCCTCTATCATACTCTTGACGATAGTGCTTGCCGTTTTGGAATACGTCAACCGACGCCTCTTCAGAAAGAGCGTTTACGGCTTTTAAGCCTACGCCGTGAAGACCGGACGATACCATATAACCGCCACCGCCGAATTTACCGCCTGCGTTTGGCTTAGTCATAACGACTTCTACGGTTGACACCCCTTCTTTTTCGTGTATGCCCGTAGGAATACCACGACCGTTGTCCATAACCGAACAAGAACCGTCAGCGTTTATCGTAACGGTAATCGTATCGCAGTAACCAGCCAAAGCCTCGTCCACCGAGTTGTCAACTATTTCTTTTACGAGATGGTGAAGTCCTCTCGCATCCGTCGATGCAATGTACATACCAGGTCTTTTTCTAATGTGTTCAAGACCTTCGAGAACCTGAATTTGATCCGCGCCGTAATTGCTTGCAACTTTATTGTCGATATCCATCGTTTTCTCCTTACTTAAAATAAGATTTAATATATATAATAGATATATACTTATTATAACTTAATATTTAAAATAAGTAAAGCGTTTTTACAAAAAAACCCGACTGAAAAATAAAATTTCCGTCGGATTTTAAAAATTATATAATTTTTAAAGATTTTCAATTAACTTTTGATTGTAAATTACGTCGCCTTTGCAAAAAGTTTTTCGCTCGCACACCTTTAAAGCCGTAGGTTTTAAAACGTTAAAATACCGCTCGTCCCCTATAAATTTTAAACGCGCCAGCTTTGCCCTTAAAACGTAAGGCTCGTTTTCGTCAAGGTCTAACGAAAAAACACTCTCGTACTTACGTGCCTTTTCCGCATTGCCTAAAACAACGAAAAGATACAGCAGTTCACAGCAAATTTCTCGGTTTAAATCGCCGTAACTTTCTATATTTTCGGCTAAATTTTGAGCAGTTTCAAGGTCTTTTTCTTCAATCGCTTTTCTAAGCGCGTAAACGCTTAACGGTAATTTTACGTCTAAAGACGCGTTTTCGCCGATTAAAAAGTATTCGCTTGGTATTTCGGCGTAAGTTTTCCCGTCGAAAAGTCGTTTCTGCACGGTATAAAAATTGTTTATAGCCGTTTTTTGCTCGGCGTTTTGCTTTATTTGAATAATTTTTGAAGCGTCGTTTTCGGGATGAAACCAAGCAATAGCATTGATTACGAGAGAATACGTTGCATACGGCGAGAAACTAAAAATTAAACTTATATACGGACTTGCAACCTTGCCAAATACTCCCAAAAGAGCAAGGCACAAAACCAAATTTAGCGCGATTGCAATTATTATTCCACCTATAAGACCGCCCCAGAGCGATTTTTTTAGCGCCGAACAATAATCAACTTCTTTTTTAGGATAAAACCGTATCTCGCCCAAATGCTCGCCAAAAAGCGATATTCTAAACTTTCTTCTTCCGTATTTATCCACCGTAAATATCGAACATTTAAAATAATAAACTTCAAAACCGCTTTTTACAGTCGCTATATAATGCCCGAACTCGTGACATACGGACGTTAATTGTACGATTACAAAAACGGACGGAATAAGTAGTAACCAAAACCAGTAATCCACTCCGCTAAACCAAGTTATAACTCCACACCCTAAAAAAGTAACGCATAATAAAACTATACTTATCGGCAGTTGAAGAAGTCTTTTTTCCTTAGTTTTTTTCATAACTTTCTCCAAAAACTTTCTTTTTTAAATAGCCCGACAAATTATCGCTCTCGCTTATTCTTACCGAGCCGATTTTAAACCTTTCCATAATCTTTTTAAGCATATAAACCCCACAGACGATAATCTCCGCTCTCTTTGAGTTTATATTCAATTTTTCAATTCTTTCGCTAACGGTTAATTCGGTTAGAGTTTTTAGAATTTCATTGACTTTTTCTATAGTAATTACTCTCCCGTCAACCAACTTTTCATCATACTTTTTAACACCTGAATCTATAAATCCGATAGTAGTTGCCGTACCGCCGATTGCGTAATAATCAACATATTGAGGCACTTCTCCATAAAAATCAAGATTTTTCTCTATCGTAAAATCCAACTTGTCCAAATCTTCGCCACAAGCGTCGAAAAGCCTTACGGCGCCGAGCGGTAACGAGTGTGAATAGATTATTTTACCCTTAAAACAAGCGACGATTTCCGCGCTTGCGCCACCTATGTCAATAATTCCGCCGTCTTGACCGTTAAGCGCTCCCAAGAGCCCGAGTTCCCCCTCTTCGTCGCCTAAAACGACGTCAACTTCAATGCCCGTCTTTTGCTTTACGGCAAGGGCAAAATCCTTTCCGTTTGACGCGCTCCTAACCGTTTCGGTAGCAAATATAAATATCTCGTCGGCGCATTTTGAAATGAGGGTAAAAACGCAAGATTCAACGGTTTTTAAAGTCCTATCAAACGCCGAGTCGCATATTTTACCAGTAAACGATAGACCTTCGGCAAGCCTCGTCGTTATAACGGTCTTATATAAAATTTTTCCGTCCGAAAACAAAATTGCGCGGACGGAATTAGATCCGATGTCTATGACACCGTATTTAGTATTATTCATCTTCATTTTCTTTTTCTTTACTATAAACGTAATCAAGTTGACGAGCGCGCTCTTCAATCTTCCACTTCGTTTGCCAAAGTTTTACGCCCTCTTTGCCTTCGTCAATCTCTTGAATAAGCCTGTCTCTTTCGGCTATGAGGTCGTTTTTCGCCTTGGTTTTTACGCCTATGCTTACGAACTGATAAACCAAAATTATTATTAGAAAAAAGAACACGACTACCGCCGTTGCGGTCCCTGCTTGAACGAGTTTTTGCTTTCTGTTTTCTGTCACAGCTTTTCCTCCGAATAAAACTTATAGTTTTATTATACACCAAACCAAACACTTTTGCAAGCGATTTATGAAAACTTGCTAAATAGAAGGAAAAACCGAGCAAAACACCTATAAAAAGGTATGTTCTAAAATTTGGAAAAGCAAAAATTTCGCTCGCTTTAAAATAAAAAACTACGACTGTCGGCAAAAAGCAAAAATCTATTATTTGCCTAATAATTTCACTCTTAAAAAAACGTTTTAAAAAGTAAAAAAACTCATAAAACACACCGAGTAAGACACCGACGAACGCGCTTTCTATAAAATAAAAAATTTGATTACTTGTAACGAACATTAACCGAATAATTTTTTAAATTTTGACGAAGTATGCGAAAGATATTTAACAGCCGAAACCTCGCCTACGAGTTTAAACTCGCCACTACCCTTATCAAAGCAGTTTATCTTCATTTTCGCTCCTTGCACGAGTAATTTACCACCCGAAGAAAGACTTAGTTTTACTTCTTTTTCATCAAAAGAGAGAACTTCGGAAATAGCAGTTGCAAAAAGTCCTTGCCCATATTCTAAAAAAAGTGTGTGTTTTACTATCTTTTCCATAAAAAACGCTCCGCTAAATACTATGCGGAGCGACTTTTATTTATTACTTTTCAAGTTTTTGATCACCGAATTTTATCCAACCGATTTTTCTAAAAATCTCGGAACAAACAAGGGATATTACGGCTGGTAGCACGAACAAAAGCAAAACGACGCCAAGAGTCGTTACTACGGGATTTAAACCTGCGCTAGCCTCTATCGTTCCAAAAACGCCGACTAATCCACTCGTTCCCATTCCTCCGCCCGAGGCAGTACATTTAAGACCGAAAAGACACGTTGAAACAGGGCCTAAAATCGCGCTTGCAATAATTTCTGGGAGCATTATTACGGGTTTTTTCATAATGTTTGGTATTTGCAACATACTCGTGCCCAAACCTTGCGAAATAAGCCCCGATACGCCGTTTTCTCTAAACGACGCTACTGCAAAGCCTATCATATGACAAGAACAGCCTACAACCGCCGCTCCACCTGCTAAAAGCATAGAATCCGTCGTAATACCGCTCGCAACGGCTATCCATATCGCCGCAGACGACGTTGGCATAGTGAGCAAAATTCCCATTACAACGGAAATTATTACCCCCATAAAAAACGGAGCGACTTCAGTCGCAACAGAAATTAAATTGCCGAGTTGGTTAATAACCCAAATAAACGGCGCAGAAATGAATATTCCAAAGAAACAAAGAGCGAGTGTTCCTATCGGAATCAAAATTATGTCAAGTTTAGTTTTACCTGCGTAAAGTTTAACAATTTCAACTGCAAGCATTGTTACGACGTACGCGCCTATGGGGTTTCCCGGAGCGCCGAGCGCCAAAGTCGTTATAGGCGCGGTACCCGACGGAAACATTGCGCCCATAAACGAACCGTATAAAAGTTTATCGGCAAACGCTCCCACCATACCTGCAACGCCGGCAGAAAACATCGTCAACTTGTCCGTTTTTAAAGCGTGAGCAATGCCAACTCCTATGCCTGCTCCCATAAGAGATTTGGCAAAATTACCTATCGCGTTAAGCGTTCCGCCAAAAAAATTGTCAACGTCTATCCATTTTGCAAAAAGTTGCAAAATAGTGCCTGCTATAAGGGTACAGAAAAGCCCCTGCGCCATACCTGCAAACGCGTCTATAAAAAAACGTTTACAAATAGATTTTACCATGCCGTAAAAAGTGCCGTCTTTTGTGTTTTCAACACTCTCCACTACTTCATCACCGTCGTTTTTAACTTCGACTTCTCGTTTTGTTTCAGACATTATCGCTCTCCTTAATAAAAATTAATTTATTATCGATAAGATCACAGGAAGTAAGCAGATATTCTATGCCGTTTTTTACAACTTTTAAATCAGCCCTACTGTCCTTTCCGTGAAGATGACCGTATATAACTTTTTTAACGCCGTAACTTTCAAAAAGTTCGGTAAAAAGCGAGTTTTCACGCTTTACGTTAAAGGGTGGATAGTGAATTAAACACCATATCTCATCCCCGTCTTGCTTGATTTTCTCAGCGTCTTTAAGCGCGAGTTTCAACCTCTCTACTTCTCTAAGATAAATCTTCCTATCAGACTCTTTAAAATCGGGAGAACCCTCAACGCTCCAAGCCCTTGAACCGCAGATAATGACGTTTCCAAACTTTACGCTATCGTTTTGCAACGCGTAAAAACCGTCGGGCAAACTCGCCCTTACCCTTGAAATACTTTTCCACCAATAATCGTGATTACCGCGTACGAAAACCTTTTTACCTTTAAGCGAAGAAAGTGTGTTTATATCAGTTATCGCGTCGGGTAAATCCATAGCCCAACTAATATCACCGCCGATTAAAACGACGTCCTCGTCGCAAACTTTTGCATTCCAGTCCTCTTTAATTTTTTCGAGATAGTCAACCCACTTCGAGCCAAAAATATCCATAGGCTTTGGCGACGTCGTACTCATATGAAGATCACTTATTGCAAAAAATTTCATATCGGTTTCTCCTAAGTCTAATTTTATCACTTTTTATCGCGTTTTACAAGCGTTTTACTACTTGTAGTAAAAAAGTTGTTTTAAATAAATTTTAACAAAAAAAAGCGCCTATTTTATACCTTTTTAGGTTTTAACGCAAAAACTTTAAAACCGAGAGGTATAAAACAGGGCTTTACTATTTAATTTTTAATGGCAAGAAAAAAACAAAAGTTAGCCTATAAGTTGATTTTCGGCACTTTTTGCTTTATGTATTATTTGGGTAAAGCGGTAGATCAAAAAATCCCGAGCAAACGTCTTGCGCGTATTCTTGACATTGCGGAATTTGAGCGTAGCCGTAAGACGGAACTAAAAGTTCAACCGTCATTATCACTTTCATAATAATCGTAACGCATCCAGAGACGGTAAAAGACGGAGTGTCCCCGTCAACGAAAACACCGTCGGGAGCAACTACGGAAACCACGGCAACGACGTCGAACGGAACGATTGACGGTTCAGGCACGTACATAATAATATCTTGGGTAAAAGACATTGTAGAAGTAGCAGTTCCCGCAACGCCGTTTGCATCCGTATATAAAACTTCAACGGGTACGGAAACGGTCGCTTGAACTCTTGCAAATCTACGCCTATCTGGCAATCTATCGACTTGTAAATCGGTAATTACGCCCGTAGTTGACGTACTTCTCGCGCTTACGAAAGTAAGCGGATAGGTCGGATTTGCAGGCGTAACGTTTTCAAGTGGCAAGTTGATACCGTCAACTTGCATTTGTCTAATACACGCGTCGAAAACCTTTTGCGCTTGAATACAAACCCTTTCGCAAAGTCCGTTTACAGGGTTACCCGTTATTCTTCCGGGACATCTATCCGTTGGATTATTTGTAAAGAAAGACATCTTTAAACCTCCTTTTTTTATTCTCATTTCAATATATGCAAAAAGGCGTTTAAAATGTACACGTTTTACCTAAACGATTAAACGCCGTCGGAAAAATCGACGGCGTTTTACTTAAAATTTTATATTTCTTTTCAATATCTCTTCTTGTAAATTGACAAAGTCTAAAGTGTTTAAAACTTCTCCCCTTACCGACGCGTCGCCCTTGACGTTTAAAACTATCTCTTCCGCAGTCTTTCTGTCAATTTTGAAATACATCATAAGATTGTTTACAAGCGTTTTTCTTCTACTTAAAAAGGCGCATCTAACCACTGCCCTAAATAAAAGCATATCCTTAATATTATATTTGTTTTTATCAATATCAATCTTTACGACAGCGCTATCGACGTTTGGCGCAGGATAAAACATCTTGCGGTCAATTCTCATTATCTTTTGAGCGTTACCAACTGCGTCAACCGAAGCGGTTATAGCGCCGTATTCGCTACTTCCTGCCCTTGCGCAAAGCCTATCTGCGACCTCTTCTTGAACGGTTACGGTTATACTGTCAACCATATCGCTCTCTTCAATAAATTTCATTAAAATAGGCGTAGTAATATAATAAGGCAAGTTTGCAACCACAGAGAATCTTCCGCCTATTAAAGTTTCGATATCTTCGGTTTTCATCTTCATAACGTCTTTATAAATTATCTCGACGTTTTCAAGGTCAGACAGCGTTTCGGCTAAAACGGGCTTTAAGTTTAGGTCTATTTCAAAACCTATAACTCTCTTTGCTTTTTCAGCAATAGCCCTAGTGAGCGTACCACCGCCTACGCCTATCTCTACTACCGTATCGTTTTCAGTTATACCCGCCTTTTCTACGATAGAACGCAAAAGATTAGTATCCGTCAAAAAATTTTGACCGTATCTTTTATTAAAATGAAATCCGTTTTTTATAAGAACTTCTTTAAGTTGCATCCGAATCCTCTATCATCTCTCTTACCCTTAAAGGCACTCCGACCTCTTTGGCAAGTTTTTTACATTTATTTACTTTCTTTTCACCTATGCAATCAACGACTGAAAAATTAACTTCTATACCCTTTTCCTTGCATTTTTTAGCAAAATCAATAAGTTCGTCAAATGCGGTTTCTCCAAAGACGGGGCGACAAACGTCAAAATACTCGTCGCGAGACGGGGCGTTTAAACTCACGTTTACCCTATCTATTAACCCTACGAAATAAGCCGTAATATCTTCGCCGTTTATCAAATTGCCGTGTCCGTTAGTGTTGAGCCTTGTTTTATAGCCCTTCTCTTTTAAACATTTAGCAATTTTTACTATTTCTCTCACTCTAAAAGTGGGTTCTCCAAAACCGCAAAATACTACTTCATTACAATTTTTATCGCCGATAGCGTTTATTACGTCCTCTGCGGTCGGCTCTTTAGAGAGCCAAAGTTTATGCCCGTAATATGAAGTTTTGCCGTTTCTGACGCAAAATTTACAATCGTTTGAACAACGATTAGTAAGATTTACGTATAAATTTCCGTCAAGTTCATAGACGTAAGTGTCTTTCATACGCCAAAAAGTCTCCTTGTATTCTCGCGTATTATCTTTGCCGTTTCTTCTTCGCTCTTATCCCAAATTTCAGATATCTTTTTAGTAACGTAAACGACCTTTGAACTGTCGTTTAAAGTCCCTCTAAAAGGGTGTGGAGCAAGGTACGGACAATCGGTTTCAGTTAAAATTCTATCTTTATCGATACTTTTTATAACGTCGCCCTTTTTAGCGTTTTTAAAAGTGATTACACCGCCGAAAGAAAAATATCCGCCAAGGTCTTGATAAATCTTCGCAGTTTCCGCGCTTTCGCTATAACAGTGCATCAAAAAACCACGCTTTATTAAACTCTTTCTGTCTTTTAAAAAATCTACCGTCTTTTTAGACGCGTCGCGCGAGTGAACGACGAAAGGAAGGTTTAAATGGTCTGCAATTTCCATTTGTTTTTCAAAGGCGAAGATTTGCTCTTCTTCAGTAGATTTATTCCAGTAAAAATCAAACCCTATCTCGCCTACGCCAACGCATTTTTTATGCCGTACAATTTCAATTAATCGGTCTATAGAGCGATTATCGAGCGTTTTTGCCTCGTCCGGATGAACGCCTGCAGTAAAAAACATATCGCCATATTTTTCACTATTTTGCATAACGAGCATAGAAGACGGCAAATCGTATCCCGAATTTATAACGAGTTCAACTCCGACTTCTCTATATTTATTTACAAGGGTTTCAATATCCCCTTGATACTTGCCGTCGCAAAGGTGCGCGTGCGCGTCAACGTACATATTATCTAACCGTTGCTCCGTCGGCAAGAGTTGCGTCTTCAGGACTTACGACTTTTACCTTTCCGTCCTTTTCAGCGCATAAAATCATACCTTGACTTTCAACACCGCAAAGTTTTGCAGGCTTTAAATTATAGACGAGAACAACTTTTTTGCCTACCATTTCTTCAGGAGTGTAATACTCTGCTATACCGCTTGCAACAGTTCTAACTTCGTCGCCAACCTTTAAGGTGAGTTTTAAAAGTTTTTTAGATTTTTCAACTTTTACGCATTCTGTAACGAGCGCAGTCTTAAATTGAATTTTTGCAAAATCTTCAATAGTAATTTCAGGTAATTTTTCCATTTTGTTTTCCTTTTTGTCTTCTTTTACAAGGTATTTTTGAGCAATTTCATCTGCTTTTTTCAAAACTTCGTTTACGTCAAGCCTTGCAAAAATGGTCTTTGGCTCTTCAGTAACTTTGTTTCCGTTTGGATATAAACCGAATTCGCCCAACTTATCGTAATCTCTCGACTCGGTGTTAAGTTCTTCTAAAACTTCCTTAGTTGCGCTTGGCATAAACGGCTCTAACATACTGCTTGCCATAACCAAAACTTCGGTAAGGTTGTACATTACTTCTTTAAGTCTTGGCAAAGTCGCTTCGTCTTTTGCAAGTATCCAAGGCGCAGTTTCGTCGATATATTTGTTTGCTCTTCTAAGCAAAGTGAACACGCTATCGATTGCGTCGGCAATTTTACATTCGTCCATAAACGCGCAAACTTTTTTATAGGTTGACGTTGCAAGATTTTTAAGTTCGTCGTCGATAGGCTCTTGCGCTCCGCTCTTCTCAACTATACCGCCGAAATATTTATTAGTCATAGATATAGTTCTCTTGACCAAATTACCGTAAACATTGGCGAGTTCGGCGTTTATTTTCTCAGTCATAAGAGTCCAAGAAACTAAACCGTCGTTATCAAACGGCATTCCGTCTAAAACGTAATATCTAACGGCGTCAACGCCAAAAACAGACGCTAAATCGTCCGCGTATAGAACGTTGCCCTTAGACTTTGACATCTTTCCACCTTCTTGCAAAAGCCATGGATGACCGAAAACTTGCTTTGGAAGAGGCTCGCCCATTGCCATAAGGAAAATAGGCCAGTAAATCGTGTGGAATCTAATTATATCCTTGCCGATTACGTGTACGTCAGCAGGCCAGTATTTTTTGTAAAGTTCGCCGTGATTTCCTTGCGCGTCGAAGTCAAGCCCCGTTATATAGTTAGTCAACGCGTCGAGCCATACGTAAACGACGTGTCTATCGTCAAAATCAACTGGAATACCCCACTTAAACGACGTTCTTGAAACGCATAAATCTTGAAGCCCCGGGAGTAAAAAGTTATTCATCATCTCGTTTTTTCTTGAAACGGGAACGATAAAGTCGGGATTTGCGTTTATGTGGTCGATAAGCCTTTGAGCGTATTTGCTCATCTTGAAAAAGTAAGCCTCTTCGTGCGCCTTTTTAACTTCTCTTCCACAGTCGGGACATTTACCGTCAACGAGTTGACTTTCCGTCCAAAAAGACTCGCACGGAGTACAATACCAACCCTCGTAAGAGCCTTTATAAATATCCCCTTGTTCGTAAAACTTTTTGAAGATTTTTTGAACGGTCTTTTCGTGAGACTCGTCAGTCGTTCTTATAAACTTGTCGTATTTTACGTCCATAGTTTGCCAAATTTCTTTAATTACCGAAGAGACTTCGTCAACGTATTGTTTTGGCGTTTTTCCCGCAAGTTTTGCCTTTTCTTCAATTTTTTGACCGTGTTCGTCAGTTCCCGTTTGGAAAAAGACGTCGTAGCCTTGTTTTCTTCTAAATCTTGCCATCGAATCGGCTAAAATCGCCTCGTAAGTATTGCCGATATGCGGTTTTGAAGAAGTGTAAGCAATAGCAGTCGTAATATAGTATTTACCGTTCATAAATTCCTCCAAAAGTCGGATTACAATTTTATTGTATTTATTATACAATAAAAACTTTAAAAAGTAAAACATAAAAGCCAAGTTTTGCACATAAGTTAGACTATGAATTTAATTTTTACCCTTATTTTACTGTTTTCAATAGTTTTAACTTCTTTTTTAAACCCGAACTCAGCGCTAAAAGCAATGACGGACGGCGCGAGTAAAAGCGTTGCGCTCGGCATAAATTTAATTGCGATTTACGCCGTGTGGTCGGGGTTTTTACAAGTTGCTGAAGACTCGGGACTTTGCAACAAAATTGCAAACCTATTAAGACCTATAATTAAAAAATTTTTTAAACCCAAAAATAAAAACACCGAAAACCAAATTGCAGTAAATTTAAGCGCAAACCTTCTTGGAATGGGTGGAATTGCCACCCCGTCTGGAATTGATTCGGTTAAACTTTTATACGACGAAAAAAATTACGACGGCGCGAATATTCTTTTAATTATAGCCTCGACGAGTATTCAAATTCTTCCTACGACGGTGATTTCTTTAAGGCAAAGTTTTAACTCTCTTTCGCCTTTCGATATATTTTTGCCGTCGCTTATATCTACCGTAATATCAACCGTTTTAGGAATATCCCTTTATATTTTAACCAAAAAGCGAGTGAAGAAATGAGTTGTTTTGCCTATATTTTACCTTTAATATTTGTTTTTATATTGCTTTTCGCTTGGATAAAAAAAGTTAAAATTTACGACAGTTTTTGCCACGGCGCGCTAAACGGTTTAACTACGGTAAAAACTATTCTCCCCTATCTTATAACGGTTTTTATAATGACCGAATTATTTTCGGTAAGTGGCATTTCAACCTTTGTGATTAAACTATTGACGCCTATTTTTAAACTGCTTAAAATACCCGTAGAAATTGCTCCGATAGTTATTTTAAAGCCTTTTTCGGGGAGCGGTAGCCTTGCCGTTTTAACCGACGTTTTTTCGACTTACGGTGTTGACAGTTACGTTGCAAGGTGCGCGTGCGCCGTGTTCGGCTCGTCCGAAACCACCTTTTACGTATCCGCAGTCTATTTTTCAAAAGTAAAAGAAAAAAGGCTGACGCACCCGATAATAATATCGCTCGTATCAACCTTTATATCAACAGTTTTCGCCTGTTTAATTTGTAGATTTATTTAGTTTTCTTCCACTTCTTGTTTTTCTTTCGAAACTTTTTTACTATCGCCGTGTTTTACGAAAATCATAGTTACGAAAGCAAGCGAAGCAAAGATAGTCGAATAATAGAAAAGTGGGAGCATATTTCCAACCATATCCATTATTGCGCCCGACAAAATCGGTGTAATTATTTGCGCGGACATACTTGCCGTATAATAGTAACCTGTATATTTGCCAACGTTACTACCGCTTGCAAGTTCAACTACCATCGGGAATGAGTTTACGTTTATCGTAGCCCAGCCTATACCCGCTAAAACAAACAGCACGTTTAAAACTAAAACGGGAGAATTTGCGTTCATAAATATCGCGCCGAAAAACGCAGTAGTAAGCATAATAATTCCCGCTAAAATACTCTTTTTTCTACCTATTTTCTTTGCTAACGCGCCCACTGGAAGATAAGCCACGATAGCAGCGCCCTGCGCTAAAAGTAAAGTGGTATTGTAGTCTTTATGCAAAACGTTAGTTGCGTAAAGCGAATACTTTGACGTTACTGCATTGTACGCAATAAACCAAAGAGCAACGGACGCAAGCAACAAAATTAAACTGGTAAATTCGGATTTAGTAAGTTTTCTATCGCCCGATTTTTCTTTTTCTTCGTCGGTCGTATCATCAATTCCCAAAAGTTTGGTTTGATTTTGCATTTCTTCAGCCCACGCTTTTTCCTTTACGGTTAAAATAAAGACGACGAGCCCCACTACCATTATCAAACATACCGCGCCTACAAACCAAGTATAACTCATCATTTGATTATAAGTTTTACCAGTTCCAAACACTATGCCGAGCACTAAAACGAGCATTCCACCCGCAGTTCCTAAAAGGTTTATAATAGCGTTTGCTTGCGAACGCAACGGCTTTATCGTCACGTCGGGCATTAGCGCAACCGCAGGCGAACGGAAAGTAGCCATTGCAAGCAACGTTACTAAAAGCAGACAAATGAACAACACGAGCGTCGTAGGGTTTTGCGTCGTTTTCGTCCATGCGTAACCGCTTATTGCAGGAGTTACTAAATTAGTGTAAGCGTTTTTAGTATCCGACTTTTTGACTTCAACTTTTTCGCCGTTTTCAAAGTAGTAGTATTTTCCATCCTCAATTTCTACGGTACGATACGTTCCGTCTTTATAATAATAGACTGTCTCTGGAGATTTCTTATCTTTGAAATATTGCTCGTTAATCGACTTATACCAAGACTTAACTTCTTCTTGCTCGTTTTCGTCAAGGTCTTTCCACGCCTTATTTTTTACAACTTTAGACGCGTAGTCTTTAACCGACAATTTCTCGTCAATAACGCCTTTATCGGTAAATGAATTGTATTCGGCGTTAGTTATCGTGTAATTGCCTTCTAAAATTTGTTCGTAAAAAGCAGGACCTCTACTCGCTTCGATTTTTGCAAGTTGAGCGTTGTCGGTAAACGTAAGCCCGAAAAACGCAACTACTGCAACGACCGTTCCTATAACGATATAAGGAGTTCTTCTTCCGAATTTCGACTTGCTTTTATCTGAAAGAGCGCCGAAAAGCGGTAATAAAAATACTGCTAAAACGTTGTCTATCGACATTATAACGCCCGACCAAAATTGACTTAAACCAAATCTGTTTACGAGCATCATAGGAACTATACTGTCGTAGGCTTGCCAAAAGGCGCATATCAAAAAGAATGCAAAGCCAACGAGTATAGTCTTTTTATAATTAAGTTTCATCTTTTTCCCCTTCGTTTAATTGTTTGCTTTAAATAGCGTACTATTGATTTAGTAAAAAACCGTCTTATTTAAGATAAAGTAGTCTGTGACAATTTTCACATTCTACGATATTTCCACCCTTTAAACTTATATAACTCGTTCCTGGGAGTTCTGTTCCGCATCTACAATAAGCGTGCTTACTCATTTCTTGCGCCTCGTTTAAAACGGGGAAAATCTTATCCTTTCTCTTTTGTTTGTATTTTTCCAAAATTTCAGGATCAATTTTCGACTCAAGTTTTTTAAGTTTAGCCTTAATTGAAGTCATTTCGCCTTCTTTCGACGCCTTAAGTTCTTCATATTTTGGTCTAAACTCGGCGTATTGAGCCTTTGCTTTTTTTATGTCCGCTCTAAGTTGAGCAAACTCTTTTAAAACCGATTCAATCTCTTTTGAAAGAACGTCAATAGCCGAGAGTAAATTGTTTACCTCTTCTGTAAGGCTTTGAGCCTTTTTCTTTACGTAAGAGAGTTGATCGTCGTTCATATCCCCTATGCCGTCGTACTCTTTAGTCTCTTCTAAAAGTTGACCGTAAAGTTTAATTGCTCCGTTATACTTTGCAATGAGTTCTTCTGCTCTTTGGTCAAGTTTTGCAAGAGTTTCGTTTGCGCCGTTTAAAAAGTTTTGGGCGGATTTAGCCTTTTTTCTCTCTTCACTTTTTGAAAGAGCAACTTCAATATCTCTTAAAGTTGTGTCAACGTTTTGGTATTCGAGTAAACTGTTTATCATAATAACACTCCTTTCTTTAACTTAAGAAAATCTCTTATCGTCAAAGAAAAATATTTTTTCATTTAACTTCTTGCCGAAATATTCGGCAACTTTTTTCATTCCGTAATTTTCGGAAGAATAATGCGAACAATTTAAAACTGAAAGTCCGCTTTCTATCGCGCGCAGTAAAACGTGATGTGAAATATCCGCGGATACGACCATTTGAGCGCCGTTTTTTATTGCGCTTTCAATCTCAGCATAGTCAAGCCCTGCGCCACAAAACGACGCTATTTTAGTAATTTTAGTATCATTTTCTCCATATAAAAGTACTTTATCCGTATTAAAAGTCCTTTTATAGTTTGAGTAAACGTCGTTAGCCGTAGTATCGACTGAATAAATTCGCCCATAGCCAACGCCGTCGCCAAGAACGTCCAAAATCTCGATTTTTTCACCACCTAAGCCCTTTGCTAAAAAATGGTCTATGCCTTCTTTTGCACAGTCGAGATTTAAGTGCATTGAAATAACCGATATTTTTTCCTTAGCGCAAGTTAAAATTGCATCGTCGCCTTTTAAATTGTATATAGGTCTATATATCGCTGGATGATGGGTAACGATTATTCCACAACCGTTTTCGATTGCAAATTTAACGCTTTCTTTTGTTAAATCAAGGCAAAAAACTATTTTTTCGGTATCGTTTTCACAATCAAGAATAATACCGCTGTTGTCGTGATGCCCCCTTGCGTTCATATCGTAAGAAAGTTGAATAGGCGCGTACGCGTTTAACTTTTCAAATAACTGCTTACAATTTATCATTTTATAACTTCCAAAAGTTTATTTATCGCCTTTTTAGTCTTTGCCTTTTCTTCGGCGCTCATTTTGTCCAACGCCCCTTGCAAAACACTTATTTTTTTACTAATAAGTTCTTTAAAAGCGTCGTTTTTATCCCTTAAATTATCTCTGCCAAAAGCGAGTTCGTCTTTGGTATAACGGTCTTTACCCCTTTTGCAAACTATCAGGTCGTAAAACTTCTCGTCTTTAAAAGTGTAATCTTTCAATATCTCATAGCCTAAATTTAGGACGGTTTCACGCACTTTTTCAGTGTTTTTCATAGGTTGCAAAACCAACCTTTTGGGCAAACTGTCGGCGCTTGACAAAATATCGCATATAATTTCACCACCCATACCGGCAATTAAAACTTGCTCTACCACATTAACGCCTTTAAGCCCGTCGGTTACAATAGCCTCGTACTTCCCTGCAAAACTTTTAGATAGCAATTCTTCTGCTTTTTTTAAACACTCTGCGGAAATATCAGTTATATACGCAAATTTACATTTGCCACTTTTAAGCATTGCGTTTGCAACGTAACCGTGGTCGCAACCTACGTCGGCAAAACTCTCGCACGGCGAAAGACAATCTAAAATAGTATTTAATCTCAAAGAAAGTTTAATCAATGAAATCTTTTAACCTCTTACTTCTCGATGGGTGACGGAGTTTTCTAAGCGCTTTTGCTTCAATTTGACGGATACGCTCTCTCGTTACGTTGAATTCCTTACCTACTTCTTCCAACGTTCTTGGTCTTCCGTCGTCAAGACCGTAACGAAGTCTTAAAACCTTTTCTTCTCTCGGAGTAAGCGTGTCTAAAACGTTGATGAGTTGTTCTTTAAGCATATTCGTCGCAACTACGTCCGTAGGCGCTGCGGTTTGTTCGTCTTCTATAAAGTCGCCCAAATGACTGTCTTCTTCTTCACCGATAGGCGTTTCCAAAGAAACGGGATCTTGCGCAATCTTTTGAATTTCAACTACTCTTGACTCGGGAATACCCATTTCCTTTGCAATTTCTTCGGGCGTAGGTTCTCTGCCGAGTTGTTGAAGTAAAAGTCTTGAAACTCTGGTAACCTTATTTATCGTTTCAACCATGTGAACGGGAATTCTTATTGTTCTCGCTTGGTCTGCAATCGCTCTCGTTATAGCCTGACGAATCCACCAAGTTGCATAAGTTGAAAACTTAAAGCCCTTTTGGTAGTCGAATTTTTCAACGGCTTTCATAAGACCTAAGTTACCTTCTTGAATAAGATCCAAAAATTGCATACCGCGACCTACGTATCTTTTAGCGATAGATACTACAAGACGAAGGTTAGCCTCGGAAAGACTTCTTCTCGCTTCTTCGCTACCGTCCATCATTTGTTTAGCAAGTTCAATTTCATCGTCGGCAGACAAAAGGGGAACTTTACCGATATCTTTAAGATACATCTTTACGGGGTCGTCCATATTTATTTCTTTTAAGAGTTGCTCGTAAATGTCCTTATCCTTTTCGTAATCGTCGATAATTTTTATTTTGTTGGCTTCCATTGCCTTGTAGATTGCATCTACTTGTTCAGCGTCGGCGTCATACTTTTCAATTTTATCGCATAGAGCGTCCGAACCTATCGACCCCTTTTTACCATACTCTTTTACGAGATTGTCAATAATTAGTTTGAGTTGCTCTTCGGTGATTGCCATAATTTTTCCTCCGTTAATATTTTGCAAGTTTTGCGGTTAAATCCGCAATCATTTTTACTATTTCTTTTCTTTTTTCGGTGTCCGTTTCCTTAGCGAAAATAGCGTTTAATTCTTTTAAATCGTTAGATAAACTTTCTTTTTTTATTTTGTGCAAACAATCGTTAAAAAATCTATCTTCGCTTTTAAGACCGAAAACGTTGTCCCCCGACGCTAAAATAGCGTTATATTCCACGAGTTCTTCTTCGCTAAACAGTTTTGCAAGAGTAGATGGAAAAATTTCTTTCCCCTCCTCTCTATACTCTGCGACGACGTCGCATATTCTAAGGTGAACCGGATCGCTAAAATTTATAGAATATGGGTTAAACGATTTTGCGTAAGATTTATTAAAAAGCATAGCGCAAAGGACTAATCGCTCGGCGTTTTTTAGCCCGTCTTTTGACTGAGTTTGTTCAACTACTTGTGGTTTTACAACTTCGATGCCTTGTATTTTATTTAAATCCCTTTGCAAAGATTCAAAAGTAGTGCCCGTGTCTTTACCGAGTTTTCTTAGCAAATCTTCTCTTTCGCTATTGGAAGAAACGTCGGCTATAACTTTAATTGCCTCGGCTATATACTTTCTCTTACTTTGCGTATCTTTTAAATCGTATTTCTTTTTAAGATTGAAAATCTTAAAATCTACGAGTGGCATTGCGCCGTCCAAAAGTTTTTGATAAGCGTTTGCGCCGTATTTTTTATAACGTCGTCGGGGTCTAAGCCTTCGGGAAGAGTTACGACTTTTACGTTTAAACCTTCTTTTTGAAAAATCTCAAGTCCTCTTATCGTTGCCGACTGACCAGCGCCGTCCCCGTCGTAACTTACTATAACCGTATCCGCATAGCGCTTTACCATGCGCGCTTGCTCTACGGTAAGCGACGTACCCATTGACGCCACGACGTTTTTAAAACCCGCTTGGTATAACGATATAGTATCCATATACCCTTCAACCATAATTATTTCGGACAAACTGCCCTGCGCTTGTTTTAATTTTTTTAAATTGTTTAAATTGTAAAGCGTTCTATTCTTTACAAATAGCGACGTTTCTTGGGTGTTTTTATACTTTGCAAAGTTCGGTTTTGCTTCCAAAACCCTACCGCCAAAGGCAATTACGTTGCCGAGATTGTTTATTATCGGAACTACGAGCCTACCCCATTGATCGTCGTAGATATAACTCGTATCCTTTCCGTTTTCGTCCGTTCTTTCTTTCTTTTTGCAAACGCCACACTTTAACATTTCTTCGTAAGTATAACCTTTTGCGCTCAAGTGATTTACGAGTTCAAACCTATCTATCGACGCGCCCATGCCAAACGTAGTAACCGTCTTTGTATCAAAACCGCGTTTTTGAAGATAATCAATAAACGGCGCAGCCTCGTTTCTTTTTAAATTTCGAACGTAAAATAACGCCGTTTCTTTTAGCAATGATAGCAGCTTGTCCCTATCCGAACGTTCTTTTGCAATTTCTTTATAATCCCTGTCGTCGTCGGGAAGAGCAAGCCCCGCCCACTCGGCAAGCAGTCTAATTGCGCCCAAGTAATCGAGATTTTCCATAATCATTACGAAAGTTATGACGTCTCCGCCCTTTCCGCATCCAAAGCACTTGAAAAATTGCCCTGCTTCGTTTACCGTAAACGAAGGGGTTTTTTCGGAATGCCCGGGAAGTGGACAACACGCCCAGTGGTTTACGCTACCGCGCCTTTTTAAAACGCAATATTTTGAAACCACGTCAACGATGTTATTCTTTTGTTTGAGTTCGTCAATGAACTTTTCGTCAAATGCCATTTGTTTTCTCTTTTAGTAAATTAAGAAGTTTTTAGGTATGAAAATACTCTCAAAAGTATATACGGCATACCTATCCGTCATACTCGATATGTAGTCGGAAACGACGGTGTCCTCGCCGAAATCCTTTAAAAGCCCCTTGTAAAAAGCGGGCAATTTGTCTAAGTTTTTCTTTAAATATCCATATAGCGCGGAAATCATTTCGTGCGCTCTTTTTTCTTCTTCTTGAGTTGCCAACGTCTTATACACCGTATCGAATAAAAAGTTTCTAAGTTCGTCCGACGCGTCGGCAACGTCTTTTTCCATAGTAACGTCGTTTTTGCCTTGCGAACTTCTTAAAATTGAATAAATCATATTATTAATTCTTTCACTCGTAGTTTTGCCAAGAACTTTTACGACTTTGTCTGGTAAGTCAGTCTCTTTAAAAATACCCGCTCTCACAGCGTCGTCGATATCGTGATTCATATACGCAATTCTATCCGATAAAGATACGACTTTACCCTCTAAGGTAATGGGGTTGCCAGATTTTCTATGCTCTACTATACCGTCCCTTACTTCTAAGGTAAGATTGAGCCCCATACCGTCGTTTTCTAAAAAATCTACCACCCTTAACGATTGTTTATTGTGTGAAAAACCGTTTGGGTTAAGTTTTTCTAACACTCTTTCGCCCGTATGACCGAAAGGGGTATGTCCAAGGTCGTGCCCAAGAGCGATTGCCTCGCATAAATCTTCGTTTAAATCAAGACATCTTGCAATGGAGCGAGCGACTTGAGCCACGTCCAACGTGTGCGTAAGACGAGTCATATAATGGTCGCCTTCGGGCGAGAAAAAAACTTGCGTTTTATTTTTTAAACGCCTGAAAGATTTGGAATAAATTATTCTATCCCTATCGCGCTGAAACTCAGTACGCATAGGACAAGGCTCTTCTGCTCTAAGCCTACCTTTAGTTTGGTCAGACCTACAAGCATAGGGAGAAAAAAACTGTTTTTCCTTACTTAAAGTAATCTCTTTCATATATTCTCCATTAGTCTCTATTTATTATTCTACAAAACTTTTAAAAAACCCTTTATTTTTTTTTAAATAAATTTAAAAATTTTTTAAATTTTGTATTTTAGCAGATTAAATTATAACTTCTCCGCCTGAAAGGTTTAAAATTTCGCCCGTCACAAAACAATCTTCGTCACATAAAAAAGCAACTGCCTTTGCAACGTCCTCTCCTTTTCCAAACCTACCGAGCGGAATATCGTCAAGGCAAAGAGCCCTGTCTTTTTCAGAAAGGCTTGCGTTCATAGGGGTATCTATAAACCCCGGAGCAACGGCGTTTACTCTGATTTTTGCGCTTGCGTACTCTTTTGCCAAAGCCTTAGTAAAAGAGTTAATTGCGCCTTTCGTCGCCGAATACACACTCTCGCACGACCCGCCTACAAGCCCCCACATTGACGAAACGTTAACTATGTTCCCTCCCTTTTCAAGCATGTGAGAAATCGCCTCTTTGCAAGTTAAAAACACACCCTTACAGTTAGTCGAAAAAACCTCGTCGAATTCAATCTCCGAAGTGTCTAAAAGCGGTTTAATTTTTTGCGCTATACCTGCGCAATTCACTAAAACGTCAATGCCTTTTGCTTGCTCTACGAATTCATTTATTCCAAGTCGAACTTGCTCGGCGTTTTTTATATCAAAACCGATTGCAATTCCACCTATCTCTTTTGCAAGATTTTCAGCGTCTTCTCTATGAAACTTATAATGCACGCCGACGAAATAGCCTTCTTTTGCCATTTTTTTGCAAATTGCAGAACCTATTGCGCCCGACCCACCGACAACTAAAACACTTTTCATAATAAAAAATTAGCGACGTCTATTTTATTAAAAACGTCGCTTTTATTCCTTGTTAGGCTTTAAATTATTTCTTAACTCTTTCCATATATTCGCCGGTTCTAGTGTCAACTCTTACTACTTCACCTTCGTTAACGAACATAGGTACTTGAATTTCAACTCCAGTTTCCAAAACTGCTCTCTTAGTAGCGTTCGTTGCGGTGTTACCTGCTACGCCCGGTTCAGATTCGGTTACTAAAAGTTCAACGAAGTTTTCACATTCAACGAGAAATGCTTTGCCCTTGTAGAATTTAACTACTACGGGATCGTTTTCTCTAATCCACTTAAGCGCTTCTTCAACTTGATCTTTCATAAGCGGTTCCATGTTGTATTCTTCGTCCATGAAATAATACAAATCGTCGTCGTTGTAAGAATAGGTCATTCTCTTAGTTTCGATAATTGCGTTTTCAAACTTTTCGTTAGGTTGGAAAGTTTGTTGTAAAACCTTACCGTCTACAACGTTTTTTAAAGTAGTTCTAACGAAAGCTGCGCCCTTACCCGGTTTAACGTGAAGGAAATCAACGACTGTCCATACCTTGTTTTCCCATTCAATAGTAACGCCCTTTCTTAAATCGCCTGCTAATACCATAATTTTATCTCCTTAATTATTATCTTAATAATTTTTTTCTCGTTATTTTGTTTTCGCCAATTACGACGAGTGATTTATCGTCTTTCATAAACGATTTGTATTTTCCGTTTGAAATATAGGCGCTATCTTCAATTCTTATACCGAATTTACCGTCTAAATAAACGCCCGGCTCGTTAGAAAACACCATATTTTCCTTTAAAACTGCCTCACCTTTTGGTGAAAGAGTTGGAAATTCGTGAATATTTACGCCTATTCCGTGTCCTAAAGAGTGAGTGAAGAACTTACCGTAGCCAAGACTTGCAAGATGCTCTCTCGCAATGGCGTCGGCTTCTTTTCCCGTCATACCTGCAACTATATTTTCAGCGCATTTTACGTGCGCGGTGAGTACGGCAAGGTACGCCTTTAAAAACTTTTCGTTCGGCTCGCCGAAAAATAACGTTCTCGTCATATCCGAACAATATCCTTTATACAAGCACCCAAAATCCATCAATACGCATTGATTTTTTCTAAGTTTCGTATCGCCCGTTTCGTGATGAGGAACTGCGGCGTTTTTACCAAAGGCAATTATAGTGTCGAAAGACGTTCCGCTCGCGCCGAACTTTTTAAACCTGTATTCAAGTTCGTTTGCAAGTTCTCTTTCAGTCATTCCTTCGTGGATAAGCGGTATAACGTCAAGCCAAGCCTTTTCGGCAATTTGACAAGCCTTTTTCAAGCACGCGATTTCTTCGTCAGATTTTACCGACATAAGTTCGACTATTTCGCTAGACGCGTCTACGAACTCATACCCCGTCTTTTTCAAACGTTCTAAGCCCGAAACGGTGGTGTTAGTAAAATCTATCGCAATGGTCTTTACACCGAGTTTTTGACACTTTTGGGTAAGCGGAGAAAAATCCGCGCCTAAAATAACTTCTATACCTTTTGGTTCGAGCGCCTTTCTCGCAGCGGATATATATCTACTGTCAACAACGAAAGACGTCCCCTCTTTAGTTATCATAACGTAGCCCGCTGTAGAGTGAAAACCAAGGAAATACTGCCTTTGCTTTTCGTCCGTTATAAGCGCTAAATCATAATTGTTAAAATTCATAATACGCCTCTTTTTACATTGTAAATAATACCATAAACAACCGCATCAAGTCAATTAAATTCATAATATTTTATTACAACTATATATAAATATATAAATTTACTGTTCTTTATCGGCGTTTTCTTCCGCCTTTGGTGAGTTTTCTTCGGCGATATCTTCGTTTTTACTCTCTTCTTGACGTTTTTTCTCTTCGGCTTGCTTTAAAGTTTTCTCTTTATCTTCGGCGTGTTTTTTAACTTGCTCTTGTCTATATTTGTCGCCGTAAAGCGAGTACGAGCCCGCCGCCTTTGAAAGCGCTTGCGCGCTTATTCTTTCAAGTTCGTGTCTATACGCTATTATCTTTTTCTTGTTAGACGGCTTGATGAAAACGTAAAAGATTATCGTAAATCCTAAACACGCAAGAAAAACTACCGTCCAAACTATAAACTTCCAAAGTTCGTAACCGTCTTCGTCGCCAAAAGTTACGATAAACGCCAACAATACGACGGCGTATGCAATAGCGAGTAAAGCAGTCGTTATTATCATTGAGATACCAAGACTTTTGTTGATGTCTTGTAACTTGTTTATTTGCTTTGCGTAATACGTTCTCTCGCCTAAAGCAATCTTTTTTCTCGTTTCTTTGCTCGTTACTTTTTTTACGTCTTTAAACTGGTCTCTTATCATTTGTTTATCTATCTCCTAAAATTTTTGTAAGAAATTGCCCCGTGTAACTACTTTCAACTTTAGCAACTTCTTCAGGCGCGCCATAGGCAACGATAGTTCCTCCTCCGTCGCCACCCTCAGGACCTAAATCAACGATATAGTCTGCAACTTTAATCACGTCTAAGTTATGCTCTATGACTATAACCGTATTTCCAGCATCCGTCAATCTATTTAAAATGCCTATCAGTTTGTCAACGTCGTAACTGTGAAGTCCCGTCGTAGGCTCGTCCAAAATATACAACGTTCTACCCGTAGAGCGCTTGGAAAGTTCGGTTGCAAGTTTAACTCTTTGCGCTTCACCGCCAGAAAGAGTCGTAGCAGGTTGCCCTAAACGGATATAACCGAGACCTACGTCTTGCAACGTCTTAATTTTATTGTAAATTCTCGGAATATTTTGGAAATAGTCAACGGCTTCGTCAACCGTCATATCCAAAACGTCGGCGATATTTTTACCTTTGTATTTAACTTCTAAAGTTTCGTAATTGTATCTCTTACCTTTACACACTTCGCACGGAACGAAAACGTCGGGTAAAAAGTGCATTTCAATTTTTATAATGCCGTCGCCTTGACATCTTTCGCATCTTCCGCCTGCGACGTTAAATGAAAATCTACCCGCTTTATATCCCCTTTCTTTTGCGTCGTTTGAACTTGCAAAAATCTCTCTTATATAGGTAAAAGCCCCCGTATAAGTCGCTGGATTGCTCCTTGGAGTTCTTCCTATCGGCGATTGGTCAATGGCAATAACGTTGTCAAAATAGTCCATTCCGTCTATTTTGTCGCAATTACCCATACGGATTTTAGATCCGTTTTTTACGTTTGAAATTATAGGGAGTAAAACTTCGTTTACAAGCGAACTTTTACCACTACCCGATACGCCCGTAACTGCGGTAAACAAGCCGACGGGGAATTTTACGTCTATGTTTTTAAGGTTGTTTTGCTTTGCGCCAAGCACGGAAAGCCATCTTCCGTCGGGCTGTTTTCTCATATTAGGAATTTCAATTTTTCTTCTACCCGAAAGATAGTCGCCCGTTATAGAATTTTGTTCTTTACAAATATCTTCTACGCTACCGCTCGCAACTATTTCGCCCCCGTGAACGCCCGCTTTAGGACCTATATCCACTATAAAATCCGCCGAACGCATAGTGTCTTCGTCGTGTTCGACGACGATTAGCGTATTACCTAAATCTCTAAGTCTTAAAAGTGTTTTTATAAGTTTTTCATTATCCCTTTGATGAAGACCTATACTCGGTTCGTCTAAAATATACAAAACGCCCGTAAGTCCGCTACCTATTTGGGTTGCAAGCCTAATTCTCTGCGCCTCTCCGCCTGAAAGCGTACCTGCCGTTCTTGAAAGAGTAAGATAGCCAAGACCTACGTCCTCTAAAAACTTAAGCCTTGCGTTTATCTCTTTAAGTATTGCTTTCGCAATTATTTTTTGAGTTTCAGTAAGCGTTAAATTTGCGATAAATTCTTTCATTTTAATTATTGAAAGGTCGCAAAGTTCAATTATGTTAAGACCTCCGATTTTAACTGCAAGCGCTTCTTTTTTAAGCCTCTTTCCCTTACAAACGGGGCAGTCCGCGCTTACCATATACCTTTCGATTTCACTCTTGGTATAATCGCTCGTAGTCTCTTTATATCTTCTTTCTAAATTGTTGATAACGCCTTCGTATCTCGCCAAAAAACTACCCGACGAGGTGCTAGTACGATAGGACATATTTATCTTTTCGCCCTTAGTTCCGTAAAGCAAGATATCCAAAACTTCTCTCGGCAAATCCTTTACGGGTACGTCCATACTAAAACCGTAATGCTTTGAAAGAGCGTTAAAGTACATTTGTACCATCTTTCCGCTATCCAAATTCCAACCCGTAACAGCCAAAGCGCCCTCTCTTAAACTTTTATTCGGGTCGCCTATTACCAAACTTTCATCTACTCTCGTAGTAAAACCCAACCCCTTACACTCTGGGCACGCTCCAAACGGATTGTTAAACGAAAAGAGTCTAGGTTCTATTTCTTCTATAGAAATTCCGCAATCGGGACAACTGTAGTTCGTCGAAAAAAGAGTGTCTTTTCCGTCGCATTGTATAACGACGAGCCCCTCGGCAAGTTTTAAAGCAGTTTCTAAACTGTCGGTAAGTCTTTTTCTTATTCCGTCCTTTACGATAAGTCTATCAACGACGACCGAAATACTGTGCTTTATATTTTTGTCGAGTTTTATATCTTCGGAAAGTTCAAAGAGCGAGCCGTCTATTTCAACCCTTGCAAAACCACTCTTTCTATAACCATCGAGTTGTTTGGCGTACTCGCCTTTTCTACCTCTTACTACGGGAGCGTTGACGTAAATTCTACTGCCTTGTGGCATTGCCAAAACTTGCTCGGCTATTTGGTCAACTGTTATTCTTTCGATTTCTCTTCCGCATTTTGGACAATGCGGAGTTCCTACTCTTGCATACAAAAGTCTTAAATAATCGTAAATTTCAGTAACCGTTCCAACCGTAGAACGAGGATTGTTTGAAGTAGTTTTTTGGTCTATTGAAATTGCTGGGGAAAGCCCTTCTATACTCTCCACGTCGGGTTTTTCCATTTGTCCTAAAAACATTCTCGCGTAACTTGACAAACTTTCCATATACTTTCTTTGCCCTTCGGCAAATATCGTATCGAACGCTAACGTCGATTTTCCACTGCCCGAAAGCCCTGTGAATACGACGAGTTTATCCCTTGGAATATCTATACTGACGTTTTTTAAATTGTTTTCTTTTGCGCCTTTGACTTTAATGTAATTTATCATTTAACCCTCACTAATTCGCGCGCATTTTCTTTTTGAGTTTTGCTATCGTATCCCTTATTTCAATACACCTTTCAAAATCGAGATTTTGAGACGCTATCTTCATAAGAGCCTTTAATTTTTCTATTTCTTCGGGGATATCTTTCATCTTAATATCCCTAGTATTGTCTTCTTTTTTTGTAATTTCCAAGGTGTTTACTATCTTTTTGATAATTGTCTTTGGAATTATACCGTGAGCCTTATTATACTCGTCTTGAATTTTCCGTCTTCTCGCCGTCTCGTCGATTGCCCTTTTCATACTGCCCGTCAAAACGTCGGCGTACATTATTACCCTACCTTCAGAGTTTCTCGCAGTTCTACCTATCGTTTGAATAAGCGCCGTATCGCTACGCAAAAAACCCTCTTTATCGGCGTCGAGTATTGCGACGAGTTTAACTTCGGGAAGGTCAAGACCTTCTCTTAAAAGGTTAATACCAACCAAAACGTCAATATCGCCACGGCGAAGTTCGGAAATTATATCTATTCTTTCCAAAGTGTCGATATCGCTGTGCATATATCTGACTTTTACCGACTGCTCTTTAAGATAATCGGTTAAACTTTCCGCCATTTTTTTTGTAAGCGTGGTAACAAGCACCCTACCGCCACTTTTTACGACTTGATTTATTTCAGATTGTAAATCGTCGATTTGACCTTTAGTTTTTCTAACTTCAACGATAGGGTCTAACAGCCCCGTAGGACGAATTACCTGCTCGGCAAAGTTGTCGGCAAGTTGAGTTTCGTACTCGGCGGGGGTTGCAGATATAAATATAGTTTGTCCTATTCTCGAATTAAACTCGGCAAAAGTAAGCGGACGGTTATCGTACGCCGATTTAAGCCTAAAACCGTAGTCAACTAGATTGTTCTTTCTCGACCTATCGCCGTTGTACATTGCCCTAATTTGCGGAATAGTCATATGGCTTTCGTCTATAAAAACAATAAAATCTTTTGGGAAATAGTCTAAAAGGGTAAACGGCGGTTCGCCCGGGCTACGTCCGTCAAAATACCTACTGTAATTTTCAACACCGCTACAATAGCCTATTTCTCTCATCATTTCAAGGTCGTAACTCGTCCTTTGTAAAAGGCGTTGCGCTTCTAAAAGTTTGTCCTGCTTTTTATGATTGTCAACTTCTTGACGCATATCGTTTTCAATGCGCTTTAAAGAATCTTCCATCTTTTCGTCGCCGACGGCGTAGTGACTCGCAGGGAAAATAGCAACGTGACTAACCCTATTTATAACTTTGCCGGTAACGAACTCACACTCGCAAATTCGCTCTACTTCGTCGCCAAAAAACTCAACTCTAATATAAATTTGGTCGTTTGACGCAGGGAAAATTTCAACGACGTCCCCCCTAACTCTAAATGACGCTCTCGAAAAATCAATATCTTTTCTCTCGTACTGACGCGTAACGAGCGTGCGCATAAGTTCGTCTCGGTCAAGCGTCATCCCCTCTCGTATAGAAATAGCCAAAGCAAAATATTCTTCAGGCGCGCCGAGCCCGTAAATACAAGAAACGGACGCGACTACGATTACGTCGTTTCTCTCAGCCAAAGCGCAAGTCGCGCTGTGTCGAAGTTTGTCTATTTCGTCGTTTATCGAAAGGTCTTTTTCAATATACGTGTCAGTAGTTGGAATATAAGATTCGGGTTGATAATAGTCGTAATACGAAACGAAGTATTCAACTCTGTTTTCGGGGAAAAACTCTCTAAGTTCGTTACAAAGTTGGGCGGCAAGAGTCTTGTTGTGCGCAATTACGAGCGTTGGGCGTTGAACGTTTTCAATAACGTTTGCCATAGTAAAGGTTTTACCGCTACCCGTAACGCCTACGAGCACTTGATTTTTAAGCCCGTCCTCTATTCCCTCGCTTAAACTCTTTATAGCCTCAGGTTGATCTCCCGTAGGTTTATATTCAGATTTTAAAATAAATTTCCTCTTTTCCATACGATTAAACTTTCCCTTATATAACATTGTAACACAAAACCGTTTTATTTACAAGTAAATAAAAAAAATTACTTGCTTTTTATTATCTTTGCATTTTATGCCTTAAACTTATCGAAGTTTTAAACAAAAGTTAGCCTATAAGTCGATTATCAAGTATTTTTAACTTGATTTTTGGTATAAAAACTAAAAATTGACACAACGATAACAATCTTTGTTATTGACGGTCGTTTTTGCTCGTGTTATAATAAAGCAAGACCTTACTTAAAATACCCATAAATTTATTTTTAATACTTAAAGGGGGCAGGAATGTTAAAATCAAAACTTCTTACAATCGTTGCAACCGTTTTGACCGTTTGTCTTACGCTGACGGCGTTTGGTTGCAAAAATTCTTCGGTGAAAAATAACGGCGACGGTTTTTTTACGTCGGTAAAAATTTCGCAGGTAAATTCATCTGCGCAAAACACTCCGTCGATTGACGCTAACCCGTCGAAAAAAGTTGAAATTTCTCTTTTATCGGGTGAAATTTATAAAGTTTGTAGCGACTACGAATTGTATATTACCGACGAGTACAACGCAGAAAATACGGACGTGTTTGCGCCTACTCCACTCGAAATTTCTTGGACGAGTAAAGACGCGCCGTTATACTATATTTTAGACGTATCGACAAATGAAGATATGACCAGATCTAAAAGTTACGTTACTTTTAATAGTAGCGTTACCTTAGAGCATTTGTTTATGGGTTACGACTACTATTATCAAATTCAAGCCAAGTTTGACGACCGTATCGTAAAGTCAAAAATCTTTAAATTTTCAACTGCTTACCTTCCGAGAACTGTTTTTATAGACGAAAAGGTTTCAAACACGAGAGACTGGGGCGGATACGTTTGCAAAAACGGAACTCAAAGAGTTAAACAAGGTATAGTTTATAGGGGTGGAAAAATCGAAGATATTACTCCAAAGGGTAAAGACGTTATGCTCAACGTTTTAGGCATAAAAACCGACCTTGACACGAGGGGCGACGGTACGGCTGGCACTTCAATTTCCCCACTTGGAAACACGGTAAACTATATTGAAACGACAGGTCCTTACTATCTTGGTCAACACGGTATCGACAGAGTTGGCGAATATAGAGACGCTTTAATTACCGAAATTAAAGCCTTTGCTAAACCCGAAAACTTCCCCATTTACGTACACTGCACGTTAGGTAGAGATAGAACGGGAACTATTTGTTTTTTAATAAACGCGCTTTTGGGCGTTAGCGATATCGACCTTTTTAGAGATTATGAAATTTCTATGATGTCTAAAAGCGGAAGATTAGACTCTCAAACTGCAATAAATATGGTTGGCAGTTCTTTTAGAGAAATGTACAACTACGTTAGATATTACAAAAATAACGCAACTCTTTCGGAAAGCGTAGAGGCGTTTATGCTCGATATAGGTATATCAAGTAACGAGATTGAATCGATAAAAAACAACATGCTTGAGGAGATAAAATAATATGAAATTTAAGTCTTTTTTATCTTTGATTGCAGTAGTTTGCATATCTATTTGTTTTATGACTTTAAAGTCTAACGCAAACGTAAGAGCGTCGTCGTCAGATTTTGACTGTATATATAGCGTGAAAACGGATATCGATTACGATACAAACCTCGCTCACTACGGCGCAAGCGAAGTTATTCTTTTCAGCGAAGAGCAAGCCGAAACTAACGGTATTCCCACAGGTTTTTCGGGCGACGTTTTATCTGTGCTACCCCGTCAAACCGCAACGAGTCAAGGCGTTTTACTTGACTTTTCGAGTCAACAAATTAAATCAAAACACGTAGAATCTATCACGTTTAGAGTTTACGTTGGCAACGACAATAACCCTAACGATAAATATCCCGAAATTAGAATACCAAAACCTAATTTTAAGGATCACTGGACTCTTCAATACTCCGTAAATAGCCTTACAAATCAATGGATTGATATAGTTTTAGACGCTAACGCTTACAGCAACGGAAACACGATTGACAGTATTTCAAGCGGTGGCTATCTTCACAAGTTTGAACTTGCCGTAAGAAATAACGTTGAAGCGCCTTTTTATATCGACAGCATAAAAGTTAAATTAGACGACGACGCGCCCGTTATCACTTATAACGGTGAACAACACGTAACGATATCGCAAGGTCAAGAACTTAATTTTGACGTAACTGCAATAGACGCTATACAAGGCGAAGTTGAAATCGAATACGTTTGGAGCGACGAAAGTTTGTTAGACGGACAAGGAAAACCCCTTGCAGGCGAACACACTCTCACCTTTAAAGCAACCGACGACGTTGGAAATACGGCGACGCACTCCATAACCGTTACGGTAACTTCGCCCGATACCGTTGCTCCAACTATTGAAATTCCTACTGAAAATATCTACGTCAAAATAGGCACTACCCCACTTATTAGCATAAAGGTAACCGACGATAGAGACCAAAACGTGGATGTTACGTACTCGTGGTCGGACGGCGCGTTTGACTTGCAAAAACAACTTGTGGAAGGCGTACACACGCTAACCATTACCGCTACCGACGCAAGTAATAACCAAACTGTAAAAACTATAACCTTTACCGTAACTGAAAACGGCGACGACGAAACAAACGTTATTGACGAAAATAAGTTGTTCCCCGACCAAGACGAAGAGAGCGAAAGCGCAGAAAGCGTAAGTGGTGAAAGTCAAAATCAAAGCCAAAGTTCTTCAGAAAGCGACTCAAATACCATCGCTAAAAAGAGAAACGGCGTTAATCCGTTGTTTATTATTATCCCATCTGGATTGACAATTATTGCCGTAGGCGTTATAATATTGATAATTAAATTAAAACGCAAATAAAAAGGAACGACTAATTATGGAAAAGTACGCTTGGACCGCAAAAATTAAAGAAGGAACTGAAAAAGAATACGTTAAAAGACACAATGAAATATGGCCTGAAATGGTTGCCCTTTTGAAAGAATCGGGAATTAAAAATTATACCATTTGGCTAAACGGCACTACTCTTTTTGGTTATTACGAATGTGAAAAAGGAATTGATTTTGCAACTAAAACGCAGGCAAACAGTCCGATAGTTGACAAATGGAACGAGTACATGAAAGATATTCTTCTTATGGAAATGGACCCCGTAACCGGCGCTCAACCACAACTTAAAAAAGTTTTCGAATTAGAATAAAAAAGAAAGCCCTTGCTTTAGTGCGTCAGTAATAGAGATTGTTACTGTAGCACTAAAGCAAGGGCTTTTGTACGTCTATAAGTCGATTATCGACTATTTTTCTTCAAGTAAGTAAGCCGTTTTCGACGCGTAAGGGCGGTTTTTATTTACAAACGAGTACGGAAAATTAGTCTGATTTACAAAATCGGGGAAAGATTGCGTTTCTAAACAAATTCCCGACCTAAAATTATATACCGCTCCACCTTTTCCCTTTTTACCGTTTAAAAAGTTTCCGCTATATACTTGCACCCCTTCTCTATCTGTAAAACAGTCCATTTTTAGACTTTCCCCTTCAAGCGTTGCAAACTTTTTATATCCCTTTCCGTTTAAAACGAAATTGTGGTCGTAGCCGTTAGCAAGTTTTAACTGCTCGTCGTCTTTTTCTATATCTTTAAGAATTTCTTTAGGATGCCTAAAATCAAAAGGCGTGTCGCCGACAAATCTAACTTCGCCCGTAGGAATTAAAGTTTTGTCAATAGGCGTAAAATAATCAGCGTTTACAAAAAGCGTGGTGTTTTTTAAGTCTTTGCCTTGGTTTAGGTTAAAATATGAGTGGTTTGTTAAATTTATAGGGGTTTTACCGTCTGCAACTGCTAAATATTCTATTTCAAGCCCATTTTTACAAACGGTATATTTAACGGTTATTTTTACCGTTGCAGGAAATCCACCCTCTCCACTTAAAGAAACAACGGATAAAACCACACTCTCTTTATTAAAACAATCAATATGCCAAATTTTATTAGATATACCGTCAAAACCACCGTGAAGAGAATTTTCACCGTCGTTTTTATCAAGCGAATACTCTATGCCGTCAAGCGTAAATTTCGCCTTTGCTACTCGGTTTGCTACTCTTCCTACACACGCTCCCAAATATCCGTCCTCAATCTCGTAAGAAAGAGCGTCGTCATAACCTAAAACGATATCTTTTCCTTTATATTTAAAAGATTGAACGGTTGCGCCGTAATCTAAAATCACTACTTCAACGACGTCGTTTTTTATAGTATAAGCATAGATACTATCGCCGTTTTTCAGATTGCCGAATAAAACTTTTTCCATAAAACCACCATATAATAATTATTACGGGTAAATTTTATCATTTTTGACTATATATTTCAATTATTTTTTTATTTTTAATTGTGATTTTTTAAATTTTGTGTTAGACTAAAATCAGTAAATAAAAGGAGGTAGCGCTAAATGAACGAAGAAAAAAATAATTTAGAAGAAACCGTCGTTGACGTACCCGAAAAACGCGACTACGAGCAAGAACTCCTCCTTTTACTTAGTCAAAACAACTCTATTAAAACTTTAAAAGAGTTGCTTGGAGACTATCACGAAAACGACATTGCGTCGGTTTTACCAAGCCTTACCAAAGAACAACGTATCAAACTTTACAAAGCCATCGGCGTTGATAGAGTTTCGGACGTCTTTGCGTATCTTGACGACGTTGAAGAGTTTATTGAAGAACTCGACGTTGAAAAAGTTGCGGACATTTTGGAAAACATGGACGCCGACGACGCTATTGACGTCTTAGAAGAACTCGACGTTGAAAAGAAAGAAGAAATCATCAGTTTGATGGAAGAAGAGTCCGTCGCCGATATTCAACTTATCGAGTCTTACGAAGACGACGAAATCGGTAGTAAAATGACGACCAACTACATTGCAATTTCAAAAGATTTTACCATAAAACAAGCAATGAGAACGGTCATTCGCGAGGCTGAAGAAAACGACAATATTTCTACTCTTTACGCCGTTAACGAAGACGGAACTTTTTACGGCGCTATACAACTTAAAGACTTAATTAGAGCGAGAGACGTAACTCCGCTCGACGATATTATAACGACTTCTTACCCATACGTTTACGCAAAAGAAACGGTTGAAACTTGTCTTGAACAGTTAAAAGACTACTCCGAAGACTCAATTCCTGTTTTAAACAAAAATAACGTTTTAATAGGCGTTATTACGGCGTCGGATATAGTTGAAGTTGTTGACGAAGAACTCGGCGAAGACTATGCGAAACTCGCAGGTCTTACCGAAGAAGAAGACGTAAACGAACCGGTATTTAAAAGCGTTAGAAAACGTATTCCTTGGCTACTTATTTTGCTTGGACTCGGTCTTTTAGTTTCAAGCATTATTAGTAAATTCCAAGAAAATATCCCCATCGGGCTTTTAGTTTTATACTCTTTCCAAAGTTTAATTTTGGGAATGAGTGGTAACACGGGCACTCAATCGCTCGGCGTTACCATTAGAGTTTTGTCCGACGAGGAATTTAAAGGCGGGAAAAAGTTAAAATTCGTATTAAAAGAAATGCGCGTCGGCTTTTTAAACGGTTTGATTTTAGGGCTTTTATCCTTTATTTTAATAGGGCTTTACGTTACTTACTTGACCGACTACCCGTCAGTTTATCAAATTCCGCTTTACGGATTTGAAATTTCGGCTTGTATCGCCTTTTCTTTGCTTGCAACTACTTTAATTGCAAGTTTGGTAGGCACGCTTATTCCTATGTTCTTTAAAAAGATAGGCGTTGACCCTGCGGTTGCCTCAGGTCCGCTTATCACTACTTTAAACGACCTTATTTCAGTATTTACTTACTACGGAATTTCACTTTTACTTTTCGTTCAAATAGGTTTATTTACCTACCCTGCAATATAAAAATCCTTTCGCACAGGCGAAAGGATTTTTGTTTATGCAACTTGTTCATTTAGCAAAATTTCTCTTTTCTTCACTTCTGTTTGGCGTTTTATTTGGCGCATAACAGGGATATACGCAATCACGAACATTGCAATACTTATAACGTAACTTATAGGATAAACGGCGTACAAAACGTAAAGGTTTTTATACCATTTTACAACCGTCCAAACGTAAACTACACGAAGTAGGCACGTACCTATCAGTGTTAAACACATTGCAAGCGAAGATTTGCCAAGCCCCCTTAAAGAGTTGCTTAAAACGTCCATAATTCCACATATAAAATAGGTTGACGCTATCATATAAATTCTTAGCAGAGCGTAGCCCGCGACTTCTTCGCTATCGGCTATAAACGAACAGACGAAAGGGGCAATCGCCATAATTATCGCTGAAACGACGATACCTACCGCAACTACCAAACCTATGGCTCTAAATAACGTCTTTTTTATTCTATCGTAGTTATTCGCGCCTAAATTTTGACTTACGAACGCTAACGACGATAAACTAATCGCGTTCATTGACGTAAATATAAAACCGTCGAGTTGCATTGCTATAGAGTTACCTGCAACTACCAAATCTCCAAAACTGTTTATACTCGATTGAATTAAAACGTTTGAAAGTGAGAATAAACAACCCTGAAGTCCTGCAGGAACGCCTATTTTTATCATCATAATTAGTTCTTTTGGGTAAATCTTTATTCTTCTTAGTTCAAGTTTTGCAAAGCCTTTTCCTTTAAGCAAAGTTATAAGCGATAAAATCGCAGATATTGCTTGCGACGTAATAGTTGCTATCGCAACTCCTTCAACGTCTTTATTGAAAACGGCTACGAATAAAACGTTTAATCCAACGTTTACCACACCGCTTATAAGAAGAAAAATGAGTGGGCGCATAGTGTCGCCTACCGCTCTTAAAATAGACGCGCAAAAGTTATATAAAAGCATTATAGGCATGCCAACAAAATATATTTGAAGGTATTTAGTCGCTAAATCAATAACACCATCGGGACATTTCATCCACGTTAAAAACGTCTTTGCAAATATAATTCCGACGATTGATAAAAACACGCCTATAACAACTGCGATAAGCATTGACATACCGACTATTCTTCTCGAGCGTTTTTCGTTGTTTTCGCCTACGCACCTTGCTATTAAAACGTTTGCGCCGACCGAAAGTCCTACGAAAAGCCCTACTATTAAATTTATTAAAGCGCCTGTTGAACCAACTGCCCCAACGGGCGCGTCGCCCTTAAAAATTCCCAAAACTGCAACGTCGGCTGCGTTAAATAGTAGTTGCAAAACGTTCGTTGCCATGAGCGGTAACGCGTATATTATTAACTTTTTTAAAATTGCGCCCTCGCACATGTTCATTTCGCGATTTTTAAACATTTGTGTTTCTCCGTGTTATTCTTCTACTGCCTTAGTTAAAAAATCAATCGCCGTTTCAAATTTAACGCCGTACCAGTGGTCTTTATCGCCGTATGTATTTTCTATACATTTTAAAGTGTAGTCAGCGGCAATTTTCGCGCTTTCAAACAGACTTTTTCCTCTCATATTAGCGCCTACAAACGCCGACGAATAAACGTCGCCCGTGCCGTGACAACCCTTTTCAAATTTTTTGTGTTTATAATATTGTTTTTCGCCGTTTTCGTAAACGACTACGCCCGTCGTTTCTGGAGTGTAGCCAACACCCGTTAAAACGACGGTTTTTGCTCCGATATTTTTCAACGCCTTTAACAATTCGTCAACGTAATCTTCATCGTAAACTTCCCTATATTCAAGACCAGTCATAAAGCACGCTTCGGTAATGTTTGGTATTATAACGTCGGCAAAAGCGCAAAGTTTAGCCATTTCGTTTGCATAGGTTTGGTCAAAAATCGAATAGAGTTTTCCGTTGTCCGCCATTGCGGGATCAATAAAAACTTTTCCGCCTTTTTTAACAAAATCCTTTGCTATGCGCTTTACGTATTCAATTTGAGTTAAACTGCCCAAATATCCCGTGTAAAGCCCGTCAAAAGTTATATTTTCTTTTTGCCAATGATCTAAAATCTTTGGCATTTCGTCCGTTAAATCGGCAAAGGTAAAACCACTAAATCCCGCCGTATGAGTTGATAAAACGGCTGATGGGAGTATGCAAGTTTCAATTTTACAAGCGGAAATTATAGGTAATGCAACGGTCAACGAACATTGTCCAAAGCACGATATATCTTGAACTGTCAAAATTCTCTTATATTCCATAAAAACACCTTCTATTTTAACTTTACGCATATTCTACTACTTTAAAAAAAGCATGTCAATTAAAAAAATATGATTATATTTTTTTCAACAAATTTTCAAAAAAATTAAGGCAGATAAACTGCAATAGATGTAGGGATTTTTAAGCAATAACAAAAGTGTAGCCCACTATCCTTCGCAAAAAGCGAAATATAGTGGGCTTTTCTTATCCACAGAATAGTTAAATAATTTAGTTATATTTTTAGCCTTGTGGCTAAAAGTGATATTGTTTACGCAGTAAACAGTGTAGCCGAGCGTAGCGAACGCCAACGACTTTAGTCGTTTTATTTTTAGCCTTGTGGCTAAAAGTTATATTGCTTGTTTTACAAGCAGTTATATTTTGACAACGCCAAAGTTATATTAAATAAATCCACAACTTGCCGTAGGCGAATATCACTGCCGTAAGGCAATATCACTCGTCGATAGACGAATATCACAAATCCGTAAGGATTTATTTAGTTGTCGCAATTCCCTACGGGAAGAGCGACTAAGTCCGCCTTTTTTATGGGATTATAACGCAAATTAAAATCAACACTGCGCCAAGACCTATTCTATACCAACCGAAAGGTTTAAAATCGTGCTTTTTTACAAAATTCATAAGCATTTTTATAGCGAGCATTGAAATTGCAAACGCGACGACCATACCGAGAAGTAACGCCCAAATTTCAGTTGACGTAAAACTTCCGCCGTCTAAGAAAAATTTGAGAATTTTAAACGCGCTCGTTCCCACCATCGTAGGTATGGCAAGGAAAAAGGTAAATTCCGACGCCGATACTCTCGACACACCTAAAAGTAGCGCTCCAACTATCGTTACACCCGAACGAGACGTCCCCGGTATTGCCGCTAAAACTTGAAAACAACCGATTAAAAACGCAGTTTTATACGTTATCTCGCCAACGTCGTTTACTTTTGGTTGTCTATTTTTATTAAGCGTTTCCACCAAAATAAACGCAACGCCGTATAAAACGAGCATTGACGCAATTATAATCGTTTCTACCGTAGAATCTAAATTGTCGAAAATCTCGTCGATAAAAATCGCCACGACTGCAGGCACGCACGCAACTATAATTTTAAGCCAAAGAGAAAACACGTCGTTTTTGAAAACTACCTTTCTCTTTACAATTTGTCCGTTTTCTTCACTTGCTTGTTCTAACCCAAACGGAAACAACTTTTTAAAGAATAGCACAACGACTGCGAATATCGCGCCGAGTTGAATTACGTAGTCGAAAACGGGTGGAAAACCTTTTGAAAAATTGTTAGACCAAAATTGACCGCCAAACTTTTCCCAAAGATTTGTCATAATCATTATATGCCCCGTACTCGATACGGGTAGCCACTCTGTTATACCTTCTATAATTCCGAGTAGGAATATTTTTAAAACGTCTAAAAATTCCATAATATTTTACCTTCGCAACCTATAATTTATCACTTGCAACTTATAGTTGACTTTATATAAATATGCAAATAATCAACTTATAGACTAAGTTTTAGCATTTAAATAGCGTAACCCACTGAAAACCAGTGGGTTACGAATTTTTAATAGTTAATTAGGGTTTTACGCTTCAACTTTTTCTAAAAGTTTAAGGTCGATTCCCTTTTCGCCGATTTTAATAATTTCAACTTTTACAACGTCGCCGATTGCAAGAACTTCGTCAACCGAGTTGATTCTCTTTTCGCTCATTTTTGAAATGTGAATCATACCGTCTTTTCCAGGAGCAAGTTCACAGAACGCGCCTACCTTTGGAAGAATTCTTACTACGGTTGATATGAACATATCGCCAACTTCAGGATCTCTTGCGATTGCCATAACCATATTTTTTGCTTTTTCAGCCATCGAAAGATCTTCGCCGTAAGTTGCAATGCAAACTTTTCCGTCGTCGTTGATATCAATCTTAACGCCCGTTTCGTCAATAATCTTATTGATAGTCTTTCCACCGCTACCGATAACGTCTTTAATCTTGTCGGTTGAAATGTTGAACGAAATAATCTTTGGAGCGTATTTGCTTACGGTTTTATTTGGTTCAGGTATACATTCAAGCATCTTGCCAAGTATAAAGTGTCTACCTTCGTTTGCTTGCTTGATTGCCGTCCTTAAAATATTTTCGTCGATACCCTTAATTTTTATATCCATTTGAATTGCAGTGATACCCTTTACAGTACCTGCAACTTTAAAGTCCATGTCGCCAAGGAAGTCTTCTAAGCCTTGAATATCCGAAAGAACGGATACTTTTCCACTTTCAACGTCCTTAATAAGTCCCATTGCGATACCTGCAACAGGTCTTTTAATAGGAACGCCTGCGTCCATAAGCGCCATAGTCGAACCACAAACTGACGCTTGTGAAGTTGAACCGTTTGAAGAAAGAACTTCAGATACGAGTCTGATTGCGTATGGGAATTCTTCTTCAGAAGGAATAACAGGCTCTAAAGATCTTTCAGCCAAAGCGCCGTGTCCGATTTCACGTCTTCCAGGGCTCTTTAATCCCCTTGCTTCGCCAGACGCATAACCAGGCATGTTGTAGTGGTGCATATATCTCTTGTACTCTTCGTTGTCAAGACCTTCAAGTTTTTGCACTTCAGAGATAGTGCCGAGCGTACAAGTAGTCATTACTTGAGTTTGACCTCTTGTAAACACACCGCTACCGTGAACTCTCGGTAAAATGCCGTGTTCACACCAAATAGGTCTAATTTCAGTAAGGCTTCTTCCGTCGGGTCTAACGCCTGCGTTTGTAATCTTCGCTCTTACCTTTTCTTTGGTTATATAGTAAAGAGAATCTTTAATTTCTCTTGCCATATCAGGATAAATTTCAGCAAAATGCTCTAAGGTTTCAGTCTCAACAGCATCTTGACGCGCTTGTCTTTCTTGTCTATCGAAAGTGTCTAACGCATAGTCAAGTTTTTCGCTAGCAAATGCTCTAACAGCGTCGTCAAGGTCGGCAGGAATATGGTAAAGATCCATTTCTCTCTTAGGTTTGCCAACTTTTTCAACGATAGTTTCAATGAAAGCGCATTGTTTTTTAATTTCTTCGTGACCGAATAAAATTGCGCCTACCATTTGTTCGTCGTCAATTTCCTTCGCGCCTGCTTCAACCATCATGATAGCGTCTTTCGTGCCCGAAAGGTTAAGCGCTAAAACACTCTTTTCCTTTTGTGCAACGGTTGGGTTGATAACGTATTCGCCGTCAACGATACCAACTACGACTGAACCCGTAGGTCCTGCCCATGGAATATCCGAAATTGAAAGGGCGATTGAACTACCGAGCATTGCAAACGGTTCTGGAGCGATATCTGGATCAACTGACAAAGTCGTTGCAATTACCGTTACGTCGTTAAAAAGTCCCTTAGGGAAAAGCGGACGGATAGGTCTATCGATAAGTCTTGAAGTAAGAATTGCCTTATCGCTTGCTCTACCCTCTCTCTTTTTAAATCCACCCGGGATTTTACCAACTGAATACATCTTTTCTTCATAGTCAACTGAGAGTGGGAAAAAGTCCATCCCGTCTCTCGGTTTGTCTGCCATTGCTACGTTTACCATTACTACCGTTTCACCACAGGTGATTACGCACGAGCCGTTGGCTTGTTGCGCGTACTTGCCTACGTCAACCGATACTTCTCTACCGCCAATCTCGGTTTTGAAAACGTTGTGATTTTCTAACATTTTTGTCTCCTTTTACTCTTTGTGTTCTATTTATTGAATTCGCAAAAATTTGCGTTACTTGTGTTTTTTGCCCGAAACCGAACGGGCAACTACCGTGCTATAACACAGTAAAACGGGGAGTATTTGCATACCCCCCATTAAAATTACTTTCTCAAGCCGAGTTGTGCAATAAGCGCTCTATATCTTTCAATGTCAACAGACTTAAGATAATCGAGCAAACCCTTTCTACGACCTACCATTTTAAGAAGACCGCGACGAGAGTGCTTATCGTTTTTGTTCACCTTAAGGTGCTCGTTAAGATGATTGATTCTTGCAGTTAAAAGAGCGATTTGCACTTCAGCAGAACCCGTATCACCTTCGTGTCTTGCATACTGGTTGATAATTTCGGTTTTGTTTTCCATTTCGTTTATCCTCCTTTATGGAATATTCACTTAAAACGAAGTCAAAGCGTCGAGTATTCGCAATACCTCGCAATAAGCACGATAATATATTAGCATATATAATATAAAAAAGCAAACGTTTTTAGTCGCTAGTTATAAAGAATTTATTTTTATCTTCAATTATTTTATCAATTTTTTCAATATAGGTCTTTATATCTTTAGGCGAGCCGTATCTTTCAATTCTATTTTCGCTTATAAACAGTTTCTTACTTACGCCGTTTGCTCCGCACGCTAAATTGTCGGTAATCTCCTCCATAACGTCAACGTTATAAACGCACGCCTTGCCTTTTTTCGTATATCCCGTGTTTTCTAAATTGCCTGCCATATACTTTTGACGATACATATAATATGGATGATAATCGCTGTTAATCAACTTATAGACCGAGTAATCAATCATTTTTGATATTTCACCTTCAGTCAAACGCTCGGTCGTTTCCTTAAGTTTACTACCCTTTTTAAGCGACAGAGTATGAACGGTTATATTGTCGGGATTAAGGCTTATAGCAGTATCTAAACTGTACTTAAAATCTTCAAAACTCTCGCCTGAAAGCCCTGCAATTAAGTCCATATTGATTGAAAAACTAAATTCTTTTGCCAAATTAAATTTATCTAAAATATCTTTTGCGGTATGTTTTCTACCTATAATTTTTAAAGTTTTATCGTTAAAAGTTTGCGGATTTATACAAATTCTCGTAACGCCGTACTTTTTCAAAAGTTCTAAAGTTTGCCTTTCAATACAGTCGGGACGACCTGCCTCAACCGTATATTCGCAATCGACTTTTCCTATTGCTTTTAAAACTTTTTCCAAAAGATTTAATGGAAGTGAAACGGGCGTTCCCCCTCCAACGTAAACGGAGCGAAGATTTTTTATAAGCGGTTTTGCGCTTTTAATTTCTTTCACGAGAGCGTCAACGTATGCGTCTAAATGCTTTTCTTTTCCTATTTCGTTTGACAAAAACGAACAATATAAACATCTTGACGGACAAAACGGGATACTTATAAACAAATCGCAATTATTCTCTTTAAGTTGATAAATCGGTTTTTGCTCTTCAATTATCCTTGCTATAACGTCGAGTTTGGACTCGTCAACCATCATTTCTTCCGCCATTTTCTCTCGCCAGTTATCACCGATTGAATATGCGTATTTTACAGGTCGTATTCCCGTTAACGCGCCCCAAACGAGATTTTGGTTTAAATAGTCGCTAAGGGATTTGTACAACGCAAGTTTTGCATACCTTTTTACGTATCTCTTTTTTTCAATATCGTCGTTTGCAACAATTTCCTTTTCATACGAATACTCTTTTCCCCCGATTGAAATTTTATCAATCAAACGGTCTTTAGTTTCTTCGTGCGCGTGAACGACGGTCAAATCTTCAGTATTTTCAAAAAATTTGGAGGCTTCGATAAAATCAGCCTCCATCCAGTTTAAATCAGTAATTATCTTCATTGATAGGATTGTACTTCCTTTCTCTTTCTATTGTAGTTGAATTGCCGTGTCCGGGCAAAACTAAAATATTTCCGTCAAGTTTAAAAAGTTTATTTTTAATAGACTCTCGTATTTTTGAATAGTCACCGCTTGGCAATTCGCATCTTCCGTAAGAAAGCGCAAACAAAGTGTCGCCACTAAAAAGTTTACCGTCTATTAAAAAACAAAGCGAGCCCTCGGTATGACCTGAAGTTTTTATAACTTCAATTTCTATTCCGCCGACCTCAGTTTTGCCTTCTACTAAAATCTCGTCCGCCGTACAAGAAAAATCTCCAAAGCCAAACGCCTTTGCCATATTCGTATTAGACGACAACATTTGACTGTCTGCGCGCGAAATATAAATGGGGAAACCGAACTTTTTACACTCGCTCACGCCCATTACGTGATCAAAATGCCCGTGAGTTAGCAAAACGCCTTTTACACATAAATTTAAATCGTCAATTTGGCGTTTTATTTTATAAAAGTCCCCGCCCAAGTCGATTATCAAGCAGTTTTTACTTTCGGTATCGTAAACTACGTAACAGTTTGCGCCTATGGGGTTTACCTGATTTACAAAATATTTTATCATACCTGAGGTCTAAATATGTCGATTATATCCTTATTTTGACTTACCTTTGCAAAGAGCGCTTCAACGTCTTCTTTTTTGTTAATTCTTATAGTAAAGTCAACTATCGACTGATGGTTTTTAGGGTCTATTCTACCGTTTACCGACGCTATAAAAAGCCCTAAAGCAGTGCATGCGTTTGAAACGTAAACGAGTATAGGAGTACTTTCGCCACCGATAACTCTAACGGAAATATTGTAACTTCCAACGACGTCCGTCCACTCAGCCTCCAAAAATCTCGCAGGGTCTTCGCCTTTCATATTTGGACAGTCTCTTCTGTGAACGGTGACACCCCTACCCCTTGATATATATCCTATTATATCATCACCAGGAACAGGCGCGCAACAGCCTGCAAACCTTACTAAGAAATTGTCGTAACCTTTTATCTTTACTCCACCGACGTGGTTCGTTGCCTTTTTATACTTAGACTCGACAATTTTTTCGGGTACGGGATGTTCTTTTTTATGTTGATCGATAAGTTTAATTAAAACTTGGTTTACGGTTACTGCTCCGCAACCGACTGCGGTAAACATTTCTTCTTCGGTTGAAAATGAAAGTTTTTGACTTATTATTTCAAAACTTACAGGATTTAAAAGTTCGCCGAAATTGTAACCCTTATTTTTGGCTTCAAGTTCAAGCATTGTTTTACCTTTCTTTTGATTTTCAGCGGAGTCCGCCTTTTTAAAGAAAGCCTTTATCTTTGCCCTTGCGCCTGGCGATTTTGCAATTCTAAGCCAGTCCCAAGACGGACCTTTTGAAAGTTTTGAAGTAACGATTTCAACTATATCGCCGACGTTTAAAGTCGTGTTTATCGGCACCATTTTGCCGTTTACTTTTGCGCCTACGCACTTGTTGCCAACTTCGGTATGAATTCTATACGCAAAGTCGATAGGCGTTGCGTCTTTTACCAAACTTAAAACTTCGCCCTTTGGAGTAAAAACCAAAACTTCAGTACTATATACGTCGCCCTTTAAACTTTCCAAAAATTCGGTAGAATTACTAAGTCCACCCTGCCATTCCATTACTTCTCTAATCCAAGAAAGTTTTTGGTCGAAATTATCTGAATTATCTTTGTTTTCTTTGTATTTCCAGTGCGCCGCTATACCAAATTCAGCGGTGTGGTTCATTTCCCAAGTTCTAATTTGAATTTCAAAGATTTTACCAACGCTCGTAACTACGGTCGTATGCAAACTTTGATATAAGTTTTCCTTGGGCATCGCTATATAGTCTTTAATTCTACCCGGAATAGGTTTCCATTGTTTATGAATTTTACCGAGCAACTCGTAACACTCGTCAACGGTTTTTACGATAACTCTAACTGCAGTTAAATCGTAAATTTGGTCGAGCGTCTTGCCCTGTTTTTTCATCTTTTTATATATACTGTAAAAATGCTTAGGTCTGCCGAAAACTTCGCCTTCTATCGACGATTCATTTAAAATATGTTTAAGTTCGTTTACTACGAAATTTACAAATTCTTGTCTTTCGTGTATTTCGTCGTTTATATTTACAGATAAAAATTCATAGCCGTCGGGGTCGATATATTTTAAGCATAGGTCTTCAAGTTCACATTTTATTTGCGAAATACCCAACCTTCCTGCAAGCGGAGCGTAAATATCCAAGGTTTCGTGAGCCATTCTAAGTTGCCTTTCATGAGAAAGGAAATTGAGCGAACGCATATTATGAAGTCTATCCGCAAGTTTAATGATTATTACTCGGATATCCTTTGCCATAGAAACGAAAATCTTTTTAAAATTTTCGGCTTGCTCTTCTTCTTTAGACCTAAATTCAATTTTATCAAGTTTAGTAACGCCTTGAACGAGTTGCAAAATCTCGTCGCCAAAAATTTCTTTAATATCGCCTTCAGAAACGGGGGTATCTTCAATTACGTCATGCAAAAAGGAGGCTGCAACCGTGTTACAGTCCATAACAAGTCCCATAAGTATTTTCGCAACGGCTACGGGGTGAGTAAAATACTCTTCACCCGACGCGCGCTTTTGACCGCTGTGCGAGTCTTTTGCGTAGTAGAATGCGCGCTCTAATACCTCACGCTCTTCTTCCGCATACGTTTCTGCAATGCTTTTTAAAACGTCTTCGTACATAAATTTCTATCCTACAATGCTTTTAATCGACCTATAGACTGACGAATCAGTCAATTCTCTTTTAATTCCACTAACCGCTTTATACCTTCCGTTTTGTGTAATTATAAGCCCAAGTTCAATAAATACCGCTATCGAAAAAGCAATTTGTCTTGCCGACAGTTTGGTATCTGCAACGATTTCGCTAACGCTTATAAACCCTTGCGGACGATTTTTTACGGCTATAAATACTTTACCTAAAACTTCCCTTTTAACGCTAATATCGTCCAAAGAAAAACCGCTCGTCTCTTCGTTTACGTAAACTTGCTTGTCCGTTTGAATAACCGAAAGCGGTTTGTCCAAATAAACAATCTTTTTATATCCGTCGGGAATTTTACCGTCTGTTCCGTAAACCATTGCGTTTACGTTACCTTTTCCGTCGGGAGTCAATACGCTTTTTGAAAAGCGGTCATATTTATCAAATTTCTTCAAATTATCTATGTCGTTTACAATAAATAGCGTTCCGTATATCTCTTTTTGAGCGCTATCTAACATTTCTTGCGCCGTAGCAACGTCAATACTCACGTAATCGCCTTTATTGCTCAAATTATTTAATTGATTTAGACATACGGCATACAAAACTCCGTCTTCATAACAAGGCGGACACGAAATAGTCCTTACGTAACCTTTTAACGATTCTCTCCCGTTAAACACCGATACGTTTGGCTCGAAAACGACTACCTTTTTTATTTCAGAATTTAAAAGCGTGAGTTTTTCCATTCCGTTAAACATCAGTAACTCAATATATTCATGTTTAAACGAAACGTGATTTGAACCGTATTTAAGTGGCGTCGCAAAAGCCCTTTGACACTCAACGGCATAAAGTGGCTTTTTATTTCCCACGCCAAAAGGTTCTAAAAGACAAAGTTCTTTTGCAAAACTTAAAGAAAAATTATCGTTTATAACTTCTTCAACTTCTATTTCCTGTATAAAATCAGTAACCGTGCAATTTTCTTTTAAATAATTATTTAATGCGTTTTCAAAAACGCTAAAGTTTTCCTTTTTTAAAGTTACGCCCGCCGCTTGAGAATGCCCACCGTAATCTTCAACGTACTCTTTAACTGCGCTAAGCGCCTTAAAAACGTTTACGCCTGCAACCGAACGCGCGCTACCGTGTAACACGCCGTCTTTTTCAGAAAAAAGTATTACGGGCTTTGAAAATTCTTCAACGAGCCTTGCCGAAACGATACCTATAAGTCCTGCCTTCCACTCTGCGCTATATAGGGCTATAACACGATTATCAGGCGATTTCCCGTCTAACATTGCCTTTGCCTTGCGATATAGTAAGTCGCACTCTGCTTGGCGTTTTACGTTGTATTCGTTCAATACTTTTGCAAGAGTTTCTATCTCTTCATTATCGTCGCTTATAAAGGTTTGTAAGGCTAATCGAGCGTCGTCCATTCTTCCAGCAGCATTTACCCTTGGAGCAATGGTATATGCAATAGACGAAGAATTTACTTCCTTTAAACCGCTTACGGTTGCTATGGCTTTTATTGCCTTGACAGCCCTACCCGACTGAATCTTTTTTAACCCCTCGTTTACTATAATTCGGTTTTCACCTATAAGTGGCATACTGTCTGCAATGGTTGCCACGGCAACGACGTCGATAAATTCTTCCGCCTTTTTACCTATTAAAGCGGTGGCAAGTTTGTACGCAACACCAGCGCCACAAAGCCCGTCAAAAGGATATCCGTCGTTTAATTTACAATTTATGACCGTGCAATCGGGAATTTGATCGGGTATTTCGTGGTGATCGGTAACGATTACGTCAACGCCTAAATCTTTGAGTTCTTCAACTTCCTTAACAGCGGAAATGCCACAGTCAACTGTTATAATAAGGTCTGGAAAATACTCTTCTAAAACAAAAGAAATCATTTCTTGAGATAGTCCGTAACCGTTTTCTCTTTCAGGAATAACGGGTATTGCGTCAATTCCAAAAATTTTAAGAGAACGGTATAAAACCGTTACGGCAGATATTCCGTCTGCATCATAATCGCCGTAGATAACTACCGTTTCGCCGTTTTCCCTTGCTAATTTTATTCTTTCAACGGCGTCTTTCATACCCTTAAATAAATACGGGTCGTGCAAATCTAAAAGATTAGGTTTTAAAAATTTTCTTGCTTCTTCTACAGAATTTACTCCCCTTTCGGTAAGTAAACATGCAAGACGATTTGACACACCTAAAGACTCGGCAATTTGCGCTATTAAGTTTTTATCGGCATTTGCCTTATCTTTAATACGTATCATAAATAAATTTTACCTATGTTTATATAATGATTGATAGTCTTATCAAGTAGTATTTATAGACTTAGATATAAGCAAAAGAAGGCTCGCATTGTTTTACAAGTCGCTATAAACCTTGTCGGTCATCTTAGTCGGTAACACTTGCAGAAACAACGCAAAACGCAGTTTATAGACCTTTAAATTAAAAAATTAAGGGCGGAAAGACATATAGCCCTCCGCCCACCTTTATTATAAGTAAATTACGCTTTTGCGTCTTCTTTAATCTTTTTCATCTTCTTTACAGGCTTTTTATTTTCTTGTCTGAAGAGTTTTCTAAGTTTTACCCAAAGTGGCGCGGATAATAAAACTGAAGAATATAAACCTGCTAAAAGACCGAAGATAATCGGCAATGCAAAATCTCTAATTGCGCTTGAACCGAAAATTGCAAGAATAATTATCATTACGAGAGTTGTTAAAGTTGTAAGAATTGATCTTGACAACGTACCTGCAATTGCCTCGTTTGCAATTTCAACGTCAGTCTTTTCCATATTTGATGGAAGAGCGTTGATTTCTCTTATTCTATCAAATACAACGATAGTTGCGTTGATTGAGTAACCTACGATCGTAATAATTGCGGCGATAAACGTCATATTTACAGGAAGTTGGAAAATAGTAGTAAGCGCTACCATAATCAAAACGTCGTGTAAAAGGGCAACTATTGCCGAAACACCTGCTAAAAGGTTGAATCTAAGAGCAATGTAAATCAAAATGACGACTACTGCTACTGCTACTGCGATAAAAGCCTTTCTAACGGTTGCGTTTGCTTGGCTTTCGCTTATAACTTGAGTTTCAACGTCGATAACCGCTTTATCTCCATAAACTTCTTGAAGATGAGCAGTAAGACCTTTTTCTTCGTCTTTAATATATTCGCTCGTGTGAACGATTTCTAACTTGTCGTCAGCGCCCAGTACGTTCATATTAACAGTCTTTCCGCTCGCGTCTTTTTTAGTTGCTGAAATACGGAAAGTTAAGGTTTTTAAACCAACGCCCGATTTTTGAACTGTGCCGTCAACGTCATAAACGTCTTTTTTGTCGTTACCGCCTTTAAGCCACTTGTTAACCTCTCCCTCAAGATTTGAAAGGTCGGAAACACCGCCTACGTCAACGTTAATGCTTATACCACCTTCAAATTCAACGCCGAGATTCATATGGCGAACGAAGAAAGTATCAACTAAGCCTGCAACGATAATAACAACGCTTACGATTAAGAAAATCCAAAACTTTTGAACTATTTTTAAGTTCTTATCCTTAAAATTCAAGTTTAACATTACGCATCCCTCCTTCTAAGTCTGAAGAACCTATCTTGTTTTTCGTCCGAAACGAGACCGCCAACGACTTTAATAAGCCATCTCGTTATTAAAACTGCGGTAAACATTGAAACGAGTACGCCAAGGAAAAGCGTGATTGCAAAACCCTTGATTGAACCCGAACACAATATCCAAAGAACGATTGCCGCTAAAACGGTAGTTACGTTTGAGTCTAAAATGGTGATTAACGCTCTCTTAAATCCCGCTTTTACAGATGCCTTTGCGGTCTTTCCGTTTGCATATTCTTCTTTGATACGGTCAAAGATAATAACGTTTGCGTCAACTGCCATACCGATTGAAAGAACGATACCTGCAATACCTGGGAACGTAAGTTGAACCCATGGGAAAACTGCAAGTACGCATACGTACAAGATTACGTAAACGGTAAGCGCGATAGACGCAGCAATGCCCATTCCGCCGTAGAAGAATATCAAAATCGCGAAGATAATCAAAAGTCCGATACCTGCGGCGATAATCGCGTTGTTTAACACGCCTTCACCAAGTGTTGCGCTCATCTTTTGAGTTGCGCCGATTGTGAATTGAATATTGAGAGAACCGCTCTTGATAACCGAAGCGATTGTCTTTGCTTCGTCAATAGTTTCAATACCCGTGATTTCTGCCGTACGGCTATCAATCTTTTGAGATACCTTTGGAGAAGAAATTGCTCTCTCGCCAAGGTAAATCGCAAGGTATCTATTGCTCTCTTCATAACCTAAAACGGTTTCAGTTGCCGATGCGAACATCTTTTGACCGTCAGCGGTAAACTCTAAGTAAACGACGGGATTACCATCCGTATCGTAACCTGCTTGAGCGTTTGCAACCGCTTTGTCGCCGTAAACGAGCGGAGTGTTGTCGTACGCTCTAAAGGTGAGTTCGCCTTGGTCGCCGATAAGTTCCATAACGTCGTCAGCGTTGTCAACTTCTGGAATTTCTACACGAAGATTTGTAAAATCTTCAACCGTAATAGTCGCTTCAGTATATCCGTTTTCATCAAGTCTTGATCTTAACGTTTCAATAGCGGCGTCTAAAATGGAGTCAACGTCCCCGTCGATCTCTTCCTTAGGCTCTAAAACCGCGTAATATCCTCCGTTAAGGTCAATACCTTTACCTATAACGCCAAAAATACCCTTGTAGTCTTTAACGCTACCGGGCACTGGGCCTGATGCAAAACATGCAAAACCCATAAATGCGATAAGTATTGCCAAAACAGTAAGAATAACTATTGATTTTCTCTTACTCATTCTTGCCTCCTGCAAAATCTGCATTTTGTCTTGTTACTTGCTGTCCTCGCGCGAACGCATACGCCCACGCTTAGACTTTATATACTATTATATTATATAACTTAGAGCATTTTTAGTCAATAAAAATAATGCAATTTTTTTGATAAAGACAAGAATTTTTTTAACTTTTTTATTCTTTTTGCTAAGAACGTTTTACTTACAGTAAAAAATGGCGGTAATTTTTTATCTGCGAGAAGAAAGCGCGGTTATAACCCCCGACAAAACCCCCATTACCGTACCGAAAACGACGTCGATTAAAAAACCTAACCAAGACGTAACTGCCCCTGCTATCAAACAAAAAAGCAAAAAGCAAAAAACTGTTGATAAAAGACCTATAAGCCCACCTTTTAATACTGCGCCATCGTCTTTTATACTAAAAAAACAACCTAAAAATACCGCTGATAATTTTATAAATTGATTTACGGGCTTAATTACTGCTCCGCTAAGGTCAACGAAACTTAAAATAAAGGCGAAAAGTAAAACACCTATTAAAGTTACTAAAACCGCCGTTACTACGCCTTTAAATATCTGACTTACGTAATCTTTTTTCTTTGCTAAATTAAACATAAAAAACCTCCGCACAATACTTTATGCGAAGGTTTTTGTTTTTATTAAAATTATTCTGCTTTTTCTTCAGTTTCAGGCGCAATTTCGCTCTCTTCTTCGGGAGCGTTTTCGCTCTCTTCTTCGGGAGCGTTTTCGCTTTCTACAACAGGCGCGCTTTCACTTTCTTGATTTTCTACTGGTTGTTCTTCTTCAGGAGTTTCTTCCGCAGTTTCTTCAACGGTTTCAGTTGGAGCGTTTGGATCTTCAGCCGTGTAGATTGCCACCTTATCAAAAGTTAAATAACTTGGATTTTCGTCAGTTCCCGTTTGCAAAACGAAAGAGTTTGCCTCGTCGTCAACGGCAACAACGGTTCCTACTATACCTCCGATAGTTACGATTTTGTATCCCGGTTTAATAGCGTTGCGCTTTTCTTTTTCAGCATCCATTTGAGCCTTTCTCTTCTTGTTAGAGAAATAATTCATAACGAGCATTGCGATAATTGCAACGCCGAAAATTACCCAAATTATCCATCCGCCATCGTTAGAGTTATTATTTGACTCGCTTGTTAATAAATTTAGTAACATAATTCTCTCCTTTTTGCTAATTGCATTTATATAATATATTCTTTTTTATTTTATTGCAAGGTTTTTTTGCTTTTTTGTTAAAAATTTTGTCTTTTTAACACATTTTTCATAAAATTTCAAAAATTAGAACCGTTAAATTCGTATTTTTCGTAAAATTCCTTTCTAAACTCTTTAAAGTATCCACCTATAATTGACTGTCTTATACCTTTCATTAAGTTGGTAAGATAAGTTATGTTATGCAAACTTATAAGCATACCGCCCATCATTTCACCTACGTTTATCATATGACGAAGGTAAGCCTTAGTATAATTTCTACAACAATAACAGTTACACTCGGGATCAAGCGGAGTAAAGTCTTCTTTATACTTGCCGTTTCTAACTACGATTCTACCCCTTGACGTCATTGCCGTTCCGTTACGAGCAATTCTCGTTGCCAACACACAGTCGAACATGTCAATACCACGCATTACGCCCTCAACTAAACAGTCGGGACTACCTACGCCCATTAAATATCTCGGAATATGCGTTGGGTAATGGGGCAAAAGATCGTCCATTACGTCGTACATAATATCTTTAGGCTCGCCTACTGAAAGACCGCCTATTCCTATTCCGTATTTAGCGTAAGGCAAAGTTTCTCTTAAAGAAACCTTCCTTAAATCTTTAAAGACGTTACCTTGAACGATAGGGAAAAGGGCTTGATTTTCGTTTTTGTGATAGTTGTAACACCTGTCAAGCCAAGACAGCGTTCTTTCCATCGCCTTTTTGCTCGCCTTATAATCTGCCCCGTACTCGCTACACTGGTCAAACGCCATAATTATATCAGCGCCCAAATTATTTTCAATTTCTATTGCTCTTTCGGGAGTGATAAAGTGTTTACTACCGTCAACGCTCGACCTAAAAGTTACGCCGTCGTCTTTAATTTGATTGAGTTTTGCAAGCGAGAAAACCTGAAAACCACCGCTGTCGGTTAAAATAGGCTTGTCCCAGTTCATAAACTTGTGAAGTCCGCCTGCTTTTTTTACGATTTCGTCGCCCGGTCGCATATACAGATGGTAGGTATTTGCAAGAATAATTTGCGAACCTGCCTCTTTTAAATCTCTTGGGAAAACGCCTTTTACAGTCGCTTGCGTACCTACGGGCATATATATCGGCGTTTCAATATCGCCGTGCGGAGTATGTAAAATACCTGCTCTTGCTCCCGTTTCGCTATCTTGTTTTATAGTTTCAAAATAAAATTTTTCCATAATTATATAATCATCATCGAATCGCCGAAAGAGAAAAATCTGTATTTTTCTTCTACTGCAATTTTGTAAAGTTCGAGTATTTTTTCTCTCGTTGAAAGCGCCGAAACAAGCATAATAAGCGTACTTTCAGGCAAATGAAAATTCGTAATTAAACTGTCAACGACCTTAAATTTATAAGGTGGATAGATAAAAATACTCGTATCGCCTGAAATTGCGTTTACAGTTCCGTCTTGATTTCCCGCGCTTTCTAAAGTTCTTACGCTCGTAGTTCCTACGGCGATAACTCTTCTGCCCTCTGCTTTCGCCTTGTTTATTATCTTAGCGTTTTCTTCGGTTATCTCGAAAAACTCGGTGTGCATTTTGTGTTCTTCTAAATTATCTGCCTTTACAGGTCTGAAAGTTCCAAGCCCAACGTTTAAGTTTACTTCGGCAAACTCAACCCCTTTTTCCTTTAACCTTTGGATTAGTTCGGGAGTAAAATGAAGCCCTGCCGTCGGCGCGGCTGCCGACCCTTCTTTTTTACAATACACCGTTTGATAACGCTGTTGATTTTCGAGTTTTTGTCTAATATACGGTGGCAAAGGCATTTCGCCTACCCTTGATAAAATATCTTCAAACACGCCGTCAAAGATAAATCTTACTATTCTTCCGCCCTCTTCGGTGCGCGATAAAATCTCTACGGAAAGTTCGTCGCTTATTTTCAAAACGACTCCTTCTTTACACTTTTTTCCCGGTTTTACAAGCACTTCCCAGTCGGTTAAATTTTTCCTTTTTAAAAGCAAAACTTCAACTTTTCCACCGTGCTCCGTCCTCGCGAATATTCTTGCGGGATAGACTTTGGTCGTGTTTATTACCAAAAGGTCGCCTTTATTTAAAATTTCATATATATCCCGAAAATGCTTGTGACTTATCTCGTCGGTCTGCCTATTATACACCAAAAAACGCGAACTGTCCCTTGGTTCAACGGGTGTTTGGGCTATAAGTTCTTCGGGTAAATCGTAATAAAAATCACTTGTTTTTAACATTATTCTTGGTCGAAAATTGAAATTTGTTCCTTTATCTTTTTGGGGATAGGTTTACCGATATGCTCGTACGCTTTAGCAGTTGCCATTCTTCCCCTTGGTCCTCTCGAAATAAATCCGAGTTGCAATAAATACGGCTCGTAAACGTCTTCAATAGTATTGCTATCTTCGTTGATTGTGGCAGCCAAAGTATCAAGACCTACTGGTCCTCCGCCAAATTTATCAATCATTGAAGTAAGAAGTCTAATATCTATATTATCCAAGCCCAACTCGTCGATTTCGAGCATATCGAGAGCGCGTTTGGTGTCTTCTAACGTTACCGTTTCGTGCTTTACAACCGCAGAAAAATCTCTAACTCTTCTTAAAAGCCTGTTAGCAATTCTCGGAGTTCCGCGACTGCGCTTTGCCACTTCAATAGATGCGTCGTCATCAATTTCCGTGCCGAGTTTTACAGCCGAACGACGCACTATTTCAGCGAGTTCGTCAACCGAATACATTTCAAGCCTTGATAAAACGCCAAACCTATCGCGAAGTGGAGAACTTAACATCCCTGCCTTCGTCGTTGCTCCGACAAGCGTAAATTTTTTAAGTGGAATTTGCACAGACCTTGCCGACGGACCTTTTCCGATTATAAAATCTAAAGAAAAGTCTTCCATTGCAGGATATAAAATCTCTTCAACGTTATGGTTTAAACGGTGAATTTCGTCTATAAATAAAACGTCGCCCTCGTTAAGATTTGTAAGTATCGCCGCTAAATCTCCCGATTTTTCAATGGACGGACCAGAAGTAACCTTAATTTGAACGCCCATTTCGGCGGCAATAATGTGAGCGAGCGTAGTCTTACCAAGCCCCGGTGGTCCGTAAAGTAAAACGTGGTCAAGTGGCTCGGAGCGAAGTTTTGCAGCCTGCATAAAAATTGCGAGATTGGTCTTCACCTTTTCTTGACCTACGTATCCTTCCATAGACTTAGGTCTTAAAACGTTTTCTATCTCGTCGTATTCAGTTTTCGTGCTTACGATTAGACTTTCGTCGTCTTCGTAGCCGTCGTTTTCAAAAAATTCTTCGTCTAACATAACTGTTACCTATTTAAACTTTGAAGAGCAAACGAAATAGTCTGCTCTATACTGCTTGCGCCCTGCTCTCTTGCAAATTTAACTGCGTTTTTGGCTTGAGTTCCGCTAAATCCAAGCCCCATAAGAGCAACGACTGCGTCTTCTTCGTCTTTAGAAAGCGGTTTTTCGGCAGGTTCAACCTTTTTAACTTCGCCGATTTCATCGACGGAAACATTTTCTCTAAGTTCTAAAATAATTCTCTCCGCCGATTTTTTACCAAGCCCCTTTATCTTCGATAAAGTCTTCACGTCGGAAGTGGCTATCGCAGATACTAAATCGCAAAGACGCATACCCGAAAGTATGCCTATGCCGATTTTTGGACCTATTCCCGAAACGGAAATGAGTTTTAAAAACATATTTTTCTCGTCTTTAGTGTCAAAGCCAAAAAGAGCAACGCCGTCTTCCTTTACTTGAAAATAAGTAAACACGCCACCCTCGCCCTTGTCGCAAAGACGGTTGAACGCCGCCGACGAGCAAAAAATTTCATAGCCGATACCGTTGTTTTCTAAAACGACGCCACCGTCGAATTTATCTATTACTTTACCTTTAATATACGCTATCATAATTTTCCTAAAATTTTCTTAATTTTATAGGTTTTAACTAAAAACCGTTATTTTATTCCAAAAGGAGTTTTAAATCTACTCGTTTGACTGTGAGTAAGCGCAACTGCTAAAGCGTCCGCCGCGTCGTCCGGCTTTGGAACTTTTTCAAGCCTTAAAAACGTCTTTACCATCGCTTGAATTTGTCTTTTTTCGGCTCTACCGTAACCCGTCAACGCTTGTTTTATTTGTAACGGCGTGTATTCGTAGAGTTTTCCGCATTCTTTAATACAAGTGAGAAGTATTACTCCCCTTGCTTGAGCGACGTTGATACCCGTAGTTATATTCGTATTAAAAAAGAGTTCTTCAAGAGCAATCTCGTCAGGCTTAAACTTTTCGATAAGTTTTTTTATTCCGATTTCAAGCATTGCAAGCCTTGCTGGAAGTCTCTCTTCCTTGGGGGTTGTAATTACGCCGTAATCAATAACAGTCGCGTTTCCCCTTTCACTTTTTATAACGCCCCACCCTACAGTAGCAAAGCCGGGGTCAATACCGAGAATAATCATAATAACCCATTATTTTTTGATATATTACTATTGTAATATAAATGCGCAAAATAGTCAAGTGAAATACAAAAGCGACGGGCGTTTTTAGCGCCCGTCGCCACTTTTTATTTATCCTTGATACACGTATTGCTCTATACTAAAGGTAACCACGTCGTCCACGTAACCGCTTCCGTAAGAATATCTCCTGTATTCTATAGTTACTGTATCGCCTATTTTATTTTCTTCGCTGTCGATATACGAGTACAGTTTATCAACGTAAGAATCAACGGTAGTCGCTCTCAAATTTTTAAGAGAAAGTTCTTCTCTGTTCCCTATCTTTATTGAAAGTATTAAATCTTCGGCTTTTAAACCCTTTTTGTAAAACATACCGTCGTTTTCAAGTGAGTATATGCCGACGTAATATTCTCCCGAGCGAGAAGAAAACGCACCGAACTCAGCGCCGAATTTAAACCGCCCCTCAATGTATCCGTTTGCAACTAATTGCTCTATTACGTCTATTGCCAAACTTCCCGGTATTGCGAAGTTAAGACCTTGCGCAGTAGCCGACGCGTACCCTGCGTTCACTATTCCAAGTAACGCTCCCGTATTTTTATCAAAGAGCCCACCACCCGAATTACCGCTATTTATCGCTGCGTCTGTTTGTATAAGAGTCATTTCTCTGCCTTCGACTAAAACGTCTCGGTTTATAGCGCTTACAATTCCACTCGTTACAGTTCCACCGAGCGTTCCAAGTGGGTTTCCTATTGCATAGACCTCAGTTCCGACCTTTAAATCAGCAGTTTTATCATACCAAGTTGCAGGCGATAAATATTCAAACTCGTTTGCGTCGCTCGCCTCGATATAGAGTACGGCGATATCCGTTTCGGGATCTGCTCCAACTAAAAACGCCGAATATTCTTTGCCGTCAATCGCCTTTACCGTTACAGAACTCGCCCCCTCGATAACGTGTTCGCAAGTAACTATTACAGCCTTATCGTCTTTTCCGTCACTATTAGAATCGGTAAGAGATAAAACGACACCGCTACCGCTACTTTTTCCACCGTTTAACACGCAGTAAATTTCTACTACTGACGGACGAATTACGTCTAGCACCCCAACCCCGTCGGGAACTATATCCAAACTGTTAGTGACGTTTATTTGAAAATTAAATTCAACCCCGTCGGGAACGGGAGTTATTTGTCCGTTTGGCGATGAATTAGACTCGGAATTTCCCCCTGCGCTTTGAAACATTTTTCCACAGGACGAAAAACCAAATAATATGCATATCGATGCAATTACGCAAATGATTTTTTTCAACATAACAAAACACCTCGTTTACAAAGCGATTTTACCACTAAATTATAGCATAATTTTGTAAACAATATAATATTTTTGTGAAAGTTTTTACAAGACTTTTAAAAACTTACAAAAAAGGACGGATTTTATCCGTCCTTAATAAATCCTACCCGTACGGCAGGTCGTTTTCAATCCGTCATACAGGCATATTTAAACAACGGTAGCCCGTTGACGATAATAATATGCCCATATATACGCTTTTTATACAAAATTAGTCTTCGTCGTCTTCTTCAGGAAGGTCAACGTTGTGGTAAACTTCTTGAACGTCGTCGTTATCTTCAAACATATCGAGCATTTTATTGAAAGTTACAAGTTGCTCTGCGCTTAAAGTTACCTTATCGTTAGGAATCATCATAAGTCCTGCTTCTAAAAACTCGAAATTCTTTTCTTCAAAGAACTTTCTTACAGCCGAGAAATCAGACGGCGCAGTTCTTATTTCATAAGAATCTTCTTCGGTAATAACGTCTTCAGCGCCTGCCTCTAACGCAAGTTCCATAATCATATCTTCGTCGAGTTCGACAGTTCTTTCAACAACGATTACACCCTTATTTTCAAACATATACGAAACTGAACCCGTAGTTCCAAGGTTACCACCGCACTTATCAAAAATGTGTCTTACGTCGCCACCCGTTCTGTTTTTGTTATCAGTAAGAGTCTTTACGATAACCGCGCTACCGCCTACGCCGTAACCTTCGTAAGTAAGGTTTTCGTAGTTGACGCCCGAAAGTTCGCCTGCAGCCTTTGCAATACTTCTTTTAATATTGTCGTTAGGCATGTTTGCAGCCTTTGCCTTTGCGATTGCGTCGGCAAGTTTAGAGTTTGTATATGGATCGGGATTGCCCTTTGCGGCAACGGCAAGTTCTCTACCAAGTTTAGTAAAGATTTTACCCTTTGCTGCGTCGGTTTTAGCCTTTTTATTTTTAATGTTAGCCCATTTGCTATGTCCTGACATAATTTTCTCCTTTTATAGAATGTTTTAAAGTAAAGATTTACCTTTACCTTCAGTCAAAGTGTATATAGTTATTGCAAGCGATACGCCTGCGTTTAAACTTTCTACCGCGCTATCCATAGGAATTTTTACCGTATGAGTAGCCATATTTTTTACTTCTTCCGACACGCCGTTAGCCTCGTTTCCGATAACTAAACAGTATTTTTCAGGCGGGTTAAAAGTAAAGACGTTTTCGCCGTTCATATCAGCAACGATTATAGGCGTTTTACCCATAACTAAGCGTATCTCTTCCCTTGTTAAAAAGTAGAGATTTACAAAGAAAATTCCGCTCATTGACGAGCGAACTGCTTTGGGTGAATACGGGTCGCAACAATCTACCAAATAGACGTCTTTTACCCCTACCGCAGCGCACGTTCTTATTATCGTTCCAAGATTGCCCGGATCTGCAACTCCATCAAGCAAAATTGCAGGTTTTTCAGGCGATTTTAAAGTTTTATTATTCTCTTTTAAAACGGCTAATATCCCCTGCGGAGTAACGGCGTCTGACACGTATGAAAACACGCTTTCGCTAACCGTAATTTTCTCGGTTTGATAGCCGTCGAAACGGGCAATCGCATCCTGCGTTCCGACAAGCATTTCTATCTGTTTTCCACACGCAAACGCTTCGCTAACCATCTTAAAACCTTCAACGACGTAAGTCCCGCTTTTTTTGCGGAATTTCTTGTCTTTTAGCAATGCTACTTGCTTGATTTTTTGATTGCTCTTTGACGTTATTATCATAATAAAAAATAGGGCTCAGCGAAAAAGTAAAAACCCTTTCGCTGAAATCCCTTACGCTAATTACTTAAGTTGTGCCTTTGCAGTTTCCGTAAGAGCGGTAAAGCCTGCAGGATCGGTAATTGCCATATCTGCAAGAACCTTTCTGTTAAGGTTTAAACCAGCAAGTTTAAGACCGTGCATGAAAGTGCTATACGACATACCGTTTGCACGGCATCCTGCGTTAATTCTTGCAATCCAGAGTTTACGGAAATCTCTCTTCTTTGCTTTTCTTCCTACGTAAGCATAGGAAAGCGACTTCATTACGGCTTGTCTTGCAACTCTGTAAAGTTTGCTCTTTGCACCGAAATAACCTTTTGCAAGTTTAAATATCTTTCTACGCTTTTTAACAGCGTTTACACCTCTTTTAATACGCATATTTCGTTGTCTCCTTTATATTATTTCTTGTAAGGAATAAGAGTCTTTACAGTCTTTTCCTGAGTTGCCGAAACGTAAGTTCCAGTTCTTAATCTTCTCTTTCTCTTGGTTGATTTTTTGCTAAGGATATGGCTCTTACCTTGGCTGTATCTCTTAACTTTACCAGTACCGGTCATCTTGAAACGCTTTTTTGCACCGCTGTGCGATTTCATTTTTGGCATAATTTTTTCCTCCGAATTTTATTCTATCAGTTAGATTTTGAGGGGGCGAGAATCATTAAAATATTCCTACCTTCAAAAAGTGGACGCTTTTCCATAACTGCGACGTCGCCTACGATTTCAAAAAACCTATTCATTACGTCAACACCTAAGGAAGAGTGAGCGTTTTGCCTTCCTCTCATCTTGATTGAAACCTTAACTTTGTTGCCACTTGACAAGAATTTTTGCGCTTGACGAGCCTTGACGTTTAAATCGCCTACGTCAATGGTCATAGAAAGCCAAATTTCTTTAAGTTCAACGACTTTTTGATTCTTTTTTGCTTCTTTTTGCTTTTTAAGTTGTTCAAACTTATACTTGCCGTAATCCATAATCTTGCAAACGGGCGGATTTGCGTTCGCCGCAATCTTTACAAGGTCGAGATCGTTTTCTTCGGCAATCCTAAGCGCTTCTTGAGAACTTACGATACCGAGTTGCTCTCCGTCCGAACCGATAAGACGGACTTCTTTGTCCCTGATTTCTTCATTAATCTGAACTTGATCTTTGCTAATGGTTGTTTACCTTCCCAAATTTAATAATACCCTATACAAACAAAAAAGGGTTGCTATAAAAAGCACCCTACATACCTATAACGCATAAAAAACCTTTTGCGTTAAAAAAATATGCGCCGTTTCAACAAATCTTACGGCGAGAAGGGTTAACTTCTGCTTAGCATAGATATATTACCATATTGCGATTTTTATGTCAATCGTTTTTCATACCTTTTTTAAACTTTTTTAATGATAATTTATAGCCTTTTCTCGCGTGCGTATATATATAATGATAACGCGTCGCGCAAGCTAGCGCGACGCGTTTTATAAATCAAATTTTACTCTTCTTCAGCAACTAATTCGCTATAAGCCTTTTCGTATTTTACAACGCAACCTTCCTTTTTAAGTCCGTCTTGAACGAACTTGTCGGCAAGTTTGCTGATGTAACTCGTTTCTAAAAGAGCGTTGGTTGCTTCTAAGTAGTTGTAAGCAACGGTATCTTGAACGCTAAGGTCGGCAATAAATTTAGCCTTACCCGCTTCGTCGTTTGCGTAGATAAGTTCATCAACGGTCTTAGTGCAAAGAACTACGTGAAGTCCGTACTCTTTAGAACCGAACACTTTATACGCTCCTACGCCAAGTTCGCTAACTTCTTTAGCAGCTTTAGCAAATGCAGAAACAAATTGTTTTTCGCTCGTTACAGGTGAATAAAGATATCCAAAATAGTTATTGAAGTTACCCTCGTCTTCACTATACGCAAACTTAAAGTCTTCAAATCTATTATTTACAACGTCAAAATCTTCAGTAATCGTACCGACACTGTCGTAAGTTACGCTTGGAACACCCAAAACTCTTGCGGTAAGATCAAGGAATTCTGCGTACGACTTCTTATTGCCCGTTACTCCGTAATAGTTGAAATTAAGAATCTTTTGACCGTCTTCGTTTTCTTCGCTATGAGCGGTAATTCTTTCAATTTCACCATCGAAATAAGCAAGTTCAAAGTCTTTATCGTAGATATAATCTTCCTTAAATCTTACTTTGCCGTTTTCTAACACGCCGTAACCCGATTGTACCCAAGAACTTCTAAGGTCGGTTGCTTCGATAAGCGTAACTGCATGGTCAACAGCGTCTAAAACTTCGTCTTCCACGTAATTGCCTACTAACGTTTCTTCTAAATATTTATTAGCGGCGTCGTTATACTTAACTAAAAGGTGAGAAACGTAAACGTAACCTTCACCCTCTACGTGCGCAACGAAACTATTGTCTGATACTGCGCCGAGAGCCGTTTCCATTCCGCTTACGTTGCCGTCATACTCGTTTTCGTTAGCCGTTTTAAGTTGAAGATATGCGTTCCAAAGTTGCTCTTTGTCGTCCGTAGCGTTGAGTTTTGTTTCTTCGCGAAGAGCCTCTTCGTACTTAACGATAATAGCGTTTTCTAAATCAGATTTAACAGCATTTTTGAAATACGAAACGTTTAAGATAGAAATATCTCTAACTTTTGCGTCGGCAATTTCTGTGTCAAACTTTTCGCCACTGTCTACAAGACCAAGGTCAACGAATCTTTCAAACGCCTTGTTTAATGCGTTTCTCTTAGCGTTTCCACCGTCGAGTTTAAGTTCTTTTGCTTGAAGTTTAGCAATTTCTTCAGGGGTAAGATCTTCTTCCTCTTCTTCGCCCTTATCGGGAACTGCTCTTACCGTGTAAGAAAGGTTTTCATGCTCGTGCTCTTCTTCTTGATCAAGGAAAGAGTCAATTAAAGAGTTCGCGCCGTCAACCATACTGCCGAAAGCAGTCCATATATCTTGCTCTTCAACAAATCTAAACGGAGCGTCGTTTACGGTAACCTTTTTACCACGATATTTAGTATCGACGAACTTTGCAAGACCTTTAAGGTATTTTTCAGAACCGAATTCTAAACCTTTATTTGCATTTTCAAACGCTTTAACTTCTGCGTCGGTAGCAAAAAGAGCGAGAGCCGAATCGCTATATGCGTTGATGCTATCTAACAATGCGTCGGTATTTTCAGCGCCTGCAAGTTTAGTCTTTGCATTTTGCAAAATAATCTTATTGTTGATAAGGTTGCTTAAAATAAGTTCGTAAGTTTGAGCGGAAGTATATCCGTAACTTTGAACGTACATATAACCGTAAGACATAAAGCCCGAAATAAGTTCGCGCTTGTAAATGCTTTCAGTTTCAACTCCGCCGTCTCCGTCGATATCAACGGTAGCGACTACTTGCGCCATATCTCTGTCGGTGTTGGTAACGAAAAGACCGCAACTTGCTACAGTTGAGCAAATTACGACAACCGATAAAACAACCGTCAGAATTCTGAGTAAAAATTTCTTCATAGGATTCTCCTGATGACATAGTTTGAGAATTAAATCTCGTATAATACTTAAGTATTATAATAAATATTTAAAATAATTGCAAGGCATTTTAGCCGTTTTTTTAGTAAATTTTTCAAAAATTTTTATTTTAGGAAATATTTTGACTTCTCGTCAACTTTTTTGGTTAGTAAAAACGTCTTTTATAAGTTTTGCAAGGTCTTCGACTTTTCTTCCATCCGTTTTAAAAACCAAAATCGGAGACGCGCCGACGTTTAGCGTAACGATATTTTTATACCTTTCGATATTGTCCATAAGCGACGAATTGTTTAGGCTTTCAAGCCCTGCGAGTTCAACCGTCGCTCCCCTACCGGAAAGGCTTATTTTTACACCGCCCATTTTCTTGACAGCCAACTTTAACTGGGCAATAAGTATTAAATTATCGACTTCTACGGGCACTTTTCCGTAATTTTCAATAAGCGACGATACAATTCTTTGCCTATCTTCTTCACTTTCGATTTCGGCAATTTGTTTGTAGCAATCCATCCTTGACGAACCCGAACCTATATACGTTTCGGGGATATACGCGTTCATCTTAATATCAAGTTCTACGTCCCTTTCTTCTTTCTTTTCGCCAAGGCTCTCTTTTAAAAGTTTGCTGTATAGTTCGTAGCCTATTCTATCCATATGTCCGTGTTGTTCTTTTCCCAAAACGTTGCCCGCGCCCCTAATTTCAAGGTCGCGCATAGCAATTTTATATCCACTTCCCATATCCGTAAATTCCATAAGAGCGGAAAGTCGTTTATAAGCCGTGTCGGAAAGAACCTTATCCCGTTTAAAAGTAAAGTATGCGTGAGCCATTTTATCACTTCTTCCAACCCTACCTTTTAATTGATACAAAGTCGAAAGCCCTAAATGGTCGCTATCTATTACTATGAGAGTGTTTGCCCTTGGCAAATCTATACCGTTTTCTATAATGGTCGTGGCTATTAAAACGTCGTATTCGCCGTCGTAAAATTTCATAACGCTATCTTCAAGCGTTTTTCTATCCATTTGCCCGTGAGCAACGACTATTTTAGCCTCGGGCAAAATTCCTTTTACAACGTCGGCAAAAGAATAAATACTCTCTACCCTATTATACAAAATAAGCGCTTGACCGTCCCTTGAAAGTTCCCTTCTTACCGCGTCGCGAATAAGCGCCTCGCTCTCTTCCACAACGTAAGTTTGAACGGGTATTCTAACCTTTGGCGGTGTGTGAATAGTGCTTATATCCCTAATTCCCGAAAGCGACATGTGTAACGTTCTCGGAATAGGAGTTGCCGTCATAGTCAAAGTATCGACGTTTTCTTTCAAAAGTTTGAGTTGTTCTTTGTGTTCTACGCCAAAGCGTTGTTCTTCGTCGAGAATTAAAAGCCCTAAATCGTTAAACTTAACGTCCTTTCCAAAAAGCCTATGCGTACCTATTACAAAATCAATCTCGCCTTTTTCAAGTTTTTCCACTATCTCTTTTTGTTGGGCGGGGGTCTTAAATCTGTTTAGCGACGCTATTCTAAGCCCAAACTCTGCAAATCTTTGCTTTGCTGCGCGATAGTGCTGTTCGCACAAAATAGTCGTTGGACAAACTAAAGCCACCTGCTTTCCGTCCATAACCGCTTTAAACGTAGCCCTAAACGCCACTTCGGTTTTACCAAAGCCTACGTCTCCGCACAAAAGCCTATCCATAACTTTTGAACTTTCCATATCGGCTTTAATTTCTTTAACCGATTGAAGTTGGTCTTCGGTAGGCTCAAACTCGAAAGCGTTGTCAAACTCTTCGCTAAACACGCTGTCGGGAGAAAAGACGAATCCCCTTTTTTCATTTCTTAAATTATACAGTTTTTTAAGGTCTATCGCCATTGCGGAGATAGAGTCTTTAACCCTTTGCTTTATCCTTTCAAATTCATGTCCGCCGATTTTGTTAAGTTTGGGAACTTCCCCACCGACGTATTTTGAAAGTTTATCCATTTGGTCAACGCCGACGTATAAGGTATCTCCACCTAAATACTTTACGGCAACGTAGTCTTTGCTACCGTCTTGGGTGGTTATTCTTTCAACGCCTACTACGTAGCCTATTCCGTGCACTTCGTGAACGGCGTAATCGCCAACTTCGGGCGCTTGAAATAAATCGCCGCGCTTACGCTTTATTCTCTTTTCCTTTTGCTTTTCAATATATATATCGCCCGTGCCGACGACTACGAGTTTTGCCTGATGATAGATAAAACCGCTAGGTAAAAAATAAGAAGTTACGACCGCAGTTTTGCAAGGCAAATACGTATCGTCCGCACGAATTACCGAAACGCCCTTTTCGTACATTTGCTCTGCAAGATTTTCAGCGCGCTTGGTATTTCCACAACAAATGAGAACTCTGTATCCGTTAAATTTCCAAGAATTTACGTCTTTGAAAAGTTCTTCCGGTTTTGCGGTATATCTCGTTATAGGAGAACATTTAAACGAATACGTTTTTAGCGGATTGAAAAAATTAATTGCAGTAGTTATATTTTGGAAAGCAACTCTTCTTCTTTGGTTTAACGCGGACAAAAGCGCGTTACTGTCGGAAAATTGTTTTATTGTAAAATCGAAAGCCTTGCCCGACCTACTTAGCGTGAGCGTTCTTTCTGTATGTTCTTTTATTATTGCGGACAATCCGTCGGCAAGCATTTTACACTCGTCGAAAACGACCACAGTTTCCTTTGGCATATAACTTAAAAAATCGCTCGTTACCGTTGGCAAAATAGGCAAAATAAACTGCAAACAATCGGCGGTCAAATCTCCGCTTTGCAATTTTTCGGTTATTTCTTCGGCGATTTTTCTCGCGTCGCTCCTTACCGCCAACGTGTTAAACTTAAATAGCGACTGTTTTATTCTCTCTTTAATACTCTCGACGGCGGTTTTGGGAATTAAAGCGTCGGTGGCGGTTATTGCTACGAGCGACGTAACCGTTTGTTTTTCTTCTTTATCGTCTGGCAAATAGCGTTTTATACTCTCCGCCTCGTCGCCAAAAAAGTCCACCCTATACACCTTGTCGTCGTTTATCGGGAAAATTTCAAAGATATCCCCCCTAATTGCAAAAGAGCCCTTTTCTTCGGCAAATTCACTTCGCCTATAACCCATTGCAACCAAGGTTTCCGAAAGAGCCGAAAGGTCGTATTCCTTGCCCTTTTCTATACTTAAATATCTTATTTTATCGGGGAAAAGTTGAAGTAGGCTTTCAAAAGTCGTAACGACGAATTTCGCTCCCTTTTTTATCTCGTAAAGCGCCTTTAACCTTTCGTACAATCTATCCTTATTAAAGGCGGTTTTGTATAAAAGAACGTCGTCTTTGGGTGGAAGAAGAACTACTTTTTCTCCACTTAAACACCTAATTTGTTCGGCAACTTTCGCGCCGTATAAAGTATCTTTAACAATATATAATACGGGACTTTGTAGGTTCGCCGATAAATGACATTTTTCAGCAAAAGTAACGCCAAATACCGCAGAGGGCAACCCGCTGCGGACGTCTAAAGCAAGATTTTCAAAATCTACGCCTAAATTGTCGAAAGTTAAATAATCTCTTAACATATACCAAAAGCCTAACCTTTTTATAAGCGTTGGCAAGGCTATCTAATCAAATCAAAGGTTTAATAGCGTTATATTTACACATTACGTCTTCGATTTTAACTCCGTGAATAAACGCGTCGCAAGCGTCAACTGCAACGGATACCGAGTGGCGAAAACGCGGTTCGTCTTCCTTTTTAATATCCGATAAAACGTAATCTATAATTTCGTAATCAACTTCGGGTTTAGTGCCTATTCTCACCCTTGGAAAAGCCGTCGAACTAAGACAAGAAACGATACTTCGCATACCGTTATGCGTACCTGCCGAGCCGTTTGCCCTTATTCTAACGCAACCTATTGCAATATCTAAATCGTCGTATATAACCAAAATATCTTCGACATTGATTTTATAAAAAGCAGAAAGGGCTTGAACGCTCTCCCCACTTAAATTCATATAGGTTTGAGGTTTTAAAAATATAACCTTTTCGCCGTTTATATTCTTTTCGCCGTAAACACCTTTAAAGCCCTTTTTATTAAAGGCTACGCCGTGTTTTTCAGCAAGAAGTTCAACAGCCATAAACCCGAGATTATGAAGATTTTTTAAATATTTTAAACCGGGATTGCCGAGCCCGACGACAAGTTTCATACTTCTACTCCTTAGAAAAAACGGGCGAGACCGTTACACTCGCCCGTAAGTTTTTAGTTTTCGTTATAAATATCCGACATCTTTCTGTCAAAGTAAATGTTTTCAATTGCAACAGCAAAGAGTTTTGCAACTGATAAAACTTCTATCTTGTCAAGTTTCTTTTCTTCAGTAAGCGGAATAGTGTCTAAAACTACGAGTTTAGTAATAGGCGAATTTTTAATTCTTTCAATAGCAGGACCGCTTAAAACTGCGTGCGTACAACAAGCGTAAATTTCGCTTGCTCCGTTTGAGTGAAGGGCTTCAGCGCCTTGACAAATCGTACCTGCGGTATCTATCATATCGTCAACCATAAGGCACTTTTTACCTTTTATATCGCCGATAATGTTCATAACTTCAACCTGATTTGCCTTAGGTCTTCTCTTATCGATAATAGCCATAGGACAGTTGAGTTTTGCGGCAACGTTTCTCGCTCTTGTTACAGAGCCCATATCCGGAGAAACTACGATAAAATCGTCGTCAACCATCTTTTTAAAGTATTTATAAAGAAGTGGTCCGCCAACTAAGTGGTCAACGGGGATATCGAAAAATCCTTGAATTTGAGCGGCGTGAAGATCCATAGTCAAAATTCTGTCAGCGCCTGCGGAGGTAATGATGTCTGCAACGAGTTTTGCAGTAATTGGGTCTCTCGCCCTTGACTTTCTGTCTTGTCTTGCGTAACCAAAATATGGAACAACTGCGGTAATTCTGCCTGCAGACGCTCTTCTCGCAGCGTCAATCATAATGAGAAGTTCCATAAGGTTTTCGTTTACGGGAGAACAGGTTGATTGAATAATAAACACGTCCCTACCTCTTACAGTTTCACAAAGGTGAACGCTAGTTTCCCCATCGCTAAAATGACCTACTTCAACGCTACTTAAAGGAAGGCTAAGGTTTTTTGCAATAGCCTCGGCAAGCGCTCTGTTAGAGTTGCCTGCAAAAAGTTTAATCTCAGTTCCGTGTGTAATCATAAATCCTCCGTTAGTAAATGCAATATTATGGTCTCAAACCATTTCTTATTATAATAAATAACGCAAAAATAATCAAGCATAAAACGCCCTATTTTAACATTAAAATTTTTAAAATTTTACACCTTGTAAAAATTCCTTACTTTTCGGGTTCTTCTTTGGGAGCGCTTTGCTCTTTGCTCGGCTTTCTTCTCGCCCTAAAAAAATCTTTTATAATTGCCGAGCACTCTTCTTCTAAAAGTCCGCCTTCGTACTCGGTTACGTGGTTTAATCCGCTTTCAGATAAAATATTAAACTTACTAACTACTCCACCGCCTTTTTTTTCGTACGCCCCAAACCAAACCTTTTTAATTCGAGAATTTGCAATCGCGCCGGCGCACATTGCGCAAGGTTCTAAGGTAACGTACATTTCCATTCCGTCTAACCGCCAGTCTTTTATCTTTTTGCACGCCTTTTCTATCGCTAAAATTTCGGCGTGAGCGGTCGATATTCTTTTAGTCTGACGCATATTGTACGTTTTTGCAATAATTTCGCCGTCTTTTACTATTACGCACCCTATCGGCACTTCTTCCGCCATCTCGGCTTTTTTCGCCTGTTTTATGGCGATTTTCATAAATTTTTCGTGTATATCCATATTTCCTTACTTATGATATTCGCTACCTGCTATTATTGAAAACGCCCTATATATTTGCTCGGTTAAAACAACTCGCATCAGCGTATGCGGAAAAGTCATATCCGAAAAAGACAAACTCTCTTTACAAAGTTTTTTAACCCTTTCCGACACGCCGTAACTACCGCCTATGATAAAGGTTATTTCACCTTCTCCCCTGTCGACTAAACACTTGATTTTTTTAGAAAGTTCTTCAGAACTCATCTTTTTACCTTCGATTGCGAGAACGATGCAATAACCCTTCATTGCCTTTTCAATTCTCTCTCCCTCGACGGTCAAAATCTTATTGATTTCCGACGGGTTGGGGTTTTTATAGTTTTCTTCTTTAAGTTCTATTATAGAAAAATCGGCGTAAGCGGACATCCTTTTTGAATATTCGGCAATCGCCTCGGAAAAATATTTTTCTTTTACTTTGCCTACGGCAACAACTCTAATTTTTATCATATTATACCAAAAGTGACGCCGTCCACATCAGTAGGCAAACGGCTATTCCAAACGAAGAATACGCAAAAAAGGTTTTTACTCCACCTTTTTGACTCTTTTCATCTCTCCCGTCTAAAAGCAACACCGCTATAATCGCTACTAAACTCACAAGCGACGGTATTACCGTAACTAAAAAATATTTTCCACCGACTAAAGAAAAAGTCGGATAAAAATATTCTATTGAAATTATTGCAAAATTGTTCAAAAAATGCGCGATTATAGTCGGAATCGTCGAACGGCTTTTAATTGCTATTAGCGAAAAAACGAACCCGATTATAAACTGGTAAGGCGTTTGCGCAGGATTCATATGATAAATCGCAAACAAAAATCCGCCGATAACCGCGTTTAAAACAACGCTACCCGTCTTTATTCCGTTTAAAACGATATGCCTTAAGGCTATTTCTTCTGCAAAGGCAGGTAAAACGCAAACTGCAAAAACCACCGCTATAAACGAAAACGGCGAAAACTTAGGAAGTTGAACGGGCTCGTACGCGTAGCCAAACTGCTCTAAAAATTCTATAAATTTTAAATTTACGTTTGAAAGCCCGAAAAATATCGAAACGAAGGCAGCGACCGCCAAAAGATAATATTTAGCGTCCGTCTTTTTAAAACCGCACAGTTTTATAGGGTTTATTTTGTTTGCCGAAGAAAAAATCAAGGTGGTTACAACTATAACTATTCCGCTTAAAGAAAACGAAATTAGCGTAAACCAAAGTTTTCCTTGCATTTGTTGAACGTTTCCTACCGCCGACAAAACAGCCGTTAAAACTATATTCGCGACGAGCAATAAAAGTATGGTAGCCGAAAAATAAAGTCCGCCAAAACTTTGCTCGTCGTTAGTTTTTAATAAATTTCTTTCCATAATATTATTCCGAACGAAGGGCTTTTACAGGGTCTTTTTTACTTGCCATAAACGACGGAATAAGCCCTGCAACGATTGTAAGACATACAGCGCCCACTATAAACGCTATATAATTCCACCATTTTAAGAATACGAAACCTGCAACGCCGGTAATATTTGCCATTAAAACGTTTAGCGGAACGGTTAAAATCACCGTCAAAATAAGTCCGCAAACGCCAGAAATAAAACCTATTATTCCCGTTTCGGTAACGAACAGCCTTACAACGTCTTTCTTTCTTGCTCCAACCGAACGCAAAACGCCGATTTCCTTTGTTCTTTCAATAACTGAAACGTACGTTATAATACCTATCATTATTGCCGAAACAACGAGCGAAATTGCGGTGAGAGCCAAAAGTATAGCGCTTATACCGCCTACTATTACTCTAACCACTTCTATAACAGCGCCGACGTTGTCAACGTATTTTACGTCGGGGTTTTCGCCGTTGTTTTGGTTGTATTCGTCTAAAAATTCTAAAAGATAATCTTTGTCTTTTATAGTCTTTGGATAGAACTTAACTTCGGTTGGAAGTTGCGCATATCCAAGCCCTGAAAGCACGCTAATAAGCGACGCCTTTCCAGAAATTTCTTTGCCGTCGGTAACCTTTTTATCCGTACTGCTAAGTTGCGCTTTTACAACTGCCGACTCCAAAGAATTTTTAATAATTTCTTCGTCTAACGCTCTCGTATAAGCGATAGGAGAAGTGAGCATTCCGTACTGCGTATCGTCTTTAAGTTTTAAAATTCCAACTATTTTAAGGGGTATGCCTATTTGTCTTAAAGTCGTCTTATCGCTCTCGTAAGGATTTTCGTCGTAGCACTTTATTGAGTTGTAAACGCTCTTTATGTAATCTTCTGAAACAAGGGCGCTCTTTATCGTTTCTTCCGTCGTTTCAGGTCTATAATACTTATGTATAAATTTAGCGGGATTAACCGTACGCTCTTTGAAAAGACCGCCGTCTTGATAATAATAATCGTCGTTTAATATAAGTCTATACTCGTTTAAACTCGTATTTTCTTTCAAAATTTCTTCGTAAGTATAGTATTCCTTGCTCTCGTCGATAGCGTTTAAGTCAAATAAATGTTTAGCCAAAACGGTATCTGAAATCGACGAATTTTTATCAACTACGAGCATGAGTTCGTTATACTCGGTAGGATATTTACCCGCAACGAGCGAATACTGCTCGTAAACGACGTCTTGCGATGGCAAACACGACCAACTACCCGAGTTGTTTTCCATAACTAAAACGGGTTTCGTAGCCCCTTCAAAAACGGGAATAGCAAGTTGGCGGTACACCTTTTTACTTACGTTTTTAACTGCGTCGTACGTTACTTTTTTAGTGTTTATTCCCTTTAAGTATTCTATAAAATGCTCGGTAATTTCGTTTCTAACGTCTTCGCCTTGCAAAAGGTTTTTGATAGTGTGATTTATAAATACCTTATCATAATTTTCTTTTTTATTTTCACCCTTTGCGGTTGACGAAACGTAGCCGAAAATGGCTTCGATTTGGGGGGTTAAATCATAAGTACTCGTACTGACGGTTATGGGAATACTCGACATAGTATCCTTTTGTATTTTATCGATAAACCTATTTAAACCGTTGCTACACGCCAAGACGAGCGCAATGCCTACCACCGCGATAGACGACGCGATAGAAGTTAAAGCCGTCCTTATCTTTTTGCCTGCAAGATTTTTTAAACTGAGTTTTGCGGCAAGTCCGTAAGGCATAAAAGAATTTTTCTTTTTGCCTTTGCTCTCTTTATTTTTATCGTCGCCTTTATCTTTATACGGAGAAGAGTCCGACGTAACTTCTCCGTCTTTCATCTTTATAGTTCTCGTTGCGTATTCTTCGGCAAGTTCGGCGTTGTGAGTTACCGTTATTACCAACCTGTCTTTTGAAATTTTCTTCAAAAGTTCCATTATTTTTACGCTGTTTTCGCTATCGAGCGCGCCGGTCGGCTCGTCGGCTAAAATCATTTGCGGATTGTTTACTATCGCCCTTGCGATTGCAACCCTTTGCATTTCACCGCCCGAAAGTTGACGCGGAGTTTTCCTTAAATGCTCGGAAAGACCTACGTCAACGAGCGCTTGAATTGCCCTTTTTCTTCTCTCTTCCCTACCTATACCGCTTATAACGAGCGCCGTTTCAACGTTTTCAAGTACGGTTTGATGAGAAATAAGGTTATAACTTTGGAAAACGAAACCAACTTTTCGACTTCTATAAGTATCCCAGTCTTCGTCGGTGAAATTTTTTGTAGATTTGCCGTCTATTATTAAATCGCCCGAAGAATATCTATCAAGTCCGCCTATAATGTTAAGGAGCGTGGTTTTTCCACACCCAGAAGGACCTAAAATACATACGAATTCAGATTTGCGCATGTCGATAGACACGCCCTTTAGGGCGCTTGTCTTTTTATCTTCGGTTACGTATATTTTTTTGATGTTTTTTAATTTAATCATTTCTTTCTCCGACTAAATAATCTCTGTAAAAACTTATTGCTTGCTCTACCGACGGCTCGCTTTCAACCAAAACGCAATCGGATAAATAATTGACGAAAAACGCCACTTCTTCACCGAAAATCACGTCCGTGCCGTAAGCAATCGCCTTTTTTATAAGTTGCGTGTATTTTGGCCTTATTACCATATCGACGATTAGCAAACTGCTCGTTATAACGTCTTCCCCGATAGGCAACGCGCCTGCCAAATACCCACCGCCTTGAGGCGTTGCGTTTATGACGATATCGAAAGAACTGTCGTCGTTAAACTCGTTTTTTATAGATATTTGAGAGTATTTTTTCTTTAACTCGTTTACCGTTTTAGGCGTTCTATTATACACGGTTACCAAAGCCCTTTCTTCAAGCAATGAAAAAATGACGTTTTTTGCAACTCTTCCGCATCCTAAAACCAAAACTTTTGCGCCTGCTATATCTATACCTTTATTTTTAAGCGCGTATATAACCCCGTCGCCCTCGGTTGAAAAGCCTTCCATAAGTTTAACCGTATTTACGCTCTTTACGTTTTTAGCCCTTTTATCGAGTTTAGTGATACGTTTAAACATCTCGGTATTATAAGGCGCGTGCACGGTAAACCCGTCGAAATCCTTGGCTTCGGCTAAACTCTTTTTTATTCCGCCGTCAACGTTTAAATATGAAAAAGTAAAGTTTTTAACCTTCAATTTATCCAAGATAAAGGCGTGCATTTTATTACTGTCGTCGTTTGGCGGACAAGCGCTTATTCTAACGAAAGAGTTTTTACGCAAACTCTCGTAAAATCCTGGGAAATCAGAATTTACGCACGCGTCGTCGTCCGTTTCGCCACCGTTTACACTAGAAGACAAAGCGATTGCCGCGCTCATTGCAACTCTTGAATCTCCAAAAGATTGCAAATTTCCACCCTCGTATCTTTCAACGCCTTTTATTACTATTCCCCCGTCGAATTTTCTACAATTACCACCGAGAGAATTTATCATATTCATAATGACGTCGCGCCTATCTAAATCTTTGTATTGAAGCCCTAAATCACTAATAATACTCTCGCCCTCGGCAACTCCCATAAGCACGGATAAAATAGGCAATTCGTCGTTAATTTTAAAAACTTCGTCACCCGTTACGTGAGTTGCGGTAAGTTTACTTTTATAAGCGACGATATCTGCAACGGGCTCTCCACATAAAATCTTGCGATTTTTTATTTCAAATTTAGCGCCCATTCTCTTTAAAATCTCCAAAACTTGAGTTCTGGTCGGATTTACGCACACGTTTTTACATACCGTTTTTCCACATAAAAGTCCGAGAGCAACGAAATTCATTGCAACCGAAAAATCACCGCAAACGAAAATCTTTCTCGCTTTAATTTCGCTTTTTTCAAGGGTTATAGTGCCCGTAGTTTCGTCTTTTTCAATGTCCGCTCCCATATATTTCATAAGATTTTCCATATGGTTTCGAGTTGCAATTTCTTCCTTTATCGTAGCGCGCACTCCGCTGACTAACGCGCAGAGTAAAATCGAAGATTTTATTTGTGAACTCGCCGTGTGAAGCGGATAGTCGATAGGTCTTAAAGTTGCGCCGTGAACGTAGATAGGCGGAACTCCACCCCTTTGCAAAGACACGGTCGCCCCCATTTTTTGAAGTGGCTCTTGAAGTTCTCGCATCTGTCTTTTTTGTAAGGCTTTATCGCCCGTCAAAATAGCCGAGATATTTCCTCCCGACGCAACTCCGCATAAAAACCGTAGCGTCGTTCCGCTGTTGCCACAGTCGAATTTAAGTCCGCTCTTCAACTTTTTCGCGCTCTTTATTTCGAGTATTCTGCCCTTTAATTTGACCTTCGCTCCAAGTTTTTTGACACAACTTATCATGGTCAAGACGTCCTCGCACATAAGCGGATCTATAACGTAAGTCTTTCCCTTTGCAATGCCACCGAGCATTATCGCTCTACTCGTTATTGATTTGTCTGACGGTACGGTATATTCTCCGTACAAATTTTCTTTTGAATGTATTTTCATACCGCATTAACCTTTGCGTTTGTTTTCTATTTCCATTTTTATACGCCAAGCGTTTGTTTTTACCTCGTCATAACCTATTTGATACATATCCTCAAAAGCGTTTATTGACACGGAAGTAAATCTACTTAAATTAGGCTCTATTACAAAATCCGAAAACTCGTAGCACTTTTTACTCCTGTTTGCGTACGGCACTTTGTTTTTTGGATAAATATCGTCTAACTCTTCTTTAATTTTTTTATTTGAAATTTTACCTTTGCCAAGGTTTACCGAAATAACGAAATCTGCGCCTAAGCCCTTTACGACGTCCGACGGAACGTAATTTAAAAACGCGCCGTCAACTAAAAGTTTACCATCTCTTCGCACGGGTTTTAAAGGCGGAATTGCCGATGACGACGCAAGCGCCGACGATAGAGCCCCGTCGCTTAAAACAACTTCTTTTCCCGTTTCGACGTCAACCGCGACTGCTCTAAACGGTTTTTTTAAGTCGGAAAAGTGCGCCCCTCCCGTAAATCTATCTATGATTTCCGTTAAACTTATCGCCCCGAGAGTAAAGGCTAAAATAAGCGTGGGCTCGCCGTTTATTATCTCTTTAAAAAGGCTCTCCATATCGTCCGCCGAATAGCCTTTCGCGTAAAGCGCGCCGACAATACTTCCTATACTCGTTCCCGCAACGAAATCAAAGTCAAGCCCCTCTTCTTCAAAAGCCTTTAACGCGCCCAAATGCGCCGCTCCCTTTGCTCCGCCACTTCCAAGCGCTAAGCCAAGTTTTACTTTTTTATCAAAATTTTTCATATTAACGAGTATGCTTAATTTTAAGCGAATTTAACTGTTTTTTTATCGTAAACTTTCAGACAATTTGTAAATTAACTCTACGTATCTGCGAGAAGAATAATCTACCATTTGTTTAAACTCTTCCGCGCCACCCTTTCCGTCTGAAACAGCCTTTATAATAAGGCACGGAACACCTGCGTTAAGCGACGTTAATAAAACGCCCGCGCTCTCCATTTCGCACACCGACGCGCCGAAAGTTTTTGCAAGATTTTGCTTAATTTTTTCGTCGGCAACGAACTTGTCCGCCGAGGCGCATACGACTTGATTTATTTCAGGATAAATTTGTTTGACTTTTTCAATAAGTTCGCCGTCGGGACGAATTATAACGTCGGGGTATTGAAGATATCTTCCAACTTCGCATCCGTCGAATGCGCTCGTGTCAAAATCGTAGTGAACGACGCCGTTTACAACGGCTACGTCGCCGACCTTTACTCCGTCAACCAGCGAACCGCACACGCCGAAATTTATAATCAAATCTACGCCGAATTCCGAAATCAACATTTGAGTTGCGCTCGACGCTAAAATTTCGCCAACCCCAGACTTTACGCAAATTACCGGATTGTCGCCTAAATGAAATTTCATAACGTCAAAACCACCGCGTTTTTGCATTTCTACGGGTAGGTTTTTTCCTTCGAGAAAACTTTTCACTTCGCTCTGCATAGCGACGACCATTCCTATCTTTTTCATAACTTTTGTAACCTTTTTCCTTTTGTTTCTATATCGTATAATATGAGTAATCGACCAAAAATCTTAATTCCAGAATATAACGTCCCCAAAACCTACCTAAAAGCGTTAGATTTAGTTGGACTTGACTACGAATGCCAAATTTCCACGCCAAATTTTGATAATTTCAACGGACTTTTATTGCCCGGTGGGGGCGACGTGTTCCCGTTTTTTTATAACGGAAACGTCAAATTCTCAAACGCAAACCTATTAAAAGACGCCGTTGAATTTAAAGCAATTTCTTATTTTTATCAAAAAGACTTACCCATTTTAGGCGTTTGCCGTGGGCTTCAACTTCTAAACGTTTTTTTCGGCGGAACGCTAAAAAACGTAAATTCCCACCAAGGAAAATCAAAGTCGGACGTCTATCACGATTTAATTCCGCCAAAAAACGGTTTTCTAAAAAGTATGACGGGCGCAAATTCAAACCACGTACAATGCGTGGATAAACTTTGTGAAAACGCGCGCGACGTTTGCTTTTGCACCGACGGAACAGTCGAAGGGTTTTGTATATCAGACAGCGTTTTAGCCGTTCAGTTTCACCCCGAAAGAATGGGACTTTCGGCAATACTTACCGTCTACGGCGAGTTTGCTAAAAAAGTAAAATCTCGCTTTAAATTTCAATATCCCCAGCCTTGAATTTAGACCAAATTTCTTCTTCTTTTTCCTGACTTTGACAGGCTTGTTCTCTCAGCGTATCAATCTTTGCTATTTTTTGTTCGCCTTGCAAAACGTCGTCGCCTTCAGTCCAAGAATTTTTCACGTCGATTTTATAAGTGCGCTTTCTAATCTTTCCTTCGCCTTTTAAACTGATTACGGCGTTTGAAACTTCAAGCAGATTTTTTCTTATCTCGCCGTCTAAATCGCCTACAACCGCTAAAACCGTGAGACTTTTTTCACCAAAATTACCACCGCTTAAAAACGCGTCTAAAATAAAACGTTCGCAGTCTAAATTTTCAGGTAAAAACTTGTCGGGTTTCGATTGCTTTAAGTAGGCGTTTAAAATTTGTTCTAACGCGCTCAATCTATCTATTACTAAAAGGTGATTTTCACCGTTTTTAACCTTATTTTTAACGCTTTGAATTACGAGATTGCAAATTCTAACCGCTTTTGATACGTCTTGGCTATAATCTACGTTTACTACTTCGCCTAAAAAACTCTCTTTCATCTCTTCAACTTTTTCGGGCTTAGCGCCAACTAAAAGCAAAGTAGCGGACAAGTCCTTTTCGCCGAGTTTTATAGCGCTCGCCAACCTTTTTACAAGGTCGGTCGCATAGGCGTTGTCTTCGCTTAATATTAGCGTTCTTTGACCTTTTCCGATAGGACAAAAAGCATCAATCGCCTTCACGATATAATCGTCTGAAACGACGTTTAACTTTTGCGTAACGGCCTTTGCCCTTGGCTGATTTTCTTCTTCGGCGCAATCTTCGACCAACTTTCCGTTTACGAAAGAAGTATTTTTAAGTACGTAGCCGTTTCTTTCTCCAAACCCGTCGCACTCGCCGTCTATAAAATCGCCGGTTTTAAGACCTGCTCTTTTTACAAAAGTCTCGCGAACCAAAACGTCGCGTTCAGAAAAAGAATAGCCCCCAACTCTAACGTATCCGTAGCCGTCTAAGTGCTTTTCAAAAACGCCTTTTACGTTGCCAAAACCACCGTCTTGAGCGCCCACGTCGCTAAAAAAGAGTTCTTTTTCGGGATTTGTTGCAACTCTTTCCAAAGGCTTACGCCCTTTAGTGCTTCTCGTCGGAACTTCTTCTCCTGACTGTATCATTAAAATGTGTTTAATTAGTTCTTGTTTTCCAAGCGTTCTCGGCGCGCCGTTAAAGTCCGAACGAAGTATTACTCTTAGAGAGTGTATGCTTAAATTGTTTAATTCTTCCTTTGTGTAACCCACACTTGTTCTCCTTAAAATTCGCTACTGTCAAACGCCAAAACGACGTTTTCTTCAAAGTTTAAATATTCGTCTATTTCAATACTTTTTGCAACGCGTTCAACACCTGCCATACGCCTTAAAAAGTCTTCAACCCCGCTTATATCAACGGTGCTTTTAGCCGTTTTATAGTGCATAGGAACGGTTATTTTCGCATTGATTGCATTTGCGTATTTTACCGCCTCTTTATAATCTATGGTGTACGTTCCGCCAACGGGAATAAAAAGGACGTCAACTTCGCCTATCTCTTCGACTAAGTCGGCTGAAAAATATTCGCCCAAATCGCCCAAATGACAAAATTTAACACCGTCTATTTCAAATTTAAAAATGGTGTTTTCTCCCCTTAACGCACCTAAATTTGAATCGTGATAAGATTTTATCGCTAAAAACGACGGTCTTGGCGACGTCACTATTTCTTTTACGTCAACACCGTCCGTATAAGAGTGGTCGAAATGCCCGTGCGAAACCGTGCAGTAGTCGGCGCTTACTCTCTCAACCGTATATCCGATATCCGAAAAAGGATCGGTAACTACTGATTTTTGTTTGCCTTCGATTAAAAAACACGAATGCCCAAGATAAGTAACTCTCATTGTAACTCCTAAAACTTAATCATAAAACCAAATTGATTTTCAGTAACTTCTCCCGCAAGAGAAGATTTATACTCCGCGTCAACTTTTAAAATGTCCTTTTCTTTAGTTATCAAAAGTTTTTTTGTAAAAATTTCAACGGGGATTTCTCCGTAAGGCGTTTGATATTCGCCCTTAAAAAAATAATTTTCTTTAAACTCCAAGTAGTTTGAAAACTCGCCCTTTCTACGTACGGTAACAAAATCGTCTAAAATTACGTTTATTTCGCACTCGGTAACGCCGTTTTCGTCAATTTCAGCGTATTTTAGCGTAATTTTTTCGCCGTTTTCTTCAATACTCGCGTCGTAACTTTTATGAAATTTTACTCCGCCTGCCGACGAATGAAAAAACATTTTTGCTTTTAACATGCTTAATATTATATTATAATATTATCGTTTTGTAAAGTTTTTGAAAGGCGTTATAAATAAATTTTGAAAAAATTTAATACTTTCGTTAAAATTAAGGTTTTATCGAGCCGTACGAGCCGTACGAGTTGTAAAAACAAAAAACGAATCTTGCAAAAAGCAATTTTCCATTGCTATGAGATTCGTTCTATTTTTTAATATTCAATTTTTCTTCCAACGTATTTTTCGATAATCTTAAACGCCGTTTTTATTCCGTCAACCGAAGCGCTCATAATTCCGCCTGCGTATCCGCACCCTTCTCCCGACGGGTATGCGTTTTTATACTTTAAAGAGCAACCGTTCTCATCTCGCAACACTCTTACCGGACTTGACGAACGGGTTTCAACCCCAGTCAAAACGGAAGTTGGATGATTAAAACATTTTAACCTTTTCGCCATATCTTCAATACCGATTTTTAAACTTTCAGATATGAATTTCGGCAGTATTTCGTTTAGGTCAAAAGGGGTAAATCCCGCGCTATAAGTCGGTTTAACGCGTGTAAACGGCGTTTTTGCCCCACCTTGTAAAAAGTCTTTATAGGTCTGAACGGGGGCGCTAAAATCACGCCCTCCCGACGAGTATGCAAGCCGTTCTAATTTGCGTTGAAGTTCAATTCCGCCAAGCACTCCGTCAAAAAAATCTTCGGGATAAACTTCGCACAAAACGGCGCTGTTAGAGTTTTCGCCGTCTCGCTTATAATTGCTCATACCGTTCGTTACGACCATTTCTTGCTCTGACGTTGACGGCATTACGTATCCACCTGGGCACATACAAAAAGTAAACGTTCCGCGCGGCGCTTTTTTGCTTGAAAGCCTATAATCAGCCGACGGCAAAACGTCCGCGAACTTTTCACCGTACTGACAAATATCGACGTCCCGTCTTAAATGCTCGATTCTAACTCCCATAGCGAAGGCTTTTCTCTCCATATCAAAGCCCCTTTCGTTTAACATATAAAAGGTATCTCTCGCGCTATGACCTACCGCAATTACCAAATCGTCAACGTCTATTAAATTCCCGTTTACTTTAACGCCGACAACTTTGTCGCCTTTAAGAGCGATATCTTCAACCTTACTGTCGAACCTAACTTCACCGCCGAGCCTTATTATCTCTTTTCTCATAGCCGAAACTACTTTTGGAAGATTGTCGCTACCAACGTGCGGTTTTGCAAGATACTCGATATCTTTAGGCGCTCCGAATTTAACGAATTCCTTTAAAACGGTTTTAATTAGCGGACTTGAAACGCCTGTATTTAGTTTACCGTCGGAAAACGTTCCCGCACCGCCTTCACCGAACTGAATATTTGAATTTTCATCCAAAAACTTGTCGTTAATCAACTTATTGACCGACTTTTGTCGTTCTTCTACACTTTTTCCACGTTCAAAAACGATAGGTTTAAAACCTGCCCTTGCCAAAAACAGCGCGCAAAATATCCCACAAGGTCCAAACCCGACTATGCCGACTTTTTTTGGCTGGTCTATGGTTGGAATACTTATATCAAAGGGCTGTTCTTCCCTATCGGAAATCTCTACCGAATAGACGTATTTTATATCGTTTTTATCTCTCGCATCCAAAGATTTCTTCAAAACTCTAAAACTTTTTACTTGCGACGGCTTTAACTTGCTCTTTTTGGTCGCCAAGGACAAAAGTTCGTCTTCTTTTGCAAACGGAGAAAGTTTAAGGTTATCTATTTTCATAATAATCTATCACTCCGTCGCACGCAGTTTTGGCGCTCGAATACGCCCACTGTAAATTGTAACCTCCGCAATCGCCGTCAACGTCTAACGCCTCGCCGACTATAAATAGACCGCTTACGAGTTTACTTTGCAAAGTTAGTTCGCAAACTTCGCTAAACCTAATACCGCCCTTTGTAACTTGCGCGTTGTCAAAACCGAGAGTTCCCTTAACGTCTAACGTGAAATCCTTAACTTTTTGGGCAATTATGCTCGCCGACTTTTGATTTTTACTCAAATTACCGCAGTCTTTAATTATCGCCTTGCCTATTTGCTTATTTATAACGCCCGTCAAACACTCTTCAACGCTTAGATACGGTAAATTTTTAAATTTGTTTACAATAAAATCTTCAATTTCTTGCTTGCTTTTTTCAGGTAAAAACGATATTGAAAGTTTACACTTAGTATCCGTTGGCAAATATGCCGACGCGTAAAACACGGCGTTTCCGCTTACTCCAAAATCAGTAAAAAGAACGTCGCCCCTAAACGAAACTATGCTTTTTCCGTTACGGATTACCGAAATATCCGCCTCTTGCTTTAACCCCTTTAAACCTTTGATTTTTGTCGTGTCGGTTTTTACTTGAACGAGCGACGGATAGAGTTTAGTTACGGTATGACCTAACTCTTCTAAAATAGCGTAAGACGTTCCGTCCGTGCCGTATTGCTTACTCGCCTTTCCACCGCAAGCGAAAATAACCGTTTTCGCAAAATACTCTTCGTTTGCAATTACCTTAAAGCCACCCTTTACCTTTACGATTTTTTCTACTCTACTCGCCGTTTTAATTTCAGTTTTTAAATAATCGAGTTTAAGCCGTAACATATCAAGCAGAGAATTTGCTTGAAAAGACGACGGATAAACCTTACCGTTTTCAGTAGAAAAATCAACGCCAAGACCTTTAAAATAGTCGATAATCGACTTATTGCCGTACTTATTTAAAATTTTAGACACGCTTGCCCCACAAACTGAGTGGTATTTTTCCGACGATAAATCAAGGTTTGTAAAGTTGCCTCTACCGTTACCCGTTGCAAGAATTTTTTTACCAACCCTATCGTTTTTTTCAATCAGCAATACGTTTTCGCCACCGAATTTGCAAGATAAAGTCTCCGCGCAAACGAGCCCCGAAAATCCTCCGCCGATTATTGCAACACTGTAAGTCTTTTGCATTTTATTCTCCACCGAATTAAATTAGATAATTTCTTTACAAATATTGTAACACAAAATACTAAAAAAGCAAATTGTTTTAATTAAATAACTTATTTATTGCCTTTTCTATTGACAAATTTTTAATTTTAATTTAAAATAAATTTAAATTAAACGTGAGGTTTTCGTTATGACTAACAATTTATTAAACTTTTTAGCACCAATTATCGACTTTATCGTTAACGTTTTTGACTTTTTGGTTGAAAAAACAGGCTCTGAAATTATGGCTTACGTTTCAATGATTTTGGTAGAACTTTTAGCAGTAGCATTACTCGTTTTTATAATTATCGCAATAATAAGAGGATGCAGACGCAAAAAGACGAAAAAATCAACTCCAGAAACTTCTACCGTTAGCAATTCTACTGAAAGCGCCCCAAGCGACGAAAACGTAAGCGACTTAAAAGCAACTGAAGATGAAACAGTTGAAACCCCGATAAACGAAAGCGCGCCAACTTCCGCCCCCGTTGAAGATAAGACGGAAGAAAAGACTGAAAGCGCTCCTGCTCCACTAGAATATACGGCGGAACAAAAGGCTGAAAGCGCTCCCGTAGCCCCAGTCGAAACGAGCAACAATACTCCAACTGAAGTAAAACCTGCTCCTAAAAAATCACAGGGCAAGATTTATGACGACGGTATTCCGGCAATGCCTATTTACAGAAAGAGCAAGTACGAAAAACCGAGAACGATACTCGTAAAAAAAGATAAATCAAAACTTAGAAACGGCTCAACCGAAAACAAATAATACTAAGCCACGCCAAAAGCGTGGCTTTTTTACAAAAGTTTAACCTTTAAGTTAACAGTTCGTTTGACCAAAACTTACAAATTATGATATAATTTATTCGAGGTGGATTATGGCAACAAAAGAAAAACTTACGATTGATCAAAAGTTAAAGAAAAGAAAATTAAAAAAACCAAACGCGTTTATATACCGAGTTTTAGGCGGTGTTTGGAAACTTTTATTTTTCAAGAAATACGGCGTAAAAGTTACTTACGAGCAAGATATTAGAAAAGAGAAAAATCCGCACATCTTGATAAGTAACCACACTTCCCGTATGGACTACATTTTCACGGGTATCCCCGCCCTTCCAAACAGGTACAATTTCGTAGCGGGCTACAACGAGTTTTTCAGAAGTCATTTAAAAGGTGTTTTCGGGCTTTTAAACGTTATTCCTAAAAAGAACTTTACCCCCGATTTCTACACTATAAAAGAAGTTACGCGCATTTTAAAAAGCGGTGGAAATATCGTTATTTACCCCGAGGGCATGAATTCAATTTCAGGCGCAAATCAACCCGTAGCAATCGGAACGGGTAAATTTTTAAAAATGTTTAAAGTGCCCGTGTATTACTCTTACATAAAGGGCGGTCACTTAACTTGCCCTAAATATACTTTAAACGAAAGTCCTGGTCGAGTTGAAGTAACAATCGGCAAAATGTTTACGCCCGAAGAACTCGAAAAACTTTCCGCTGAAGAAATTGAGGATATTTTAAACGACAAACTCTACCAAGACGACTACTCTTGGAATAAAATTCACAAGCACAAATACGACACCAAAGGGAAAGCCGCAGACGGCTTGCACGACCTGCTTTTTTGGTGTCCTAAATGTGGTAAACAACTCACAATGCACAGCGAAAACAACGTCATTAAATGTTTAAACTGTGGAAACGGCGCAACCATTGACGACACTTACGAGATGACGCCGTTTGACGATACTTGCGTTATTCCCGAAACTCAAACCAAGTGGTTTAATATGCAACGCGACATTATAAAAGAAGAAGTTAAAGACGAGAATTTTTCTTACACTATTGACGTTGACATGGGAATGCTCCCCGATTTTAAACCGCTTAAAGACTACAAAACGTCAGAAATCGTAGGTAGCGGAAAACTTACCATTGATAGAAGCGGTATGACGTACGACGGAACTAAAAACGGCGAACCCTATAAGTTCCACCTCAACCCAAATGAAGTTCCGACTATGGGTATGTGTACGGATATCTCACGCTTTTACACTTTCGTAAACGGTCAGTTTACTGAGTTTTATCCAAAAGAACGTTGCACCGAAAAGTTCTTTTTGTCGGTTGAAGAAGTGCATAGAATTTCGGGTGGCAAGTGGCAAGACTTTAAATTCGATAAAAATACAAAATAACAGCAAAAACTCCCGTATAAGTTGATTAACGGGAGTTTTTAGTAGGTAAATATGCGTAAATTTTTAATTGAAATACAGTTTAACGGAAAAAACTATTCGGGTTTTCAAAGCGTAAAAAACGGAAATTCAATTTCGGACAAGATAACTTGCGCTTTAGAGAAATTGTTTGAAACTAAAATTGCTATAAACGGTTGTAGCAGAACTGACGCCGGCGTATCGGCGGAAAGTTATTTCTTTGATTTTAGCGCCCAGACAAAACTCCCAACCGATAGAATTCCTTATAAACTCAACAGGTTTTTACCAAAAGATATTCAAGCGATTTCAGCAAGAGAAGTTGACGGAAATTTCCACGCAAGATTTTCCGCAAAGAGCAAAACCTACGAATACGGCTTTTACCTTTCAGACCACACCTTACCCCTTTTAAACCCTAAATTTTATAAATTAAAACCGTCGGTAAACGTTGAAAATATGAAATCTGCGTGCCAACTATTTGTCGGTAAGCACGACTTTTCGGCTTTTAAAACGAGTGATGGCGACGAAAAGTCGTGTGTGAGAACAATTTATTCTTCGACTTTGATAGCGGACGGTAAAAAGTTGATTTTTAGAATTTGCGGAGAAGGATTCTTATATAATATGGTAAGAATTCTCGCTGGAACTTTAGTAAAAGTTGCAAATGGAGAAATGTCAGTTTCTCAAGTAGAAAGCCTACTAAAAAACGGTAATTCAAGGGCGTCTAACCCTGCGCTTACCCTACCGCCAAACGCTTTAATCTTAAAATCAGTTGAATATTAAAAACCTAAGCCCCCAAAAGCAAAATGCTTTTGGGGGCTTAAAAATTAGTCTATAAGTCGATTATTTAATATTTTTTATCTTTTTTACAAGCCTTTCAAAATGCTCGTCCGCCTCTTCGTCGGTGGAATTTTTATGTACGAACAACTCTTCTTCACTTAAATTCGGAACGGAAAAGTTTACGCCTTTAATATATTCGTCCCAATGCTCTATCTTCCATTTATCCCTGTCGGAATTGCGTTTTTTCATTCTAAACTTGCAAAGCTCTGGAGTTGCAGAAATCCAAACGACTAAAAGTTTTGCGCCGTAAGATGCAAGGCGTTTTCTAAAATCTTCAAAAAATTTTTCATCCCTAACTTCTTGCGTAAAGGGAGCGTTTATGATAACGTTATTTGAATATTTAATTGCCTCAAGCCCTAAACTAATTATAACTTCGTACTCGTAATCTCTGATATTCTTTTGAAAAAAGTCGGAACTGCGATTGTAAGGCTCGCCCGCAACTCTAAAAATTTGCTTTGACAACGGAATTAACGTATCTTTGTCAAGATATACCGTGTCACTGAGCGTCGTTGCAAGTCTTTTTGCAAGTCTCGTTTTACCGCACGCCGGTGGCGAGGTTATTAGAATAAACTTCTTTTCCATACGCACTCCTTACTTTTATTGCAATCAGTTTAACATATTGCGCTTAAAGTTACAACCGTTTTAAACAGGTTTTAATTCTATTGAAAAGATTTTTTGAGTATTTTTTTCAACTTTAACCTTTTTTGAAATTTCAATACCGCAAACGACTAAAATTTCCGAGCCGATAGCAACGACGGGAATTAAGTCCCTTTCCCTTAAAGGCACTTTTTTATCGGTTAAAAAATCGCCCAAATTTTTTGTGCCACCGCCAAACTTTTCAAACTCGTCTCCGTTTCTTCTAAAACGGATTTTTGCTTTTTTTTGAACTTTGTCAGCGTCGATATAAAGTTTATCTTTTCTCTTTAAATCGTCGCTCCTTTCAACTTGTTCAATTATCAAATTATACTTGCCTACGTTATGACAGCCTATAGAAAACGGCAGTTCAATTTGCTTGATTTCACTCTCTTTATAAAATACTATCCCGTTATAATCTTTAACCGCTACGACGCCGTTTAAAAGGTGTATTTTTTTACTTGTATTTGCGGTCTTTAAATCAATAAGCGCGTCTATATGCGCTTTAACGAAGTCTTTTTTTATTCCCATCTCTTTCATTGCCAAAACTACCGCGCGTGAAAAAACGGGCGACGGGGCGTTGAAATCTACAACAGCGCAACCGTCTTCAAACTTTAAATAACGCTTACTTTCTGAAAGCAAAAACTCTTCGTCTTTTTGCAAAATTTCAGTAAATCTTTGGACGGCGTTTTCCATTTCGGGAAAGAGTTTTTTTATTTGCGGAATAACGTTAAGCCTTAAAAAATTCCTTGAATATTCGTCGTCAAAATTACTCTCGTCCGTAACGTAAGGAATAGAATTTTCCTTTGCGTACGCATCGATTTGTTCTCTCGTAACGCTCAAAAGCGGACGAATAATTTTACCGTCGTTTCTACTTTTTGAAATACCCGTAAGCCCCGACGGCGACGCGCCCCTAAAAAGATTAAAAAGCACGGTTTCAACGTTGTCCGATAGATGATGAGCAGTTGCAACAAAGTCGCAAAAACCGCTTTGAACTGCCCTTATAAAAAACTCGTAACGAAGTTTTCTCGCGCCTTCTTCGATAGATAAGCCACTCGCTTTACAATAATTAAGACAATCAATTTTTTCTTGGAGCAACGGAACGTTTTTCTCTTTGCAGTAGTTTTTTACAAATTCGCTATCTTTAATAGAACTTTCACCGCGTATGCCGTGTTCGACGTTTAACGCCTTTACGGTAATATTTAAACTTTTTGATTGTTTTAATAATAGGTCAAGCAAAACCATCGAGTCTTTACCACCGGAAAGCGCTACCGCAACCGTACTATTTGCTTTTAATAAGTTTTTGTTAAGCATAACGCTCTCCTTTTGATATTTCTAGACCTATTATAGCAATTTTTTTAGTATTTAACAATAAAAAATACGCATTTTTAAATAGAAATCGGTTGTGAAAAATAAAAAAATATTTTTTCAAAAAAACGCTTAAAAATTGTTGACAAACGCCGTCTTTTATTGTAAGATATATAAGCATTCAGCGTGAATGTACTCGTCGCGGAGTAGAGCAGCTTGGTAGCTCGTCGGGCTCATAACCCGGAGGTCGTGAGGTTCAAATCCCACCTCCGCAACCATTTGCTTCGGCAGATGAGATATCATTTGCCGAAAGCACTTATTAATATGGCGGCGTAGCTTAGCTGGTTATAGCGGCCGGTTCATACCCGGCAGGTCGTTGGTTCGAATCTGACCGCCGCTACCACACTACCCTTGATAAGACGGCCCCTTGGTCAAGCGGTCAAGACATCGCCCTTTCACGGCGGTAACACGAGTTCGATTCTCGTAGGGGTCACCAAAAAGAAAAAGACAGGTTTCTACCTGTCTTTTTCTTTTTTGTTTCCCCTCGTGAACACGAACACATTTGCTAACGGGAGCATGTTTTTACACATACTTTTTTGCAAATGGTTCGACAATCCGCTTTAGCGGTTGCACACCGAGGGTGCCCTTTTAAGGGTTTCGGTGTATTCTCGTATGTCTTTTTTCTTTTTGTGTCCTACGAGATTTAAAGAACTCGTAGAGTTCGCAATAAGCGAGCATTAGCGAGCGTTATTCTTGCCGAGGGGTTCCCTTTAGGGAAACGGCAAATTCTCGTAGGGGGCATAT
>JAFQMD010000021.1 GCA_017396365.1 Clostridia bacterium | reverse complement strand
TACCAAAGGGCGTGTTCCATAGGGATTTTTAGTCCATAATAAAAGTATAGCACACTATACTTCACTAAAAGTGAAAGGTAGAGTGCTTTTCTTATCCACAAAAGATAAACGATTATAAGTGATATTTTTAGCCTTGTGGCTAAAAGTGATATGCAAGTATCTTGCGTTATATTTTGACCTGTGGTCAAAGTTATATTATATTTGCCATAACTTACCCTATGGGTAAATATAACTTTGCGTAGCAAAATATAACTGCGAAAGCAATATAACTTGCTTGAAAAGGCAAATATAACTAGTGCGTCAGTAATAATCCCTATTACTGACGCACTAAGCGGTATGTCTTTTTTGGTGTGTGGCATAGGGTAGATTCCAGCAAAACGCTTAGCGTTTTGTCCGCATTCCGCAGGAATCTTGCCGAGAGTTCTCGCTTGCGAGAAACGGCAATACCCACCCCAAAATATGATTACGAAAACTTAAATTATATTCGCATTGTTTTTTTTACGCGTTTAGAGTAAAATTTGCTTAAAATTTTAGTGATAATTATTGTTAAATTCAACGTTAAGTGTTAAAATTGTAATAGCTCTAAGCAACTAAAAATAAATTGTATTTTATTCAAGGAGAACTTTATGAAGTATTTAATCGTCGTTGATATGCAAAATGATTTTATTACGGGTAGTCTTGGTAGTAAAAATGCAGAAGAAATAGTCGATAGAGTAGTTGAAAAAGTTGCTAACTTTGACGGTATAGTAATATTTACAAGGGATACGCATTTAAGCGATTATCTAACAACTCAAGAAGGTAAGAATTTACCCGTGGAACATTGCATTAAAGGTTCTACAGGCTGGGATATTTGCGATAAGTTAAAACCTTTTGCCAAAAACGTAGTAGATAAAGTTACTTTTGGTAGCGTGGAACTGCCGAGCGTTTTAGCGTCGTATAATGACGAAGTTGAAAGCATAGAACTTTGTGGACTTTGTACGGATATTTGCGTTATTTCCAACGCGATTATTTTAAAATCGGCTTTTCCTGAAACGAAAATAAAAGTTGACGGGCAGTGTTGCGCGGGTGTAACAAAACAAAGTCACGACGTTGCGCTCAATGCAATGAGAGCCGTTCAAATTGAAATACTTTAATTTAAAGGGGAAATTATGCAAAAGGTGAACGCGTTAAAAGTATTGATGATAGGTAATAGTTTTTCTGAAGATACAGTCCCGTATATGCCACAAATAGCAAAGTCTGTCGGGATGAAAGATTTTGAGATAGGCACTTTAATGATAGGTGGATGTACGCTTGCCACGCACTTTAGCAATAGTAAAAGCGGAGCAAAAAATTACAACTTTTTTTACTTTGATAAAGAAAGAGATTGTATGGTAATAGACGCTAATAAAGCGCTTATAGACGGGTTTACGTATTCCAAGTGGGATTTTATAACCATTCAACAAGCAAGTCATTTAAGTGGAAAAGAAGAAACCTACAATCAAGATTTAGACGGTATGTTGAAATATATAAAAGAGCATAATCCTAACTCAAAACTCGTTTGGAATATGACTTGGGCTTACGCAAAAGGTTATTCGGGACTTGAATCGTATAATAACGACCAAATGCAAATGTATAGTTCGATAATAAAAGCCGTTCAAAACAAGATTGAAACGAACGAAAACTTTTTCACGGTTTCGCCTGCTGGAACGGCAGTTCAAAACGGTAGGACTTCTTATATCGGGGACGGCTTTAACAGAGACGGCACACATCTATCGTTAGGGCTTGGCAGATTTATTTCGGGGCTTACGCTTTTTTGTTCGCTTACGGGTTATTCGCCTTATGAAATAAATTTTAAACCCGAGCAAATGACCGAAAAAGAATTTGAAGTTGCAAGAGAAAGCGTTGACAACGCCTTAAAAAATAAATATTCGGTAACTCAATCTAAATACAAAAGTAAAGATTAAAATATACGACGTAGCCTTGCTAAATGCGAGGCTATAATTTTTACTACAGTTATTACTGCGTATAAGACCTTAATATATAAAAAAACGATTAGTATAGATTAAAAAAAGCCTTGACAGGTCTATAAAAAAACAGTATGATAGACGTGTAATTTGCCGAAGTTTACAACGACAAATATCGGACGTTAAGTTTAAAAAAGTCAAAGGAAAAAATTATGATAAGATTTAATCAAGACGAAAAAGTATTTCATCTTCAAACAAAAAATACGTCGTACGTTTTTTGCGTTTCCGACTTTAATTCGTTAGAGCATTTATATTACGGAAAAAAAATTCACGACGACAACATAAAACATATAAGCAACAGACAAATTTACGGGCACGTTGCTCACGAGCATAGAGAAAAACGGGATTTTAACGCATCCGTGCAGGGTTTTGAAATTTCGCCGTTTAACAGCGGAGATATTCGCACGCCGTCGGTTATTTATAACTGTGACGGAAATTTAGATTGCAACCGTTTGCGCTATCGCTCTCATAAGATTTATAAAGGAAGAAAGCAAATAGACGGATTGCCGTATTCAAGACCTTTAAAAGACACCGAGACGTTAGAAATAATTCTCACAGACGACGAAAATCAAGTGGAATTTACCTTATATTATACGGTTTTTGAAGGGGCTGACGTCATTGCCCGTCATCAAACTGTAAAAAACACGGGAAAGAGCGACGTTACAATTCAAAAATTTGCAAGCGCTTGCATAGATTTTTACGGTATGAATTACGACGTCGTTACCTTAGAGGGTATGTATATTTACGAACGCGCTATGGTTTCGCGTGAAAAACTTAAACGCGGTACGTTTAAAAACGAGAGTTTAAGTGGGACGTCGTCGCACAATAAAAACCCGTTTATTGCAATTTGCGCGCCCAACGCCGACGAAGATAACGGCGAAGTTTACGGCTTTAATCTCGTTTATAGCGGTAATTTTTCCGAAGAAGTGTCGGTTAGTTTTTTAGGCGATACGAGAGTTCTTTTGGGTATGAGCGACGTGGGGCTTTACTGGACTTTAAAGCCAACGCAATGCCTTTGCTCTCCCGAAGCGATTATGACTTATTCGAGCGAAGGGCTTGGACAGATGAGTAGAAATTTCCACGACCACGTTCGCAGTAGTATAATCGAAGAAGAGTTCGTGTATTCTCCACGCCCTATCGTTATCAATTCTTGGGAAGCGAGTTATTTTGCAGTTAGCGAAGAAAAAGTTTTACAACTTGCGTCAACGGCTAAAGATTGCGGTATTGATACCGTCGTTTTAGACGACGGATGGTTTCGTCCGAACGATAAGCAGGGGCTTGGCGATTGGCGTACTGATAAACAAAGATTTCCATCGGGAATAAGCGGTCTTGCAGATAAAATTCACGCAATGGGATTGAAATTTGGGCTTTGGTTAGAACCCGAAATGGTAAACGAAAATAGCGAATTATATAAAAAGCACCCCGACTACGTTTTGACAACGTCGAAAAATCCGTTGATTTCCCGTTCTCAATACGTTTTAGACCTTACGAGAGACGAAGTTGTAAACGAGATTGCAAATAGAATAAGCCAAGAACTTGAAGGCGCAAAAATTGATTATATTAAGTGGGATTTTAACCGCTACGTTTGCGAAGCGGGTTCGTATAAAACGGCTCAAGGCGAAGTTTACCACCGTCAAATGCTCGGTAGTTATAAATTGCTCGCAACGTTAAAGCAAAGGCTTGGGAACGTACTGTTTGAAACTTGTTGCGGAGGCGGGGGAAGATTTGACTTAGGTATGCTTTATTATTCTCCTCAAATTTGGACGAGCGATAACACCGACCCGTACGCAAGGGTGTTTATTCAAAACGGAACGAGCATGGCGTATCCCGTATCGACGATAAGTTGCCATTTCACAAAGGGTGATTGCACGAGCGGAAGGCAATCAACGTACGATTTTAGGTACAACGTTGCGTCTTTTGGCGCGTATGGATACGAACTTGACTTAAGCGAATATTCCGCCGAAGATAAGGAAATTTTTAACGGGTATTCTAAAAACTATCGCGAGATAGAGGAGTTAAACTTAAAGGGCGACTTATTCCGTTTAATTTCGCCGGAGAACAGTTCTTTTTACTCGTACGTTAAGGTTTCTAAGAAAAAAGATAAGGCGTTACTTACGTTTTTAGAACTAAACGCGACGGGATTTGTAGAAAGTATGGTTTTACGTTTAAAAGGATTAGATCCTGATAAAGCGTACAAAAACAATCAAACGGGGCAAGTTTTATACGGCTCTACTTTATTAAACGTAGGCGTTCGTATCGGCGACCTGTTTAGAGAAAAGCGTTGCGACGGCTACAGCGTATTGTTTACAGAAGTATAATAAAAATTAAAAGGCTCTTTCTAAGCGTTTTCACGCGCTTATAAAGAGCCTTTTTTTAACGTTATAATTTGCAATAATCGACTTATTGACCGTCTTTTAATTGTTTATCTTCGGCGTTTTCTCGGTTGATTTTATAGTTTACTTTCTTCAAATGGCGGTAAAGAGAAACCGTGTTGTTAAAACCGCACGCTAGGCAAATTTCTATAAAACTCATTTTGTTGTTTTTGTCTTGGAGTAATTCGATTGCTTTTTGAAGCCTTACCGCATTTAAAAACGACAAGAAATTTTTATCTAAAGTCTGTTTGAATTTCTTTGAAAAATACTCTTTTGAATATCCAAAATGTTTAGCGACCGATTCGAGAGAAAGTTCTTCGTGGTAGTGGTCGTTTACGTAATTTATAAACTGAATTGCCAACTCGTTATTGCCATTAGATTGATCAACGGGTATAACTCCGTATAAGGTTACAATTTTATCAAGAAGAGCGTTTGCGTACGCCGTGTCGATAAGTATAGAGCGGTTTTCGTCGGCAAACCAACGTTCCATAATAGTAAATATCGGTTTATTAGCGTCTTCATTTCTTAAAAAAGTAGGTAGCAAGGCGTTTTTATACACTTCTTTGAAAGTGCGCATATACTTTCCGCTAAGAACTACGATTAAAGCCAACTTATCGTCGTCGTAGTTTTCGTAGTAGTGAACCATTTGGCTATTGCATACGAAAATTTCGCCTTCAGAAAGGTCGTGCGTTGCGCCGTTTAAGTGAACGGTAGTCTTTCCTTTTGTTACGCACATAATTTCAATCGAGTCGTGATAGTGCGGAACGTCAAGGAAAAACCCGTGCTTTTGCAAGAAAATATAATACGCGTCGTCTGCATAATGCTCGTAATGCGTCTTGTCTTTTGGATAATCTTTTATGGTCGGTATCATAATTTCATTCTAACCCAAATCTTAAAATTTGTCAATATAAACTTAAAAATGGTTAATTTTTTTAATTTATTTGACAATTTATGGCAAGAATTGTAACTATCGTGATAAGTTTTGATATTGACTGAGGGTGCTTGCGAAGGTATAATATTAGTAGATTATTTTTTAAAATAAAAAATGAGAAAAAAGCGTTTTTTTAAGCGCGTAAAAATTTGCAAAGGCTAGCCTTTTTTCGCCCTTGGCGAAAAATTCCTTAACGGCAAAAAAGTTTGCAATTTAAACGCGATAGAAAATTGCTAAATAGGAGGAAATATGAAAACCAGAATTTTAAGTAGCGTTTGCGCGTTCGTGGTTTGCTTAGCATCCATTTCAGGTCTTGTTTCTTGCAAGAAGAAAGCGGGCGTAAAAGGTATGATTACCGCTAAGCCACTCGCAATTAAAGAACTTGGCGAAGGTTTTAAAGAAGAACATTTGCCAGACACGGACTCTATAAGGGCGCTTACTGGAACTATCGACGTCTGTCTTGACTTTGAGGGAACTCAAGCAGGTTGGAGAGCGCTTGCAAAAGAATATGAGAGATTGCAAGGTGGCGGTGTAACGGTTAACATTGACGACACTTACGCAGGAAGTACCTATGCCGATAGACTTAACCAAGAACTTGTCAACACGAACACGGGTTGGGATATCGTTGAAGGTAACTTAGGTTACGGCAATACGCCAACTTATTGTATAGATATGTACCCAAACGTTGCGTCTTACAACCCATATTGCGGTAAAGACGTAAAGTGGGAAGAAGTATTAAAACCCGAAGCGTACAGAACTAAGGAAGCCGACACTTCTAAAAAGAGCATTATTATGAATACCGAGATAATGCAAACTTGTTGGTTTATAAACGACGTTGCCTTTAACGCTGCGGTAGAAAAGGGTTATAGAAACGCCGACGGCGACAAGGCTTATCCTATTACTTGGGACGACCTTATCCGCCTTTGCGAAAAGATGGAAGAGGCAAACTATACTAACCCACTTGGCATAACTCTTTGTAACGCAAGTATTGAATCGTTGCAATTTACTTGGCTTTTACGTGTTTACGGCGATTATTATTACCGTCAATTTTATCAATATATTATGGGCGGTAGCGCTGGATCAGTTTGGGAAAATTACGATCCTAAGGCAACCGTTCCTGAAAAACTTTCGGGATATGGACATAAATATTCTAAAATTCTCGCTTTACTTTTCGATAAGCAATGTGATTTTGGACCTAGATACGTAGGTTTTACGAGTGAAGTTTATATTGATTTCGTAACTCAACTCGAAAAGATGAAAGGTCATCTTATTTTAGACGTTGACAAGACTGAATTCGGTGATCTTCGCGACAAGTTTGAAACTCAAAGCCAAGGTAAATCGTCTCCGCAAATACTACTTGATTATCAAGGTTTTGGTATAAATTACGAAAAGGCTAAAACGACTTCGTTTGACGTTGGATATTTCGATTATCCTACGATGGAATCGGGCACTTTCCAAAGAGGACTTAAAAAGGGTGAAAAAATAGTTCCGTCGGAAACGATTACTCGTGATATCGGCGGTAACGGCGGTTTCCTTTCGATTATCAACCACCTTGGCGACGCAACTCAAAACGAACTCAATAAAGACTTCGTTAAATTCGTTTTATCGCCATACGGCCAAACCGTATATTATAAAGGTTTAGCAAGCGCAAATAAAGTTCCAAAGGGATTATCTACCGTTAGAAACGAACTTGTAGTTATTCCGTCTGAATGGACTTCGTTCTTTAACGAAAGCAATAAGACGATTAAGTTCTCTGGCGACGTTGACGCTAACGTGTTCTTATCTTGGGGCGTTAGATATACTTGTGGTGAAACTCAAGTTCAAAAGATTATATGCGACAACTGGCGTGGACTTTTGATGGACGGACTTGCTGATGGTCAACAACTTTCCGTAACGGATTTTGTAAACCTTTGGGATACGGCTGTTGAAGCGGACGCTAGGACTTTAACGACGAAGAGCAAGTGGCCTAACGACGTTTGGACTAATCCAAATTACGATTTGTAAAATATATAATATGAATTTGCCCCACGCGAACGTGGGGCAAATAGGAATTTAATAAGAGAAGTTCTCTTATGGGGTATAGGGATGAGTTTAAAGATAACGCAACAAGACAGGAAGCGCGTTAAATCTACTGCTTTGATATTCGGCATAATTTTCGTTATAAGCGCTTTGCTTGCAGTAGCGTTTATATGTATGACGCCAAATGCAAAGCAAATTAAAAGGCTTTCTGAAAACAAAGAAGAAATAAAAGAAATGTTGGCAGGGTTCGATGGGGAAACGTACTATCTGACTTCAAACAACTGGATATACGAGTTGGACGCCTACACAGACCAGATTATCGACGGGCATAACGTTACCGAAGAAATTTCCGATATGATTGCTAAAAGCGGAGATAAATTGCTTGAAGATAGCCTTGATCAATGGCAGTTCCACACGATAAAAACTGCAACCGAGAATTTATTTATCGTAAACGACGGCAACGGCAACGTGTTTAAATACCGTGAAGAAAACGACAGGATAAAACTTACTCAAGATTACTCTTTGATGACGAGCGGAAAGAGAAGTTACGGTGGCTCTGACAACGATGGAAACGACCTTTACGTTTACGTAGAAGAGGGCGATTTTTGCTACGTTTTCAAGTACGACGTTGAAAATTTAAGCGACGGCGTTAAAGCGCGCAAGTTTTTGTGGGATATTTCTACTGGCGCGGACAAGGGTTACAGTAAGATAGAGGCTTTAAAATTAGGAACGGGCATAATAGGTGTTTACGCTCAAGACGGCTACGTTTTATTATGTAAAGACGACGGTGGAACAATTCGTTTCAGCACAGATTTCGTAGATTCTAAGGAAATACCAGACTTTTTTACAAAAGCCGAACAAGAGATGGTTAAAGACCCTGAACTTGAGGCTAAATGGCAGGCAAAATACGACGAAACGTATAGGAAATATCTTGAAACGGATTTGATTGACCGTCTTAGGACAAAAATAGAAGACGGCGGAGTGTTTGACGTAACCGAAGAAAAGATTAAAACGGCAACGGTTGAACAAATTTTACAGTATTATAAGGATATCGGCATAAGCGACACTACGATAGATAAACAAAAGGGCTATGCCGAAACCGAGGCTAAAACTAAGGCTGATAGCGAGTATTCGTTAACGTCCGACTGGCATAAAGATTTCAAAAAAGAAGAGATGAATATGCAAGTTAAAACTGAGTATTTAGATAAGGATAAATACCAAGTTTTATATTCGGGCGAGAGTACGATATACGGTATGATCTACTCAAAAGTCAACAAGGTTTTATATTACGCCAACGCATCCGACGGATACTTATACGAAACTAAGGCGAGCGATTTAATTTTGGCTGAAACAAATACTGCAATCAGTGAAATTTCTACCAAAATTGAAAGCGTGCATTGTAAAAACGGACAAAAGTTTAGTGATTTCGGCAACGGAATGAACTACAACGAACACGCTAACACTTTATATTTAAAATTTGCCAACGAAAAGACGATTTCAATAGTAGATATCAACGATATGAAAAACTATCGCGTGTTATATACTTTTGAAGGCGATTTTGAGATGGTTAATTTGGTAGGCGATAAGGATAATAAAGTTACCCATTGTCTCCGTCAAATTACCAAAGTAGATTTAAAGGGAAAAGATTCGCCCGAGCGTTACGCTTGTACGTACGTTCCCGAAAAATACCAAACTAAGAGTTTGACAAAGACTATATTTATAGTATTTATCGTTCTTGCTTTAATAAGCGGAGTTTTCGCCCTTTACTTTGCAGTTGCAATAAAGAGAGAAAAGTCCATAATGAAAATAAAGTTTATTACTAAGGACGCTAAGAAAAACAAATTCGTATATCTTGCGCTCGTGCCGTTTATAGCAATGCTTATAATGTTCTGTTATTACGAGGCAGTAGGCGCGATTTCGATGTCGTTTTTCAGTTATACAAAGGAAAATCCCGCTTGGATTTGGAACAATTTTGCAAACTACATAAAAATCTTTAACGAATCAGACTTTTTATCGTCAATCGTGCAGATGTTGTTCTTCCTTGTGTTCGACTTAGTTTTATCTATTATTCCACCGATTATTTTTGCAATCTTGCTCATACTTATAAGAAACAAGGTTGCGTCTAACTGGATAAGGTCGCTCATGTTTATCCCGGGCATTATACCGAGCATTGCAACCATGCTTATTTGGCGTGTAGGTATTTACGGGGATACAGGCGTACTTAACCAAATAGTGGTGGCAATGGGCGGAAAGAAGATCAACTGGCTTTTAAACGCCGATTTCGCGCAGTGGTCGCTTATATTTATGGGATTCCCGTTTATAGGCGGATATCTTATCTTCTACGGCGGAATGATGAATATTCCAAAGGAGTATCACGAGGCGGGCAGGCTTGAAGGTCTCGGCACTATAAAGAGATTTTTAAAGATAGATATTCCACTTATAATGCCTCAGATAAAGTATATCTTTATCACGACGTTTATAGGTTCTGTTCAAAACTTTGCAAGAACGCACATTTTAAGGTCAACCGTCGTTACGACGCCCGTACAAAACATGTACGACGCCATGAACGCAGGCGATTACGGCAAGTCAAGCGCGTATGCAACGCTCATATTCATATTCTTGTTCTTTGCTATCGCAACCAACTTTAAAATGCAGAAAAAAGATTCTATGGGGGACGATTTATAATGGATAACAACAACGTAAAAATCGGCGCTCCAACCGTAAAGCCAAAAAAGAATACGCTTTTACTCCCACACGAAAAGACGGGTGTGCAAGTCGTAATACTCACGGTTATAATTTTCTGTTTATTATTCTCTTTCTTGCCGTTATTGTTAACGGTCATAAACTCGCTTAAAATTGACGTGCAAGTTCAAACAAACGCCTTTGCTTTACCCGAATTTTCAACTATGGGCGAAGCAATCGCAACGAATTTTTCAGTCGCTTGGGGAGCAATAGGGCAGTTTTATTTTAAAACTATTCTCATCGCTTTGATAGGCGCGGTGCTCGAAACTATAGTCGCCGCAATACTTGCGTATATTCTCTCGTTTAAAGATTTTTACTTTAAAGATTTAGTTTTCTTATTCTTTATAGCAGTACTTTTAGTTCCGTCGATTATCGGTTATCCCGTGCTCGTACCTTTCGTAAGAGATACGTTGGGATTTGGCGGAAACTACGTGGGATATCTCTTCGCAATGATAGGCGGTTCGCAAGTTTCGGGAATGTTCCTTTTTAAAACTTTCTTCTCTCAACAGCCTAAGTCGCTTTACGAGAGCGCAAGTTTAGACGGCGCAAACGACTTCGTTATATTTTTAAAGATTACAATTCCACTTGCTTTTCCTATTATATTATACTATTTCGTTGGATGTTTCTCGGGTATTTATAACGAGTATCTTTGGGCAAGTTTAATACTTGATAACGATCATAAAACGTTAACTCAAATTATGTTTGCAGTAAGTGGTGAAAGCGTTAAATACGGCGCAATGTACGCTATGTATATTCTCGCATCTATTCCGCTTATCGCAACCACTATAATTTCAATGAAGTATTTCAAGAGCGGAGAATTTGCCGCAGGATTAAAATTATAAGGAGAAAACGCTGATATGAAAAATAAGAAATTATTGATAATTTTAATTTCTGTAATTTCAGTCGTTTGTATAGCGGTTGCAAGTACTATTATAGGAATTTCTTGTGTCAACAATAAAAACAAAGATACGGCAATCGTTAAATTCGACGTAAATATTGATTTGGAGACCAACGTTATCCAACAAAGAGAAATTAAAAAAGGAAGGCGCGTATCTCAACCGAAAGCGTTTATAAAGGGAGATAATCCAAAGAACTTAAACGTTTACGGATGGTACACCACTAAAGAGTGTACGGACTCAACTCGTTGGGACTTTAAAAAGGGTACGGTGCAAGGCGATATGACCTTGTACGCAAAGTGGGTTGAACTCTACGACGTAACTTACTACGTAAACGGCGAAAAGCATTCGTCGGTACAAGTTTTTAACGGCGATAAGATTGAAGAGACGGCGGAACTTGTAAAAGGATTTAAATATTTAGGTTCTTTTGCGGACACAGAGCATACTCAAAAATTTGATTTTACTAAACCTATAACTAAAAATACGGATATTTTCGTAAAGCGCAGCCTGGGTATTTACCTTAGCGATAGCGTTGAAGAAGGCTTGCTTTCTTCGGGCAACCTTACCGATTATCTCACAGCCGCTTTCGGTACTTACACAAACGGAACTGAAGACGGTTGGGTTGAAGAGCACGTTATTGAATCGACGGGCGAAAAGTGTACTTACGTAAACTTTGGTTTTACGCCGAGTATATATCCCGACGGATTCGTTGAACTCAGTTTAAACCTTGACATATCGCAATCTCAAATCATTAGAATAACGTATAAGAATTTAGGGCACGCGACAAAGATGACCAGTTACTTTACGGCAATGCTCGACGAGAATACTTATTCTGAAACGGGCGCTTGGTACAACGGCAATTTCTGTTGGCCAAACTGGGAAGGTTCAGGCAACGCTCCTATTGAAATTGAACACGATATGAGCGAAGACGACGAGTGGGTAACCGTTGACCTTAACTTATACGAAGTGTATAAAAACGGTTATTCTATTTGGGGAACTTCTCCATATCTCGGCGCTTTACGTATCGAAGTGGGCTACACAAATTTTGGCGACGACGACTGGTCTAACGAAATGCTTATTAAGTCTATCGAAGGTTTGCCTTATGAAATCGTAGTTGACGATACGGCGGAAGTTAAGGCAAAAATGGTAAACGCATCAGATGGTGAACTTGCTACGGCAGGCAGTTTGTTGCCAACCCCTGCGGGTATAAACTTCGTAAAAGATCAGGGTTGCGTAACTAGCGTTAAAGATAATTCTCAAATATTTAAAACAGTTGACGGTATTTTATTCCACTCGGAAAACGAGCTTGCTCTTCGCGGAAACGCAGAGTCAACGGGCTTTGTTGCTAAAGTTCCAAGCGGAAGAGTCGTTGATTTAGACAATCTTACGACCTTAAACGTCACTTTGCAAAACTTTGGTTATGCAGAGGAAATGATTATTTACGTTTATAACGAGCAGGGCGTACGTGTAAAAACCACGCTTGAAATGGGCTCAAAAATGCATGAGCCGAGAACGTACGTTATAAACTTGTACGGACTATACGGTTTAGGCGGTAATTTTAGCAAAATCGAGTTTGTTTACAACTCTATCGGCGTAGATAATTTGATTTTATTTAAGGAAGTTAGTTTTACCGAGTTCGTACCGTACGATACGGTAGGCGTAAACTTTAACGATAAATTCTGCTACGGATTTACTTCAAACAGTGACGTAGAAGTTACCTACGATAGCGATTTTGCAGGTATATTGTTCGACGTAAAACAAAGCGGAGCGGTTATAACTTCTCCCGATAAGATCTACGACGCGACAAACGAAGGTTACGCTTATATGTCGCTTAAGTATTTCGCGCTTACGGGTTCGTCAATTTCTAAAGTTAAGGTAGAACTTAAAGTAAACGGGGAATTTAAAACGCCGTACGTTTACGAGATTGACGGAAAAGAGGGCGCAAACGCAGTTCAACTTCCGCTTGTGAAGGGCGAAAGCGGTTACGTAAAAGCGGTTAGACTTACGTTTGAAGGCACGGGTAAGATAATTCTTAACGAACTCGGCTACTTAGCAAACGAAACGAGTTTACCGTTCTACGGTTCTTACGAGACTATTTACAACGCTCATGCAGACTGGAAAGGCGTAGCAAACTTCTACGAATATGATTCAAAAGAAAAGAAATCGACCTTTATAAAAGGTGTAACTCAGCCTTATTTGGCGTCTTCGATTTATATCGGTCACAGTTATATGAACGCGCATTTGAATGCTCCGCACGTTACTCCAAACGTAAAGATTACGGGTAGAACGGTGGTAACGTTCGTATATCAAAACAGAACGGATACGGATAAACTTGGCGTTCACCTATCGTTTGATTATACGGATACTGGCGCGGGAGACGGAAGCGGACTTCCGGTAATGCAAAGACATAGCCTTGATATAGACTCTAACATGGGCGATTACGAGTGGTCTGCTCTTTCGGTAGTGGTTGAAGGCGCTGACCTTGTGGCATATCGTGATAAATATCTTGCAAAAGTTGCGTTTGAGTTCCACGGCGAGCAACTGAGCATTAGAGTAATCTCGATTGACGTTGAAGAGTAAAAGGAGAGCAAAATGAAAAATATATTTAAAAGAATATCTTGTTTTATTCTCGCTGGGATTTTTACCGTTCTTTGTTTTGGTTGTAAACCTAAAAAAGATGACGGCGACGAAGCCCAAACTCCTAATTATACGCTTGACAGTTACGAATTTTCAACCGTGTTTACAGACGGAAAACAAAAAACCTTACAAAAATACGCTGAAACTACCGAACATAAAGACGGTTGCGTAAGTTACGACGTTTTTGCAAACGTGCAAGATAAATCTTACCTTAAGTTAGATATCGAAACCGACGTAAACTTGGTAGGTTATATCAATTATTACAACGTTGATAAACCTGCCGAGACCAACTCGGAAAAGTTCTTTATAAAGGCTGGAAGTAAAGAGTTTACGACTTTCCTTGACTCTTTTAGAGTAGGCGCGAAAGGCGCGTTCAAAAAGGTTATAAGCACTATTACTTTCCAAAGCGTTGACGATACGAAAGAAGGTAATTTTAAGTTTAAATCGTTAGGCGTTTCGGATAGAAAGATAGTAACCAAAGAAGACTGGCGTATTTCAAACGGAGATACGGTTTTAGGAACTTCGCCATTTTACGGCGGTTGTATAACCTATCTTGAAAAACTCGGTCAAGACGTTTACGAATATATGGACTTTGACGGAAACATCACCATTGACCGTTACGTTGACCCCGATTACGACGCAATGAAAGTCGTTAGCGATAGCGTAAACCTTATAAACATTTACGACTTAGGTCGTGAAGTTCAACCGTCTTATTATTCAGACGTTACAGAACTTAACGGTTATAAGCCCGACTACGACCCCGAAGACACCGATTCTTATTACGAAGGTCTTGGCGGTAGAGTAATGTATAACCCTATTCAATGCGGAGACTTTGGCGGTCATACCCCACAAATTATCGATTACGTTTGGAAAGAAGATTATCTCTATATCATAATGAAAGCGCAAGAATGGTTCTTCTACACGAACATTCAATCAAACGGATATATTGAAGTAACTTATTACTTTGACGACGGTGGCGCGCTTATGGTAGATAACGTATATACCGATTTCTCTTGCTTTGTCGGTGAACACGGACTTAGAGTTATGGGACAGGAAACACCTGCAACTTATTTCTCGTATCCGCTTAACTATTTCTATTGCGAAACCAAGCAAGGCGTTATATTCGACCCTAATTTGTCAGAGCAAAACGGTATAAATCAACCGAAGTCAAGCCTTAAAGGTACGGTAACTTCTGCGGAATATTTCTACGGAATAAACGAGAAGTATATGATTAACGACTGGTGCGCTTTCGTAAACGAAAACAAGTTTGGCGTTGGTATATTTATGCCTAATGCGGACACTTATATCGCGTCAAGGGGTAGAAAGTCTAACAACTATTATAGTGAAGAGGCGAACAGAATGTATCATAAAGGTTTCTTTACCTTTACGGACGATCAAATTATTCCAAGTTACGCGTCTATCAACTATAACTATATAAACCCACAAGTAATACGCAAGATGGTTGACTTTATTCCGCTTGAATATTCGTACGCGCTTTTCGTAGGCGATACCGACGAAATGGGCGCGGTGTTCGGCAGACTTAAAGACGACAAGATTTTAACAAACGAACACCTTTTAGACGAAACTAAAGGTTGGCCAAAACAATAAAACAAAAACTTAAGCGATTGCAAGCTAACTCTTGCAATCGCAAGTAAAAAAATTTTTAGAACTATATGCCGAAAGGCTATAAATAAAAATAAGGAAAAGGAAAAGAAAATGAGAAAAATCAAAAAGACACTACTTTCATGCTTAATAGCAATCTTTGCCGTAACTATCGGTTTTGGTTTTGCTACTATGCAAAGTAAACAAACTGCAAACGCAGAAAACCCAACTTACGTTACTAAAGACGTAGCAATGATGGCAAAACTTGCAGGTTGGCACGGCACTGATGAAACTCCTATAACTAATGGAAACTTTGAATTGGATATTATTGTAGGAGAGTGCGATTGGACAACTGAAACTTCAGATCAAAAAACCTTTGATACTACCGTGTACGGTACCGATTTAGCTGGTTTGCTTAAAAGTTTAGATTTCTTTAACAAAATTAAGTTAGGCGAAAAGACTTTGGCTGAGTGGGGCTGCACCGCTTGTTACGGAAATTTTTACTGGTTTAATTGTAGTAGCCCTGCAAACTATAGCATAAGAATTCCACTTGCTATGACTGCTGAAGGTAAAAACGCTGCAACCGCTGCAGGAATAGGTCACGCTTCTCCTGCAACCGTTTTAGAAGGCGCTTTAATTCCAAGTAAGGCTTATTTAGAAGGTAATGCGTCAGCGACAGTATATAAAGCAGGCTGTGAATTCGTATCTTTCAATTCAACTGTAAACTACGGAATAGCTTCTATTGGTAAAACCGAAGTTGAATCTATTGATTATGTAACTGGTTGGGATACTAATTATAATAATGCATATTTTGGAGTATCGCTTAAAGGTGACGACTATTTAGGGGATGAAACTCAATTAGAAAGAGCATCAAACTATAATGATGTTTCGTATGCAACAAACAATTACGATAAAAAGATTTTAGTTGACGGAGAGTTAGCAAAAGTAGAAAATTACGGATTGTTCAATCTTGGCTCAGCAGGCAAAGGATATTTTTCTTTTGTAATTCGCGCGCAAGAAGAAAATACTGAAGCCATTACAATTCCAGCGGGAACAACTTTCCCATCTCGTGCAATGACAACTTTAAACAGTGCAAATCCTAATACTTGGATTTACATTTGGTATGAAACTCAAACTGACGTAACGTTCTATAAGACGAGCGCAGGCGAATGGGTTAAACTCGACGATTTTAAAGCAAGCGCTAAGGAAGAACTCGACACTTTAAGAGCAACTAAATTAGACGCAGATTACTTTACTGCTGACGTTGCCGTTTTAGATGCCGCAGTATCTACTGCAAAAACTGCTATCGACGGCGCTTCAGATATAGCAACCGTAGAAGGCGCAGTTGCCACTGCAAAGAGCGCGATAGACCAAGTTGCTCCAAAGGCAAGCGTTATAAATCCTGCAAAAGAAGAAGTTGAAAATTATAAGGCAGGTTTATTCCGCCAAGCAGAAGAAACTCAAAGATTAGCAATCGTTGAAAACGCTAAAGGTCTTTTAGACGAAGCGACTGCAAGTGATGCAGTTGACACAATCGTTGCAGGCGCTAAAGAAGCAATCGACGAATTAAAGACTGCCGCTCAATACGCAGACGAAGAACTTGCTACGGCAAAGGCTAATGCAAAATCTGAAATTTCTAACTATTTAGATAAGGCAAACTATTACGAAGAACAACATCAAGCAATTGACGATGCAGTAGCAGGCGGACATACTGGTGTTAACAACGCAGCAGACGAAAATGCAATCAATCAAGCAGTAGTTGACGCTAAAGCAGTTCTTGACGAAATCGCAACCAAAGAAGAAGTAGTAGCATCTTTAGAAGCAGACCTTAGCGCGTATAAGGCTGACGCTAATATTTTCCGTAGCGAACAAAAGGCAAGCAGAGATTCTATAGTTGCTACCGCTCTTGAAACAATTTCAGTTGATAAGACCTTTGCTCAAAACAGCGAACTCGTTGCAGACGCTAAAGAAGATATCGACGCATTAAAGACTGACGCTGAACTTACCGCTGAAGAACTTGCTACGGCAAAGGCTGACGCAAAAGAAGAGATAGACGCTTACAAGGCAGACGCTGACTTATATCGCGACGAACAAGCAACTCAAAGAGCAACTATCATAGCCGAAGCAAAGGCAGATATCGACGAGGCAACTGAAGAAAGCCAAATCGCTACTATCGTTTCTGGCGCTAAACAAGCAATCGATGCGTTAAAGACTGACGCCGAACTTACTGCTGAAGAAGCATTGGCAAGCGCTAAACAAGCAGGTTTAACCGAAATCAACCAAAAGAAAGCAGGCTTAGACCTTACTAAGTATTCTGAAGAGAACGTTGAAGAAATCAACAATCTTTATAACGAGGCAAAAACTGCTATCGAAAACGCTACGACGAGCGCAGAAGTTGACTCTGCAGTAAGCGCGTTTCTCGCCGCAATCGACGCTGTTCCTACCGCTGACGATAAGCCACAAGGCTCGTCGGGTGGATGCGCTGGTAGCGTAAACGGATTAGGCGGAGCAATGGCTCTTCTTACTCTTTGCGCAGTTGTATTCGTTTCAAGAAAGAGAAGATAATAAAATACGCGAAAGCAAAAAATAAAAACTAACAACTAAATTTGGCTTGCAGGGAAATCTTTTTTAGGTTTTCCTGCAAGCAAAAAAAGTGGGTAAACGCAACATGAGAAAGATAAAAATAGCAATAGTTGGGTACGGCAACCGAGGACAAGTTTATGCCGATTATTCTTTAGACGAACCAAACGAAGTTGAAATCGTAGCAGTTATCGATCCAAACGTGTATAAATTACAAGTTGCAAAGGATAGGTATAACCTAAATTGCAATCAAGCTTTTACGCGTTACGCAGATTTTGTAAAGGCTAACGTCGACGTGGATATAGTAGTAAACGCTACGATGGAACAACAGCACTATTATACTGCAATCGAAATATTAAAGTCGGGACACGATATGCTTATCGAAAAGCCCATCGTCTCTAAAAGAGAAGAGTTAGACGAGATTGTAAGGCTTGCAAACGAGAAAAATTGCAAGGTGTTCGTGTGTCACGTTTTGCGTTATAGCCCGTTCTATAAGTCGATTAAAGCCTTAATCGACCAAGGTGAAATAGGTAGAGTAGTCTCTATGGAAATGAACGAACACGTTTGGGTTCCGCATTTTCTTACCAGTTACGTTAGGGGTAAGTGGAATAGTGAAAAAGTGTGCGGTAGCCCCGTTCTTCTTGCAAAGTGTTGTCACGATATGGACCTTATTTGTTGGCTCAATCCTTCAAAAGCGGATACCGTTTCTTGCTATGGACACAGAAGTCAATTCGTTAAGGAAAACGCTCCAAAGGGCGCTACTGAATTTTGCTATAATTGTCCTCACGAAAAAGATTGTCAATACAGCGCTATTGCGCATTATATAAGACGAGACGTAATGCCGTTTTTGGTTTGGGACTCGCTCGACAAACCTTACGACCAAATTACGCTTGAAGAAAAAATGGAATTTTTAAAGACGAGCGATTACGGAAGATGCGCTTATACCGTTGACGGAGACGTTATGGATAGGCAAAATCTCATAGTTGATTTTGAAGACGGCTCTGTCGCTTCGTTTACTCTTTCTTGCGGAACGTGTAAACCCGACAGATATATACATATAGTTGGTACGAACGGCGAAATCGAAGGTAAACTTGAAGAAAATAAATTCGTTATAAGAAGATACGACGAAAAAACTATAAGTTATACCGAAGAAGTTATCGACCTCACCAAAAAAATTATAAACAAGGCAAAATACGGCGGTCACAGCGGTGGAGACTACGGTATTATGAACGACTTAGTAAGGTATTTAAACGGCGAACGCGAGTCGCTTTCAATTACCCACTTGCACGATTCCGTTGCTAGCCACCTACTCGTTTACGGAGCAGAAGAAAGTCGCAAAAACGGCAAACCTGCAAAAGTATAACGTTAAAAAATCAAAAAGAAATTGACAAAAAGCGTTTGATGAGAGATAATTAAAGCGATAAGTTTATCTTATCGCTTTATACGTAATATAAATAGGGAGAAAGGTATGAAAAAAAATAAAACCGCATACGTTGTTTCACATAGCCATTGGGATAGAGAGTGGTATTTAAGCCATGCAAAACATAATTTTAATCTCGTTCAGTTTATGGATAGACTTATTTCAGTTTTAGAAAACGACGACGAGTTTAAATCTTTTCACTTAGACGGGCAAATTATTCTTTTGGACGATTATCTTGCCGTTCGCCCGAATATGAAAGATAGAGTTAAAAAACTTATAGATAGCGGAAAACTCAAAGTCGGTCCGTTCTACATTTTGCAAGACGACTATCTTTTAAGTGGCGAAGCGAACGTTAGAAATATTTTAGTAGGTCTTAGAGAAACTGAAAAATACGGTAAGCCAACGCTTATAGGATATTTCCCCGACACTTTCGGAAATATCGGTCAAATGCCCCAAATTCTTCGCTCTTGTGGTATCGACAACGTGTTTATGGGTAGGGGAACGGTCATTTCAGATCCACCGAGACTTATAGGTTCGTCGGAAAAATATTTTTCCGAGTTTAACTGGAAAGCGCCCGACGGAAGCGTTGTTTTAACCGAACAATTTATATTGTGGTATTCAAACGGTATGGAACTTCCAACCGATAAAGACGCTTTAAAGTCAAGGCTTACCGATCTCCACAATAACATGGATAAATGTACCGTAACCGACGGCATTTTGCTTATGAACGGTTGCGACCACGAGCCTGTTCAAGCCGACCTTTCTACCGCAATCAAAAATGCAAGAGAACTCGGTTTTGATGTAGAGCATACCACTTTTGAAGATTTCCTTAAAACTTTAAAGCCATACAGCGATAAATTTTATACGGTAGAAGGCGAGATTGACCAAGAAGAATGTAACGGGTATAGAACGCTTAGAGAAACGGCAAGCACGAGAGTTTATCTTAAACAAGCAAGTTATAAAGCGGGATATTTACTTGAAAGCGTTGCCGAACCTTTGGGGCTTATTGCCGACTCGTACGGAATTAAAAACGACGACGATATTTTGCATTATTCTTGGAAGTGTCTTTTAGAAAACTATCCGCACGACAGTATTTGCGGTTGTAGCGTTGACGAAGTTCATAGAAAAATGGAAGTTCGTTTTTCTGAAACTATCGACACCGTTCAAAGCCTTATCGACTTGACGGGAAGACGCTTGACGGCAAAGGTTTGTAAAGGTGAAAGGTCTATCGCGGTTATAAACTGCTATCCTAAAAAAGTCGTCGATTACGTCGAATGCGTAGTTGATTTTAAGGACGGTGAAACCGTACCTGATAATCCTATCGTAGTTGACCAAAACGGTAAGGAATATTCGCTCGTCGTTGAAGATTTGGGTGTAATGCAAAGTTACGAACTGCCCGAAGATACGTTTAGAAAGGTTTATACCGTTCATAGATTTATATATAAAATTTACGGGGAATTTGCCCCGACCGCATTGACCGTTCTTCAAATAAAAGACGGTGAAAATAAAACTCAAAACGGAGTAACTTACGGTGTAAATTATATTGATAATCAACTTATACGCGTAGATTTTAATAAAAACGGCTCGTTTAACGTGACCGATAAACTTAGCGGAAAGGTTGTAAAAGACCAAAACGTTTACTGTGAAATTGGCGATAAAGGCAACGAGTATGAGTTTATGCCGACGGGCTCGGCAAACGATACTTTATCGGACGTTGCGAAAATCGAGTTTAAAAAGGCTGACGCTCATTCAGTTACTTTTAAAATTGAAAACTTGCTCAATCAACAAAACGGCGAGAAAGTTACGATTTTTACCGAGATTACGTTATTTGCAGGTAAAAAGAGCGTTGACGTAAAAGTTAAGTTTGTAAACGCGTGCAAAGACCATAGAATAAGAGCCGATTTCGCTTGGAATTTAGACGTTGCAACTCACAATTCGTCGGGACAGTTTGACTTGACGGAAAGAGTTAATCTGCCACACGAAAGGTGGACTGCGCCACATCATCCGAGAAGAACTTTTGAATTTATTGAAAGAACGGATAAAGACGGTAGCGGTCAAATAATTGCCCTTCGCGGAAACAACGAGTACGAAGTTTGCTCTCACAACGGGCACACTCAAATTACGCTCGTTCGCGGTATGGGAATACTTGGCGACTGGTTTGATTTTTACACTTACGACTCGCAATGTTTAAGAGAAATTACCGCTGAATATTCGGTAGGGTTTTATAACGCTGACGAAAGAGAAAAAGTAGTTGACTGGGCGTATTCTTACCACCACCCAAGACTTTACGCATTTTCGGGAATAGGTCAAGGTCAAGAAGTTAAGCCAAGCGAAATATCGTTTAACGGCGAAGTCGTTGCGACGTGCGTAAGGAAAAATGTCGAAGGGGAGAGCGTGTTGAGATTTTTCAATCCATACGATACGGCAAAAAAAGTGGAATTTTCAAAAGTCGTAACACTCACCGATATGATAGAAAAAACAAACGGCGAAAAAGTTAAAGAACTTTTAGTTGAACCAAAGAAAATTGTAACGGTAAAATTTTAATAAAGTAAAAAAGCCTTTTCATAAGGCTTTTTTCAGTATAGATTGTAAAATACTGTCAATTCATTGCTATTTTGTTTTGAGTGTGATAGAATAAAGTCAAGGGTATTTTCATTAAAAAGGTAGTTTTTTGTAATTTCTATGAAAATGAATTTTCTTGGAGACAGTATAGACAATAGGTGTAAAGATAAGGAGACGATATGAAAGAGTTACATTTGATATGCAACGCGCATTTAGATCCCGTTTGGCAATGGGACTGGCATGAAGGAGCAACCGCTGCGCTTGCGACCTTTTATTCCGCGGTAGATATTGCTGAAGAATACGATTATATCTTTTGCCACAACGAAGCGCTTTTATACGAATATATAGAAGAATACGACCCTATACTTTTCAATCGTATTAAAGAACTCGTTGAAAAAGGAAAGTGGCATATTATGGGTGGTTGGTACGTTCAACCCGATTGTAATATTCCGTCCGGCGAAGGTTTCGTAAGACAAATAGAAAGCGGTTTAAAATACTTTAAAGAAAAGTTTGGCAAAAGGCCAAACGTTGCCGTAAACTTCGATACGTTCGGACACACTCAAGGGCTCGTTCAAATTTTAAACAAGTGTGGTTATGACGGATATATTTTCTGTCGTCCTATGGTAGAACTTTTCAACCTTCCTAAAATGGTTTTCAACTGGATAGGTTTTGACGGTAGCAAGGTAAAAGGCGCTCGTTTTGAAGACGTTACTATTTATTGTTCTGAACTTGGCAATTCAGTAAACGCAATCAAGAGAAAGATGCAACCTTGGCAAGACGAAGACGTAGCCTTTGCTCTTTGGGGCGTAGGTAATCACGGCGGTGGCGCGTCGAGAAAAGACCTTGACGACATCAAAGAATTTATGCTTGAACAAAAGGGTAACGGCGTAACGGTTTACCATAGCACGCCTGAAGCATTTTTTGCAAAAGTCGCGCCCGAAGTCGATTATCAAGGCGCTTTGCAACCATGCTTTATTAAATGTTACTCGTCAATCGCCCGTTTAAAGCAAAAGTATGCCGAACTTGAAAACGCTCTTTTAAAGACTGAAAAGATTTGTTCTTACGCAGATAAAGAAGGCGTTTACAGTTATGATTTAGACGCTTTTATGGACGCTCAAAAGAATATGTCGGCAATGCAATTCCACGACGTTTTGTCAGGAACTTGTATTATCGAAGGTGAAAAGAGCAGTTTAAGAAAAGCAGACTACGCCTTAGAAGTTTTAGACAAGCAGTTTGCTAAAGCGTTTATGGGGCTTTGCTACGGATACGCAAAGGCAGAGCCCGGCGATTATCCCGTTTTCGTTTATAATCCCCATCCGTATAAAGAAGAACAACCCGTAATAATAGACTTTTTCCTTTTAGACCCTATCGTTTCCGAAACAGAGGGCTACGAGTTTACTATTATTAAAGACGGAAAGGAAATTCCGTATCAAGTAGTAAAAGAGTCGTCTTGTATCAACATGGATAGAAGTAAGCGACTCGTTTTAAAAACCGAGTTAAACCCGTTGTCGCTCACGAGATTTGACGTAAAAGTTAGAAAAGGCGCGAGAAAATATATAGATAGAACTACCGTAACCGATTTTGAAAACGCAAACGGAGTAACGGCTACTTTTGATAAACAAAGCGGAAGTTTAAATTCTTACGTCGTTGGTGGAAAAGAATATTTAAACGGAAACGCTTTTACGCCTATCGTCTTTGACGACAATGCAGACCCTTGGGGTTGGCACATGAAAAAGTTGGGCTCTAATTATCTAAAAGCAGACGTTAAAACTTCACTTCGCGTTGTTGAGCGTGGCGACTTGTTGACAACGCTTGAAACTATATACGATACGGGTAAATCGGATATTCGCGTAGCATATACTTTATATAAAGATTTTAACTATATCGACGTTACGGTAAACGCTTACTGGAACGACGCGGGTAAAGGTTTAAAACTTGAAATTCCCGTTAATAAAATCGGTCGTTTTATCGGTCAAACTGCGTTTGGAACTCAAGAGTACGGTTTTGAAACCGAAGAGTGTTCTCACCGTTTTGTAGGCGTATTAGACGGAGAAAAAGCGTTTACGGTATTTAAAGACGGAACTTACGGCTGTTCGGTAGAAGACGGAAAACTTTATATCACTCTATTAAACGGCTCTGTTTATTGCGCGCACCCTGTTGGCGATTTGCCGATTATCGACGAAGAGCGTTTCAATTACTATATCGACCTCGGTAGGCACGAGTTTAAGTTTAGAATAGAGATTTGTAAAGAAGAAGAGTTGGAGAAAAAGGCTACTGCGTTTACTCAAAAACCTTACGCTCTCAATTTCTACCCACACGGCGGTGGCGAAAAGAAAGAGCAAAGTTCGATTGTTCTTTCAAACGAAAACGTAACGCTTTCGGCTTTTAGAAAGGTCGATAAAGAAACTTATATGGTTCGTCTTATAAACAACTTTAATAAAGGCGCAAGTTGTAAATGTACGGTGTTTGATAAAACCGTTGAACTTGCTTTTGGCAAGTATGAAGTCAAGACCTTGATTTACAAAAACGGTCAGCTAACGGAACATAATTCTATGTTATATCTATAATAAAAAAACAGCGCGCGGACGGACGTCCGCGCGCTACTTGTTAAAAAATAAGTTAAAACATATTATAAAAAGAGTAGATTTTTCCTTGAAATTAACTTGTCTATAAGATATAATATTCTCATAAAGTAAGAGAGGTAACGGTATGCAAACTAAAAAACTCGTGGTTTTAGGACTTGGAGCAAGGGGAAAAATTTATGCTACTTACGCAAAAACGTATCCAGAAAAATTTGACCTCGTTGCAATAATTGAAAATGATCCAGACAGAATAGAAATAGCAAAAAATACTTATCCGACGGCTCAAGTTTTTTCTGATTATAAAGACTTTTTAAAAGCGGGAATTAGCGCGGATATAGTTGCTGTTGCAACTCAAGACAAAGACCATAAAGAACATTCTATTGCTTTTATGGAAAAAGGATACGACCTTTTACTCGAAAAGCCCATAGCAAACAATAAGCAAGACTGTATAGATATTTATAATGCAAGTAAAAAATACGGCAGAAAAGTTATAATTTGCCACGTACTTCGTTATACTCCGTTTTACTCTACCGTTAAGCGCGTAATCGACAGTGGAAAACTCGGCGAAGTTATTACTATTCACGCGAGTGAAAACGTAGGATATTACCATCAAGCGCACAGTTTCGTTCGTGGCCCGTGGCAAAATTCTAAAGAGTCGAGCCCAATGATTTTAGCAAAGTGCTGTCACGATATGGATATAATTCGTTACCTTATGGGTGAAGAGTGTAAAAAGGTAAGTTCGTTTGGAGATTTATTCTACTTTAATAGCGAACACGCGCCTAAAAACAGCGCGGAATATTGTTCGGATTGCAAGGTTGAAGACTGCGTGTTCAAAGCACAAAAAATCTATTTAGAGCAGGGTAGGGATTTTTCTTCTTACTTTACGACTAAAGAACTTACCGACGAAAACGTCTTACAAGACCTTAAGCATACTCAATACGATAAGTGCGTCTATAAGTCGAATAACGACGTTGTTGACCATCAAGTAACTATTATGCAGTTTGAAAAAGGCAAGACTGCTACGCACACTATGACGGCGTTTAGTAAAGAGATTTATAGAGATTTAAAAATTCACGGAACTAAAGCCGAACTCGTAGGAGTTATTGAAGAAAACTGGATAGAGATAAGACCTTACGGAAAAGAAGTTGAAAGAATAGAAATAGACGTTTCTAAAGCAAACGTTGGCGGACATATGGGCGGAGATTTTTATATGATGGACGGCATATATAAAGATTTAAACGGCGAAAAAGCAGACGGCGTAACTTATTTAGACGTTTCTATCGAAAGTCATCTTATGAGTTTTGGCGCGGAAGAGTCAAGGCTTGACGGCGGACGACCAGTAGATATTAAAAAGTAAATCTATAAGTCGATTAAACGCGAAAATGCAAAATAAAATTTGCATTTTCGCGTTTTTAGTTATATCGTAAATAATAAAAAGTTGATTTTGAAAGTAGTATATGTTATAATCAAAAAGTAAAGGAGTAATATTATGAAAGATATTTCAAACGTTTTTTCACAATTTAAACAGTCGTTTAACAAAATAAAAATGACGAAAAAGAAGTTGTTTATACTTTTAGGTATTGTTACTGCGTTAATTCTTGGAATAGGCGTTTACTTTTCGCTTGTTCCCCTAAATTTTTGCAGTGGCGATTTCAGAAGTTTTTTATCTTTACTTTTAATCGTGTGGTGTGTTCCTTTAATTATACTACCACAGGTTTTTGGAAAAGATAAAAAGCGTAGAAAGAGTTTATGGCAAATACCTGCTTACGCCTTGGTCGCTTTTGTATTGGTAAATTTAGTGTTTACGATAGCGACTTCGCCACTTTTTATGTCGGCTAAATACAGGGGGCTTATAAACGTCGTCGATAATCACACGTTTACCGAAGATATTGAAGATTATCAAGATATGCAAATACCCGTCGTCGATAAGTATTTGGCTGAAAAACTTGGCGATAAAAAACTTGGCGAAGACAACTTAGGCTCGCAGTTTAGCGTCGGCGAATACTATATGATTTTCCACAAAACGAGTTTATACTGGATAGCGCCTATCGAGTTCAACGGTTTTTTCCCGTGGGTAAATAGGCAAGTTTCTCCGGGTTACGTTATGATAAACGCAGGAGATCCTTCGGACGTTAAAATAGTAAAATATCCTTTAAGATATACTAAGTCTGCGTTTTTTAATTTAGACCTTGACAGAGCAAACTATTTCAACCATTTAACGTGTTGGAGAGCAAACGACGCGCACTTAGAACTTACCGACGAGGGTGAACCGCGTTTTGTTGAAACCGTATATACCAACAAAATCGGCTATACGAACGGTAGAGATATTAAGGGTATAATCGTAACTAATCCAGACACGGGCGAAAGCGAATATTTTGATTATTTGGACGCGCCCACTTGGATAAATCACGTTTTAACCGAAGAACTCGTAGTCGAGCAACTTAATTACTGGGGCGAATACGTAAACGGGTTTTTCAACTCAATCTTTGCAAAGAGAGAAGTTTTAAACGTTAGTACGGGCATAAACTACGTCTTTTCAAAAGGCGATATGTATCTTCAAACGGGTATGACTTCGGTCGGTGGCGACGAGTCGATTGTAGGCGTTATGATGGTTAATATGCGCACTAAAGCCACTTATTTTTATAGAATAGGCGGAGCAACCGAGTATGCTGCCGCTCAGTCCGCAGTTGGTAAAGACCAAGAAAAGAGATATACCGCTACCGACCCTATAATGATAAATATAAGCGGTGTTCCAACCTACTTTTTGATGCTTAAAGACGACGAAGGGCTCGTAAAGCGCTACGCTTACGTAAACGTTAGCGATTATAGAATAGTAACTACTGCCGACACAATGCAAGAAGCCCTTTCCGAATATAAGAAGAGTATAAAAGTAGTCGAAGAAGACGGCTTAGAAGAAAGAACGGTAAGTAGTATAGAACACGTGTTAATCGGCGGTAATTCGTACTATTATATGCTTTTTGAGAAAAAAGAAGGCGATGCGGACGGCTTTGAAAACTTCGTATTTAAAGCGTCTATTGAACTTAATAATTATCTCCCGTTTGTAAAGGCTGGAGATAAAGTAAAAATCGGCTATGAAAAAGTCGGCGATATTTATTTGATAAATCAATTACAAATTGTTAATTAACGTAAAATACCTATGGAAAAATTTATTAACGATTATCAAGAGGGATGTATCCCACAAATACTTGATAAATTAGAAAAGAACAATTATTCGGCGTTTAGCGGTTACGGTACGGACGAAATTTGCGAAAATGCAAAAAGTCTTATTAAAAAGGCTATAAAATCGCCTGAAGCAGACGTTCATTTTGTTGCGGGCGGAACGCTTACTAATAAAATAGTAATAAGTCAGTTTTTAAAAAGTTACGAGGGTGTAATTTGCGTTGATACCGCGCATATTGCAACGCACGAAACTGGCGCAATCGAAAACGGCGGGCATAAAATTTTAACAGTAAAAAATAAAGACGGTAAACTTTGCCCAAAAGACGTTGAAAGGCTTGTTAAAGAGCATATAGAAGGACTTTCGCGCGAGCATACCGTTAAACCTGCTATGGTTTATATCTCTCAATCGACCGAAATGGGAACTGTTTATACGCTTAAAGAACTCACAAACTTAAGTGAAGCGTGCAAAAAGTTAGGACTTATATTTTATATTGACGGGGCGAGAATTTTGTATTCGCTCTTTGCCGAAAATTGCGATTTTACCTTATCGGACGTAAGCGCTCTTTGCGACGTTTTTTATATCGGTGGAACAAAGGCGGGCGCGTTACTTGGCGAGGCTCTCGTTATAAATAGGGGTGACTTAAAAAGAGATTTTAGGTATGCGTTAAAGCAAAACGGCGCTCTTACTGCAAAGGGCTTTTTGCTCGGCGTTATGTTTGAAGGACTTTTTGAAAATGACAATTACGCAAGTTTTTGCAAGCGCGCTGTGCGTTTAGCGGACAAAATTCGTGTCGCTTTAAAGCAAAAGGGCGTTGAGTTTGAAAGCGACTGTAAAGACACTCAAATTTTTGCTATTTTTCCTATAGACTATTACAAAAAACTCGAAAAAGAATTTGATTTTGGCGGAGCGGTTTATAAGGGCGACAAGGCGTATGCGAGAATTTGCGTTTCTTGGGCAACGACTGACGAAAAGGCTGAAATGCTTGTAAACGCTATAAATAACTTATAAAAACGTGTTGAAATTTAAAAACTACCGATTACGAATATGTTGTTTAATTATTCGTAATCGCAAATTTTGTCTCAGCGTTTAAAGCGGACTATCCACCGAAACCCTTTGGCAAAACGGCAAAACGAAAACAGAACTCATTTTAACAATTATGGCAAATGAACTTGTTATCCCAAGGGCACTCTCGGTGGGCTT
>JAFQMD010000020.1 GCA_017396365.1 Clostridia bacterium | reverse complement strand
TACTGCATACTTTACAATGTCGTCGGTATTTTGCTTGCCTCCGCTACTTTTCGCTACGCTACAAGATACTTTCGGCATTTCATACACCCTACTTGGCACGTTAGTTTTAGTAAACTTTTGCACTCAACTTAGCGTTGATTTGTTACTTTCTCTCATTTCAAAAAAAATCGACGTAAAGTGGATTGTAAAAATTATGCCCGTAATAACGACGCTAGGATTAGTTGTTTACGCGCTTATACCGACGTTTTTCCCAAATATCGCATACCTTGGACTTATACTAGGCACGTTTATCTTCTCCGTTGCCGCAGGGCTTTCCGAAGTTTTGCTAAGCCCCATTATAGCGGCTATGCCGTCGGATAACCCACAAAAAGATATGAGCGCTCTTCACTCGCTTTACGCCTTCGGCGTATTTACGGTCGTTGTGGTAAGCACGGTATTCTTTGCGATTTTTACAAGTAAAAACTGGATGTATTTAACCTTGTTTTTTGCAATTTTACCGCTTATTTCCGCCGTCTTATTTTGGATTTCGCCTTTCCCAGAGTTAAACAAGGAAAATCAAAGCGAAAATATAGAAAAATCTAAGAAAAAGCATTGGGGCATAATACTTTGCGTGGCGTGTATTTTCTTTGGTAGTTGCGCTGAAAATACAATGTCTAACTGGGTTTCTTCATTTATGGAAAACGCCTTAAAAATAGACAAATCGCTCGGCGATATTTTAGGCATGGCAGGCTTTGCCCTACTTCTTGGCTTTACGAGAATAGGCTACTCTAAATACGGTAAAAACATAACCAACTTCTTACTTTTCGGTATGATAGGCGCAACTGTTTGTTATTTAACCGTCGGTTTAGTTCCAAACGCAATAGTTTGTTTTATAGCGTGTATTTTAACCGGTATATTTACGGCAATGCTTTGGCCCGGCGCGCTTATTATGATGGAAGAGAAAATCCCAAACGTCGGCGTTGCGTCTTACGCTCTTATGGCTGCAGGCGGAGATTTGGGAGCGTCTATTGCTCCACAACTTTTAGGTATCGTAACAGACTCCGTTGCAGGCAGTTCTTTTGGAGCAAATATCGGTTTATCGCTAAACATGACAGCCGAACAAGTCGGTTTAAAAGTGGGAATGCTAACGACTGCTATTTTCCCACTACTCGGCGTAATAACCCTTTTAATTATAATAAAGAAATTTGGCAAAAAACCGACTCGATCTCCACAACCTTTACAAAAATAAACGTTAATATATAAAGGACTAAGCAAAAATTCGCTTAGTCCTTTTTGTTTTACTGGTGAATTATACTTTTAAGTGCAACACCTTAACAAAAAAAGAAGTTCATATAAATCTATGGTATAATAGAGTTGCTAAACAAAAAAAACACCAAGGAGAAATATATGAACTACAAACATTTTACCATAGAAGAGCGCTGTTGTCTACGAGAATACTACATAAAAGGAAAAAGTTATCGAGAAATTGCAAAATTATTGGGAAGAAACGTAAGTTCAATATCAAGGGAGTTAAGGCGAAATTGCACTTTTTATAGGGATATACCGAGATATTACCCT
>JAFQMD010000019.1 GCA_017396365.1 Clostridia bacterium | reverse complement strand
TAAATTTGGCTGGGGTGGCAGGATTCGAACCTACGGATGCTGGAATCAAAATCCAGTGCCTTACCGCTTGGCGACACCCCAGTATATTTAATGGGGCGGGAGATGGGAGTCGAACCCACGACCTTCAGGACCACAATCTGACGCTCTAACCATCTGCGCTACTCCCGCCATGCTGGCGCGCCTGAAGGGATTCGAACCCCTGACACCCGCCTTAGAAGGGCGGTGCTCTATCCAGCTGAGCTACAGGCGCATATCGTTGTGCCGGTAAATCCCTACTCTATGCCCACAAGCATACAATGGAGCGGGTGATGGGAATCGGACCCACGCGACCAGCTTGGAAGGCTGGGGTTCTACCATTGAACTACACCCGCATCTCGTTCACAATGCTTGCTTATTTTATCAAAATTTAAGTGCAATGTCAATCGTTTTCAATCGGTTTTTTAAAAAATTTTAAAGTATTTTTTTTGTCGCTTTTTTTTGCTTAATTTAAGTAAATTTTTAACTTATTTACCTTGAAAAAACTTTTCGTTTATTATCGGAGTTACTTTTTCGCCACAAACAACTATATATGCAAAAGTCTTTTTACTCGCATATTTACTAAGAGACCCTGGATTTATTAGCAAAACACCGTCCTTATGATAAATTTCGGGGTTATGGGTATGTCCAAACAAAACCACCGAGCACCCTTCACGCTTTGCTTTATCTATAAGTTTTTCGTCGCTTTGCTTTGCGCCGTATAAATCGCCGTGAGTTGCAAAAATCTTTACGTCGCCAACTTTTACGACAATATCTTTTAAACTGCCCCAGTCACAATTACCGTGAACGCGATAGAGTTTTTCCCCTAATACGTGATAATAGTTTTTCATATCGTCGTAATGATCGCCAAGATGAAAAACCATATCGCTCTCCAACATAATTTCCGCTAATGCGTCGATATCTCGAAGATTGCCGTGAGTGTCTGAAATTACCGTTATTTTTATCATAAGTTATTCAATAAGTCGATTAAACCGCGATAACGGTGGCTTACGCTATTTTTTTGCTCGTCCGAGGCAAGACCGAAACTAACGCCTAAATCGTCGGATATAAAAATACAGTCATAACCAAATCCGTTTGTTCCTTCTTCGCTATATCCGATAGTTCCGTAAGTTTCGCCAAGACCTTGCACGACGCTTCCGTCAGCCTTCACCAAAACGATTGAACTTACGAATTTTGCCCTGCGATTAGTCTTTCCGTCAAGATTTTTTAAAAGCAAATCTCTATTCGCTTTATCGTCGCCGTGTTCGCCTGCGTAGCGAGCAGAATATACCCCGGGCGCGCCGTTTAAAGCCTCTACGCAAAGACCACTATCGTCAGCCAAAGCGTCGCAACCGAAAAACTCGGATATAGTCTTTGCTTTTATAAGCGCGTTTTCAAAAAAGGTTTCGCCGTTTTCTTCAATATCGCCTGCGTAACCCATTTCGCCCATAGACACGACTTGGTATTTATCCTTTAAAATCTCTTTTATTTCTTTGATCTTGCCTTTATTGTTTGATGCTACTACTAATTTTTTCATATTTATTCTCCAAGTACGTATTTTATCAAAATTTAACTTATTTGTAAAGTTTTTGCGTGTATTTTAACAAATTCTACTGTGAGTAGAATTGAAATTTTCTTACCTACCGACAGTTTTTCATGCTTAGATATTAAAGAGCGCTAAATAGGGTGTATTTATTTTTTTAATATAATAAAATACAATCGTAAGACATTTCTTACACTACTTTTTAGGAGAAATTTATGAGTTTTAAAATTATAACCGATTCAACAGCGTCTTTAAAATTAGATTACGCGGAAAGAAATCAAATTTCAATTATAACTTTATACTATGTATCAAACGGCGAAGTTAAACCTGCTTTTGACAAAAACAATCAACTTGCAACCGCAGACTTTTATTCGTTACTACACAAAAGACCTAAACTTTCGACTTCGTGCGCAAACGAAAATCAATACTTTGAAGAATTTGAAAAGGCGGTAAAAAACAATCAACCCGTTTTATACGTGGGCTTTTCTAACGGCGTAAGCGCTACTTTTAATTCGGCGCTACTTGCCAAAGAAATGATTTTAGAAAAATACCCAAACGCAGAAATTTACTGCGCGGATACCCTTACTGGCTCTCTTGGACAAAGATTTTTCGTCAACAAATGCGTTGAAATGCGAGAAAACGGAAAAACGGTTAAAAATGCGTACGACTTTGTTTTAAACAACCGTTTAAAGATGAATACATACGTTACTGTTGACGACCTTTACTACTTATATCAAGGCGGTAGGCTCAGTTCAATTTCCTACAAACTCGGCTCTTTAATTAAAATTAAACCTATAATTAAAGTAAACGAACACGGCAAACTCGTTGCTTTAAGCAAGGTTATTTCAAGAAAACAATCTATAACGAGCCTTATTAAAATAATTGAAAACAATATCACAAACGATAAAAACACTACCGTTTATATAGCCCACGCCGACTGCGAAAAAGACGCAACTCAAATGGCTGAAAGAATTAAAAACTCTTTAAATATCAACGTTGAAATAGACTATTTAGAACCTGTAATTGCATCCCACACGGGCGTTGGCTCTATTGCGATTTTCTTTTTAAGTTAAAGTTTTTACACTGTTTAATATCCCATATATAAACCCCTTCGTCTTTCTTAGACGAAGGGGTTTATATGTTTACTTGTTATCTACTTGCTCAGTTTTTTCTTTTTTTGCTCCAAAAATTTTTGGAAAGAGTTTAGTTCTAAACAAAATTACGTTCATTACAATAAAGAGCGCCACGCATATACCTAAAATCAAATATGGAGCATCGGGAGCAATCGGCAATAAAAACATTATCGGAAAACCAAACACGATTGCAGGTAGAGTTTGATATACGAGATTATCCTGAACGGGGGTTTTATACTCGGGATCGATTTCTCTAAGGAGCATAACTCCCGTACTTGCCGTACCGGTTAACATGCCGTACATTGCTAAAAACTGCTCGTCCTCATACTCCTTAAATAACGTTTTTGCAACGAACATATTGTAAAGATAGGTAATTGCAAGTCCTACCACACCTAAAATTAAAAGCATACCCCAGTAATTAGCGATAAGCGTTAAGTCGATTGCCGCAATACCCGCAACTATCATAAGGTCGAAACAAAGGTTGCTTATTCTATTCATTAAAAAGTTGTTTACGTATTGCTTTTTTAAAATTTTTGCCTTAGTAAGCCCTTTCATTACGAGTTTTACTAACGTTGCCATAAGTACGCCTATAAGGAAGTTAAACCCGTAAATCGTCGCTTTCATACCCGGAAGTAACTCTCCAAACCCCCACATTATGAGATAGGTTGCAAGATACGATATAAAAATAAATATGAGTTGAGCGGTAAATTTATCCATATCCCCACTCATAGAAATTTCGTTAGGATGCTCTACGTTTTCAAGTTTTATTACTCTTTCTTCAAGATCAACTTTTTTAAGCCTACCCTTTTTCTTCATTATATTAAGATGAATAACTCCACCTATACTCGCGCTTAAAAAACCAAGCGCCGCAACGGTAAGACCAAAGTTTGCTCCGCCTTGAAATCCGTTTTGGACTTCATACATTTTTCCGTAATTGAGCGCTTGTCCCGTTCCTTGCCCAAATCCCATAGGAAGTATTGCGCCTGCAGCAGGGAATACCCAACCGAACAAAAGCGCGCCGACGATGGTTATTGCAAGCCCAACGCTCGCTTGTAAAAGATAGGTCGAAACGGTGGTAACTCCAGAGTCAAAAATTTCAACGCCACGTTTTCCCGTCATTTTCTTTTCGGATATTTTAAGCGCGGAAGAAATAAAGCCAAGCGCTAAGGCATGATATGTTATAAACTCCAAAACGACAGTTCCGTTCGTTGCGAAAAATTTGGTATTAAAAAACATTTCGCCCGTGCAAAGTTTATACACCGTTGACACTATAAGTATTATAATTCCACCCAAAACCGAAGTGGGAATAAGAGATTCTCTTATAGGCTTTACAGTCTTTTTTAAAACGTTTGCAATCAAAAGTCCTATGAGCAAAACCGCAAGGACGGTCAACAATCCCCACGCCTCATAATCCCAAAAATTCATTATTCTCTCCTCCGTGGGTGTTTTTATATCTATGGAAGAAATGCACGTATTTCAGCCCGTTCATTCTTTTGTCTCCTTTTAGTTGATAGCATTTATCTCCGTAGTAGATATTTACTTTATTTCTACCTAAAACCGTAACCACGCCCGTTTTTTCAAAATCAAAAGTAATATCGAGCGTTTTGCCTTTTACAACTATTTTATCTCCGTATAATTTAACTTTTACTTGCTTGTCTATTATTCGTTTGTTTTTGAATAATATAACTTCTGAAATCCTTGCCGTATCTTCAAAGACTGGGTTTTGAGTATAATCATCCAAATTTACGCTGTTTAAAAAGGCGCTTTGGGCGTCGTACCAATCGGCAACGTTTTTATACTTAAAATCAAAATCAACGCCAACAAACTGTTTGTTTGGAAGATATTTAACAGTTTTTTTGCACTTTTTACACTCAAACAAATCGCCCTTACTTTCAAAATTTGCAAACCCACATTCTGGGCAATAATAGATTGCTCTTTCAAGGTAATGAGCCAAATTTTTATGCTTAAACTCCTTGTTCGGCGCAGATTCGTCAACGTAGAGTTCTTTGCTTACGAGCGCGTGCAAATCGTCGTCTGAAAGGTGCAAATACTCTTCAGGCTCTATGACTTTTTTTACGTAAACACTCATTCCGCCGTCTCTTACGTCGTCAGCCCACCTTGGCATAACGCCGTATCCGTCCTCTATTCTAAGCACGGCTACGGGAAGTTTTAGCGCCTTTATCATCTTTACTATAGACGGCTTAAAATAACAAGTTTTACCGCTAAACGTCCTGTTTCCCTCGGGTGAAAGCGCAATGTTTCCACCTTCTTTGACAACTTTTAAACATGTCATTACCGCCCTTATATCGTTGGTTTGCTTTTTTATGGGAATAGGCGCTGCCGTAAACTCTAACATGCGGGAAAGAAAACCGTTTGAAAACAAATCCTCGCTCGCTACGTGATAAACGTGGCGATTAAAAGCAAGCATTACCAAAAACTGGTCGTAACCCGTTTGATGATTATATATTACGAGATATTGTTTGCCCTTTTCAATTTTAAATTTTTTAATCTTGGCTTTGTATTTGAATTTTATATACAAGCCAAATACAGCCCTAATTATGTGTCTGGCAAAAAAATGCCTTTTTTTTACCCATTTTTTTGGTTTTTTCGTCTTCATTTATAACTCGCTAAAAGTTTTTTACTTTAAAATTTTAAAGTAAAAACTTTTGTTTGTCAATGTTTTTTAAATTTTAAAAGTTAATTTACACACAAATCTTACAAAATTAACCTTTTTTTCACTAAACCAGCCCTCTTCACCTTAACGAAAAACGACTCCACAAAGAAGCCCTATTTTCGGTTTGTATTTTAAGGGGGATTATTCTTATTCCTTGCGTGTAATCCCCTTATACAAACCACGAAAAAACGACTCCACAAGGAAGCCCTATTTTCGGTTTGTATTTTAAGGGGGATTATACTTGTTCCTTGCGTGCAATCCCCTTATACAAACCACGAAAAAACGACTCCACAAGGAAGTCGTTCTTTCGGTTTGTATTTTAAGGGGGATTATGGTGTGGGCTATTTAAAAAAGACTCTTTCCGTCTTTACGCCTATATATTATCACCCGTTTGTGAAACGTTAGTGATAAAAAAATAAAAAATAGATTATTATTTATCAGTTAAATTTTCAACTGCTTTTAACGTTTCACCTTCCCCGATAACAACGAAAGTTCCATAAGCAAAATCCACGGTCATTCTTGCAATTTTAAGTTTTTTCAATCTTTCGACATTTACCTTTGCAATATCGCTTTTTAAAAAGAACATAACGCTTACTTTTTCTTTTTTATAATAGTTCGCTAAAACGTTCTTTTCAACGTTTTCATTTACATTTTCTTTAAAGCAAATCTCAACGACGTCTAACGAAACTGCCGAACATATTATTTCCACGTTACTTTCTACTATTTTTTTATACGTTTCTCTAGCGTCGTTTTGCTTTTTAATTTGCAACAGTTCGCAGTTTTTACAAATTGCCACAGCGAACGGCTCGCCTGTAAAATTTTGACTGACAAGCGTCCCTTTGCAATTTTTGTTAAAAGTGTTTTTTATCTCTATTTCTGCGCCGGTATCGTATAACGGCAAAACGCTCGCCGGATGCAAAACACTTGCGCCAAACTCACCTAAAAGGCGTATTTGATCAAATGAAACCCGTTCTAAAATTTGACTTTTTGCAAGATTAGGCGGTATAGAATAAACCCCGTCAACGTCGGTAAAATTTAAATATTTACTCGCCCTAATTCCCCTTGCTATTATCGAGCCCGAAAAATCGCTACCCCCACGCGAAAAAGTCTTTATCTTACCGTTTTGATACGCGCCGTAAAAACCGCCCGTTAAAAACGCTCCCCTTTTTTGATATTCGTCGTTTATTTTAAACTCGCTATAACCTAAATTTAGCCGTCCGTCGTCGTAAAAACCTATTAGGTCTTTACTATCTACGAATCTCATTCCGCTGTATTTAGAAAACATCTTAGCATAGACGAATTCCCCGCGCGACAAAACAAAATCGAGCGAGAAATCCTTTTCGACTTCTTGCTCGATTTTCATTAGTTCGTCCGTTATAAAATTTTCAACTCCGATTTTTTGAGCGTCGAATAAAACTCTATCAAAAAAAGGCGTAAGGCTCTTTTTTACGCTTTGCCCTTGACGAATACGTTCAACGCCGTTAAGCAACAAATCGGTAACCTTTTTACAAGTTTTTGTCTTTCCACCAGCCGAAACTACGACCGCTTTAATATCTTTATCTGCAAGCACCCACTCGGCGACCTTTAAAAAGCCCAAATCGTCAGCCATTGACGACCCGCCGAACTTTGCTACTTTAATCAAAAATTAAGCACCACGAAAACGAATAAAGCAAGCGCGCCCGCAAGTAAGACGTTGGTTAAATGTTTTAATACGTTTGAAACGACTTTTCTTTTTTGTTCACTCTTCATATTAGTTCTCCTTTGCTCCGAGTTCTTCGGATCTGCTTTGCCAGAAATATTCGTGTAATGTCTGGCGGAGTTTTTCGCTGTCTGCGTATCTACTTATCTTTCCGCTTTGGGCAATAGATATAATTCCGTTCTCTTCGGAAACGATTATCGCCGTAACGCTAATCGCCTCAGTTACGCCTATTCCAGCGCGGTGACGAGAGCCGAGTTCTTTAGGAAGATTTAATTCCTGCGATAACGGAAGGAAACAACCTGCCGCGTAAACCTTATCCCCCATAATAATCATTGCCCCGTCGTGAAGTGGGGTTTTGGGATAGAATACGCTTTCTATAAGTTGAGCGGAAATAGACGCGTTTATTATCGTTCCGCTTTCAATAATTGAATTTGGTATTTTCTCATTAGAGAAAATAATTATTGCGCCGACGTTGTTTTTCGACATATTTAGAAGGGCTTTTACTATTTCGTCAACGTTTTTATTGTTGTGCCCCATAGCGTTTTGGCTCTTGTCAAAAATCTTTACGTCACCCGTTTTTTTAGCCCTAACTTTCCAAATACCACGCTTGATTTCGGTTGCAAAAAGCGAAACGACAGCAACGATAAAAAGCAATGGAATTGCAAAGTAGTTCCAGCCCGAAATACCGGCAAACATAAATACCGTGCCCGTTGCAAGAACGTACAACACGAAAACGACTATTACCCATTGAGCGTTATTCTTGCTCAAGATGCTAATCGTAAAGTAAAACAAGGTAAATAAAATTACCAAAGTTATCACCATCGTTATAACGTCGCCCGTAAACGTAGCGCCGACTTTTGCTAAAAATTCTTGAAAAGTCATACCTATCTCCTTGTGTTTATATGCGAAAACTTTTTCGGTTATGCGTTGTTTTTATTATTTTAAATTATATTATCAAAACGTTAAATATCGCGTTCCATACCGCTGAATTTTGTTCGATTATTCCCTGCTTAAATTCTTCGTCGTATTTAGCGAGAGAATCTACTATTTGTTTTAGCCTTTTAATCGGATACGCTTTGGCTTGCCTACGAGCCATTTTTACCGCAAATTCCTTAATTTTTAACTCTTTTGCAACTTCTCCGTCGGAAAGGGGAGAAAGCGCGGAATAAAGCATTCTTCTAAAATGATAGTATAGCGAAACGAACAATTTTTGACCGTCGCCCGTAGTTGACGTTATATCCGTCAAACTCTTATACGCGCTCTCGTATTTTTTTGCCGAAATAAACTCCACTACTTCGTACGTTTGATATTCAAGTTCTTTTACGCACAAAATTTCTACGGCGTCTTCGTCTATTTTTTTGCTTTGGTACGCGTACGCCGTGAGTTTTTCTATTTCCCCGTTTATCTTAGTCATATCAACGTTGCAATAATCTATAAGTTTTGCAATCGCTCCTTGCGAAATTGCAACCCCACATTTTGAGCAAACGCTCTTAATCCACATTTCCGCAACGGCTTGGTCGCCCTTAAAACAGTCAACTTCCGTAACGTTTTCAAGTTTTAAAACGGAGTCGCTTTTAGAAAGGTTTGCAATGATAAAAACCGTCGTTTCACACGGGTTTTCAAAATAACTTTTTAGCGACTTTATATCGGCGGTTAAAGGATAAAACTCCTTTATCAAAACCACCCTTTTATCCCCCATAAACGGATAACTCGTCAGCGCTGAAATAAGCGCGTCTATATTGCCTTTCACGCCCTGCCCTTCAAAATTCGACAAGTTAAGACTCTCGTCGATTTGGCAAGCGTCGATAATCAGCCTAATTGACCTTTCAAGCAAAAACGCGTCGTCGCCACATATTAAATAAATCGGCTTGATTTGCTGATTTAAACTCTTTTTTAAGTCTTTGAATTTCATATACGATTATTTTAACATTTTACTTGCTAAAAATCAAGGAATAACGCTTATTTTAAGCGTTTATAGTAAAAAAACCCATAAAAACCGAAAGCAAAATTAAAGAAAACGCTACCGCTCCGCATAAAACCTTTGCTTTTTTAGGCAAATTTACAAAATCGGAAACGCAAAGCATAAGCGAGTAATAACACACCGTAAACGCCGTCGGGAAATAAGTTATTGCAAGCGGTATTGTTGCTAAAAAGGATATAACACCCGTCGTCCCAACCACTAAAATTTGCGGTATAAATAGGGCTATAAGCGCGTTAATCGGCAAAATCAAACAAATTACGACACCGATTATTAAAAAATAAAATATGATTGTTACAACTGGTAAAAGTAAAAAGTTTGCTATAAAAGAAATCAACGAAAACCCGCCAAAGAATATAACCGATAAGGGAATTACCGCCGTTTGCGACGACATAAGCACGGATAGTGAAGATGAAAATTCTTCAGGCAAAAATTTAAACAAATTTTTAAACGTCGGCGCTAAGACTATAATTGAAAAACATATTGTAAACGATAATACAAACCCTGCCGAAAACAGTTCCGTCGGCGATATTGTCAAAACTATTATCGACGCTTCAGAAAGAGCATTGACGCCGTCGTATTTTTCGCCCGTAATTTTGGCTATCGCAATGCACGAACACATTATCGACGCTCTAAGCGACGACGGTGTAAAACCGCATAAATACGAATAGAAAAACAGAAAGAAACAAACGATTGCCGTCTTTAAGTAACGGTTTAAAGGAATTTTCTTTAAAATAAAAGATAAAGCGGCAAAAACAAGCCCTATATGCATACCCGACACGGCAAAAACGTGAGCAATGCCCACCGTCCTAAAAGTAGAAACAGTTTCTTTCATCTCTGAAACGTCGCCACGAAGTAGAGCCGAAAAAATACCGAATTTATCTCCCAACGCCTTTTTAAACGCTTCGTCGGTTTTAACTTTAAACCAAGATGCAACGCCTTTTTGCTTGCCGACAATTTGCAAATCGTAATAATTACTACATGCCATTGATTGTCCGCTAATTATAGACTCACTAATCTTCTTACCGTCGTCTTTATCTTGCGAATAAACGTAGCCTTTAAGCGAAAGAACGTCATATAGCCCCACTTCTTCGTCAATTGCGTAAATGAAAAGGTCACCGCTTTTCTCTCCGTTATAGGCGCAATCTTTAAGTTTAACGTAATACTTGCCGTGCTTATACGTAACGCTATCGACTACTCCGTTTATTTGATACTCGCCGTTTTTAACTACGTCGTTTGAAGTAACGCTTACCCTAACGCCTAAAAGCGCAATGCCTATAAATGCAAAGCATAAACACGCGCCTATGGTGAAAAAAGCAATCTTTCTCTTGTTCTTTTCACCAAAGAAATAAAAGATTAAAAAGATAATTGCAAAAAGAATAATCGGCAATAAAAACGTCCAAATTTTAAGCGACGGAGAAAATCTGAATAGAATTAGTCCTAATATTAGCGACAACGCGCAAAAGAGTATCGGCCTAAAATTTATAGGTCTCATCATATTATATAACTTTTTCCTTCTTGCGCTATTTCACACGTTGAGTTTTCAACCGATTTTTGCAAGTCTTCTTCGCTATATTTTGGGTTTATATGCGAGATAATCGACTTATTGCCATACTTATTACAAAGTTGTACTATACGCTCAACGCAAAGGTGCGGTAAATTTTCATTCCAGTCTTTTTGTAAAAACGCGCCATCTGCAAGCACTAAATCAGAGCCTTCAAAAAGGTCGTCCAAACTCACAGTCGTATTAGTATCGCCCGTGTATGCAAACACCTTTCCGCCGTGCGAAATCTTAACCCCTACACTTTGAACGGGATGTCTCATTTCATAAAAATCAAGGTCGATATCTTCAACCATTGAAATTTCGCCACCCCTAACCAAATTAACGTCAAAATACGGACAGTCAATGACGGTTTGAGCAAGCGCTCCCCCATCTTCTGGACAAAATACCAACGGTTTTTTTGTATATCCTTTTGCAAATAAAGACTGAAAATAATATATCAACACACCTATATCCGACGTGTGGTCAAAGTGAAAATGCGATAAAATAATAACGTCGATATCTTCGGGTTTTATATAGTGTAAAAGCCTACTAAAAGCCCCTGCTCCAACGTCTAAAAGAATATTTTTGTTTGCGACTTGCAAAAGGTACGAACTCGTAGCCCCACCATTTTTAGGAAACGGACCGTATTTACCCAAAACCGTTAATTTCATAATTCACCTACGTTTTTTCTTATATTTTAAAACACGGCGAAAATATTGTCAATTATAAAAAGTATATACCCTTAATTATTTGCATATTTTGCCTAAGATTTGATATAATATCTATATGAAAGCCAAATTTGACCTTAGATATCTATGTGTTGTTGGTCATTATGATTTGGGACATAAAGTAGAAACGCCGTATTGCACAGTTTATAAGACTTTAAACTCGTTTTAAAGGATTAGAAACAAGGTAGGCAAGGCTCATAAGTGATTGTTGGATAGGATAGACCTTGTTGGTCATCCTAATCAACAATCACTTATAGAAACGACGCATACCGCCGTGTATAATTATTTAAAACCTGCGGTGTACGATACAAAAACATAATTGTATCCACAAATTTAAATAAGGGAGCGGACGTCCAAATGGCAATACGCAAAGCCTGTGGTTGTGTCATCGACAGACCTATATGACAGGAAGACGGAAGTGTCAGGCTATGCACCCACCTGCACAAACGCGGGTTAAATTTTTGTTTTTGGTCGGCACAGGCGGGGAAACATTTTGGAGGCGAAAAATTTTCGTCTCCTTTTTTATAAAATTTATTAAACTGACTAAATTCCCTTGCAAAAAGCAAATAATTATGATATTATAATTAAGCAAAAAGAGATGCCCTCATGGTCAAGCGGTTAAGACGCTGCCCTCTCACGGCAGAATCAGGAGTTCGATTCTCCTTGGGGGTACCATAAAAAACACCATAGCACTACGCTATGGTGTTTTTTATTTACTCCCAAGAGAGAATGCGAACACTTTTGCTCGCCACAACTTATTTTTTTGTAAACCTTAAAAGCAAAAGAGTTCGTACCAAGCAATAGAATATTGCGTAGGCACGAGCGTTAGCGAGTATTCTCCTTGGGGGTTGCTTTATCTATCGCTAATAAATGCGTTATTCTTGCCGAGAGGTCTCCGTTTACGGAGTTTCGGCAAATTCTCCCTTCATAGCCACTCGGTTGTGTCGTTTTTATTTTTCTCCCCAACGGAGAAGCGAATACGCGTAGCGGTTCGCTTAGCCGAGCAATCGGAGACCAAGAACGCCACGAGCGTTAGCGAGTATTCTCCTTGGGGGTTCATTTTGCACCCCAACGGAAATAGTGAACACGCGTATCGAGTTTAAAAGCAAGCATTATCATTAAAAATTTTACATAAATAGTTTTGTGAAAAATTTTTCAATATATACTTTCTTCTTTTTCACATTTGTGATATAATTAAAAATAAGTATATTGTAAGTTATATGTAAATAATTGGTAAGCGTATGAAAAAAGACTTAAAGGCAAAACTTATAAATAGAAAAATCAAAAAGCCTAACCCTATCCTTATGGGCGTGCTTTCGTTGGCTTTGGGCTTTTTGAATAAAAAATATAAAGTAAAGTTTGACTACGATTATAAACCAAAATCATTAAAAGGCAAGCCAACTATTTTACTTGCATCACACTCTTCAAGGCTTGAATTTATTTATATGATGCACGGATTTAAGCGCAAAGATATAAATATGGTCGTAGGTTATCAAAACATAATCAAAAAAGGGCTTTACGGCGTTATGTTATCGCTCGGCATTATTTCAAAATACTTATATCAACCGGACGTAACGTGCTTGATGCATATGTTTAAAGTTTTAAAGCGAAACGGCGCTCTTGGGCTTTTCCCCGAAGGTATTCAATCGACGAGCGGAAGTACGCACCCTATAAACCCTGCAACAGCGCAATTTATAAAACGCAGTAAAGCCAACGTTGTAGTTGCGACTTCAAAAGGCGCGTATTTAGCGACAAATCGCTACTCTTCAGACCGTAAAAAAGGTCCTATTAGCATAAGTTACAGTTTGCTTTTTACTCCAGAGCAGTTGGAAAATCTTAGCGAAAAAGAAATTTACGATATGATTTTGCAAAAAATCAAGTACAACGATTTCGCTTATAACAAGGTCGCTCGCAATAAATATATCGGTAAAAAGCCAAACGCTTACGGAATTGACAAAATTCTCTTCGTTTGCCCCGAGTGTAAAAAAGAACACTCGTTAGAAGTCGAGCGTGACATAATAAAATGCAATCATTGCGGGTTTAGCGTAAGGGTAAACGAATATTACGACTTGGTTGACGCGACTAAACCATCCTGCCCTTTAGATATCGATCAATGGTACAAGTGGCAACGCAGACTCGTTGCTAAAGAAATCAATAGCGACGGTTTTGAAATGACGATGAACGCTAAGTTATGCGTTTTGAAAACGGACAAATTAAGAAAATCGCCGAAAGACAGAAGAGTTTTATCCGTTGGTCAAGCAAAACTGACTAAAAACGGTCTTTCTTTTAAAGGTCTTCTCGACGGAAAACAAGTTGATTTTGAATTTAAGCCACAAAATCTATATTCTCTCACTTGTTCAACGAAGGGCTTTTTAGAGTTTTATTACGACAACGAGTATTATATGTTAATTCCCGACGACGCTTGTCAAACCTTAATTAAATGGACTTTAGCGTCGGAAGAAATAAATACTCTTTACAACGCAAAGTGGCGACAGGCTTGCGAAGACGTATTTGAATATGACAAAGGAGAAAGCAATGAGTAAATCAGCAGATTTAAACGTAAAAGTTAAATTCGGACTTAAAAGTTTTATAACAGTCGTGGCAATACTAATTGCGGTTTTATTTATCGTTGGAATTCTAACCTACGTAATACCGGCTGGTAAATACGCCATTTACACGACGGATATATCAAAAAAAGGACTACCGTTTTTTGAATACACGACCGACGCAAGCCTAAATAAACAAATCGTACTCAATTCCTTTAGGCATTTAACCGAAGTCGAAAACTCTTCACGACTTCCGTTTTATCGCTGGCTTACGTCTCCGTTTGAAGCGTTAATTTTTGGTAGCAACAGTTCAAACATGATAATGATTATCGCCCTTTTATTAGTTTTGGGCGGAACTTTTAAAGTTTTGGAAGAAAGTGGCGGTCTTGTTTCTCTCGTTAGAATTATCATGATAAAACTTAGAGAAAAGCGCTTTGGCATAATTTGGGTTACGACGGCGGTAATAATGTTGTTGTCGGCAGTATTTGGACTACAAGAACAACTACTAATTTTATATCCCATTTTTGCTATGCTTTGTACGGCGCTAAACTGGTCTCGATTTACAGCCATTTCTTTTGTTTTAGTATCGTCTGGCGTAGGCTTTACGACGGCAATTACTAACCCGTTGACAATTGGCACGGCGTCGATTGCGGCAGGAGTTCCCGTTACCGACGGTTTGTGGTATAGATGTATTATCTTTTGCGTAATGTACGTGTTAACCGCGTTGTTTTTAACCTATTTGGCAAAGCGCGACGAGAAAAAAGCAACCGAAAACTTTGACGTTCAAGGCTTTATAACCGTAACCGACGAAACACACGCAGATGACGTACGCAAATCTACAATGATTATCGTATTGTTCTCAATAGCGCTTTTATCGGTTATTATACCTACTCTTATAGATTCTCTTCGCTCGCTTGCAATGGTATTTATGGCAGTTGCTTTTATCGTAGGCACGGTCATTATAGGTAGAATTTTATTAGGCTCGTTTAAACGCCTTGGCAAGAGTTTTTTAGTCGGCGTAAAAGACGTTCTTCCGTCAATCGTAATTATAATGATTGCTTTCGGCATTACGCATATTGCCCAACAAGGAAATATTATACATACTATTTTCCACTATTTTTATAACGCTGTTTCTAACATTTCACCATACGTTGCAGTAATAATTTTGTATTTCTTCGTGCTTATTATAGAATTTTTTATTCCGAGCGCGTCAGCAAAAGCAGTTTTGATTATTCCTATGCTTACCCTTGCGCCTATTGAAGGAATGAGCACGACCATTATCATTTTAACCTATTTGTTTGCAGACGGTTATACCAACGTTTTATATCCAACCTGTGGAACGCTACTCGTCGGCTTAGGTCTTGCAAACGTAAGTTTTGCAGAATGGTTTAAAAAGACAATACTTTTCCAAATTCTATTGTTTGCAGTATCACTCGGCTTTTTAATGCTTGCAATCGCAATAGGATTATAAAAGACAAAATTTAATAAACCCTACGTAAAATAACGTGAGCCCCAAAAGTTTTTAAAACTTTTGGGGCTCTTTTATTATTTTTCATTTTTTAGTTGTTTTAACGCTTTTATTTCTTTATAAACGGTTCTTATTCCACTCCACGTTAAGTAAATTGAAACTATGATAGAACCGCCGAAATCTATCCAATGCGTAACGTTGCTAGTTGGAGCAATCAATACCGAAACGAGCGCGATAATTACACTCATATCAACCAAAGTTTTTGCGCGGTACAACTTTTTTTGCACTGCAAATATTGCATTTTTTTGAACTTTATAAAGCCTTGTGTATCTAATCCAAAATATTAAATTTATCGTTCCTCCCGATACGATTATTGCAAGCGCCGGTATAACGTTGCCTTTATCTCTGCTACTTATTAAAAATGCTAAGGCAAACATTATTATTCCTGCAAAAGACATCATAAATCCTACGAAAACGTTGGCTCGGCGTTCTAACTTTTGCTTTCTGTCTTCATCACAAACACCGTTTTTTTGCGTCATTAAAAAAACGACGAAAGATATGACTATCGCTAAAAGTTCCGCGCTTTTTCGCACGAAATCGGCAATTTGCGAAGAACTTCTTCCTACGATAAGCCCAAGCCCTACAACCAAAGGACTTGGCGCGCTCATAATAATTGCCCATATAAAAGTTTTTATTCCCGATTTCTTTTCTGACATAATAAGCGGTCGATTTTTTCCTTTATTAGTATTAGTTTGTTCATTATACCAAAGAAATAGTCATTTTTCAAGTTTTTATTAAAAAATGAGAATTATTAACGATTACGATTGCGTATTAAACCTTTTATTGTATAAAAAACGGAGTAATTATCACTCCGTTTTTTCAAAAAGTCTTGCTATAAGTCGATTATCTTTGAACTCTACCCGACGCGTCGCCACCTGCTAAATTCATAACTTCTTGAACGGATACCATATTGTAGTCACCTTCGATTGAGTGTTTTAAGCAACTTGCAGCAACTGCAAATTCTATCGCGCTTTGACTTGTAAACCCTTCGACGAGCGAATAGATAAGCCCTGCGCCAAAACTGTCGCCACCGCCTACGCGGTCAACGATATGCATTGAATATTTTTTAGAAAAATGCGCTTCGCCACCCGTATAAAGCATTGCAGACCAGTCGTTGTCGTTTGCCGATTTGCTCTCTCTAAGCGTTATAGCAACGCCTTTAAAGTTAAATCTTTCGGTAAGTTTTTTAGCAACTGAAATATAACCTTCCCTATCGAGTTTTCCACCGTAAATGTCGGTATTGTCGGCTTCGATACCAAAGACGTCTTTAGCGTCTTCTTCGTTTGCAATACAATAATCTATAAAATGACAAAGCCTACCCATTACTTCGCCCGCTTTTTGTTTAGACCACAATTTTTTACGGAAATTAAGGTCGCAGGAGACAGTTATTCCCTTTTCCTTTGCCTTTTTGCAAGCAATTTCACAAATTTCGGCAACTTCGTCCGAAAGAGCGGGGGTTATGCCCGTAAAGTGAAACCACGTTGCGCCGTCGAAGATTTTTTCCCAGTCGAAATCTTCTTTTTTAGCCATAGCAATAGAAGAATACGCCCTGTCGTAAATGACCTTACTCGGTCTTTGACTTGCGCCTTTTTCACAGTAATAAATTCCGACTCTTTCACCGCCACGAACGATTAAACTCGTATCAACGCCAAATTTTCTAAGCGAATTTACTGCAGATTGACCTATTTCGTGAGTTGGAAGTTTTGAAACGAAACTTGCATCAAGTCCGTAATTTGCAAGCGATACCGCTACGTTTGCCTCCGCTCCGCCGAAAGTTGCCTGCAACTTGTCTGATTGAACGAATCTTAAATAATTTTCAGGGGCGAGCCTTAACATAAGTTCGCCAAAAGTTACAACTTTTTTCATATTATTCTCCTTTCATCTTATCAAGCGCTTCTTTTACGAAAAACGAACCGCCGATAGCGTAAATTTTATCAAAAGCAAGAAATTCGTCAATATTGCTCCTATCAACGCCACCCGTTGGTATAAATTTCACTTGTGGGAACGGAGCGGACAAAGCCTTTAACGCCTTTAAACCACCGTAAACGTTCGCAGGGAAGAATTTTACGATACTAATTCCAAGTTCAAGCGCAGCCATAATTTCAGTTGGCGTTACGCAACCGGGATAATAAGGCACGCCTGCCTCACTGCAAACTTTTGCAACGGCAGGAGAAAGCCCCGGAGATACGATAAATTTTGCGCCTGCATCCAAAGCGTCTTTGCATTGCTCTGCGTTGATTACCGTACCTGCGCCGATATTCATTTCGGGATAATTTTTGCACGCGTAAGCAATAGCGTCTTTAGCGCACGCCGTTCTAAAAGTGATTTCAGCGCAGTTTATGTCGCTATTTTTAAGCGCGGTTAAAATTTGGTCGGTTTCTTTTAAATCTTTGATTACTACTACTGGTATAAATTTATCCATATTACACTCCTGAATAGGCAGAAAATCCACAGTCTATTTATAGAACAGTCTCCCCCCATTCTAATTATTTATTTTATTGCATTTATAAAATTTTACCTTATTCTAAACACTTTAATAATCAATGCCCAAACTAGTTCGGCAAGCAAAAGCGGAACGTAAACGACCGATAAGATTATAAACGCAAGCGCTATAAATATGCATGCCATAACGAAAATCATAAGCGGAGATACGAAGAAGAAATATCTGAAAATATTGATTACGGGATAACCTTTTGCAGATGAGAAGTTGTAAGTCATAAGCGAAATAGACTCACCCCAAAGTTCTCTTATCGCCGAGAAAATATTTCTAAAGTACTCTCCTGAAAATCTTCCTATATCAGAAAAGGTAAAATACTTTGAAAAGTCAGTCGCGCTAAACGGATTGTAGTTGCCGAGCGCGTCAAACGTACCTGCGCCGACTTTTATTATAGCATACACGGTGCTTACTAACAAATATATAGCAGCGATTACCGCTAAGCATACTAAAATAAAATACGCTATCGATAATACGAGCGCTACTTGGAGTAAAGCTACGACTATTACCATTGAAAGTCCGCAAACGATAACAGTTGGAGCAACTATAAGCCACATCCATTTTTTAAACGATAAAAATCTATACGCGCCTGCTTTAACTAACGAATTTTTTGCAATCGCAAAAGTATCTTTAATAACGAAAACAGATGCGTTTTTGAAAAGGACGAACCACCTAAGAAGTAGCGAAGTAAGTCCGTTTCTTCCATGCACGCCACTTATCGTTTTGCACGCGTTTATAAATCCTTTTATATACGCGTATATAGCGTAACCCATACCTATCAATACACCTATACCCAAGAATATGAGCAAGATATAAAAACCTATCATTGCAGCGAAAGCAAAGATAATAAAGAGCACTACCAAAAACGCCATTATACTGCCGAAAATATCACCTGCATCCGGCTCTTTAACTACGTAATAATTTGACATAATTTTCTCCTTTTTTGTACAAACTGTTTTACCAAATAAAAGTTATTTCCACGTTAAAACCGCCTATGATTTTAACGGTAAATTGTGAAATTGCGCTATTTTGCCTTAGCACTTTTTTGACGACTTTGGTAACTTCGTCTAAAAGTTCTTGCCCCTCTACGCTAAGCGCTGTTGAAAAACAAAGTGTCGGTTGTTTTTTTAAAATAGCGCTTTTGATTTGCTTTTCCATCTCTAAGGAAAACTTAACGATATTGTCTGGGAAAAGGGGAACTGAGTTCTTTTTTTGCTGTCGTTGCGTATTTGTCGTTTGTTGTCCATTTTGCGCGTTAATCGGCTTATTGGGGCACGTTTTGTCACATTTAGGATACTTGTTCCTATCCCATTTATGTATGTTCATCTCATCATCTGAGTACAGATAATACATATAATAAAACGGCTCTGTTCTCGTCATATTCGCGCCCATCATACTCGTTACGTCGAGATGATAAGGTTGCCCTTCTAACCACACCATATTCCAAGCGTGCGGTCCGCCTTTTCCGTCGGCAAAAACGTCACCTTCTACTAATATACAATCAATACCCAAATTATCTAAGATATATTTTACTGCCTTTGAAATACCGCTACATTGCGCTTTGTTTTTAACGAGCGCAGTTGCGCAGTTTTGATTGAACTCGTTGTTGATTTCATATTGCATATTTTTTAAAAAGTAATCGCAAACGTATAAAATCTTTTGCTCGTCGCTTTTTATACTCTCCGTTTGCTCTTTAAAGTTTTTTGCAATTTTATCTAGTTCAATTTTGTAAGTTCCGACTTGACTTGCCGAAAAAATACTCGACGTTTTGAGTTTTAACGTAACCCCGAAAAAACCCATTTTTTGCCCGACGCCTGCCCTGTAAGACAGATAAAACAGTTCGGGATGGTCGTTTACTATCGCCGAATAGGTAGCCATCAAATCTTGCGGTGAAACGCCTTGCGCGTCAACTTCAAACGCCATTTGCTTAAACTTTCTAAGCATATCGTCGTAGGCTTTATGACAACTGGGACTGAGCCTACTTTTATAATATTCAGTTTTCATAAATCCCTCAATTTTAGCAACAAAACGCTTTATTTTATGTAAAGCGACTGTCGTCGCGTTGTTTTCAAATTTAAAGATATTATATTATGTTGAAAAATAAATTTGATATCTTTTTCTACGAGCGGACATTCCGCCCGTAGAAAAAAATTCATTTTGTAAATCGCCTTTTGTAAAAATGTTTTAAGTCAAAGACTTACGCTTTGCCCCATTTGTTTTTAAAGTTGATAGAGTCGCTTTCCTTATCAACGAGCCACAAAATAGGATCTTCTACGCCAACTGGTTCAAACGAACTGTTGTCTGCGCAATGTCCAAGCGCCGAACAAGTAAAGAATTGAATATTTTTAAACTTACCTTTTAATATGTTAAGGAAGTTAAATTCTTCGTATTCTGATAAGAATCTTTCGCAAAGTACGTTTTGAGCGTCGTATCTGTTTGCCTTTTCGTTGCGTGATAAGTATTCGCTAATAGCCTTTTCACCGATCTTTTCGTCAAGACCTGGGATATCACACTTAGTAAATAAAACTGCAACGTTTCCGTCTAACACACCCTTAGCGTTTGCGCTCTTCATATTTTCAACCGTACGAACTAAAGCGTCTAACACTTCTTCCATTGCTCTTTGACTTGCGCCGTATCTGCTGATATCTACCGTAGATTCAACTTCTTCACGGTATAACGCAATAGAAAGTGGGTCAACGATAAGAACGAAAGACTTAGCAAATTTAAAGCCTTCTTGACCACCCATTTCATCATTGCTTTCGTACGCTTCGCCTGCAACGTCGCAAATAGAAACGAGGTTTGGAACGGATTCGCCCTTTGGAGTAAGGAAGAATTGATAGTATCTAAGTCTCGTATCGTTGGTCTTAAGCGGAAGTTGACCGTTGTCCATAATTCTCTTGTTGTCTTGATAGTCGTCGCCAAGAGCCGCATTTTCTTTATATTCAAAGTTTAAGTTATACTTTGGCATTGCGTTCTTTTCGATTTCAGAGATTGCCATACTGATAAAGCAAGTCTTACCCGAACTCGGTCCGCCAACTACCGGAATTGAAATATCGTGATGTAATGCTTCGCCTAAATCGTACTCACAGTTAGGACAAAGCCACTTACCGTTAAGTCTTTGTCTTCCGTTAAAGAACGTAGTTTTAAGTCTTCTACCACAATAACATTCTCTTGCTAAAATACCGTAACTGCTCGGTTGCAATTTATAGTGCTTTCTACCACATTCACAAACGTAAATGGGAAGCGCGTATTTTGCGCCACGGCTCATTCTTTGACAGTTTGGACAGTTTGAAGAAACTTTCTTTATTTGACAATAAACCCAGTCTGCAAACCTAAACGTCAAAAAGCCGAGATATACGAAAAGCATCATTACTAAAATTACCGAGATTTGAACTGCCGAGAAAGCAATACAAACGAGCGGAACTAATATTACGCTAAGTACGAGACCGCCTGCGCGGAAACCGAAAACGAGCGCGAACCACATTGCTTTGAAAATGTTTACGAAAATAGAATCAAAGTGGATAAGATCTAAAATCGTTTCCCAAAGATTGCCGAAAGAGTCGGTAAAGTGATACCAAGAATCGCCGATTTTATCGCCACAGTTCATAAACGTGGTGCAAATTGCTTGTAAAAATTCTTTATATGCGTCACCGAAGAAATAGTTTCTGTACGCTGGAACTTGATGTTTAGCCATATTCTACTACCTCCCCTTAAACTATGCTGGCAATTATTGCTAAAACTGCCAAAACTACAGGCGTTGCTACAACCAAACACGCCAACCCAACGCTAATATTTAGCGTCCATTTTACTGCAGGATTTGTTACTTCGTCGTTTATCGACTTTAAGTAAATCTTCACTGATGAGATTATTGCTGGTATTATACCGATTACAAGTCCGATTGCAATACAAACAAAAACTGATATGAGCAACCAAAACGCAAGGTATAAAATTACGGCAACAATCAATAAGCCTAAAATTATCTCCATAAAACCACCTTATTGTTTTTTCTTTCCGAAAAGTTTTTCAAAAAATCCTCTATGATTTTCCAAATAATTATCTACAAAACCTTCAACGTTTGCGTAGTGTTGAGGTTCCATAATTGATTTCGCTTTGCTAAAGAGTTTTTTAGCATCGCCACGACCGAGTGACTCGACGTAAGATTCAACGAAAGACTTAATCTTTCGGTTAAATTCTTCGTTACCGTTGAACGCCCACCTTAAAAGGTCTGTCATAACGACGAAATAATCGTTACCGCCAAGATGCTCTAAAGCGTCTCTTAAAAGCGGTTCAAACGGTCTCACTCTCAACGTTAAAGGCGATAAAATTGCGTCTTTGAGCGCGTCGTCCGCGTCTTTTAATTGGCTTTTCGCAAATGCGTAACTCTCTATTGCCGACGAATAATAATTATCCGCGAAATCTTTAATTTGCGCGTCTTTAAGCGAAGTAAACAAAGTGTTTTGTTTAATTGCGTTTAAAAGATCGTTTCTTTGTTGTTTAGAAGTCAACAAGCGTACTAAGTTTAAAACTTCGTACTTGCCCGACGTCCAGTTAGGTCCGATATACGACAATCTGTCGTTTATTTCGGTGAGTTGTTTTGACTGCGCTGGGCTAAGGTTTAATAAAAGTTTGCCGTCGAGAGAATAAATTTCTTGCTCGATAAATCTTAAAAGATATTTTACGTCGGCAAAGTCGTCGCCTATTCTCGCAATCTTTTCGTATCTTTCAAGAAGTTTTTTAAGTTTTAATTGATCGCCTTGTAAGCCTAAGATAAACTCTTCAAACTTTTGAATGAATATTCCGTTGTCGTCTAAGCCCTTTAAATAAAAATTAGTAAAGAAATCGTTTAAAGCGCTTTCGGTAACGGGTTTTACGTTTTTAAATACGTACGCCTCTTTTCTTATGAAGAAATCTCTAAACGACGGATCGTTTTTAAGCGCTCTTTCTACGTTTTCAAAGACTGCCTTGTTGCCGTTTGCAACTTCTAAATATGCGTCTAAGAAATCGCCAGACTTATAATTGTTTCTAAGGAGCGTTGCGATAAAGTTTGTTTTTACCGAAACGTCCTCGATAAGTAATATTACGGCAAACGCGATTTTAAGTTCAGTCTTTATAAGGTTAGTTGCGTTAAGATAAGTCGAAATAGAATCGGTTATAAGTCTTTCCGCTCTGTCTTTTCCAAGGTCTTGTATTTTTTCAAAATACAACTTAACGCTGTCTAAATCGCGGTCGGCAATCGCTTTTTTCAAAATACTTAAAACGGCTTTGCTCGCATCAATAACTTGTTGAGCGTTTGGAGAGCGCATTACTTGGCACAAAACGTCGAGCATAAGGTAAAGACTTGAGCCCTTTGCCGACGCTAAATACGCTTGACCTTGCGTTCCCCTACAAAATGCAGGCGCTAAGTCGTTGTAATCAAACGGAGCGTTTGCTTTAACTGAGTTTAAAAATTCCTTAGGACTTAACGTAGGCGAAACGCCAAACGCCCCCGTATTGTGTAAGAAATTCCAAATAATAGCGTCTTTTTGTTCGATAGGGCTATTTTGATATGCAAATTTAACGAGCGCGCTCGCTCCCCTTTCGCCTTGCCAACGCTTACCTAAAACGAGTTCTTCGTAAAGTTTACCTGCAAAGGCGTTTCTATCAATATAATTAGCCGAAAGTAAAAGGTCGAATACTCTCTTATATTCTTCGGCAGAATTAAACGCATTGAATTGATTTGCCTTTACTAAGCAAGCGAGAACTGCTGTATCTGCGTCGCAATTTAAATCTTTCATTACCTTGCTAATTTCTTCAGTTCTCTTAATTGCGGGGAATAATCCGTTTTTAGCAAGAGTTTCAACTAAGTCGCTTGCGTAAAGACTCGGTTTTACGTCGGCGAAAATTCCGTGGTCTAAACTGAACGCGTATTCGCCCATAGAAACTTTATCTTGATAATTGCAAACGAAATTTTGATTTCCGTCTAAGAAGTTTTTAACTTTGATAGGTGGGAAATTGTTTGCAGCAAGAACGAACTCTGCTCTCGCTGAATATTGGTTTGCAAAGGTAACCTTGCTATGTAATGCCGACGGCAATAAAATACCGAGAATTGCATAGATTGCTTTTTGCTCGTCTTCCGTACCGTTGATTGAAACGGATTTATCTTCGCTCGTACAGTTGATAACTGCTTGCAAAATCGAAGCCATTACGTTTTTGTTGCGTTCGTTTGACATAAACGCTTTGATAATACCGTCGTTTACCATCGGTTTAAGCGAAATTTCAACGGCAGGCAAAGAGTCTGGAGCAGGATTGTCGTGCCACTCGGAGTAAGTGAGTTCCTTTTTGAATATATCTGCAAAAGGAACTGAGAACGGATATACGTCGGTTAAATCGTCTAAAACGTAGGCGTGAATAATAAAGTTGCCTTGACGTTGGTCAACGACAGAATAAACAGGCCCGATATATCTTGACTGAGCAATACATTTTCTACCCGTAGAAAGTGTGAAACAACCGTATTTTACCGGACAATATTTGTCTAATTCACCCTCTGGAATTTCATACGGAGTATTTCTCGCCTTCGTATAACTCATCATCTTTACGATTTCAAAAGATTCTTCTTTTGTAATTTCACTAGACTGCGACCATACGGAAAAGTCACCGGTTTTGTTTTTACCGCATCCCGTATAAATGAGTTGATATGCTTTCATATTTCCTCCTTATTTTTTTACCGTCTTTATATATTTGTTTTGCGCTAAAAGCCACAAAAGTGGGTCTAATACACGTCTTGGCTTAATACCCGATGCAGAAAGGTTTGTTCCGTTTGGAACACCACCGAGAGAAGAAACGCCAAAGAACGCAAACTTTTCAAAGTTTTTCATTTGTTGTACGAGTTCTGCGTCTAACCAGTTTTCCAAAAGGTCTTGCATTTCGATATTTACGCTATCGAAGTCGGTTTGAACGAACACACCCCTTTGTAAATGTTCAGACTCGTATCTTAAGCAACTGTCTTCTTTTAAAACGTCAAACTCTTCCAACGCGTCGATTTTGGTAAACGCAAGGGCAAGCGGAACTTTAATTGTTCCCTTTATATTTTTAACGTCACGAATATTTTGAATTACTCTTGCTAAAACGTCGTTTACGTCGGTGTTTTGAGCAGGAAGTGGAATTTTTCCTTGCAATTTTTCTCTAATAGAAGTCACTTGCAACGGGTCTAAAAGTAAAATAATACCGTTTGCGTTAGAGATATATTGGTTGGTAATGAGCATTTGGTCCGTATCGTTTAAATTTTCACCTGCGGTATCGTAGAAAGAAAGAGCGGCAATCTTTTTGATTCTGTTCTTTTCATCCATAAATCTAAGAGGGAAAATCAACGGTGGAATTTCGTCTTGGCTAGTTGCGTCAACCACTCTACCGTGCTTAAACAACGGATCGTAATAGTGCGAGTTGTAATATTCTCTCGACTCTTCACTTGCGGCAAGCGAAAGAGAACAGTTAAACGCAGGAGTCATCTTTCTCTTAATTTCGTTAATTAAAACTCCTATGTAGTTAGATTTACCCGATGCCTTTGCTCCTAAAAGCGCAACTGAGAAACTCTCTTCGTTCAAAAAGTCTGCTGGGACTTCTTTGTTTAAAACGTTACAAAAAACCGATTTTTTAGCGGCGGTACATTTTAAGCAACGAGATTTATCTCTTTCAGGAATCCAACCTGCAGAGTCTTTTTGAACGTTTCCGATACATTTGTCCGCTCTGCCCGGAACGTTATACGAACACTTCATACCTATTTTGCCGATATCGTGAACGCCGTAGCAATAAGGACAAGTAAACTTTTTCATAATATTCTCCTTTTTCCTTAGGTGTAGGAAATTTGTATATAATAATGGGGTTTAAAAAGCAAAAATTTTAACAAAGCAAGTTTGTAATTTCTTACGTTATAGTCTTTTCAAAGTGTTAAAGGGATAGATACGAGCAAAAGAAGGCTCGCTTTAAGGGATAAGACACAATAGACCTTGTTGGTCATTGGGGTTTAGACCTTAAAGCAGTAAACGCACTTTTGCGAAGTATATAAGCCTTTAAGTATTGTTTAAAGGTTTAGATGCGAGCAAAAGAAGGCTCGCTTTAAGGGATAAAAGACAATTTAAAAGTTTAGAAACAAGTTAGGCAAGGCTCGTAAGACTTTTGCGGATGGGATAGACCTTGTTGGTCATCCCAGTCGTAAAAGGCTTACAGGTAACGAAGCATAACGCCGTTTATAAACTTTTACAATTTGGTTACCTCTTTAAGTTTAACATATTCCCCTCCGTCGCTTACAAAGAGAGCAAACTTAGTCATAGGTGACGTCGGTGAAACGGTTATTACTTGTTTTGCTGTATATTTCTTTGAGAAAAAGCCTTTCTTTAAGGTAATCGGCGCAATTCTTTCACAAAGTTCGCCTGCATTTTTGTTAAGTGGCTTTGGTCTTCCTTTCATTAAAAGCATTGTAGGAAGTTGAACTTCTTTGTCCGCCTCGTAATTTATGGTTACTTTAAACGGTTTTGCAGGATTTGGCGAATATTCAAGATTGAACAATACGCTAACCGCCTCGCGATAGTCGATTGCAGGCTCTAATTTAACGGGTTGAGAATACGATTTAACCCCGTCGTCTAAAAATTCTACGAATAAGGTTATATAGTTAACCGTGTCTGCCTTTAATTTAATTTCTATCTTGCCACTTCTTCTAAAATCGTCGGCAAGGAAAGTAAAACTCTCGCCCTTTTCATTCAAATTATCTACGAATTTATCGTTGCTTACCTTGACGATAATATTCTTTGCCTTTTGATGAACGCTACCCGTTACGGTTACCGTTCCGTTTGATACCGTGTGTTGAGCGCGCATACCCGACATTGAGTTGACGAGTTGAGGTGGAGAAACGACGAATAACTGCTCCGTTGCAACGACGGGATATATTTGAAGAATTTTCTCGGGCTCGATACTAAACGAAATCTTGCCATCTACCGTCGTCGTGGTAGGCAATTTAACCATACCTTTGCAATGCTTGTTAAAGTCGATATATTTTAATACGGTGTTAGTTTGAACGGCGAGTTTTGACGTTGCGTAGTAAAGGCTTATCTTGCCTGCATAACCGTCCGCGCAAGTGAAAGAATATTTGTTTACGCCTATGCTTTCAATTTTTACGTCTTCAAGCGGCTTGGTGTTTTCGTACGGTTTACATACGATTTTTGCGCCACGAGACTGAACTTGCCTACCGCTCACTTCATAATTACATATTATAAGGTAAGCGCTTTCGCCCGAACATTTTTCGTCGTTAAAGCCTTTATTGTCGCAATTTACCTTTACGCCGTCGCCTGCTTTAAGCGGAGCAACAGGACCGTCTTTTTTCCAAACTTCGATAGATTTAACGTTTTGTGGGGCTTCCCAAACGACTTTTACGCCGTTTAACGTAAAGTCTTGTTGGAGATTTGAAACGTCTGAATAAACGATTACAGGCGATATTGTAGTGCAAAGATTAGATTTTATTCCGTAACGGTCTGCATAAACCGAATAATAATACGGAGTTGCCGAAACGATACTCTCATCTTCGTAGAACTTAATTGAAAGGTTGGATTCTACGACTGCGCCGTCGTCAAATCTCGTAGGAGCAACGCCTACTTTTTTAATAATCGTATAGGTTGCAAAATCTTGTTTTACTCTGTCTTCCCATTCAAGTCTTACCTTGTTTCCGTCGAGCACAGCCCTTAAATTTTGCACGGGCTTTGGCGGATATTTTTGAAGAATTTGACGGGCTTCTATGTAGTCGTCGCAAATTTCAAGGGCTTTTATTGCGTAAGAAATTGCGAGAGATTCGTTGTTTTGAGACGCGTAAAGTTTTGCCTGTTCTGCATTTCTTTGCGCGTTGCTTACAACCGTTTGAACGTCAGTCAAAAGTTTTTTAGACGTTACGACGTTGTAAGTGCCGTATTTTTGTTGGAGCGACCTTGCTATTGCAAGCGCCGACTGGAATTTCTTTTGAGCGATTAAATCTCTTATTTTAGTCGTGTCCGCTTTGTACTGAGCGCCGAGCGTTTCTTCTTGCTTTTGCTTTGCTTGTAAAAGTTTTTCAAACTCTTTTACTTTTCTATAAACTTCAGACGAAGTGTTCTTTTCATAGCCCGGAACGACGTTAGTAACTTGTAAAAGAGCCGTTTGTAGCGTCGTTACGTCAGCGTCGGGAGTGTTGCTTACGGACTCAAACTTAGCGCACTTGTCAAGGAACATATCGTGCGACTGCTGAGTTGCTCCACAAGACGAACAACCTTTATCGTCCTTTGTGAACGGCGTTTTTTGTTTACAGTTCCAACATAAAACCTCGAGCGGTTTTCCGCAATGCGGACAACTTTTTACTCCCTTTTTGAACAAAAGTCCACAGTCGGGATACGGACACTCTTCAAAGTTTGAACCGCCACCTTCCGCGCCGATTATTTGGAAACCGTAGTGATTACAAGCAATGCCTATCATTTTTTCGGCTTCGGATATGCTTACCTTTAAGGTGTTTATAATTTTTTGAGTATATCCTTCGTATTCGTCGAATTTTAATTCTTTAATAGCAAAACTCTTTCTCGTTTCAAACTCCGACCAAACTTCAGCCTTTAACGCGAGATAATTGTCGTAATTTTTTCTCGCTTGCGGACTTGCAAGCAACACTTCTTTTACCGTAGCGCAAAGCGTACTAACCGACTGTTGCTTTTTTAAATCGAGTTTATTTTTATTTCTATACAACTCGTCGCTACTCGTTTGTATGTCGCTATTAGACGCGGTAACCGAACATCCTAAAAAGTCGTATAAGTCTTTTTTGTCAAGGGCTTTTAAAAAGTCTTCAGTCTTTTTATATTTATCGAAAGGAATCGACGACTTGTCGATATTGTCAATAATTTTAATACCTTGGCTAAGTAATGGCTTTATAGCGTTTTCAAGTTCGTCTAAGGTGAAAAATACTACGGGAGTGTTTACCGTTTCGCAAATGTTTTTAATTTCCGAACGCATAAGCGTAGTTCTCGTTTTGCAGAGAATTTGAATTACGCCCAAAGTATCTTTAAGTTTTAAGTCTTTGGCTCTTTGCGCTTCTTTTTTTCTTCCGCCCGCGTTTTTTCTGTAAGTTTCGGACTGTTCGTCGTACAAAGAGTCTTCACACATAATTTCCATTACGTCGGCTTTCAGTTCCAAAAGTCGTCTGGAAATAACGTCGCCCTTAGGGTTTGATAAAACCTTTTTTATAAGTGGTTCTATCTTCGTCTTGTCTGTTTCTTTTAAGTCTATTTTGAACGCTATAAAGTAGTTAAACGCTGGATCGTTCAACTCCTTAGGCGTTCTTACGAGATTTTTTGCCATAATCTTTCTCCGTTATCTAACGCTCTTTCTTGTTTTTTACGATTTAAATTATATTTTTTGCATCGTCGTCTAATACTACAATTTTAAAATACTTGCACGCCTGTAATAGTATTTCTTCTGCTTTCTGACCGTTTATCGCGTTTAATTTTTTAAAAAACGCGTCGTACTCCGACCTAAACAAATAAGTTAAATTTACCTTACGTCTTATTTTTAATTCGTCAAAAACGTCTTTACTCTTTAAATATAAATCGTAAGTTTCTCTCGCTTTTTGAGTTTTACACAAATGGTCTTGTACCATAGAACACAGAAAACTTATCGCCTGCATTCTTTTTAAATCTAAGGATACTTTACCTTTGTATTGCTCGTTGTTTTTAAGCGTAATTTCATCCGCCGTAGCCGTGCGCGAGCAACCTAAAAAATCATACAAATCTTTTTTATCAAAGCACTCTAACCAACTTTCAATTCTTTGGTAATCTGCAAAAGGTATTTTATCGTCGTATTTATTTTCCACGATTTCTACGCCTTGATTTAAGTTTGCTTTTACCGCGGTTTCAAATTCTTCAACTGAAAAATACTTTATAGGCTTATTGATTACTTCATAAATTTTCCGTATCTCCGTTTTCAAAACAAAAGGTCTTGCTTTACAAAGAGTTTTGATTGCATTTATAGCCTCTGCAAGTTTAAACTCTCTTGCTCTTTGCGCCTCGATTTTTCGCCCACCCGTACCTTTTGTATAAACTTTGCTCTGCTTATTATAGGTAGAGTCGTAAATCATTATTTCGTATATATCATCTTTTAATTGAAGATACCGCCTCGTTTTCAAATCGCCCTTTGGGTTGGAAATAAATCTTTTTATTGTCCTTTCAATTTCGGTTATATCAGTTTGCGCCAAATCTATCTTAAACGCTAAATAATAATTAAATTCAGGGTTGCTTAATTCTCTTGTTGTTCTTACTGAATTTTCTTCCATATCTTTCTCCGTGATATTATCTTAAACTGTTTCCGCCAACTTCGGTTGCTATTGACGACGCTACTTCCTTAAACGCCGAAGTAAGTTGACTTAAATCGACCTTTCTGCCCTTTCCGCTAGATATCGCAGACAAGAATTTTTCATCCGCCTCGCCTATACCTATACCGTACATAGTTACGCCGTTTCTCTTAGCGCTATCCGCCGCCTTCATTTCAGGGCCTTGGTTACCCCAGTATCCGTCGGTTAAAATAACCATTATCTTTATAGCGTCGCGAGAGAATTTAGACGCGTTATCTCTAATAGGTTGAGCGTCGGTCGCTCCGCCTACGTTTACGTCTTCGATATTGTCTATCGTATTGTAAAGTTCTCTCTTATCCTTAGACCATTTACAAGCAAACGCCGACCTATCGGCAAACGCTATAATAGACATTGAAGTGTTTTTGTAATCGAACTGGTCAACGAAGTCTTTAGCAGCCTTTTGAGCGTTTACCATACGGCTTCCGCACATACTGCCCGACGTGTCGATAGCAAGCATAATTTCAATCTTTTGCTGACTTCTTGCCGCTTCTTCTCTTTCTTTATTGAGCCTTGCAATAATTTCGTCAATACTCTCGTTTACAGTTTCACGAGTGGATATTAAACTCGCGCCGTTTTTAATACTTGCGTTTACTTCGACGACGCCGTTTAAGTTGTAAAGGAAGTTAACTAAAATGTTGTTTTTCTCCCCTTTCTTCATACCCGTTATTACGTATTTACCGATTATGTTACAGTCGTACGGATCTCTCGATTCGCCTTGCAAAACGTAAACTTCCAACTTGTCTCCCGAGAAAGTGTATTCTCTGCCAAACGGGACGTTTACCTTGCTGTTTTTAGCGATAATCGTACTGTTTATATAACTCTTTTCGTCTTGCGCCAAAGCGAGCATACCAAGACCGTGAGAAGTAATATCTTTAATGTCGTCGTTTTTAATAGTTAAAGTTATAGGAGTTCTCTGCGTTGAGCCTGCGCCTTGCGGACTAACTTTTGGAGCAACGCTTAAAGTTATTACGTTGTTTACGCAAAGTTCTGCTTGCATTGCAGCGCCAGTTGCAACTATCGTATCAACGTTAATATCTTTGGTTACGGGCGGTCTTCCGTATTCCCTTATAACCATATCCTTAACCTGTGGCATACGAGTTGAACCGCCGACTAAAACGACTTCGTCAATATTGCTCCATCCAAACGGGCGTCCCGTATTTTCGGCAACTTCTTCAAAGCATCTGTTGCAAAGAAGTATAGTTTCGTATAAAAGACCGCTCGTCTTTTCGTCAAAATCTTCTCTCGTTACGTTGTATTTTCCGAGATATCCTTCGCATTGAATACTTACGGTCGTGCTCGGCAAAGTCGTAAGACGCTTTTTAGCCTCTTCACACCTTACCGTCAATTCCTTATAATCGCTCTCGTAGTTTTCAATATCAACTCCGTATTCCGAATAGAATTGATCTTTAATGTTTTCAATGAGCGTTTCGTCCCAGTTTTTACCGCCGAGTTGGTGGTTACCGTTGGTTGCCAAAACGTCAATTTGAGTGCCTTTAACGTGCGCAATAGTTACGTCGAACGTTCCACCGCCAAGGTCGTAAACCATTACGTTCTTTTCCTTGCCGTCGGCTAAACCGTATGCAATTATTGCAGACGTTGGCTCGTTTATTATTTTAAGGACTTTAAGACCTGCTTTTTCGCCCGCTCTTATGGTTGCAAGTCTTTGCTCTTCGTCAAAATATGCGGAAACGGTTATTACCGCGCCTTTTATTTTTACGTCGTTAGTCGCTTCAATATCCTTTTTAAGTTCGGTCAAAAACATGCCCGATAAGGCTTCGGCTGAATATTCGTCCCCATCGATAAACGCGGCGTAGTTAGGATCGCCCATCATACTCTTGTAAAAAGCAACGGTGTTTGCGTTACCTGCTTTTTGCTCTGCCTTCGCGTCTTCGCCGATTATCACGTTTCCGCCGTCAACCCAAACTACAGACGGAGTCGTTTCAGACGAGAGTCCATTCTTTAAAACTTGAACTTTGCCCGTTTCCTTTGAAAAGGTAGCAACTGCAGAATAAGTCGTTCCAAGGTCTATTCCTACGTATATTTCTTTCATAATAAAGTCCCCTTTTTATCCCTTTTTATATTCTAATCCTAAAAATTTAGGCTTTTTGTCAAATTTATCTCGGCCTTAAATTACCGTCTTCTATATCTATCTCTGCTAAATCAATCTCGTTTTTTAGCCACTGGGCAAAATTTGTCCAAACTTCGATAACTTCGCCAAGTTCAACGTCCCATTCGTATATTGACGTGGTGAATTTTTTCTTATCTACACAATAGAAATTACCCGTGCTTGATTTAGCAAAACACACGTAATTTTCAGGAATACCGAATCTTTCCCTAAAATCGTCGTCGTCAGCGTCCGTAACCGTAAACGACTCGTCATCCTCATCTTCGTCATCGTCGTCGTCAACCATAAGATTGAACAATCCAACCCCAGATCCTAACGATTTAAATATATCCGTATCAAAAATATGCCCGCCGTCAAAGACTTTGTAAAAATCGTGAATTGCATCTACGCCTTTTACGTTTAGCATCAAGTCGTAGAAATTCATAGTGTTATTTCTCGTAAGTTCACAATACGCGCCGTAACGCGAAAGTCTTAAAATTTGAAATCTCAATTCTTCGTCTTCGAAACTGTTTATAATATCGTCGGTAATCAACATATATTTTCACCCAAAAAAATAAATTTTTGTGGAAAGTTACCCGCATTTTATAGCGAGCAACTTCCCACAATAAGTTTTTATTTTCTATTAGCCGATATGCATTCCCTTAATAGCGTCCATACCGGTGTTGTTTGCTTCGTCAGACTTACGCTTTGGTTGCATCTTGTACGAACGACCCGTTACCTTGTCGGTAAGAACTAAGGTTACAAGGCTGTTTGCATCTACGAATATTTCAACTGAAACTTCGTTATCGCCCGGAACTGCTCCGTCGAATGCGATAGGCTCTTCAACGTAGATAGGTTCGCATTGATCAAGATCTACGAGATCTTCCTTGCTATCGCTTTCTAAAATAAGAATATTAACTTCACTTACAGGAGCAGGATCGCCCGTGATTGTAAGTGGGAAATAGTCGATAGAACATCCGTGAGCAGGCTTATCTTCGTCCTTTTTAACAAGGTTAAGAACTTTATATTCGCCGTTACTTACAATTCTAAGACCGTAAGACTTGTTACAAATTTCGTGAATAACGGTAGAAGTACCCGTCTTTTCGTTAACCAAAGTGATTGATTGAGCGCCGATTGCTGGGCCGTCAGAACCACCGGAAACAGGATCAACTACGATATCTTCAACAACTGCGTTAGCGTCGTTTGCAACGAGAGCCGCGCCCATTGCTACTGCTTTGTTAGGCTCGTAACTGCTGATAGGCTTGCCGTATTCTGCTTCAAGACGCGCTCTAACTTGTGGCATGTAAGTAGAACCACCAACGAGAATAATCTCGTCGATATCGTTTGCCATAGTCATACCGATTTTAGAAAGCATATCGTCTACGAGAAGAATAGTTTCGCCTAAAAGACTGCTCGTTGCTTCTTCAAATTCAGTTCTCGTAATTTCAATTCTTTCACGAGCGCCGTTAAACATAGGAGTAACGGTAGTAGTTTCACGGCTGGTAAGGTTCTTTTTAGCCTTTTCGGTGTTTTCGCTAAACCAAGCCTTCATTTCGTCGTCTTCTGCCATTTCGGCTGAGTCAGCGCCGGTTGCTTCGCAGAATTTATCGATAACGAGTTGGGTTAAAGCGTAATCCCAGTCTTTACCGCCGAGTTGGTGGTTACCGCCCGTTGTGATAACCTTCATATCTCTACTGCTGTTTTCAAATTTAAGTTTCATAACGGTACAGTCGAAAGTACCACCGCCGAGGTCGTAGATAAGGATAGTCTTATCCATATCTTCTTGCTTTGAGTTACCGTAAGCGATTGCTGCCGCGGTAGGTTCGTCCAAAATCTTTAAAACCTTAAGCGGTTGACCGTTGCTCATAATTACGTTTTCACCTGCAACTTTGGTAGCGTTCTTTGCTTCTTCGCCAAAGTATGCGGGACAAGTAATAACTGCGCCTTCGATTTCTTCGCCGAGAGCGAGTTCTGCGTCGCTTATCAACTTCTTCAAAATAAGAGCAGAAACTGCGGCTGCAGAATAGTCCGTTCCGTTTGCAAAGAAGGTGTAGTCTGGGTTACCCATGAAGTTTTTAACTCTTTCTACTAAACAACTTGGATTCATTGCTCCTTCTGCTCTTGCAGTCGAGCCTACTACTGCGTTGCCTTCAGGCGCAAAGTAAACTACTGAAGGGGTTGTTTGTTCACCCTCAATGTTATCGATGATTCTTACGGTTCCGCTGTCGTCAACGTAACTCATACAAGAGTACGTTGTACCTAAGTCAATACCAATTTTTTTTGCCATAATTTTTCTCCTTAAAAAATATATTGTTTTTTAATTAATTTTGATATTTTAAAACGTCCACTTTTTGTGGATAAATTACTTTTCCTTCCATCTCGTAGCAATCGGTGTATCTTGCAATGACTTTACCGTTAAGTTCAGGCAAGTTGGTTGCCGACGACTTTAAGATACGGTGCTTTATAGGATCGTATTTGTCTGAAACTTGAGAGTCGATAGTAACTCCGCACACTTCCAAAATTTCTTCAATACGAGCGAGAAACGCAGAGATACATTCAACGTAAATCTCGGTAGCGTTTTCGTCGGTAAGTTTTGCGACTCCCGCGTCAGACTCTTCAACCGTCTTTAAATAAGCCTTTGCAATCTTTTTAATCGCTGGATATAAAAGAACTTGATGTACGCCTTGCTCGTAAACCGAAGTGTTTTCAATAAACACTCTCAAAATCTTGTCGTAGTGCTCGTTCATCTTTAAAACTTCGGTAGTATATGACTGAACTGCTCCAAGATATTCGGTTACGCCTGCAAGCGTCTTTTCCTTTAATACAGGCTCTTCGGGAAGAACGAAATCGTCAACCGGACAACTCTTAATTTTGCCGTCGCACCACTTGTCAATATCCTTGCCGTTGTAGGTAATCCTATCTCCGTCAACCGTAATATTTAGGTTTTGAAGTAAATCTTCGCTATCGTATACGGCGTAGTTAAGATATTTCTTGGCTTGGTCTTTGGTCAAACCCTTGTCTTTAAATTCTCTTAAAGCCTTGGCGTTGTCTTCTCTAAGCCCGATAAGGTTAAGCGCGATACTCTTGAAAAGTTTAGTGTAAAAACCTTCGCGATATGCAGAAAGTTCGTTATTCATCTTTCCGATATTAGTATCTTTTTCCTTGTTGTACTTGAGCAAATTCCTTATGAAAACGAAATGCGCGTCGATAACTTTAATCATTTCTTGTAAATCTTCGCTTACTTCAACTTGTTCTTCTTGCTCTTCTTGCGGAGGAAGTTCAGTTGACTCTTGCTGTTCGTTACAATCACAGTCGCATTCTTCTTGGCAAACGTCTTCTCTTTCGCTCACGGTTTCCGTTTCGGCAGTTTCTTCTACGGTTTCAGTTGTTTCGACTTTTTCATTTTCAGCAACTTCTTCCTTTTCTACTGCTTCACAGTTAAAATTTTCGTTCATGGGATACCCCCTTATTTATATTTGCAAGCCCGTTACTGTCAGGCGATTAGCACTAAATTAAGTTTTGTTTCATCTTTGCACGCGAACGCGCGTCTTAAAAACTATAAATATAATATAAATATTATATTAAACCACGTGGTCGTTGTCAACAATTTTTTTAACTTTTCGACACTAAATTTTCACAAATTTAAAATTTATTCACGCAATTTTGATTTTAAGTTTACAAATTTTAGCAAAAAAGCGCCTATAAGTCAATTTTCAGCGTTTTTAAAAGGTCCTGCCATAAATTTGGCAAGACCTTTTTTCGCTATCGGTGAATTATACTTTTAAGTGCAACACCTTAACAAAAAAAGAAGTTCATATAAATCTATGGTATAATAGAGTTGCTAAACAAAAAAACACCAAGGAGAAATATATGAACTACAAACATTTTACCATAGAAGAACGCTGTTGTCTACGAGAATACTACATAAAAGGAAAAAGTTATCGAGAAATTGCAAAATTATTGGGAAGAAACGTAAGTTCAATATCAAGGGAGTTAAGGCGAAATTGCACTTTTTATAGGGATATACCGAGATATTACCCT
>JAFQMD010000018.1 GCA_017396365.1 Clostridia bacterium | reverse complement strand
GCACCGCCTTTAGAAAACTCTTCCTTAAAATATAAAAAATCATCATATTTAAGTCCCATACCGCCAAGAACGATAACGTCCGCTTCCGCTTGCATTGCTATGCGAGCAAGCAGTTGGTTGTAAGGTTCGCCCGAAATAGAGAAAATCGGCAATTTTTGAGACACAACCAACGTATTAAACATATCTATCATAGGTATGTTCGTTCTAAGCATTCTGTTAGCAAGAATACGTTTGATAGGATTTACTGATGGCCCACCGATTGCTTTCATATTTTCCGTAAGAGCAGGCCCTTTGTCTCTGGGTTCGCCAGAACCGTTGAATATGCGACCTAACAAGTCTTCACTAAACGATACTCTCATTTCGTGGCCGAGAAAACGCACTTCGTCTCCGGTAGATACGCCCTGTCCTCCGGCAAAGATTTGAAGCGATACTATATCTCCCTCTATCTTATTGACCTGCGCTAGCGACTTTCCAAAACGTGTATTAATCTGCGCTAATTCTTTGTATAGGACACCGTCTGCTTTAACCGTAATAACGTTGCCAACAATTGATTCTATTCGATTATATACTTTACCCATTATTGCGCATCGTCCTCCAATATTTTTTCAACTAATTTGGACAATTTTCCACTTGCTTTACAATAAAGTTTGTCAATTTCCGCTTCTAGTTTGTTGAACTCTTCGTTTTTGAATTCCGCATAGTTCCAGTCAATGAATTTTTGACGCAAATTATTAAAGAAAGAACGTGCCTCGTCTTTATTCTCAACGCTGTAACTACTGCCTAAAATTCTCACTAGTTTGTCTACAACGTAGCGTTGCCTTTCCTTGCCACAGTTTGCATCAACTAAATCGAAAGAGTTTTGTTGCAAATAAACGGCGTCAAGCATTTCCGATTTTAAATACGTAACGTAATCCGTCAAAGTCGTTCCCTCTTCTCCAACGACCTTCATCATTGAACTAATTTCGAAACCATGATGTAAAACGTTTTTACAAAATTCTATTTTTTCACTATCTATAACGCTTTTATATTTTGACCAAGAAATAAGGGGATCTATCGCAGGATATTTTCTTGCGTCTGAACGCTCACGAGAAAGACCGTGAAAAGCGCCTACGACTTTTAGCGTTGCTTGTGTTACCGGTTCTTCAAAGTTACCACCTGCCGGAGAAACCGTTCCGCCTATTGTAACCGAACCGGTGCTTCCGTCTGGCAATCGAACGTAGCCCGCTCTTTCATAAAAAGCCGCAATATAAGATTCAAGATAAGCGGGGAACGCTTCTTCTCCCGGAATTTCTTCCAGTCTTCCCGACATCTCTCTAAGCGCTTGCGCCCAACGAGAAGTGGAATCTGCTAGAAGAAGAACGTGCAAACCCATTTGACGATAATACTCTGCGAGCGTTACCGAAGTGTATACCGACGCTTCACGAGACGCAACGGGCATAGACGACGTATTGCAAATTATAATGGTGCGCTCCATCAATGAACGATTAGTTTTTGGATCAATCAATTCAGGAAATTCCGTTAGCGTTTCCACTACTTCTCCTGCTCGTTCGCCACACGCAGCGATAATTACAATATCTACGTCGGCATATTTTGACGTTGTATGTTGCAAAACAGTCTTACCTGCGCCAAACGGACCAGGCGTGCAATAGGTTCCGCCTTTCGCCACGGGAAAGAACGAGTCGACTAAACGTACTTTCGTTTCCATCATTTCCGTGGGCGCTAATCTTTCGCTATAACATTTAACAGCACGCTTAACCGGCCACTTAAACGACATAGTTAACGGTATTTCACGGCCACGCTCGTTGATTAAAACTGCTACCGTTTCCTTTACTGTATATTCGCCTTTCGGAGCAACGGATTTAACGGTATAATTCCCAAGCAAATAAAAAGGTACAAATATCTTATGAAGGAACGAGCCCTCTGGAACAGTTCCAACGTATTCTCCTGCTCGAACAACGTTTCCCGCCTCGACGGTGGGCGTAAACTCCCACTTTTTTTCAGTATTTAATCCGTTTGCGTAAATTCCTCGCTCTAAAAACCAACCAGCCTGCTTTGCTAAAACGGGAAGAGGGTTTTGTAATCCATCATATATCTGACCAAGCAAACCGGGACCAAGTTCTGCCGATAGCATTTCACCGGTAAATTCTACTAAGTCTCCACACTTTATCCCGTTGGTCATTTCATAAACTTGTATTTGCGCAACGTTGCCACGAATACGTATAACTTCGCTTTTTAATATTGCGTCGTCGACTTTTATATAGCAAATTTCATTCATGGAAACAATGCCGTTAAACTCAACGGATATTAAGTTTCCATTAACGCTTATTACTTTTCCTGTGTTTTCGGTCATTACATACCCTCCGTCTTATCTCCATTCATAATGGAATTATATATGTTTTTATATGTGTTTTCTCCTTCTTCCACGTTGAATTGTCGCATACGTTTAAGAAGTTTTAATCGAAGAAAATAATAATAGATAAACTCCTCCGAAAAAGAGTCCGTCGGTCTTAAACTCTCCAAAAAGTTCAAACGATATTCCGTTAAAAACTTCTCTGCTTCCAAAGGATTGTCTATTTCTACTGCGCTACTTGCTACCTTTACGTACTCGCTTGGCAAAAATTCGTCTTGCAAGTCAAAAGTCTTTTTCATTTTTTCTGCACGCATTTTAGCAAGCGATAGCCTTAAATAACGCTCGCCACTATTCCATGCCATAATTAAAGGAGATTTCGACTTTACGGGGATTAGCGGTGGAATTAGCGTCAAACTTTTCAATTCGTTGACTATCTTATCCTTCAATAGGCTTTCACACATCCCGATAAAATACTCTTCCGTTATCGGCAATGGTACACCGTCGCTTAATCCGTCCAAAGACGGCAACTGCGATATAAAGTAATATTCAGCCATAATTATTTAGCCTCTTTCATTAACTTCGCAATTTTAGGGCTTAAATAATTTGAAAGCATTTCAACGACAGCGTCTTCACAATAATCATAATAAACGGTATCATTATTAACAACAATACGAAATCCACCGTCAAAATTGTCGTTCGCCTTTAACGTAACTCCTTTTTTCACTCTTTCTTTAAGCGACGCTGTCAAGGTTTTTTCTAAACGCTCCACGTCATCATTATTCAAAATAACCGTTAGATTTTGCACCTCGGGATTGATGGACCAGCGTTCAACAACGTCAACAATTATTTTTTCAAGCGATTGAGAAGAATAAACGGCATCAACGCTTTCACCAATAATCGCTTTAAGTTCTCTCGCTACACTCTCCCTAAACGAAATCAATAAATTGCGACCTGCTTGGCGAATTGCGTCCTCGCTTGATTTTACCATACGCATATTCTCATTTTTTGCGTTAACTAAAATTTTATCGGCTTCCGCTTGCGCCTCCGCTATAATTCTTTGCGCCTCTTCTTTAGCGGAAACAAGTATCTTCTCCGCCTGAGCCTCTCCCGCATCTACTCCGTCTTTCCTAATTTTATCAATGAGTTCTTGTATTTGAATTTCCATTTTATTATCCCCGTTTTATTTTGATTGATAAGTTTTTTCTCAGTAAAAGACAAAAAGGAGCCTAGCCCTC
>JAFQMD010000017.1 GCA_017396365.1 Clostridia bacterium | reverse complement strand
TGATAGGTCGGGTGTGTAAGTGCAGTAATGTATTGAGCTGACCGATACTAATAGGTCGAGGGCTTATTCTCAATAAAATGAGACAATGAGCAATATATGTAAAACAAGCGTAAACGTTAAAAATTCAAAGATCTTTCTGATTTAAACAATTTCTATGTGGTTGTCAGTCTTCGGACTAAAAACCGTATATATCCTGCTAAAAGCAGTTATATAGCCATTGTGGTGACGATAGCGCTGAGGATCCACCTGTTCTCATTCCGAACACAGAAGTTAAGCTCAGCCGCGCCTAAAGTACTTGGCGGGCAACCGCCCGGGAGGATTGGTTGTTGCCACATTATATTCCTCGATAGCTCAGCGGCAGAGCATCCGGCTGTTAACCGGAGGGTCGTAGGTTCAAACCCTACTCGGGGAGCCAGAAAAAAGAGATACACAGCTTTGTGTATCTCTTTTTTCATTACTTTTTGATAGTAGTTAAAACCTACGGGCACGAACGGTTAACAAAATAGTGGGGTCCCCAAAATTATTTTAACGTAAGACAAAAATATATGAAGATTATAAAAATAATTTAGGGGATGAAAGAGGAGGGTCGTAGGTTCAAACCCTACTCGGGGAGCCAGTAAAAAGACATATACCGTTTGGTATATGTCTTTTTACTATGTCTAGAATAAGAATTTAAACCTACGACACGAAAGCAGAATCGCAAGGCTAAAGCCGAGAATCGCACGGAGGGTAAATTTGCGTAAAGAAAAGGTGCGTTGAATCGCACGTTTTTAGCAAATGGAGTAAATTTACAATTTACGACCGGACCGTAGGTTCAAACCCTACTCGGGGAGCCAAAAAGATAGTGAAATTTGTCTAACGACGATTTCACTTCTTTTTTTGTATTTTTAGGGCTTTTTAAGCCCTTTTTTGATTATTTTGATAAAATTTTGAAATCGCAAAACCAAAAACGACGTGATTAGGTTGTCTAAATTCCTAAAAATGCCGTTTGACTTTTTTAATAACTAACCTTAATTAAGTACAACATTTTACACTCCCACGATGGTACTTGAACTGAAACTTTGATTTTAGAAAGTAAAAGTAATTGAAATAATATTAATTTTGTGCTATAATATATCTTTGAAAAAAGATAGGAGAATTATTTAATGATTGAAAACAGAAAAAAACATTAATATATTGGTTTGTTGTCGGTGTGTTTGAGATTGTAAGTTTATTATTAGCAATTTTTTGTATAATAAAATTTATATCTCAAGATAATTATTTAACAGGTTTTGCATTTTTCTCAACAGGAATTTGCATGCTTAGTGGTATCTTAATGGTTTTTCATATCGAGAAATTATTTAATTGGTGCTATAAAAAAGCACAGTCGGCGGTGATGCATGTTAGACCAGAGTTTTTTTCGACATCACAATCAATTTGTTTAGCGCCAAAAGAAAAAATATATAAAGTATTAAAATTAACTACTTTGATTTTGCAGGCAATAAATATTGTTTTACAGATAGTATTGTTAGCTATATGAATGTATAGTTGCAAAGAGAATGCAATATATATTGGTAGTGATATTGTAGTACTAATCTCTTTATTTTAGAGATTTTGTTGTATTAATACATCTTGCACTTACAAAAAAGCTGTAAGTAGCAAAAAAGACGAGATTGAACAAATCTCGTCTTTTTTAATTGTTAAAAACTGCATAAAACGCTATAAAATAGAACCATTATAACCTACGATACTTGGGGTGCAGTAAGTGAAAATATGTTTAATAATCAACTTATAGGCGGGTTTTTGTTAGATTTGGTTTAAACCCGTGCTTTTTGTATGCTTTTCGGAGAGATTCCGTAAGCGCGCTTAAACGCTTTGCTAAACGAATATAAATTATATCCCAGCATCTCGGCAATTTCGCCAACTTTTTTCTTGTTTTCAAGAACGAGCGCTTTTCCCGTTTCCATTTTTCTCTTTTGGTAATATTCCGAAAGAGTCTTTCCCGTGGTTTGCTTAAAAAGACTAGAAAGATATCCGTAATTATAATTAAATTTAGGCGCAAGTTCTTCTAATTTTTTAATTGAATATATATGGGTGTCTATATAATTCATCAGTTGCATACATAAAATTTCAGATTCCGAAACGTTTGACGCGTGACGTGGCGCGTTGCTAAAATTACGTATCGTGTACACGAGAATTAGGTGAAAAACGTCGCATAGGGCGCTTTGTGAATGCTGTTGCCCTTCTAAAGTGAACTCTGAAATGGCGTATTCAATTAAGCGAGAAATTTTTTCGTCTTGAAATATCCGCTTATCGCCACCCCTATAATTTTGTGTAATATTTTTCAAGTCTTTAGATAAAGCCTTGTGCGTACAGTAAAAAGAGAAGAAATCGTACTCTAATTTCACACCTTTATCTGCTTTGATTTCGTGTATATCACAGGGGAAAGATAAATATACGTCCCCCGTTTGAACAACGGTATCTTCGCCGTTGGTTGTAATTGTTCCGCATCCACCCGTTACTACGGTTAACTCAAACCAATTAAGGTGGGGGTGAGAAGGTATAATTTCCGTCATTTCGCAATATCTTCGTCCTACTTGCAAAAGGTGAACGTTTGCAAATTTAACGGGATTTTCCACGTAGTGTTTAACAAAGTGATAGCGTGTTTTGTTTTCTGACATATCAATTCTCCTATCTTTATTATAAACAAAACTTCCGATTTCGTCAATTTTATTGACAAATAAAGTTAAATAAAAAAGTGCCATTTATTAAATAATATGAAAAAATGACAAATTTTACATGAACTTTTGCCATTTACATGCGAACCGCATTATTATATAATTAAGTCAAGAACTTAAAAAGGAGAAACATTATGACGGTTGTAGCAGTAATTGGATGCGGAAGAATTTCCGATATGGCGCATTTTCCAGCACTTTCTCAAATGAAGAACGTGAGAATTAAATACGCTTGCGATTTATTGATTGAAAAAGCAGAGGAGAAGAAGAAAAAATATCCTAAAATTGAGCAAGTAATTACCGATTATAAAATTGCATTGGCAGACGAAGAAGTTGACGCCGTATTCGTTTTAACGCCAAACTACGCTCATTACACAATCACTATGGATTCTTTAAAAGCGGGTAAGCACGTGCTTTGCGAAAAGCCTATTACGGTCAATTACGAACTTTCCGTAAAGATGGCGCAAGAAGCGGAAAAACAAGGAAAGATTTTAGATATTGGCGTTTGCAATCGCTATCAAAAATCTGTAGAGATGCTCAGAGAGTGGGCAGATGAAGGAAAGTTCGGTAATATTTATCACGTATATTGTTCTTTCCGTGATTTTAGAAATATCCCCGGTCTTGGCGGTGCGTTTACAACGAAATCGCAATCGGGCGGAGGTGTTTTAATAGACTGGGGAATCCATTTCCTTGATTTAATTTTGTACGTGCTTGGCGGAGCAAAGATTAAAAGTGTAACTTGTGATGCGTACAGCGAAATGGCTAAGGATATGAAATCGTACAAATACCACGGAATGTGGGCGGAAGACACTTCTGATATTGAAAACGGAACAAACGACGTAGACGATTTTATAACCGGACATATCCGTACCAACAAGGCAAGTATCTCGTTCAACGGCGCATGGGCGCAAAACATCAATAAATACGAACTTTATATTGATTTTTTAGGGGATAAAGGCGGAGCAAGGCTTACCTACGGCGGAAAATTTGAGTTTTACGACGGAAAAACTCTTGAAACGGTAAACCCTGAATATGATATTCCTAATATGTATCTATGCGAAGACACGGCGTTTATTCAATCAATAGAAACGGGTGTAAAAGACAAAAATAACGTTGAAAACATATTAGAAAGTATGAAACTTTTAGATGCGTTGTATAGGTCTGCAGAGCAAAAAGGGGAGATTAAATTTTAATGAAAACAGTTGGCTTTATTGATTATTTTTTAAACGAGTGGCACGCAAACGAATACCCTGCAATGATAAGGGATTATAACCAAAAACACGGAACGGACTATCAGTTTAAATACGCTTGGGCGGAGATTGACGTGCCGGGTGGGGTAACAACTAAAGAGTGGTGTAAAAATTATGGCGTCGAGCCTTGCGCCACAATAGAAGAACTTTGCAAAAAGTGCGACTGCGTGTTCGTTTTAGCGCCGTCAAATCCCGAAAAGCACCTTGCTTACGCCGAAGAAGTTTTTAAATGCGGAAAAAACCCTTATATAGATAAAACTTTTGCTCCCGATTATCAAACGGCAATGCAAATTTACGACCTTGCTGAAAAATACGGCGTAAAATTTTTCAGTACTTCGGCTCTTCGCTACGCCGACGAAATAAAAGATTATAATGAAAATGCAAAAACCGTCTTTACCGTAGGCGGTGGCTCGAATATGGAAGAATATATTATTCATCAAATAGAAATGGCGGTAAAATGTCTTGGCGTTGGAGCGAAAAAAATTCTTTACAATAAGTATTCCGATCAAGAATGGGCAGAGGTAGAGTATAACGACGGAAGGTACGCAAAAATGATGTTTTCACCGTGTATGCCGTTTGCTATAACCGTTGCCGATAACAACGGAAAGTCCGCCTATAAGCCCGTTAATTCGGCTTTTTTCAATAATTTGATAGCGGATATATTTAAATTTTTTGAAACGTGTGAAGTTCCTTTTAGTTCACGTCAGACTCTTGAAGTTATGAAAATAAGAGAAGGCGTGATAAAAGCAAAAGAAAAGGCAGGAATATGGATAAATATCTAAAACAACTTAAAGTGGGTATTATAGGGTGCGGACGAATTTCCATTATGCATCTTGGAGCGATTGCTCAAATTGATTACGTGAAATTGGTTGCTTGTTGCGACGTGGAAAAGGAAAGAGCGGACAAAGTTGCAAAAAAATACGGGGCAACGCCGTACACGTCTTACAAAGAAATGATTGACCGTGAGAATTTGGACGCCGTTCATATATGCTTGCCACATTATCTTCATAGTAAAGTCGCGCTTTACGCTTTTTGTAAAGGAGTTCACGTGCTTTGCGAAAAACCTATGGACGTCGATTTGCAAAGCGCTGAAAACGCAGTTAAAATTGCAAAAGAAAAAGGTGTTTTGTACGGTGTTATTTTTCAATGTAGATATAATAATTCGGCAAGACTCGTAAAAAATGCAGTAGATGGTGGGAAGTTGGGTAAGATTATTTCGGCTCGCAGTACGCTCACTTGGACGCGTCCCGACAGTTATTACGCTGAAAGCGACTGGAAAGGCACTTGGGATAAGGAAGGCGGAGGTGTCGTTATAGATCAAGCCATACACTCAATCGACTTAGTAAATTGGATTGTTGACAGCCCAGTAGAGAGCGTTTCTTGTTCAATGGCGAACCGCGGACACAAAATTGTGGACGTAGAGGATAGCGCCGAGGGTTTAATTACTTATAAAAACGGGGTAAGATACGGCTTTTACTGTATGAACAATTACGGCTGTGACGAGCCGATTGAAATCCGTCTTTATTGTGAAAAGGGCAAGGTTGATTTTGGGTATGACGACGCGTATATCTCGTATAACGACGGAACGAGCGAAGAGGCGCATCAAGACGAAAACACAGTCGAATACGAGGGCGGTAAGGACTATTGGGGTTTTCAGCATATTCGCCAAATAACGCAATTTTACAAATCCGTTCTTGGAGAAGAAGAACTTGAAATAAGCGGTGAAGAAGCGCTAAAAACCCACCGTTTAATTATGGAAATTTACAAGCAAGGAAAGGTAGGTATGGTATGAAAATAGGAGTTATAACCGATTGTTTTAAAAAATCGCACGAAGAAGGCATAAAACAAGCGTCGGCGTTGGGTTTAGACGGCGTGCAAATTTACGCTACTACCGGTGAATTTTCCCCCGAACTTACGACTGATAAAAAAGAAGAATATAAAAGGCTCTTAAAAGAGAGCGGTTTGGTTGTTTCTGCTTTATGTGGCGATATGGGTGGATACGGTTTTGAAATAGAAAAAGATAATTTGAACCGCATTGAAAAGACTAAAAGGATTATAGACCTTGCCGTAGAGTTCGGCGCGAAAGTAGTTACTACTCATATCGGGGTTATTCCCGAAGAAAAGAGCCACCCGAGATATATGGTTATGCTTACAGCGCTATCGGAATGCGGAATTTACGCTAAGGAAAAGGGCGTAACGCTTGCTATAGAAACTGGGCCGGAAAAGGCAAGAACTTTATTGTCGTTTATTGAGGATACGAAAGGCGGAGTAGGCGTCAACCTTGATCCTGCAAATTTTACTATGGTAACGGGGCAAGACGCTGTGGAGGCGGTATACATATTAAAGGACTATATCGTACATACTCATGCTAAGGACGGAAAGATGTTGAATAAAAAACAAAACCCCACGGACGTGTATCATGCTTTTGCTGTTGGCGGTGTAGACGCTCTCAATGCCTGTGAAGGATTTGCAGAACTTCCGCTCGGCGAGGGGGACGTGGATTGGGATAACTATATTAAAGCATTGAAAGAAATCGGCTATGACGGCTTTTTGACGATTGAGCGTGAATGTGGCGATAATCCTGCCTCGGATATTGCTAAAGCAACCTCGTTTTTGAGAGAAAAAACGTTTTTATGAAAAGACAAATAGGCTAATTTTAACGTAAAAAAAAGAAAATCCCCTCGTGCGTGAAGAAAAAAATGTACGAGGGGATTTTTAAAAATCAAATCATTTTAATACTTTATAAGCGAACGATAGTGGGAAAAGTCTATTTTTACCTTTTCAATTTCAATAGGGATTACAACGCGCCCATTGCCAAAAAAATGAGAAGAAATGGCAAAAGAATGAATTGAACGGTGTGATTTTTTGTGGTATAATGGTCGTATAAAGTGGATAGGTGGCGAAATTTTTATTCGTTTGTTTCCCCTAGGGGACTTTTGCTGTTGCCAGCAAAAGTAAACCGTTTAATGGGAAAAATATGTTATGAAACAATTAAGGAGGCTTATATGATTAGATTCAAAGAGCGAATTAGAACTGTGTTACTGGTAGTATGCTGTTTTGCGGTTTGCCTTGGCGTCGGAGTGATAAAAACCGATGCTCTTAAGACGAGTTCTGTAAAGGCGGCAACAGTTAGTCGTACTATGACTAAGATTGCGGCAACGGCGTCAAGTACTAATACGGCTATTTACTTTTATGCATACGCGGGTGAAGAAGCAAAGAGTACGACGGACTGGAGTAATCAGTACACTTTTGTTGAAGGTACTGGCGACGGTGTAAAATACAATGGTGAAACGCTTGTAGGTTACGATATGAAACAGCCGGGCAACGATATTTATTTCGGTTTGGGCGGAAAAACTGCCGTTGCAGGTGATATTTTGACGCTTGACGGAACGTTCCGTAACGAAAGTTTAGATTCTAATATTGTTATAGATTCGGGCGCGTTGACGTACAACGGTTCTTCTTGGGATAGAGCTTACTATACGCACGACCTTGGCGAAATGGTTTTGAGCTGGCCGAGTGAAACGGAGGCGCATGCGCGAAATACGCAACTTTACATAACCCCGAAAAACGGTGAAACCGTGCCTTATCCCGACGGCACGTGGAGTACAGTATTTACTTATGAAAGTGGCGACGGCTTAAAATTGAACGGCAGTTCGCATACTATCGGCGAAATGAAGAGTGTAGACAGCGGTCTTTGGTTTAGCTTTGATGCCGTTGAGGATGGCGACGTTGTATCGATTAGCGGTACGTATTCTTGCTCAACGGAAGAGGCAAAGTACGTTTTAGCAGAAAGTAAATTTACGTGGAACGGCACTGTTTGGGAAAATTACGTTCCTCCTGTGGTATACGAGGAATATACTCTCAGCAATTTGCAAGTAGCGGATACAAGTATGGCAGGCGGCGCGTACTGCGCAAATAACGTGTTGTCCTTGAAAATGGACGGTGGTGCGACGGTAAGCGATTGGCCTTGGTTTGAATATGAAAGCGGCGCAGGCTTTAAGGTAAACGGCGAAACGGCTGAACTTAAGGGCAACAAGGCAAATGCGGTACAAGATACAAGCGGCGGTTTATATTTCCAATTTGCAGGTGTAAACGTTGGCGACGTGGTTTCTATCGGCGGTGTATTCTCTAACGCTGATTTAGCAATAAGATATACTATTCCCGAAAGTAAGTTTACTTGGACGGGTTCCGCTTGGGAAAAATACGTTGAATATACCGAATATACCGTTAGTAATTTGACGGTACACCTTCATAGTACGGCGGGTAATGCAAATGCAAACAGCACGACGTTATGGTTGCACGGTACGGGTGATAATAGCAACGCGTGGGCTTATTATACCTGTGAAAGCGGAACGGGCGTTAAATTAAACGGCGAAGATGTTGCTGGTATAAAAATACAGGATTTTGACGGTGGATTATATTTAAAAGACTTTAACGCTAACGTAGGCGACGTAATTACGATAGGCGGTACGTTCGTAAATAAAGAACAGGCAACGAAATATGTTATTGCAAAGGACTACTATTTCCAATGGAACGGTTCGGGTTGGGTGGCATACGTTCCTCCTGTGGTATACGAGGAATATACTCTCAGCAATTTGCAAGTAGCGGACACAAGTAAGGCAGGCGGCGCGTACTGTGCAAATAACGTGTTGTCCTTGAAAATGGACGGTGGTGCGACTGTAAGCGAATGGCCTTGGTTAGTCTATGAAAGCGGCGTTGGTTTTACGGTAAATGGAGAATCGGCTGCATTGACGGGCGGTATTGCTAATGCGGTACAAGATACAAGCGGCGGTTTATATTTCCAATTTGCAGGTGTAAGCGTTGGCGACGTGGTTTCTATCGGCGGTGTATTCTCTAACGCTGATTTAGCAATAAGATATACTATTCCCGAAAGTAAGTTTACTTGGACGGGCAGTGAGTGGGAAGAGTACGTAGAATATACAATTCACAATCTCGGCGCGCTTGAACTTCACGTGAACAGTACCGTTGGCGGTGCTAAAGGCAACAATTCCGTATTATATTTACAAATAGCAGGCGGCACGGCGTTGCCAGTTCTCGATTGGGATCACGTCTTTACTCTTGAAAGCGGTGACGGTTGGAAAGTAAACGGCGTTGCTACGACGCTTAACACGTTTAAGAGTACGCCCGACGGTTTGTATTTGGATTTTGAAGCGGTACCGACAAATGCCGTGGTCTCTATTAGTGGTACGTTCGTTTACTCGCAAGCACCGGTTAAATACGTCATTGACGAAAGCAAGTTCGTTTGGAACGGCTCTGGTTGGGAAAAATACGTTGAATATACCGAATATACCGTTAGTAATTTGACGGTACACGCTAACAGTACGAATAACACAACTTTGTGGATATCTATGACGGGCGGCGCGACTGTAAGCGATTGGCCTTGGTTTAGTTATGTAGACGGCGCAGGCTTTAAGGTAAACGGCGAAACGGCTGCACTTACGGGTGGCGTGGCTAATGCGATACAGGATTTCGGTGGCGGTTTATATTTAACGTTTGCGGCTGTAAACAAAGGCGACATTGTTTCCATCGGCGGTACGTTTACTAACGCCGACCTTGCGCTTAGATACATTATTGACGAGGCTCATTTCACTTGGACTGGTTCGGGTTGGCTTAAATGTTATGCGGACAGCCAACTTGCAACTTATGACAACGTTAGTATTAGTGACCTTGGTTGGGGACTTGAAAAAGAAATCAACGCAACGACTGCTATTGATAATACGGGACTTTCTTATGAGGCGAGTGAGGCAAACACGACAGGTTCGGTAAAATTCCGTTTCGGCTTTACTTCTACCGATATTGCGGGGGCTCTCACTGAAATCCGTCTTCGCGGTACGGCATGGCAGGGTATTCGCTTTATCATAGGAGGAGGTGTAATTAAAAGTTGGTATTCTTCTACGGAAACTTCGTATGCTTTAAGTTCAAATAAAGATTACGTAATTGAACTAGGTGCTATTGATTTTTCAGACGGAAGCTCCATTTGGATTTACGTAAAAGTAGATAACGTTATCGTGATTTCTGACGTTGTGCTTAAAACGGCACAGAATCCTAATGAAGACGGTACGCCGACTTTTGACACTTTCAATACGAATAATATCAGCTGTTATTTCAATGCAGGTGTGACTGCAACGTTTACCGACCCCGACCACGTATCAGTTACGTACACGTCATCGTGTGAAAGCAGTGTTGAATACGTAGAAAAAGGTAGCAATTATGCCGTTTTGGACGTTAGGGCAAAAACCTATAACACCTTTATCGGTTGGGTATATAACGATGCTTTATACTTTGCGGGCAACGAGATTCAACTTGCAGAAGAAAATATTACCTTGACGGCTTTGGAAATTGAATTCCTTATGAATGCAGGCGCTGCAATTCGTCTTGCTTCTGCGGCGGAAACTTCTGGTATCCGTTTCACGACCTTAATTAATAAAGAGCAATTTGATGAATTGGTTGGCAACTACGGTATTGCAAGCGTTTCTTATGGTACGTTGATTCTTCCTTACGATTATCTTGCTGCTGATCAAGAACCTAACTTAGAAGATTTCACGTCTGGCGAAAATATTCTTAAAATTGCTTCTACTTATTCGGAAGTAAATGCCGATGGGTTCATCGTATATCGCGGCGCAATGCAGAAGTTGTATGAAGGAAACTACGGAAGATTGTTTGCTGGTCGCGGTTATATGGAAATTACCTTTGAAAACGGCGAAACGATTACCGTTTACACGCCTTTTGATAAGGAAGATAACGTGCGTTCGATTCGTCAAATCGCGCAAGCCTTCCAGGCAGATACTAGCGAACCTGCCGAGGGCGAAATTAGATACACAACGCTTTCCGAAGCAAGAAAGGCGATTGTAGACGCATACGCTGCGCTTAATGAAATTGAACTTATGGATTACGCGTCTTATGCGGCAAACAATTTCTTTAACGTAATTGCGTGGAACTATCCCGCGCTTGACGAAAGTAACGAATACAACAACGCAAAGAATATTGCTATTGCAACGCGAATGAAGAATGCGGGCATCAAGGTCGTTAATTTGACCGGTAAAAACCTTCTTGTTTTAAACACGCAAGAGGCAATCGAAAAAACCCGTCAAATTATCAAATTCTTCTGGTCGCAAGGATTAAAGACGGTTGCATTTGCGGCAAACAATGTCGAAAATTTCAACACTGACTTTACGGTAATTGGCACGCCCGACTTCTCGGACTGTGAAGGCTTTATCGGTTTCTTGCATTGGGACGAACCTACCGAAGACGATACGATTATGTCGAAACTTGCCGATTTGGCAATTCAATTCAACGACGTATACGCAGGCTCTGACGTTACGTATATGAATAACCTATTGCCTTCTTATGCGCCCTATTTCCAAACGACTGAGACAAACTGGTGGGGCGGTTCGAGTACTACGTTGGATAAAGATGCTTATAAAGCATACGTAGAGGAATATTGCGATAAGGTACTTTCTAAGGTAGAGGGCGAAAAGTGGCTTTCGGTTGACAGTTATCCTATCAATAAGGATGAATCTTTACACGATACGTTCCTTTTTGACTTGGGCGTTATTAAATACTACGCTATGCAATACGGCGCTCACGCGCACGTTGCGTTACAGTCTTCGGGTTTTGGTACTGATGACAACAAAACAAAATCAAGAATTCCCACCGAAGCGGAAATGCGTATGCAAGCGTATGCGGCGTTGGCGTTCGGTATGGATTCTATTTCATGGTTTACCTATTCGCCGAGCGCATCGGACAGTGAAACTTTCTATACGTTCGTAGATAACGACGGAAATATTATCGACCAAACCTATTACGATGCATTTACTAACGTAAATAAAGAACTTTCGGCAATCGGCGCGGTATATAGCGCGTTTAAGTGGAAGGGTATTATTCTCGGAAGAGGAGATAAAAGCAATATTTCGGATTGGTCAAACGAAGATTACAATGCTTACTCTACAGTAATGGGACAAATCGGTGATTACCAACTTTCGGTAGGCAACACTAAACATCTTTCTTCAGTAGCAACTAATAAAAATACTCTTAACTATCTTATGGGTGTTATGCAGGATGCGAACGGTAACGAAGGATACGTTCTTTGTAACTATAATTCTCACGAAGAAGATAGAGCGCAAACGATTACCTTGACGTTTAATAAAGATATTACCGAAGTCATTATTTATCGCGGTGGTGTTGCTCAAAAGGTAAGTGTAACGAACAACACGCTTGCCATTGAATTGGCTACGGGTGAAGGGGTAATCGTATTGCCCTCAAAATTAGGATAATAGGAGGTTTAGTATGAAGAAAATATATAAGAATATTGAACTTGAAATTATTTTAATGGCTAAAGAAGATATCGTTACTTTGTCTATAAACGGAAAAGACGACGTTGCCGATGATATTTTTGAGAATAATAATACCTAAAAGTGTTGTGCTTAAAAGTATAATTCACCTAACTAAAAAACACGGATAGGATTTTTTCCTATCCGTGTGAAAACGTAAATTTTTATAAAACGGTTTTTGGAGCGAGTTTTTTTCGATAAGCGGTAGGGGAAATGTTTTCCTGCTCTAAGAAATTTCTGTTAAAACTAGCGATAGAAGAAAAACCGCTTTCATAAGAGATGGAAGAGATGGGAGCAGTGGTTGTAACCAACAATTTTTTAGCTCTTTTAATTCGCAAAATTGTAATATATTGTTTAATCGTCATATTCATTTTTTTATGAAAGTATTCACTTAAGTGAGATGCGTTACAATTTGCATGGTTTGCAATGTCTTGTAGCGATAACGATTCTGTGTAATGCGCATTTATGTAAATTAAAGCGTTTTGAATAATGCTCTCACTGGAAACGATTTTTGACGTCGGGTGTGTTTTGTAATGATAGAAAAATATGTCGATTAAATTTACGCAAAGCGAGGCAACAAGTCGTGGCATATATGCGTGATCAAAAGTTTGCGATTGCGCAAGCGTGTCCAAAATAGAAATAACCGTTTTCCCCACTTCCTTAGGAAGCGTGCATATCTTATCGGAAGGCGTTGCTTCTAACTTTTTTAAAACGCTTTCGGGAAGTAGTGACGGAGAAATCATTAAGTTGTACAAAAGATTATCCTCGGAAAAATCATAGAATTTATGATAATCTTGTCGCCACATAATCGTATAAGTATAAGTAGGCATAAAATATTCCGTGCCGTTAATAATTTGATGACACGTTCCTTTGATGAGTAGCGTAATTTCGATACTGTCGTGGAAGTGCATGTTGTAACGAGGCTCGTCTAATTTATCTTTAGATATGTAATAATTGTTTGGCGTCGGATAATTTTTTAACGGGAATAACAAAGTCTTCATAATGATCGTTTCCTTTAATAATTATATTGATAGTATAGTGCAAATTTGCCGTTATTGTCAATGGAAATGGCAAAAAAATGATTAGTTTTATAAAAATATTTTGATATTTTGCTAAAAATGTTAAAAATTTTGGGAAAATAATGTTCGTAACAGAACTAAAATAAGGAGAAAAAGATGAAAAAATTTAAAACTAAGTTGACGTCGGCATTATTGACGTTCGTATGCGTTTTATGTTGTATTTGCGTAGGCTTTACGACGAGGGCGCAGATATCGTCGAATAACGCTGTTGCGCAAGCAGAAGATACTTATACGACGTATGAGATCGGTACGCTTGAACTCCACGTGAACAGTACCGTTGGCAGTGCTAAAGGCGACAATGCCGTATTGTATCTACAAAGAACGGACGGTGTAACTTTGCCTATATTAAGTTGGGACGTTGCCTTTTCAACGACGGATGGCTTTAAAATAAACGGCGAAGCATCTACCGTAGAAATGAAGAGTACTGGCGACGGTATATATTTTGGCTTTAGCGCGGTGAAAGCGGGCGACGTAATCACTATAAGCGGTGAATACGTTTGCGAGGCTGAAGCGACCAAATACGTAATTGAAAAAAGTCAATTTACATGGACGGGTTCGGCTTGGAATAAGTATATCGAAGTGGACTATACGACTTATGAAATCGGAGAGTTACAGTTCGTACAAATGGAGCCAAATAGGTTAAATATGGCGTACTTTAACCGTGTTGACGGCGAACAACTTCCGATCAAGAGCACGGAAAACAACGTGAACTGGAATACCGCATTTAACTTCCTTGCGGGTAGTGGCGTTGGTATTACGTTGAACGGTCAACCGATTAATCCTACGTTGAAATTCCCCGATAACCTATTCCTTGAACTTGGCGCAAATCCTAGCGCAGGCGACGTTTTAGTGATTGGCGGTACGTTTTACAGTCAAGATTTGGCTGTTAAATACGTAATAGAAAACAGTTCGTTCAAATTTAACGGTACGGTTTGGGAAAATTATACGGAAGAAGGCGGAACGGATACGCCTATTACTTACACGGAATACAACGTTACCGAATTGATCGTACACCTCCATAGCACGGCTGGTAACGATAATTCAAACAACACTACTTTATGGATATTCGGAACTGGTGACAATAGCAACGCGTGGGCTTATTATACCTGTGAAAGCGGAACGGGCGTTAAATTAAACGGCGAAGATGTTGCTAATATACAAATACAGGATTTTGGCGGTGGCTTATATTTAAAAGAATTCACCGCTAACGTAGGCGACGTAATTACGATTGGCGGTACGTTTGTAAACGATGAGAGAGCAACGAAATATGTTATTGCAAAGGACTACTATTTCCAGTGGAACGGTTCGGGTTGGGTGGCATACCAGCCACCTGTAGAATATACGGAATATACTGTTAGCAACTTGCAAGTAGCGGCAACGAGTTTGGAAGGCGGCGCGTACTGCGCAAACAACGTTTTGTCATTAACTATGTTAGGTGGCGCAAACGTAAGCAATTGGCCGTGGTTTGTTTATGAAAGTGGCGAAGGATTTAAGGTAAACGGCGAAACGGCTGAACTTAAGGGCAACAAGGCAAATGCGGTACAAGATACAAGCGGCGGTTTATATTTCCAATTTGCAGGTGTAAACGTTGACGACGTGGTTTCTATCGGCGGTGTATTCTCTAACGCTGATTTAGCAATAAGATACGTTATCCCAGAAACGAAGTTTACTTGGACGGGCACTGAATGGGAAGCGATTGACGAAACGGTATATACAGAGTATGAACTTGGGGTGATTGAGCCTAATACGAACAGTTCGACGTTTGGCGCGGTAAGCGCAAGACCCGACCATTTGTATACGCAAGGCGCTATCGCGTTGCCAGTACAAGATTGGGACTCGGCGTTTAAACTCGAAAGTGGGTACGGTGTGAAAGTAAACGGTGAAGAACTCTCTTCGTTTGAAATGAAGAGTACGGAAGGCGGTCTTTGGTTCGGTCTTTCTAATATAAAGGCAGGTGACGAGGTTAGCATTTGCGGTACGTTTAAAAATACCAAGCACGCTACCATATACGTTATCGAAGAAAGCAAGATGGTGTGGAACGGTTACACGTGGGAAAAATACGTGGAATATACCACTTACGAACTTGGCGCAATGAGAATTTTGTCGGATTCTTCTACCACGGCTGCAGTTTACGTAACCACGGTAAACGGCGAGGTTTTACCTATAACAAGTTGGGATTATAGATTTATATTCCTTGGCGATAGCGGTATCGGTATCACGTTGAACGGCGAACAAGTAGTTACAAACGATATCAAATCACCTGACGGAAATATATATATTGGTTTAACCGGTAAGGTTGTAGAAGAAGGCGCAGTTTTAAAAATTGGCGGAACTTTCCGTAACTTAGATACGGCGACGGCGTACGTTATTACTGAAAGCGAATTCGTTTTTGTAAATTCGGTATGGAAGAGTAGACTCGACATAGCGAAAGAATCTGCTTGCGCAGAGTTGGAAGAATATAAGACTAATTTCGTACAAGACGATTATTATGATGCGGAATGGAATTCTTTTGATACGATTATCGAAGAAGGTAAGGCAAGCATAAACGCTGCAATGACGAGCGAAGAAATTGCGTCTATCGTAGAATCCGTGAAAGCAAAGATGGACGAAGTTTTAACCAAAGAAGAATCAGACGCAATCTTCAACGAAGCAAGTCAAGACGCAAAGGATGATCTTGCAAGTTATAAGAGCGAAAGCGACTATCGCGAGGAAGACTGGGCAACTATTCAAGCAATTCTCGAAAGGGCAAAGAATGAAATTGATGCATGTGAATCTGTAACGGGAATTAGCGCGGTGGTAGAAAATGCCAAAGCCGAAATGGATGCAGTTAAGACTAGCGCGCAAAGAGATGCAGAAGACGCCGTAGTTGCAAGCGCAAAATCAGACCTTGCCTCATATAAGAACCAAGGCGATTATCGCGATGCTCAATGGACTGAAATTCAAGCGATTATTACGAAAGCAAACGGTGATATTGACCTTGCAATTGGTAACAAAACCGCAATTGACGAAATCGTAGCTAACGCTAAAAAGGAAATTGATAAGGTTAAGACTGCTAAAACTGTCGCAAAAGAAGAAGTTCGTGATTATTACAACGCTATAGACCACAGTTTATATTCAGAAGAAGCTGAAGAGAGTATCAGTGGCTATATGGAAGAAGTTTTGGCGGCTATCGATAGCGCTACGACGAACGAAGAACTTGATACTGCAATAGCAGAATTCAAATCAAAAGTAGAAAAGGTAGAAAAGTTAGAACCCGCTTCAGGCTGCGCTGGCTCTGTGGGAACGTTTGGCTTAACTGCTATTTTAGGATTAGTAGGCGTTGTGTCGGTAATCCGTAGAAAGAAAGAAGAAAGATAAGTCTTAATAATTAATATAGGGGCAAGCACTTTGTCCCTATATTAAGGTATATAGACGTGTTAAATTAGGAAAGATTATGAAATTATTAAAGAGAATACAGACAAAAACACTTGTTTTGTATACGATATTTTTGACCTTAGTTTTAGCATTTATAGGCTTTGGTTTTTCATGTTTTACAGCGAGCGCAACGACGGATGAAAATGAGATTACTTATATTGATTCGGAAGTGGCTGGGATTGCTTTTGTGCAACACCCTACGTGCGTATTTTTCGGTTTTAAATTGACGGAAAGCGATTACGACGATTTTGAAAACTGGGAAGGAGATTTCGCTGGGACTTCGGTTTCTGCCAGATATGCAAAATATATTGAGACAGAACTAACGTATTGGGCGAATTTTCCTTCAATGAACAAAGAGGAGATAAGATTTACACAGTTATATGCGTATTGGTCTGCAGGTAAGGATCCTTCGTCGGGAAACAATTCGTTGCCCGTTTCGCAATTTGCAAATTCCGTAGCGCATAGATCTTCGTTAGCCCGTTTGACGTTTGGATTTACGATATCCATTCCTGCGGGTACGACTTTTCCAAGCGCAGAGTACGTAAAAAACGGTTGTCAGGGCACGCCCGTTATGTATCGTACTACGCAAGACGTGGCTTTTTATTACGACGGTTCTGCTTTTCAGGTATTATCCTACGAGATTGCGCAAAAACGTAACGATGCTATTAAGGAAGTGCAAGATGTCGACGATAGCGTTTATGCTGAAAAGGAGCGCTCTGAAGTTAGAACTTTGGTAGAAAAAACGTGCGAAGCGTTAAATATGAGTTTTACAGGGTTTGCGATAGAAGATGAACTCTCGGCGTTTTATGCTGAGTTAGATAAAATTATGACCTTATCCGATTATCAAGATTTGGCGGATAAGAAAACAATGGCTAAGACAGAACTCTCTACGTTTTTTAGCCTATTAAATCAAGCCGAATATGAAACGGAAGACTGGAATAAAATTCTTTCCATGCAAAGTGAATGCGTGGAGATTATAGATTCGCTTATGAGTTTAGACGAAGTAGAGGCGTTCGTTGTCAGTGTTGATTTTGAAGTTGGCAATGTATTGACGAAGGTGGAACGGGCAGATTTTTCGGCTTATCAACAAGAGGCAATCAAAAAAGTTGAAAATTCTTTCGTTGAAACACTATATCGTGAGCAAGAGCGCGCGCAAGGTGCTATTTTCGTGCAAGAAGCAAAATTGCAAATTGAAAATGCAACGACTAAAGATGCGGTTGACGGCGCAGTATTGTCGTATACTACGCTTATAAGCGAATTGAAAACTCAAGCGCAGTGGGAGGAAGAAGAGCGACAAGAAAACGATGGTGATTCGGAAGGAGAGAAAGGTTCTGAAGAAAACCCCACAGACGGCGGGCGTATATTAGCAATAATACTTGGCTCGGTTGGCGGCGCTTTGGTAATTTGCGCTGTTGTCGTCTTTATAATAATCATAAAAAAAAGGAAGGGTAAACAAGATGAAAAATAAAAAAATATGCGCAGTTATTGCAACTCTTTTAATGTCGGTAATAGCGATAGGTTCATTCAGTAGTTGTGGAAAAAAGATTAAAAAAGACGATGGCTATGACCCAACGAAAGCGAACATTAGCGTTGCAACTTATAACGGTGGCGTTGGCTATCAATGGCTTGAAGACGCTGCAAGACGCTTTGAGAAAAAATATGAAAATGCAACCCATTTTGAAGAGGGCAGAAAAGGCGTTAAAATTAGTGTAGATAAAGATAAACATATCTACACCGGTCAAAATCTTTCAACTAGCGCGTTGACAAAGGACATTTATTTTACCGAAGGCGTTGACTATTACGAATTCGTTAACGCTAATAAAGTAGCGGATATTTCTGACGTTATAACGGGATCTTTATCCCAGTACGGTGAAACCGGTACGATAGAAGACAAGTTAGACACGTCTTTTAAATCTTTCCTTACCGCAAAGGACGGCAAATACTATATGGTGCCATTCTACGATGCGTTTTACGGCTTTGTTTATGACGTTGATTTGTTTGAAGAAGAAGGTTTTTACTATGACAAAGAAGGGGATTTTTTAGCATTGAGAGATGAGTCCCAAAGAGAAACCTTTCAAAAAAATAAAGCCAACGGACCAGACGGTGTACACGGAACTTATGACGATGGTCTTCCTGCAACCTACGATCAGTTTAAGGCTTTGCTTGATCAAATTGTAGCTAAAAGTTACATTCCGTTCTGCTATTCAGGAAGTTATAACGATTACGTAAGTAAAGCATGTCGCGCTTTTATTGTAGATTACGAGGGCTACGACGCATTCCGTTTAAACTACACCTTTGACGGAAAAGCCAAACTTGTAAAAGAAATTAAAGATAACGGCACGGTCGTTACGGAAGAAGTGGTGATTACCCAAAAAAATGGATACGAGTTGCAAAGACAAGCGGGAAAATATTACGCTTTGAAGATGCAAGAAGATATATTCGGCACCGTTAAATATATAGGTGGTATTTGGAACGCATTTGATTACACGGTAGCTCAATCAGAGTTTATAAAGAGTAAATATATGAGCGAACGCTACGCGATGTTAGTTGAAGGCATTTGGTGGGAAAACGAAGCAACTCCAACTTTTACCGACTTGGAAACTCAACGTGGTGAAAAGAAAGAAAGCAGACGTTTTGGCTTTTTGCCTATGCCAAAGGTAAACGCTAGTTTGGCTGGACCTCAAACTATGTTATCAGCAAACAGATCATTTGGTTTTATTAACAAGAATGCTCAAAATATGGAGCTTGCGAAAGAATTTATGCGTTTCTTACACACGGACGCGGAAATGTCTAAATTTAATGCAAAAACCTCTATTTCTAGATCGTTAAAATACGAAGTAACAAGCGAGGATGCAAAAACTGCAACTTACTTTGGAAAAGAATTGATAAAAATGAGAAAGCAAGCGAATGTTGTATATCCGTATTCGTCTTTGCAAATGGTTATCAATAACTCTGCGGCATTTACCGAATCGGCATGGTTTATGAATTCTTCAGTAGAGGGCGTAACGTTAAATAATCCGTTTGACGCTTTCAAAAACGGAACTGCAGATGCTAAGGAGTATTTTAACGGCTTATATACTTATCAAAAGTTGATGTGGAGTAGTTTAAAGTGAGAAGATAAAGAGGAGCATAGCAAATGAAAGAAGCTAATAGAAAAAAACTAGGTGATAAAGACGAACTGATTTTTTACTGTTGCATTATTGCCTTACCACTTTTACAGATCGCAATTTTTTATTTTTACGTCAACTTTAACAGTGTTTTGATGGCGTTTAAGAGTTACGATAAGATGAGTAAGACGTTTTATTGGGATTTCGGCGCGAATTTTTCATTGTTTTGGAAAGAACTGACGCAGACTTCCATAATTATAGATGCGTTTAAAAACTCATTTATAGTTTGGCTGTTTACCTGTGTGCTAGGTACGTTCTTATCAATTGTGTTTTCGTATTATATCTTTAAAAAATGGGTGCTTAGTAAAACGTTTAAGTTTTTCCTTTTCTTGCCCTCTGTTTTACCGTCTATTTTATTAGTTATCGTTTTTAAATTCTTCGTTAACGATGCAATACCTGGATACATTTTACATTTTACAGGTAAAACTGTAACTCCTTTGTTAATAGGTAAAGATTCTTTGATGCCAACTATTCTATTTTATAACGTATGGGTATGTTTTGGCTCGCAAATATTGATTTATACCGGTGCGATGGATCAAATCGCTCCTGAGATTTTAGAAGCAGGTAAGGTGGACGGCGTTTCCTGTATAAGAGAATTCATTTCTATCGTCGTTCCGATTATTTTACCGACAGTTGCAACTTTCGTTATTGCAAACGTTGCAACGTTATTTACAAATCAAGCGAATTTGTATGCTTTCTTTGGAGATAACGTGTCGTATTCAAATTATACCATCGGCTACTACTTATTTGAACTTGTCAATAAAGAGGGCAACGGAAAAACTATGTATCCTTATGCCAGCGCGTTGGGTATTATTTGTACGTTGATAGCGTTCCCGTTGACATTGCTTGCGCGTAGGTTGTTAACCGGAAAGGAGGAAGCATAATGGATCAAAACGTTAAAATAAAAGCGGTTAAAAGGTCATCCGTAAACGTTTTTGCGATAGCGATTGCAGTATTGCTGGCTATCTATATGCTTACTATGTGCATTTCATTATTTTGGACGATAATGACAACCGTAAAGACCAACGCGGAATACGAACTTTACGAAGAGGCGGGTTTGATAGTAGGTAATAAACTATGGTTACCTAAAACGGGCATTTCTTTAAACAACTACAAAATGGCGTTTCAATATTTCTACGTCGAAGTTCAGGAAGAAATGTATACGGTGCAGTACGATATATTCCAGCAATTTCTTAACTCTTTTCTGTATTCGTTTGGATGCGCGACGTCCGTTACGGTTGTTTCACTCGTGATGGGGTACGCTACTGCAAGATTTAGGTACAAGTTTTCAAATTATATATACGCTTTCGTATTAGTGACTATGGCGTTGCCAATCGTCGGTTCTATGCCAAGTGAAATAGCAGTGGCGACCAGTTTGAATATTTTTGATACTTTTCCTGGAATATGGATTATGAGAGGAAGTTTCCTTAATACTTATTTTTTAATATTCTTTGCGCAGTTTAAGATGATTCCTAAAGATTACACCGAGGCGGCAAAAATAGACGGAGCAAGGCCTTTTTCGATTATGTTAAAAATAATCGTGCCACTCGCAATGGGTACGGTATCTACGGTATTTGTGTTGGCGTTTATATCATTTTGGAACGATTTCCAAATACCTATGGTTTATATCCCTTCGTATCCGGTAGCTGCTTACGGTATGTACAAATTCCAAAACACACCTATTGTGGAAATAGCGAATACACCTACGAGATTAGCGGGAATATGCCTTATGGCGTTACCAATCGTAATATTCTACGCAATCTTTAACAAAAAACTAAACGTAAACTTATCAGTTGGAGGAGTAAAAGGATAAATGAAGACAATATGTAAAAGAAACCTTCGTTATACCTTTTTTGCAATCGCTTTCGTCTTACTTTTTATCATATCGTTTACATTTACTCATAATACGGCGTCGGCAACGAGTGTCGTGTATGACAAGCACGTAGGCGAAGTGATAAAAGCAGAGGAATACGAGATTGCTTGTGGTGGCGCAAGCGTGAGAGCGGAAGGTTTAGAAGTTGTTTATCCTAGCGGCGGTGTGTACGGCGGAGATAAAGTCGTACTAGATCAGGCGGGTAGATATAGAGTGACCTATTATGCAGTGGTAGACGGTCATAGAGTGGAGGAAACGAGTTATTATATGGTTTCTCGTATGCCGAATGACCTTATCTCTGCAGAAGATGGGATGGAAATTGACTATGGAAAATACCAAGTGGAAAGTCCTTACAAAATTAAGGAAGAGACTTACGGCGCTATCGTTACGTTTAAAGCAGGACAGAAAATCACCTTTAATTCGACTGTAAAAACTTCTAATTTAAATAGGGACTACAATATTCTCGATTTAATCGTAATGCCAAGCGTGTTCAACGAAATTGATTTTGAGAGGTTGAAGATTTGTATTGCCGACGCTGAAGATGAGGCTAACTACGTGACAGTGTTGGTTATTACTTCCAACACGGAAGACGGCAACGGTCAGGTTTCGTACGTGCAAGCAGGTGCAAACGGACAGATAGCAGGCGGTTACGAGGGAGAACGTTTCCATAGCAATAATCAATACGGCGCATCGGTAGAACATAGTTTCCGCGCGTTGGGGCGTAAGGGCGCATCTCGTGATTCGCTTACGATATCGGAGAATTCTTTGACAGTAGCGATTGATCATAAAGAGAAGATTGTTTATTGCGGACCTTATTCTAACGAGGATAAGACTAATATTTTAGTCAACGATTTAGATGACCCTGCTCATTATAAGACCAATCCTTGGGGTGGTTTTAAGTCTGATGAAGTAACGGTTACAATTACTGCAGATTATTTTTCTAAATCAGAAGGAAAGGTTTTGATAAAATCTTTTGGAGATTTAGATTTTTCGGACGAAATTGTAGATAATGTAGCGCCACAAATTTTAGTGGACGTTGATGAATCGAAGGCGTTGCCAATCGCAGAGGTAGGCAAAGACTTTCCGATTTTCCCATTCGTAGCAAAAGATTCTCTTGATAAGCAAGTAAAAACGGACGTTTTCGTATATTACGTTGATAGTCGAGGACAAAAGATTACCATTGAAAACGACGGGGAGAGTTTTTTTGTAAAATACGAAGGTGATTATCAACTTGTTTACCGCGCGGAAGATTATTCGGGTAACGAAAATCAAAAAGTCTTTACGATAAAGGCTAAAAAGACTATTCCTAATATTTATATTGCTATTGAACAACCGAATATGGAATTTGATGCGTATCAAACCGTTACTATACCAACTGAGTCGCAGATATATGCGTTCGGTGGTTGTGGTGATTTGAACGTGGAACGCGCCGTTTACGACCCTAACGGTAAAAAAGTGGACGCTGAAGAGTCTTTACAACTTACCGTTCTTGGTGATTATAAAGTCGTTTACAGCGTAACAGATTACTTGGGTAACGTCGGATATGGCGTTATAACCGTGCGCGCAAAGTCTGTAGATAAGCCGAAATTTATTGAAGAGCCTTCGTTTGACAGTGTTTTGATAAAGGGTTTTACTTATGAATTGCCGAATCCTTTCGTTATAGAAACGGTAAACGGTCAAATTTTACAAGTGCCTTGTAAAGTTTACGTAAATGGCGAGTTGGTTGAAAATTCTTTCGTTGCGAAAGGCGAGGATATGGAAATAAAATACGTTGCTACGGGTAAATCTGGCGAAACTGAATGGCAACAAACTATTTCAGTCGTAGATACTGAGTATGGAAAGTATAAAAGCAAGTATTTTTACGTTGAAAACGAACTTCAAATTACTGATGAAAAAACGCACGTGAAATTTAGTTTTAATCAAGACGGCAGCGCAAAATTTATCAATCCGTTATCCTCACACGATTTTAGATTGGCGTTTTCATATCTTTCGGAAACGACTAATTTTGATTCAATGATATTTACGTTGACGGACGTAGCGAACGTAAACCGCTCAGTTACCTTACGTCTTTTCTATAACAAGGAAGAAAATTCTTGGTTTATGAAATTAAATAACGGAGGAAATAGACTCTATTATGCTACGAGTAAAGAAATTTTAACCTTTGCATTGTCGAGCGATGCTAGGGAAATTATTGATACTAGTGGTATTGCGCTTATTCAGATTTCTTCGTACGACAACGGAGAAAAGTTTGAAGGTTTTTCAGATACGATCTATTGGAGTATTGATTTTGAGGGTGTAAATGGACAATCTTCCATTTCCTTAACGCAAATAGGCAATCAAACTATGGGATATAATAAGAGTAGTATCGATAAAGCCTTGGACGAAATTAAACCGACGATTTTATTGGACGAAGATGTATTACTCCGTCAAAAATTAGGAGAAAAGGCAAAGATTCCTACTGCAAAGGCGTACGACGTTTTAGGTCAGATAAGAAAGTTTACAATAACGGTTAAAACTCCTTCTGGCGAAATTCTTGGCGGTGGTGACGCAACCAAACCGATAGAGTTTAATTTAGATAAAGCAGGTTACTATTTAGTAACGTATTATGCAGAGGATACGAACGGCAATAAGACGAGCGTTCCTTATACCATCCTCGTAAACGACGAAACTGCGCCTACGTTGGAAGTGAAAAATAATTTAAAAGAAGAATATAAGGTTGGTAGTAAAATAAAAGTTCCTTCATATACCGTAAGTGATAATGGGGAAAACTGTTACGTTCAAGTAACTTTGATTTTGCCGAATAACGAAATGCGTTTACTTCAATATTATGAAAATGGCAAAATAACCTCTTTCTTGACGTCGGATAGCGAACTTTATGAGAAAGAATTTAAAGCAAGCGCCGATACTTTCGTTGCGTTGCAAAAAGGACGCTACGTATTGCGTATCGTGGCATACGACGAGTACTACAATACTACCATCAAAGAAATTGAATTCTTTGTCAAATAAGGAGGATAGATGATGAAAAAGAATATTTTAAAATATATCGCTTTGACGTTGTGTTCCACCTTACTGTTAACGTCATTTGCTTGTTCAAAAAAGCAAGAGGAAAGCGGAGCAGGGGACAAACCTTCGGTAACCGTTGTCGAAGGAGAATATTTGTACCTTGGAGGCGTTAGCGAATATAGCATTTTAATTCGTGACGATGCAAACTTTTATGAAAGTTTTGCTGCGAATGAACTTGCAGATAATCTTAAAAAAGCGACGGGAAATGCTATCCCTATCGTAACTGAGGAAGAACTTAAAAATTCTAATCGAGTTATTTCGTTAGGACACACTTTCTTGTGGGATGAGAACGTAAGAATAGAATTGTCAGCAGATGACATCGTTGATTCGGGATATTATATAAAAACTGTAGATAAAAACGTTTATATATCTTGCCCTGATTATACAAGTAGCACGGGCGTTCTTTACGGCTCTTACGATTTTTTAAACGATACGATAGGGTACGAGTTTTTTGCTGCGGACGAAATTTATTATGAAGAAACGAAAGATATTCCGTTATTGAAATATTCAGGATATTCGGTCAACCCAACCTTTGAAATGCGTATGTTGCCGAAGGCGGATCTTCGTGACGATAGAGATACCGTAAGGCGTTATCGTATGATGTCGCCAAGTTCTGCGTTTGGCTTGATAACGTGGGGGCACGGACAGGCGTCTCAATACGTTAATCCAGACGCGCAATGTACGTGCGGATTAGACGGTTGTGGAAACGATATAACCTATCAACAGCACCATCCCGACTGGTTTAGTAACTACGGAACTAAAAATCTTCAACTTTGCTGGACTGGTGGTGAAACGTTAGAGAGAGTAGCTGCGGAGCGGTTTATCGAATTCTTCCAAAAATATCCCGACGCGCAATATTTTATGTTTGGTCAAGAAGATAACATCAGTTATTGCGATTGCGAAAGGTGCGCTGCGGCTATACGCGAATATGCGGGAAACCCAGCGGGATTGCATGTTTCGTTTGTAAATAACGTTATCAGACTTGCAAATGCTTGGCTTAATAAAAATCAGCCCGGAAGACGTGTTAAATATATTATTTACGCGTATTACGCTACAGAAGAAGCGCCCGTAAAAACGACGGAAAGCGGAGAAATTGTTGAGTATAGCGATAAAGTTATCCCTGAAAAAGATTTGTATATTTTTTACACGCCTATCTACGCTAACTTTGCATTTCAAATTGATAGTCCAAAAAATGCAAGCGTATATAAGAATTTGAAGGAATGGAGCGCAATAGCGAACGGTCAGTTGATTATGTATCTTTACGATATAAACTTCCGTAATTATTTCATTAACTTCAACAATTTCGGTACTGTAAAAGGTATGTACGAAATGTGTAAAAACCTTGGCGTAGCATGTATTTCTTCTCAGGCGGCGGATTCTTATACTACGTGTTTTCAAGAAATGAGATCTTACGTAGAATCTTCTCTTATGTGGGATTTAAGCCTTTCTTACGATGAATTAGTTCGTAAATTTATGTCTGCATATTATAAAGACGCATCGGCATATCTCTATGAATATTATCAAATTATGCGAGACAGATATGCCTATTATCAAAACGTCGTTAGTCCCGAATCGGGCGGTATTTACGGGGATATAAATAGTAAAGATTTATGGACTCAACCCGTTATTGACAAAATCGATAAAGTTTTTGATAAAGCGTTAAACAGTATTAAAAAATACGAAACGACAAATCCAAGATTATACGAATCCTTAAAGAACAGAATCATGAAAGAACGTTTATCGTCTATTTATATTAAAATGACGGTGCTTTCCTCTTACTATTCTGCAGAAGAGATTGAACAAATGAGAGCCGAGTTAAAATATTACGTAAATCTGTTTAAACTTTCTGAAATCATGGAAGGCGTTGGCTTCGGCGATATGCTTGATTAAGGAGGAGAAATTATGAAAAGATTATTATGCGTTATAATGGCGCTTATGTGCTTACTGTGTTTCTTCTCTTGCGGAAAAGGCAAGGATGATACTTCCTTGTCTAGCGAAGGGAAAAATGGTACTATTGCCTTTGTACAAAACGAAATCACTATATCGATAGGTGAATCCGTTCAATTAGAAGTTGAAACGACAAAGAAGAACGTGTTTATCTTTTGGTCGATTCGTGATGAAAATTTAGCAACGGTTTCCGACGACGGCGTAATTACGGCTCTTGCAGAGGGGCAAACCATTTGCTATGCTGAATTTGCGGGCGAAAGGGTAATGTGTTTAGTAAAGATCGTTTCACCGCAGGCTATGCCTTTGCTGTCTATCTCCGTACCTTACGAGGGGGAATCGGTTACGCTGTACGTAGGCGATTCTCTTGCGATAAATGAAATTGTAAGGCTGGGTGATTCGGTTGTCACCGACGCTCAGGTGGAATATGAAATCACACAAACGGATATCGTTCAAGTTGAAGGGAATAAAATGGTAGGCAAGAAGGTTGGCGAGGCGACTGTTTTAATTCGCGCAACCTATGAAAATCAAGTCGCATCCCTAACGTTGAAGGTAAAAGTAGTTGAGAAATAACGATTTTATTAAATATTACGAAAAAGTTTAAAATGCAAAAGGATTATTAACGATAAGGATAAAGCAACTATGAAAGAATTACATTTAATTTGTAATGCGCATTTAGATCCCGTGTGGCAATGGGATTGGAACGAGGGCGCAACGGCGGCGCTTGCTACCTTTTATTCTGCCGTAGAACTTGCCGACCAATACGATTATATTTTTTGTCACAATGAAGCGCTTTTGTATGAATATATCGAAGAGTACGAGCCGAAATTGTTTAAGCGTATTCAAGAACTTGTAAAAGTAGGTAAATGGCATATTATGGGCGGATGGTACGTACAGCCTGACTGTAACGTTCCCAGTGGCGAAGGTTTTGTTCGACAAATTGAAAGTGGTTTGACCTATTTTAAAGAAAAATTTGGCAAAAGACCTACCGTTGCCGTAAATTTCGACTCTTTCGGGCATACGCAAGGCTTAGTGCAAATCTTGAACAAATGCGGTTATGAAGGGTATATCTTCTGCCGTCCTATGGACTGGATTTTTGAATTGCCTAAGATGGTGTTTAACTGGATTGGTTTCGACGGCAGTAAAGTAAAAGCGGCACGCTTTCAAGATGCAACTATTTATTGTTCGGAACTTGGCAATGCGGTTAATGCCATAAAACGCAAAATGAAGCCTTGGGAAAAGGAAGAAATTGCGTTTGCATTGTGGGGGGTTGGTAACCACGGCGGTGGCGCGTCTAGAAAGGATTTGACGGAAATCAAAGGCTTTGTAGAAGAGCAAAAGGCAAACGGTGTTTCTGTTTATCATAGCACGCCTGAGACGTTCTTTGGCAAAGTAAATCCCGAAGCGGATTTTGATTCAGCGCTACAACCTTGCTTTATCAAATGCTATTCTTCTATTGCGCGCTTAAAGAGAAAATATGCAGAACTTGAAAATAAACTTTTATTTGCCGAAAAAATTTGCGCCTATGCGGACAAATTAGGGCTGTATAAATACAATTTAGAGACATTTGCAGACGCGCAAAAGAAAATGGCGGCAATACAATTTCACGACATTTTATCAGGCACTTGCATTATAGAAGGCGAGAAGAGTAGTTTGCAAAAAGCGGATTACGCCTTAGAACTTCTCGATAAAGAGTTTTCAAAAGCGTTTATGTCGCTTTGCGCAGATTATTCAAAGGCTAAGCCTGGCGACTATCCCATTTTCGTATATAACCCTAATCCCCATGCGGAAGAACAAATCTTTAGCGGCGACTTTTTCTTGTTAGATCCTATTATTTCAGAAACGGAAGGCTACGAATTCTCGGTCAAAAAAGACGGTAAAGACGTGCCGTTCCAAATCGTAAAAGAGTCTTCTTGTATCAATATGGACAGAAGCAAGCGTCTTGCGATTAAATCAGAATTAAATCCTTTGGCAATTACGCGTTTTGACGTTGAAGTTCGTAGGGGCGCAAGAAAATACCTTGATAGAAGTGTTCAAACGGATTTTGTAAACAATAACGGCGTGAAAGCGGTGTTTGAAACTGAAAACGGCGGATTGAATTCGTATATTGTAGGGGGTAACGAATATTTGAAGGGCGGCGCCTTTACTCCGATTGTCTTTGACGATAATCCCGACCCTTGGGGTTGGCACATGAAAACGCTAGGCGCGAATTACCGTCAAGCAAAGGTGAAAACTGCTTTGCGTGTGGTTGAACGCGGTGACTTGTTGACCAAGATTGAAAGTATCTACGATACGGGTAAATCGGACGTTCGAGTGGCGTACACGCTGTATAAAGATTTTGATTATATCGACGTAACTGTAAACGTGTACTGGAACGACGAAGGAAAAGGCTTGAAACTTGAAATACCCGTAAAAGAGATTGGTCGCTTTATCGGTCAAACGGCATTCGGTACGCAAGAATACGGACAAAACACGGAAGAATGTTCTCAACGCTTTGTCGGCGTAGAGAAAGACGGTAGTGTGTTGGCAATCTTCAAAGACGGCGCTTACGGTTGTTCTGTTGAAAATGGAAAGTTATATATCACCCTTTTGAACGGTTCGGTTTATTGCGCTCATCCCGTTGATGATTTGCCTATTATTGACGAGCAAAGATTCCAATATTATATCGATTTGGGTAGGCATGAATTTACCTTCCGTTTGGAAGTATGTAAAGAAGAAGAATTAGAAAGAAAGGCGACGGCGTTTACGCAAAAGCCTTACGCTCTAAACTTTTATCCTCATGGCAACGGTGAAAAGAGAGAGAAGAGTCCTGTTAATCTTTCTAACACTAATATTTCTCTTTCCGCGCTTAGAAAAGTTGCTGATAATACGTATATGGTACGACTTATAAACAATTACAAGGAAGAAACTACGTGTGATTGTACAGTCTTTGGTCAATCGTTACGCCTTGCGTTAGGCAAGTTTGAAGTTAAGACGTTAATTTACGAAAACGGCGTACTGAAAGAACAGGAGTCTATGTTAAATTTATAATTACAATAGAATAAAATATTTGCAAATTTAGTATGCGCCCCAAAAGTTTGTCTATCTTTTGGGGCGCATATCGTAAACGGTACTGCGAGCAATCTTAAACGTTTTATATAGTTTTTATATGCTTATACCGTTTAAATAGTATTATATACGTTATTTAGTAACGAAATAAAAATTTAATAGTATAATAGATTTTTAAGGTAAAAAATAAGTATTCAATTAGCAATAGGCTAGGTGAGCCCAAAGTAAGTGAAATTTGTTTAACGACGATTTCACTTCTTTTTTTGTATTTTTAGGGTTTTTTAAGCCCTTTTTGATTATTTTGATAAAATTTTGATAATGCGAAATCAAAAACGGCGTGATTAGGCTCTTAAAATTCCTAAAAACGCCGTTTGACTTTTTTAATAACTAACTTAGATAAAGTACAACATTTTACACTCCCACGACGGGACTTGAACATAAAAATTGCAAAAATAATATTAAATATCATAAAATAACATTAAAAAACACTTGACAATTAGCTGTCTTACTTATATAATATAGGCAAGGAGGTTGAAATGGAGTACAACGAATTAATTTTAGATATGCTTAACCGCATTGTAAAACTTGAAAAAGAAGTAGAACTTTTGAAAAAGGAAAAAATTTCGAGTGAAGTGTTTCCAAAAGAAGCGTTTGTTGAAGAGCGTCCCGTACAACGAGATAAAACGAGATATATGTTTAACGGTAACGTGTATTTGAAAAATAAACTTGTATTAGCCGTTGTTAAAGATTACGTTTCAAAAAATCAAGCAATAACTTGTAATGAGTTGAAAACGGTTTTTGATAAATCATTGCAAGGCTCTATTGGTGTTGTGGAATATGAAAATATTGCAATGCAACGAAAAGATTATCAAGTTAGGTTTTTTGCAAAAGAAGATGAGATTTTGCAATTGATTGATGGAAATATGATGGTATGTTCACAATGGGGAGTTTTGAATATATCTAATTTTATTAAAAGAGCAGAGCAATTAGATTATACGATTGAACAAATTATAAGAGAATAAAAATTTGAAGGAGAAAGATTATGAGAATTGACGTGAAATCAGAACAAAGAAAATTTTGGAAAACTTTTGACGAGAAATTGATAGAAAACGGAGAGCCTTTTTCAATATTGTATGAAAAAGGTGGGGAAGTAACTTATTGGGCTGTTGTAAACAAAAAACAAAGTTTTGTGGATAATGCACTGTCTATAGATTTTTTAGTAAGAGAGCAAAAGGTGAGAATAAATATATATGTTCGTACCGATTTGGCTTTATTTAGTATATTCGAGAGAAATAAAAAAGATCTTGAAGCAATGGTAGGTGTACCCTTAAAGTGGGTTGAGGGAACGAGAAATAAGAACACGAGAAGAATTGCTTATGAAATTCCTGTTAATACGGGATATTTTTCAAACTATGCTGAAACTATTGACAAGGCTTTGCCTATAGTTGATAAAATGAAAAAAGTTTGTGAAATATATGCAAAAAACGCTTTTTTTGATTTCTAATATAGGGGGTGAAGATGGACGACGAGGATAAATTTGGCATTTGTGGGCTTATCTGGATATTAAGCATGTATTTATTTGCCAGTGCTTTTGGAAAATGGAATTTTCCGATATGGTTGTCGGTCTTTTTATCGTTGACTATTTCGCTTTTTATTTCAATGATTATTTATATCAAGTGGACAAAATAGTGACGTGAAGGAAGGGAGAGTAGTTACATATTATGTTGGCATTTTTTAGATAGCTGTTCCTTTGAATGTTATTATATTTAATATTGAAGAATATCAACGATTGCCTATATGAAGCTATATTATTAACTTACAACAATAAAGGATGGAATTATGGATTTTTACAATTTGATAGGTAAAAAAATTTTTGATTTTAGAGGGAATAAAAAAGAAATAGTGCTTATGGCAAAAGAGAATAAGTACATTTTCTTAATTGAAGGTGGAGAGTGGATAGATTTAAGAAGAGGAATAGGAGATGGCTTAAAAGGAAAAATGGTTGAATTTGAGGATAGAGAGTTAGCCGAACAAGTATATAAAGATAAGATTTTAAGATTTTTATGGACAGATATTGAAAATTTTGAGCTTTCAGTTCGCTGTTATAATTCTTTAAAACGCTCCAGGATAAATATGTTAAATGAGTTTTTTTATCGGGAAGAAAGAAAAAAAGAAGTTTTTTTTGGTGCGGAATTGTTTATGGGGAAAAAATCAATAGACGAAATAATAAAAAAGACGCAAGAATTTGATATTTCTATAGATGAAATATATAATTATAGGATTGAATAATTAAAATGTTTTTTAACGTGACAGTTATTTTATGAGTGGAAGGCAGTAAAAAGACATATACCGTTTGGTATATGTCTTTTTACTATGTCTAGAATAAGAATTTAAACCTACGACCCGTAGCAGAATCGCAAGGCTAAAGCCGAGAATCGCACGGAGGGTAAATTTGCGTAAAGAAAAGGTGCGTTGAATCGCACGTTTTTAGCAAATGGAGTAAATTTACAATTTACGACCGGACCGTAGGTTCAAACCTATGAGTCGAGCAATTTTATTGCGAACACCTTGA
>JAFQMD010000016.1 GCA_017396365.1 Clostridia bacterium | reverse complement strand
GTCCTCCGTTTAATTTATTTTTTTGCAACTGGCAGGTCGCATTTTTATTATAAATTAAACGGAGTGTTTTTACAAGTTGGAACGGCATAAGCCTTTTTTGAACCCCCAGACTATCTGGGGGTTTTCTGTATACAAAAAAAGTGGGCGACTGAAAATTCAGTCGCCCACTTCTATTTTCGTAACTTTATACTTACGCCCCGTTGCAAAAAGCAACGGGGTGGGAACTACGTTATGTATAATGATTAGCGCCCTACTGCGATTGCAGTAGGGCGCGGTTTCTATTTAAATTTTTTCTTTAACCATTTGTGATAAAAGTAAAGTCCGACTGAAAAACCACCGAATAAAATTACCCAAAGCAAAATTATAATCGGCGCTAAATCATAAAAAATTCCACCTATCATTCCTATCATTACGCCGTTTTCAAACGCGTAGTTTCCACTAAAAAATATCCTATGAAAAACTTCAAACGCAAAATCAAACGCAAAGACGGCAAACAACGCTATAATAACCAAAAAACAACCTATACCTATAATAGTGTATATAGGGACTTTTCGGCAATTTTCGTAATAACTTTTCTTTTTTATAAGTCCGAGCGGTAAACAAACGCCAACTACTAAAATTGAAATTAAAACTAATATCATCCCACCGCCGAAAACGCCTTTTACGTCTTTCATGTGGTCAATCTCGTCTTGACGAAAAATTCGCACGGTTTCACCGTCAATCTCAGGGTTTAACTCGTCTTCTAAAAAAATACAGTAACGCATAGTTCTTAGCATTAGGTCAACCAAATCTTCAAGTTCCATTTCACTTAAATATTTTATAGCAGACTCGTCGGTTAGGTTTACCCTTTCTAACTTTACGTATTCGTACGCCGTATAGCCGTAGTAGTCTTTCTTTTGAAATTGCCAGTTGTAAAACGCCCTGCTATTTGCAGGAATCATTATAGCAATAAACCCCGTAATTATAAACACCGAAATGGTAAAAAGGACTGTTAAAACCTTACTTGAAATCTTTAAAAGCCTGTCCATAGGTCGATTAACGGGCTGTTATCACGGTTACTGCGTCTTCTAAAGGCTCACCTTCAACTTCTTCAATCTTTCCGCTATCAACCGCTAAAGACAATTTCTCGTCAATAGCAAGCCTGCCTAAAACAGGAATAGAATATTTAGACGCAACCTCTTCTAACTTGCTCTTGCCGTACGGGTAAATCTTTTCTCCGCAACATGGACAAGCGACGTAACTCATATTCTCTACAAGTCCGATAATTTTTATATTCATAAGTTCAGCCATTTTTACGGCTTTTTCAACTATCATTGAAACGAGATCTTGCGGAGTTGTAACAACCACTATTCCGTCGATAGGAAGCGACTGAAAAACGGTAAGCGGAACGTCGCCCGTTCCCGGTGGCATATCTACGTACATATAGTCAACTTCTTCCCACTCAACGTCGGTATAAAACTGCTTTACTGCTCCGCTAATTACAGGTCCACGCCAAACGACTGGGGAATTTTCGTCGTCTAAAAGTAAATTCATTGACATAAGTTTTACGCCTTGCTCGGACAATACGGGATAAATAGTCGTGCCGTCTTCATTGCCGTACGCCTTTTCGGTTATGCCGAACGCCTTCGGAACTGACGGGCCTGTGATATCCGCGTCTAAAACGGCTACCCTATACCCTTTTCTAAGCGTACCTACTGCCAAAAGGTCGGTAACCATTGACTTGCCAACGCCACCTTTTCCGCTAACGACGGCAATCATTTTGCCGATTTTAGTAGTCGGCTTTGGCGTTGCCATAAACTGACTTTTGTCGCATTTTTCTTTGCAAGACGAACAATCGTGATTACAAGTACTCATTATATACTACTCCTTTTTAGTGAAATTTATTGATATATGCCTAACGATTCGTATCTATCAGAGCCGTCGGCTGAAATAAAAATTATTTTTTTCTTTGGATAGACAATCGCCGTCTTTTTGGCTACGGCGTAACACGCTCCCGACGAAACGCCGAGTTTTAACCCGTATTTTTGGTATATTTCTTTTACCGAAGAATAGGCTTCTTCTTCGGAAACGGGCAAAATCATATCCACAACGCTCCTATCTAACACCTGTGGAATTATATTAGAACCTATGCCAAAAATTTTATGATGGCAACCTATTCCGTTATTTACTATCGCCGAGCCCTCGGCAGTAACGCCGATAATTATTTTATTTTTGCTTTGCTTTTTAAAGTATCTTCCAAGCCCCGTTATAGTTCCGCCCGTGCCAACGCCTGCGATTATAACGTCGATATCCCCTTTAAAATAATTGTCTATCTCCACCGCAGTCGTCTTTTGGTGAGCAAGCGGATTATCTTGGTTTTTAAACTGCCCTAAAAGATAAGAATTTTCTATCTCTCCATTTAGTTTTTCAGCTAAACTTATAGCGCCTTTTATTCCGTCGCCGTCGCTTATTTCAACGCGTCCGCCGTAAGACTCAATAAGGTCAACTCTCTCTTTTGTAACGCCCTTTGGCATAACGATAATCGACTTATAGCCTAATTTTTGACAAATATACGCAATGCCTATGCCCGTGTTTCCACTCGTCGGTTCAATAAAAGTTCCACCTTTTAAAATCAGCCCTTTTTCTATTGCGCCCTTTATCATAAAAAGCGCCGTTCTATCCTTTATACTGCCCGCTTTATTATAACTTTCGAGTTTTACGAAAAGGTTCGTTTGCCCAAGCCTTTTTATAGGCGTCTTACCTATCGTTTTTTCTATTTCAAAAATCGTCATAATATATTTCCGTTTTCCACTTCTATATTATTATAATTTTGATAATTTGGTACGCACTCAGGCTCGGTACAAGTTATTATAGTTTGCATTTTTTTAACGTAATCTATAAGCCTTGTTCTTCTTTTTTTGTCGAGTTCGCTCATAGCGTCGTCCAAAATAAGTACGGGATATTCACCGAATTTTTCCCTAAAAATTTCAGTTTCGGCAAGTTTTAAAGCGATTGACGCCGTTCTTTGTTGCCCTTGCGAGCCGTAAGCCCTTACGTCTATGCCGTTTACCTTAATTTTCAAATCGTCGCGGTGCGGACCTACCGTAGTGTAGCCCGTTTCGATATCCTTTTCCGTCCTTTCGGTTAAAGCGGATAAAAACTGAGAATATATATCGTCTTCCGTTCCTTCGTATTTATAGTCGCCCTTTACGGTTAAATTTTCACCGCCACCCGTAACTTCTTCATGACAAAAACCTGCAAACGGCGAGAGCATTTTGATATATTCGTTACGCTCGAAAATAATCCTTGCGCCCGCTCTTGCAAGGCTTTGATCCCACACGGGCAAAGTGTCGAAAATAAGCGCTCTGTCTTCGTTTTTTAAAAGATTATTTCTCTGCGCTAAAATCTTTTTATAAGTTTGCAAAGCGTAAAAATAGCCCCTTGAAATTTGCGAAAGCGCAACGTCTAAAAATCTTCTTCTGTCTTCTGGCGCTTCTTGAATAAGTTTTAACTCACCGGGGTTAAAGAACACCGAATTTATATTACCTAAAAGTTCGCCGATTTTACCGACGGGGACTTCGTTTACCTTAATTATTTTGTTCTTATCCACAAAAAAATCAATACTTACCGAAACGTCCCCGTAATTTGACGACGCTACGCCTTTAATTTTTGCAAAACTTTCTCCGTGCTTTATAACTTGTTTTTCCCTTACAGCCCTTGGCGAATAGCCCGTGCACAGAAAAAATATAGCCTCCGCGGAGTTAGTTTTGCCTTGCGCGTTGCCTCCGCTGACTACATTCACCCCGTCCGAGTATTCAAACCTGCACGAAGAATAATTTCTGAAATTTGTAAGTTCAAGATTTTTTATAAGCATTTTATCGCCTTGCTTTAAATTGATTGATTTTTTTTATTTATTATAGTATAATCTAATAACCACGCAAATTTTAAAAGCGTTTTTACGGTAAACGATTTAAACCGTATATATATAATTATATATAATGCAGTAAAAATAGTAAAGTGTTTTGGGGCTTTGATGTAGTTTAAATTTTTATTTTTTACTAACGTAAAGTCCTTTTTTTACCCTTTTTATTGCTTACGATAACCACTAATTAGACAAAACCGAGTCGGCTACAAAATCTGCCTAAATTTATAGATTTTTAGTTGCGAAAGGGGGAAAGATGGAAAGTTATAAACTATACTGGGATATGGCTCTAAAAGAACTTCAAGTATCGGTAAGCCCGATATCCTACAACACTTATATCGTCAACTTAAAACCCGTTGACGTAATCGGCACGAAACTTATTTTAGCAACCGTTTCGGAAACCTTTGCGTCCGAAGTTGCCACTAGGCTTCACGATAAAATTCGCGACGCGCTTAAAAGAACCAACACGGGACTTACCGACATTGAACTTTACGTCGGCGACAGCAAGGTTGACTATTTAAAACGCAAGGGATTCGCGTCGCCGTCTGACGAAATAGAATCGACGCCGATTAACCCTAAATATACTTTCGATTCTTTCGTGGTTGGTTCTTCCAACCGCTACCTTTACGCTGCGGCAAAAGCAGTTGCCGAAAACCCCGGAAACAGTTATAACCCACTCTTTATTTACGGTGGCGCGGGGCTTGGCAAAACGCACATGATGCACGCTATCGCAAACCACATAAAACTTAACAATCCACTCCTTAACGTCTTGTACGCAACTTGCGAAAAATTTGCAAGCGACCTTATAACTAATCTTCGTCAAGGTAAAGCATACTCGCAAGAAGGTATGGATTTTAGGAACAAATACCGCAACGTTGACGTTTTAATTATTGACGACGTGCAATTTTTGGCTAAAAAACAATCAACGCAGGAAGAATTTTTCCATACCTTTAACGAACTATACGGTCAAAACAAGCAAATCGTCTTGTCTGCCGACTGTCATCCAAAGGAAATTGAACTTTTATCCGATAGATTAAAGACGAGATTTGAAGGCGGTTTAATGGCGCAAGTTCTCCCACCTGATATCGAGACCAAAATTGCCATTTTACAAAAGAAAGCCGAGATGAGAAAGTACGTTTTGAATCTCGACGTTGCCCTTTTCCTTGCTGAAAAATCGGATAGCGACGTGCGTTCGCTTGAAGGAATGTTAAACAAAGTAATTTTCGCGTCAATGCTTCACGAACGCCCCATTTCAATCGACCTTGCAAAAGAAGCGCTCCTTGAAAGCGTTGGCGAACGCAAAGAAGAAATCGTTACTACCGACACGATAATCGAAGCAGTTTGCAATTTTTATAAAATTCAAAGGAGCGATTTGACGGGCAAAAAGAGAAATAAAGACATAGTTGAGCCAAGACAAATTTGCGCTTATCTTATGACTGAAATGCTTTCTATTCCGCTCGTTACGGTAGGTCAATCTTTAGGTGGTAGAGACTATACGACTATTATTCACGCAAGAGATAAAATTGCTGAACTTATCAAAGAAAATCAACGCATCCAAACGGAAGTACAAGACCTTAAGAACCTTATTTTAAAGAAATAATTATGGCTTTATATTTAGAAGAAAATTTTGACGCCGTTATAATCGGCGCGGGGCACGCGGGCGTAGAATCTGCTTTGGCGCTTGCAAGGCTTGGTCATAAAACTGCTCTTTTAACCGTAAACCTTGACAATATCGCGTATATGGCGTGCAATCCGTCAATCGGCGGAACTGCCAAAGGTCATTTAGTTAGAGAAGTTGACGCTTTAGGCGGTGAAATGGGCATAAACGCCGACAAGGCTATGCTCCAAATAAAAATGTTAAACAGGGGTAAAGGGTCGGCAGTTCAATCGCTCCGCTCACAGTCGGATAAGTACGCTTATCATAGACTTATGAAACAAACGCTTGAAAACACGCCAAACCTACGCATTATACAATGCGAAGCCACCAAAATTTTGACCGAAAACGGCAAAGTAACAGGGGTTGAAACATCTTTTAACTGCGTTATTCCCTGTAAAACGGTAGTAGTTGCAACGGGCGTTTACCTATGCAGTCGAGTAATTGCCGGCGAATGGGTAAAAGACGAAGGTCCGTCGGGCTTTGCTCCTGCAAACCAACTTACTAAAAACTTAATTGAACTCGGCTTTACCGTAAGAAGATTTAAAACGGGAACGCCTGCAAGGCTCGATAGAAACTCTATCGATTTTTCCAAACTTGAAATTCAGGAAGGCGAAACCAAGGTTTATCCGTTTTCGTTTATGACCGACGGAGTGCCCGAAAAGCAAGAGCCTTGTTATATCACTTACACTAACGAAAACACTCATAAAATTATATTAGATAACTTAGACCGTTCTCCACTATATAACGGCAATATTTTGAGCGCAGGCCCGAGATATTGCCCGTCAATCGAGACTAAGGTCGTAAGGTTTAAAGACAAAAACAGACACCAGATTTTCTTAGAGCCGGAGGGGGCTAACACCAACGAAATTTACGTTCAAGGAATGTCAACTTCTCTCCCCCACGACGTGCAAATAGCAATGTATAGGTCGATTAAAGGCTTAGAAAACTGTAAAATTATGCGTTTTGCATACGCAATAGAATACGACTGTATAGACAGTTTAGATTTAAAGGCAAGCCTTGAATTTAAAAAGGTCAACGGTCTTTTTACGGCAGGTCAAATCAACGGCACGAGCGGTTATGAAGAAGCGGCGGCGCAAGGTCTTATGGCAGGCATTAACGCGTCCCATTATTTAAAGGGCAGAGAGCCTTTAATTCTCTCCCGCGACCAAGCGTATATAGGCGTTTTAATCGACGATTTGGTAACCAAAGGTACGGACGAGCCGTATAGAATGATGACGTCAAGGGCGGAATATAGAATTTTTCTCCGTCAAGACAACGCCGACAGCCGTCTTACTCAAATAGGAAGAGACGTGGGACTTGTAAGCGACGAAAGATACGCCAAGTTTTTGCAAAGACAAGAGCAAATTGAAAAACTTAACCAAGAGATTTCAGTAAACTTTTCCCCAAAGCAAACTGCCGAATTTATTAAAAGCAAGTCAACGGGCGACGTTTACGGCGGACTTTCGGTTAGGGATATGATTAAAAGAAATATTTCACTTGAAGATATTATGGAATATTTCGGACTTTTTAAAGACTACCCTTACGACATTTTAGAAAGGGTTGAAACCGACGCAAAATACGAAGGCTATCTAAAAAAAGGGCTCGAACAGATAGAAAAGGCTAAAAAACTCGACGAGAAGAAAATTCCAAAGGATATCGACTACTATAAAATTTCAGGGCTTAGACTTGAAGCGCAAGAAAAACTCGCTAAAATTATGCCCGAAAACTTAGGGCAAGCGTCGAGAATTTCAGGCGTAAACCCTGCCGATATCGCAGTTTTGATGGTCTATTTAAGGCTTGCAAAGGGGTAATTATGGAAAATCAAGAAAAGAAAAACACGACAACTAACAATCCCCCGATAAAAAAAGTCGAAAAACCTAAAAAGAAAAAATCTTCAAACGAAGATTTTAAGCGTAGGTATTTCGACTATTACGACGATATAAAAATAAGCGACAGGCAAGACTGGTAAAACTCAACTGCAATTTTTCGTTTTTATTGCAAATAATCAACTTATAGGGGCGCTTTATGGCAAAAGTTGTAATTTTAGAAAAGGACACCTTAACAAACGGCGATATGGATTTTACTCCGTTTTATTCGCTTGGCGACGTTGAATTTTTCAATTCGATAAAAGGCGAAGATTTAAAAAACGCCGTAAAAGACGCCGATATGGTGCTTATAAATAAAACTAAATACGACAGAGAACTTTTCAACGCGTCGAAAAATCTCAAATATATCGGCATTTTTGCAACGGGCTATAACAACGTCGATTTAGTCGAGGCAAACGAGCGTGGCGTTGTCGTTTGCAACGTTCCGTCGTATTCTACGGATTCGGTTGCCCAACTTACGTTTTCTTTTATTTTAGAACTTTCGTCGCGCCTTTCTAAATATAACGACTCAACTCACGACGGCAAATGGATAGAAAGTTCGACCTTTTCTTATTTCCCCTACAAATTTTCAGAACTTCGCGGTAAAACGCTAGGCATTTTTGGTCTTGGCGAAATAGGTGAAAAGGTCGCTAAAATTGCAAACGCCTTTGAAATGAACGTTATATCTTACACGAGAACGAAAAAATCCGTTTCAGGCGTAACCTTAGTTAGCAAGGAAGAACTTTTCAAAAATTCGGATTTTTTAACTATTCATTGTCCGCTAACTCCCCAAACGGAAAATCTCGTAAACGAACAAACTCTTTCGCTTATGAAACCGACTGCGTTTTTAATAAACACGTCAAGGGGTGGTGTTATAGACGAAAACGCGCTTGCTAACGCCTTAAAAAGCAATGCGATTGCAGGCGCTGCTCTCGACGTTTTAGTTAAAGAGCCTATGGATAAAAACTGTCCGCTTTTTAACCTTGAAAACTGTATTATAACACCGCATATCGCTTGGACCACGGTAGAGGCAAGAAAAAGACTCTTAACCGTTGCTTATCAAAACGCCAAGTGTTTTTTAGACGGAAAAATTCAAAATTCGGTCAATAATAAAGTCTAATAATCGACTTATAGCCTAACTTTAATAATAATTTTAAGTTAAATTAAAAAACTATTGATAAATTTTTTGATTTGGTATATAATATAAACAACAAGTGGTTATTTACAATCAACGTCTTAAAATAAGGAGACAATTATGAAGATAAAAAAAGGTTTTGTAGTAAGAGAAGTAGGCGGTAAAAAATACGCCGTAGCAACGGGCGAAGTTGCTAAAAGTTTTAAGGGAATGCTCGGTTTAAACGATATGGGCGCTCTCATTTTTGGACTTTTACAAACCGACACTACTGTGCAAGCGGTCGTTGACTCAATTTTAAATGAATACGAAGCCGATAGAAAAACGGTTGAGGCCGACGTTGAAAAATTCGTTTCTCAACTTAAAAGTATAGACGTTATTGAAGAATAATTAAAAATTTTTAATGAAAAAACGCAGTTCAAACGAACTGCGTTTTATTTTTTTAGTTAAACTTTTCTTTATATGCTTTACTGAACTTTGCGGTCGGCGCTTTGCAAGCCTTAATAACCACTTTTTCTCCGGTAAGTGGGTTAACGCCGTCGCGCTGAGCCTTTTCTTTAAGGTCGAACGTTGCAAAACCAGAAATGTGTACGTATTCGCCCCTTGCAAGACAAGCGGTAAGAGTATCAACGAAAGCGTTAAAATTACCCTCTGCCTCTTTGATAGTTACGCCGAGATTGTCAGCGTAAGCCCTGATAAATTCACTTTTGTTCATATTTTCCTCCCAGAAATTTAATTTCTATACATTATTATTATACCATTGTTTTTAAAATTTTCAACATTTTTTTAAAATTTCTTTACTTTTATTCAAATTTTTATATATACTTGACAAAATGCGGTGTTTTATATTAAACTTAACTCATATATTTAACTGCGTAGGACGCTTTATCCTACCAAATGGGAAATTTTATGCAAAACGAACAACTCGTATCAAAACTTAACGACAAGCGTATGAAAACGCGTCTTAAAGCGTTAAAGGCGCTAACTCAAGACTCTTCTTCTCAAACGCTTGTTATGGAAAAAGACAATAATATAAATTGCGTTTTTAGAACGGTTTACTCCTGCTTTGATAGGAGTCCTTCCCTTGCAGTTTATTACACTTATAAATTCGGCATGCCACTTACGGGTATCGTCGATTACGCCTCGCTCTCAAGCGCGGAAGAACTCATAAAGGCCGAAAAAGAAGTGGGTGGAACTTATTACTGTGGCGCAGAAGTCGCAGTAAAAGCGCCGAGTGGGGAAAGGATAATCCTTTCAGCAGTTGGCGTTCCCCATAAAAACGTAAAGGCGTTTAACGACGATTTGTCTTCGTACAGAAACAAACGCCTTGCCTTTACCAACGCTTTAAGAGAGAAATTAAACGCGAAGTTTAAAAAATACTCTATTTCTCTCCCCTACGCATTTTGGTCGCTTTTCGGAACTGTAAAAACTACCAGCGTTGAAGATTTATACGTAAATCTCGCAAGCAAGATAATTGAAAAGTTTAAAACTGCCGACGCTATAACCAAATTTTTAACTGAAGATTTGGCGCTTGAAATTTTAGACGACGAGGCAAAAAAGTTAAGCGACGAAAGTAGCACGCTTTATCTTTTCGATTTAGCCTACGCCCTTAAAAATAAACTTAAAATTAAACTCCCCGACGAGCAACTCAACACAGCCGACCATTTTCTTGCGCTGTGTAAAAAGTACGGGGCTATAAGTTCGGCAACGTATAAAGGCGGAAATTTGGGCGACTTTATAAAACAAATTAAGATTTTGGGTATAAACAGCGCAACCGCCGAATTCTCTGCAAAAAACCAAGAATTTATGCAAGAATTCTACGATAAGTGCATAGAAAACGACGTTTTGCCTATCGTGAGAACCTTGTTCGCACACCCACGCAAAAAGCCCGACAACAAGTTTTTAGACGTAGAACTTGCCGTAAAATACAACGACACAGCGTCGTGTATAGTAGGACACGAGATTTCTTCTTCGATTAACCCTGAAGACGGTATGTTTACCCCATCTACGATTGAGAGATTTCCGTCTATTTTAGAAAGAATAAAACTCTACTCAAGAGTTGGAACTAAATAAAACTACGCCCGTAAAATTTTGGTTTAGGTTTAAAAACTAAAAATTCAGTCTATAATCCCCGTTGTAAAACGGGGGTTTTTTATGTTTAAAATTCTAAGTAAAATCTTTATCTCCATTCTATTTTGCCTATGCTTTTTAATAGACGGCGGTGGCAATTTAAAAGGCGAAAGCACGCACACTTTTTACTTTTACAGCAAGTCTTCAAATGCAAAAATCGTAACTCTTTCAGAAGAAAAAGCATCTAATTTTATCTACTTTAAAAACTTTTTAAAAGGAGAAAGCGTTGTTTTTTATGACGAAAACAAGGTTTTTGACCTTCTCTTTAATCTTTCGGCTAAAAAAATTTTTGAAGAAAACGGCGACGATTTTAATTGCCAGTATTTTTACTCCAAAAAAATAAACGACTATATAATATTGAAAGGTCAAAAGGTAAATTTACACGTTTGCTATAATAACGACTCCATATTAGTCGGCTATCCGCTCGTTTTTGGAAGTTATTAAATTAAAGGTATAAACTTAAAAAACCCTGTCAATAATCATTTTGCAAGACGGCGAACGACGACGCCGAAATTTATTTGGAGGATTTAAAAATGTCGGAAAAGAAAACCAACTCGGTTATCAATTTTATCAAAAAAAACTTATACTACATCTTGATAGGGTTATCCCTTATCATAATCGCGACGGTAATCGCAATCGTTTTAGCAACCAACTCTGCTCCCGTTGACGAGGGCAAAGTTCCACCCGTTAGCGACAGCGAGCAAAATAGCGAGAGTACGCCAAACCAAGACCAAACACAAAAGCCTATTGAAAAACCTGACGACACCCCAACGAACAATCCGAACGACAACCCGTCGGACGACACGCCAAACACACCCGTCGATACTAAAATAGTTTTCAATATGCCTATCGCTGAAACGTCCGTTTTAAAAGACTACACTTCTTCTACGGTAGTATATAACCAAACTCTCGGCGTTTATACCGGACACATGGGAATTGATTTCGGCGCTGAAAAGGGCGCGGAAGTTATGGCTGCGTACGGCGGAACTATTGAAAGCGTTACAACTTCTTATTTACAAGGAACTACCGTCGTTATTGACCACGGCAACGGACTTAAAAGCATTTACAATTCAATCGACGCGCTTGAAAATTTAGCGGAAGGACAATCGGTAAGCGCGGGACAAGTTATCGGAACAGTTTCGGACAACAATAGACAAGAATATAAAGACGGACCGCACCTTCACTTTGAAGTTACCTTAAACGGTCAAAAGGTAGATCCCGACCAATATCTTATGATGAACGAAAAATAAAATAGAATATTTAAAGGGGCTCTCTCGTACAATGTACGGGAGAGTTTTTATGTCCGTTATAAAAAAACGTTTTTTAATTATATTGTGTTTAGTATTTATTTGCTCGTCGTTTTTTCTTTCGAGTTGCAAAAAAGCCGAAGAGCACTCTTCTTACGTTTTAGACGCCGTATATAACGATGGCGTTTTAAACGGAAAACTGCGCTATAAGTTCGTTAATCACTATAATCAACCTATTGACCACGTCGATTTTAACCTGCACGCCAACGCGTACAAAGAGAATTCTACCACCAAGCCCGTAACCGATTTAAACCTTGCAAAAGCATATCCTTACGGCATATCTTACGGCTATATAAAAATTTTAGACGTGGAAATTTGTCAGCAAAAAAGAGAGTTTGAAATATTTGGAGAAAGCGACGGCTTTTTAAAAGTGTCAATTCCTACCGTTTACGACGGTGAGAGCGTTGTAATTGATATAAGTTTTGAAACGACTATTCCGAAGAGCAAGTTACGACTTGGCGAAAACGAACACGCCGTAAATTTGGCAGACTTTTTCCCGACGGTTTGCTATTTTTCGGGCAACGACTTTTTACATATACCTTATTCCCCCATAGGCGACCCGTATTTTTCACAAATTAGCGACTACTTTGTAAATTTAACCGTTCCGTCCGAATTTTCTGTCGCTTCGTGTGGAAAGCCGACTTTTACAAACGTTGAAGATTTGAATACGACTTACTCTTACGAACTAAAATCCGCAAGGGACTTCGCTTTCGTTTTATCAAAAAATTTCAAAGTTTTTTGCCAAACGGTAAACGGAATTACGGTAAATTATTATTCTTTTACGGACGAGGGCGAAAACAATTTAAAAACGGCGATAAAAGCGCTCGATTTTTTGACTAATACGATAGGCAAATATCCTTACGAAACTCTTACGATTGCAGAGAGCGGATTTTTATACGGCGGTATGGAATTTTCTTCGCTATGCCTTATAAACGAAAATTTGGGCGAAAAAGAAAAACAACTCGCCTTAATGCACGAAATCGCTCATCAATGGTGGCACGGAGGAGTTTCAAACAACCAAAACTTATGCGCTTATATCGACGAAGGTCTTGCCGAATTTTCAGTATTTTTAATGCTAGAAAGCTCTTCTTTACCGCTCGCTGAAGAGATGATTTTGAACGCAAAGCAAGCCTATAAGTCGTTTTTCGACCTACAATCAGTTTTATCGGGCAATGCAAACACGGTTATGGAAAGGCAACTATCAACCTTTAAAAGCGAGTACGAATACGTCAATTTATGTTACAATAAACCGCTTATAATGTTTTACGAATATTACCAAAAATTTGGAAAAGTTAAGGCGGTTAACTCACTTAAAAAACTGTATTTATCTAACTTTGGAAAAGAGATTTACAAAGATGAAATTATAAAGGCGTTTGGACACGGCGACCACTTCAATTCCTTTATTGACGGCAAGGTAATAATTTAACTTTAAGCGTTTTGGCAAATGGTTTGTCAAAACGCTTTTATTTAACAAAATTTTGTGATACAATAATCAAAAGGAGAAAATTATGCCGTTACTTGAATATAAATGTCAAACTTGTGGAAAAATTTTTGACGAGTTAGTTAAAAAATACGACGACGAAGTTTATTGCCCCGATTGTAAAACCAAAGCCGTAAGAAGTTATAGCGGTCAAGTTTACACCCAAACGGGCAAACAAACTAAAAAATGCACGGGAAATTGCAAAAATTGTAGCGGTTGTGGCTAAGTTTAGAAGTAAATCCCCGCCATTAACTCGAAATTACTTAAAATATATTTATTTTAACCCTTTACTTGTTGACAAATAATTTATTTAATGTTAAAATCTTAAAGTGTATATATTATAGTGGTACGCATACGCGCGCCCAAACTAATGTGCTAAGGAGCAATAATAAATGAAGAAATTATTTAGCGTTTTACTTTCAATTATGCTCGTTTTCGCTCTTACTTTCAGCATTACCGCTTGTAAAAAAGGTAGCGACGAAGATTTAGACGAAAACGTAGATCCGGTAAACTTCGTTATCAAAACTCAAACAAACGACGACGACGAAATTACTCATACTCTTACTGAGTTCTCTTTGTCAGCCGCTGCTAAAAAGTACGTTGACGACAAAGATTACGAAGGTTTAAAAGAACTTTTCGGCAGACACAAGGAAAACACCGCTGACGTAACTGTTTTAGAAGACGGTTTAAAGATTACTATTCCTGAAAAAGTTACTCACGTTGCAACCAACGCTCTTGCAAATCTCGGTTATTTAGTTGAACTCGAAGTTGGCAATACCGTTAAAGAGATTAAAGAAGGCGCGTTTGCAGGTCTTTCTTCTCTTCGCTCGATTACTCTTCCTTTCGTAGGCGGAGAACTCGGTGGCGCTAACGCTAAAAAACTTTTCGGATACGTATTCGGAACGGTTGGTGGCGAAGGTCTTACTGCTATTACTCAAACCTATAATAATAGCAACGCTGAAGACGCAACCGCAACTGCAACTTATCAAATCCCTTCTTCTCTTGAAACCGTAGTTATAACCGGCGACGTAAAAGTTGACACCGTCACCAAGTATTACTATATCAACGACGAAGAAGAACACGTTGAGGTTACCGTAGAAGAAGGCAACGAAGCGCCTACTGAAGTTGACGGTAACACCGTTTATTCTTTCGTTGATAAGTCTTATGCAAATAGCGCCGTTCAACCTTACGCTTTCCACAGCGTAACCACGATTAAAGAGGTTGTCTTTGCAGAAGGCGTTACAGTAGAAGAAATTCCCGATTACGCTTTCTATGGATGTTCGGCAATCAAGTCTTTAGACGTAACTGCAAAAGTAGTTGGTAAATACGCTTACGCAAACTGCACCGCTCTTAGACTCTTAACTTTGACCGGCGTTGAAGAAATTAAAGAAGGCGCATTTTCTGGTTGTACGACTCTTGGAACGGGCACTTCAGTTGCTAAAAACGTTTTAGACCTTTCGGCTCTTGACTTTGACAAGATCGGCGACGACGCTTTCTCGGGTTGTACTGCATTAAAACACGTAACCGTCAAGGCTACCTTAGACGACGTAAATAAAGAGAGAATTTTTGGCGCAGACAAGGAATTAAACGCAACAGTAAAATAAACCGTTAAAAGACAATAAAACGCAAAACTAAAATTTAAGGCGACCATTTAAAACTTCAAAAGTTTTAAATGGTCGCCTTTTTTATAACGATTTTACTCTTTGAATATTATAAAACTGTATTTAGTATAATAAAAAATAAAATAGCGTTTGGTCAATCCTTAAAGGATAAGCCAAACGCTATTTTCATATTGCAAATTTAAACGCGTCCGAAACTTGTTCGCCTCGTTTTATTAAATCAAAAAACAGTTCTTTCGCCAAGCGATAGACCTTGTATATAAACTCTCTAGCAAGAGTAAAATCGTCGCTTTCTAAAATCGTTGCGGAGCGCTCTAATATTCCCTCGCCGTCTTTAAACCCCAACTCTTCAAAGACTTTTTCAACCTTTTCTTTTTCGTCTGGCAACAAATTTGCGCTACCTATCATTCCTTTAAAAGAAAAAGCGGTTTGCATTACGACTTCGCCGTATTTTTTAAAGATTTTTTTATCGTCTTCTTTAAAACTAACTTCTTTAACTTCGCCAACGTATCTCCCTTTTACAACGCTTTCAGGCTCTTTTGGCAGTTTCCATAAAAGCCAGTTACAAAAATCGTATAAGTTGTCGTTTAAGTCGTTTATCGCCTGTTTTTCGTCTTTCCCATACCCAACTGCGCCTATCGGAAAAACACTAAACGCAACGACTTGTCCTTTAGTTTTAATAATATTTACGTCCATATTAAAGCGCCTTTATTTTTTGATATAATTCGTCGGCAGTCTTAGCAAAAACTGTTGCGCCTACTTCTTCTAAAAGTTGCCTTGGTCTATAACCCCAAAGCACGCACACTCCGTCAACGCCTGCATTTATAGCAGTCATTGCGTCCACGTCGCTATCTCCAACGAAAATCGATTCTTCGGCGCTAACGCCAAGCGATTTTAAAGTCAAATCAACGCACTCTCTATCGGGCTTTACTTTTACTCCGTCACGCTGACCGAACACGCAGTCAAAATTAACGTCCGAGAAAAAAGTTCTGCAAACTTCAACAGTACCGTCCTGCGGTTTATTTGAAATTACCGCAAGCAAATACCCCTCGCTTTTAAGTTTTTTCAAAAGGTCTAACATACCGTCGTAAACGAAAGTTTTAGGGCTACCGCAAAAATTATAAGAGTTATTATAAAAATCAACGACTTGATTTAAATTTTCACACTTTGCGCCTTTTAAAGACCTTTCAATAAGTTTTTTCGCGCCGTTTCCAACGAAAAGTTTTGCCTCTTCTAAAGTAATTTCAGCGTATCCAAACTTACGCATAGTTAGGTTTACGTTTTCCCAAATATCGACGGACGTATTAGTAAGCGTTCCGTCCAAATCAAAAAGTATTGCCTTTTTCATCACATTCTCTCTGGAACTTTAATTCCAAGCAAGCCCAAAGCGTTGGTTAAGACGGTCAACGTTGCCTTGCAAACGTCTAAACGGAAACTCTCGGTATTTTGCTCTTCTCCGATAATTTTACAGTTGAAATAGAACTTATTGAAAAGCGACGCAACTTCGATTGCGTATCTCGTAACGTAGAACGGCTCGAGTTTTTCCGCAGAAGATTTTACTACTTCAGGGAAATTAGAAAGCGCCGATATAAGTTGATATTCGTCTTCGTTTAAGTCTTTTATTTGGTAAGCCGAAGGCTCTCCGCCCTTTCTCAAAACGCTCTTAATTCTCGCCGCCGTATATTGAACGTAAGGACCTGTTTCCCCGTCGAAATTAAGAATTTTATCATAAGAAAAGGCAATGTCTTTTATCTTACTGTTAGAAAGAGCAGCAAAAATTACCGCGCCCGTTCCCACTTGCTTTGCAATGTTTTCCTTGTCTTCAAGGTCGGGATTTTTAGCCTCGATAACGGCAAGGCATTTTTCATGACACTTTTTCAAAACGTCTTCAAGTAAAACGACAGTTCCGTGACGAGTACTCATTGCCACTTGATTGCCGTTTTCGTCGAGTAAGGACACCATTCCGTAAGCAACGTGAACCATATCCTTAGCCCAGTCCTTGCCCATAAGTTCAAGAACTTTAAAAATTTGCTTGAAGTGAAGATTTTGTTGGTATGCAACTACGTAAAGACACTTGTCAAAATCGTAGGTGTTTTTTCTGTATAGCGCAGCAGCCAAATCTCTGGTTGCGTATATCGACGCCCCGTCCGAACGAAGAATAAGACACGGGGGCATATTATACTCTTCTAAGTCAACGATTTTAGCCCCGTCGCTCTCTTTTAAAAGCCCTTTTTGGCTAAGTTCGTCAATTACAGGTTGCATTTTGTCAATGTAAAAACTTTCACCTGCGTAAGAATCAAAAGAAACGTCGAGTTCTTTGTAAATCTTTTCAATATCTTTTAAAGTAAGTTCTTTAAACCAGTTGAAAAGTTCGCTACATTCTTTATCCCCTTGTTCAATGAGTTTAAAGTATCTTCTCGCCTCGTCGTCCATCGCGGGATTTTTTTCGCTTTCTTCGTGATAATGAACGTATAGACGGGTTAATTCCTTAATTCCGCCCTGCTCTACGGCTTGTTTTTCGCCCCAGTGCTTGTACGCGTAAATGAGTTTACCAAACTGCGTACCGTAGTCGCCAAGGTGGTTTATACCGACGGTATTATAACCTAAAAACTTGAAAATACGATAGAGCGCGCCACCTATAACCGTTGTGGATAAGTGCCCTATGTGGAAAGGCTTTGCAACGTTTATAGACGAATAGTCAATACAAACGGTCTTTCCGTTGCCAAGGTTTGATTTACCGTAATTTTCCCCTTCGGAAAGAATTTTAGAAAGGCTCTCTTTTACAAGCCCTTCTCTATTGACCTTAAAATTAAGGTATCCGTTTACAGCCTCTACTTTTGCAATAACGTCGTCGCAAACGAAACTTGCGCAAAGTTCGTTTGCTATCATAACGGGTGATTTGCGCATAGTTTTAGCAAATTTAAAGCATGGGAGAGCATAGTCGCCCATATTTTTTTCGGGAGGAACGGCAATACTCGACGCAATTTCTTCTTCGTCAACGCCAAAACCACTCAATTTTTCCGCAATGTACTTTCTGTAATCCATAATTCGCCTTTTTATAAATCTTTACTTTTTACCCGTTAATTTTATCATAAAATAAAAAATACCGCAACAAAACTATTGTACAATTTAGCAATTTTGTGGTAGAATAGTTATGCAATAACTATTATTGGAGTGTTTAAAATGAAATTAGGCGTAGTAGGACTCCCAAACGTAGGAAAATCAACTTTATTTAACGCAATCACGCACGCAGGCGCGCAAGCGGCTAACTTTCCGTTTTGTACGATAGAGCCAAACGTCGGCGTAGTTGCCGTTCCAGACGAAAGACTTGAAAAACTCGCAAGCCTTTATAACTGTAAAAAAATAACCCCCGCAACGATTGAATTCGTTGACATAGCAGGGCTTGTTAAAGGCGCGTCGAAAGGCGAAGGGCTTGGAAACAAATTCCTTTCTCACATAAGAGAAGTTGACGCTATCGTGCACGTTGTAAGATGTTTTGAGGACGAAAACGTTACGCACGTTGAGGACTCCGTTGACCCGATTAGAGATATAAATATTATCAATCTCGAACTTATTTTAGCCGATATGGAAACCGTGCAAAAACGCTACGATAAGGCGTTTGGAATGATTAAGTCGGGCGATAAAAAATATAAGATAGAATCCGACCTTTTGCGCCGTATTTTAGATAGGCTCGAACAAGAAAAACCCGTAAGGGGGCTCGACTTTACCGACGAAGAACAAAAATACGTCGATAACCTTTTCTTGCTCACTTCAAAACCAGTAATTTACGCTGCTAATATCGCCGAAGACGATATGGCTAAATCTGACGACGAAATTCCACTCGTTGTAAAAGTTAAGGAATTTGCAAAGACTGAAAATAGCGAAACGCTAACTATCTGCGCAAGAACCGAAGAACAACTTTCTGAACTTCCACCCGAAGAAGTAGGCTTTTTCTTGGAAGAATTAGGGCTTACCGAAAGCGGTCTTAACCGTTTGGTCAAAGCGTCTTATAAACTTTTAGGGCTTATAAGTTATTTGACTGCTGGCGAACCCGAAACGAGAGCGTGGACTATTAAAGAAGGAACGAAAGCGCCACAAGCGGCAGGCAAAATTCACACCGACTTTGAAAGGGGCTTTATAAGAGCCGAGTGTATCGACTGGAAACTTTTGTTAGAGTGCGGTAGTTACACCAAGGCAAAAGAACTTGGCAAAGTCCGCTCGGAAGGTAAAGAATACGTTATGAAAGACGGCGACGTAGTTTTATTTAGATTTAACGTTTAAAAGCGCGACGTTTTCCACAAATGGTTTGCTTGCGTTTGCGGTAAAACATCTGGACTTGTTTTGTATATAATACTTGTATGACGTTTAAAGATAGATTAAAAGAATTAAGATTACAATTAAATTTAAGCCAAATGGAATTATCAAAAGCAACGGGAATAAGCCAGTCTGCAATAGCAAAATGGGAACTTGGCAAAACCGAGCCTTCCGCGTCAGCAATAATAATTCTTGCTAATTTTTTTGGAGAAAGCGCCGACTACTTACTCGGCTTAATTGATTGATAAAAAACCCCGAACGCGTTGTAAAAATGCGTTCGGGGTTTTTATTTTTGTAAATTTTTAAATTATTTAACTATTCTTAAGAAAGCAAGTACTAAAATTACGATACCTACTACAACGTAAACGTCAACGATAATACTAACGATACGAAGAACCCATCCAAGAATAACGCCAACAACGGGAATCCAACCGCCGAGCATACCTGCAAGCCAAATACAAACACCTGCAAGAGCGCCTACGAGTACGTAAACTACGATACCGATAATCATGCTAACAAGGTCTTTAGACCATTTAAAAGATAATGGGAATAATTGTTTCATTTTTGTTTCTCCTTAAAAATTATACCACAAATGGTTTTATCAAACAGTAGTATATAATATTATTATGATTTTGTCAAGAAATTGTTATTTTGCACGGTAAATTTGTGTGAAAATAAGATGATATTTTGTCTTTTTCTAAGTTTAAATGTTAAAAGGATGGGCAAGCCCCCTCCCTACAAGACGTTTATTGAATAGTTTTGACGGTTTAGATGCGATCAAGACAAGGCTAAAAAGAAGGAGGGGGCAAGCCCTTCCCCTGCAAGATGTATATTGAATAGTTTTGACGGTTTAGATGCGAGCAAGACAAGGCTAAAAAGAAGGAGTGGCAAGCCCCTTTCCTACAAGACGTTTATTGAATAGTTTTGACGGCTTAGATGCGAGCAAGACAAGGCTCAAAAAGTGGTAACGGATGGGATAGACCTTGTTGGTCATCCCAGTCGTTACCACTTTTTAGAAACGATGTATTGCGACGTATATAAGCCGTCAAAATTAGTCTTTGCGATTAATAATATTTATATCTATTTCCAATCCTAAATTACCGTCATTTCCTTTTTCAACGGTAATTTTACCAGTCTTTTCGTCTTTGATAACTTTTTTATACTTACCTCCAACGATTATACCATTTATATCAAAACTGTATTTTTCTCTATCTAAGATATAAGGTTTTACAAGGTTAGCGCTTTCGTCGTCGATATAACCTACGTGATGGCAGGCTTTCATATCCCAATCGTAAACGTAAACTTTTACCTTGTCGCCGTCGAGAAGAATACCCGTACGCTTAAACTCTTGGTCAGCGTATTCGTAAACGATATCGTTTTCATATTCTTCTTTAAGTTCGCTCATTTTAAGCCCGTCAAACTTGTCAAGATAGCCGAGTTTTACACCTTGCTTAATTTCAGCGTCAAGAATATTTTTAACCTTAATCTTTTCGTCGTTTGCCTTGTCCGTTCCTAAAACGGTGGTAGTATGCGAGAAGATTACTTCGTTTGGTCTATAAATAAGTTTACGCGCTCTCTTCGTGCAAATATTTGCCAAAATATCGTCTAAATTTGCAGGAGCGGTAAGTTTAAACTCGTCTTTTTTAGGTTTTTCTTCAACCTTTTCTTCTTCGTCTTCGGTTTCTACAGTTTCTTCAACTTCTTCAACGGCAACTGCAGTTTCGGTAACCGCTACTTCTTCTATCGATTGCTCTAAAACGGGCTCTTCAACGGGAATTTCAGGCGCTGGTTCTTCGGTAGGAGTTTCTTCCACAACTTCAGGCGTTGGTTCTTCCACTGGGGTTTCTTCCACGATTTCGGGAGCAGGCTCTTCGACAGGAGTTTCTTCCACTACAACGTCTTCTACCGTTTCAACTTCTTCGGTTTCTTCCACCGTTTCAGCGTCTTCTACCAAAACAGGCTCTTCGACAGGCTCTTGCTCTTCAATCTCTTCAGATGCGAGAGCGTCAACTTCTTCGGGACTACCGTCTAAACTGCCCTCTTCTTCCAAAGCGATTTGTTCTTCATCTTCAGACATTTCAAGCGGAACTTCGTCAAGATTTTGGTCAATTTCTTCTATTTCTTCAATAGGCTCTTCGACGCTTTCAACTATTTCTTCAACCGTTTCTTCTACGGTTTCAACGATTTCTTCCACAACTTTAGTTTCTTCTATTTCAACTGCGGTTACCGTCGTTTCTTCAACGCAAACTTCCGCATTATACGATTTACGAATTCTTGGTCTTTTTCTTCCATTATTAACGAGTGCCATAACATTCTCCTACGCTTAAATTTTTAGGTATTGATAGTATAATTTATATCTGACTATTTGTCAATACTATCCCGAATATTTTTCGCTTTGAACTTTAATAAGTTCGTCATCTGAAAAATAATTGATTTTCATTGAGTTTTTAACGTCTTCTAAGGTTTTAGACGCAAACGCCCTTGCCCTTTCGCTACCTTTTCTTAAAATTTCGTAAACGGCAGGGATATCTTTTTCATACTCTTTTCTTCTCTGTCTAATAGGCTCTAAAACGCTTTCTAAAACGGCGTTTAAAAACCTTTTTACTTTCATATCGCCAAGCCCACCCCTTTGATAATGGTCTTTAAGTTCTTGAAGATTTTTATATTCGGGAAGGAATTTTGCAAAGTGTTCGTCGGTAGAAAAGGCGTCGAGATAGGTAAATACTACGTTGCCCTCGATTTTACCCGGGTCAGTAACCTTGATATGATCGGGGTCTGTGTACATACTCATAACGCTTTGTTTAACTTGCTCTGGAGTGTCGGCAAGGTAAATACAGTTGCCGAGCGACTTGCTCATCTTTGCCTTTCCGTCCGTCCCCGGAAGCCTTAAACAAACCTTTCTTTCAGGCAAAACCGCCTTTGCCTCTACGAGAGTTTCGCCGTAAACGGAATTAAATTTCCTAACGATTTCGTTAGTTTGTTCAATCATAGGCAGTTGGTCTTCGCCAACGGGTACGATATTCGCCTTAAACGCCGTAATGTCCGCCGCCTGACTTATAGGATAAGTGAAAAAGCCGACGGGAATGCTCGTTTCAAAATTACGCATTTGTATTTCGCTTTTTACGGTCGGATTTCTTTGAAGGCGGGACACCGTTACTAAATTCATATAGTAAAAGGCAAGTTCGGTAAGTTCGGGAACTTGAGATTGAATAAATATAGTAATTTTTTCGGGGTCTAATCCGCAAGAGAGATAGTCAAGCGCAACTTCGATAATATTTTGCCTTACTTTTTCGGGGTTTTCGGCGTTATCGGTAAGCGCTTGCGCGTCGGCAATCATAACGAACATTTCGTCAAAGTCGCCTTGATTTTGAATTTCAACTCTCCTTGAAAGCGAGCCTACGTAATGCCCGACGTGAAGCCTTCCGGTAGGTCTGTCGCCCGTTAAAATTATCTTAGACATAATTTTCTCCTATTATTAAACTGCCTTCTCATAAATTCTCGGCAATTTCTACGATTTTTCTTAATCTGTGATTTAAACAACTCTTAGTGAGTTTAAGTTTTTCCGCCAAATCCGAAAGGGATAAATGTTTAAATTTTACCCTTGCCTCAGCGACGGTTTTTAAGTTTTCGGGCAACTGTTTAAGCCCCATAACTTGCTCTATTTTCAAAACGGCGTTTATCTGCTTTGCAGACGCGCCCATTTGTTTTGACATGTTTGAAATTTCGCAATTTAACTTGCGATTATAGTAATTTTTTTCTTCTTTTAGCGTGGCGAGATTTGCAATTTTTTCAACTGCTTTATTAGCGCCCATAATGGCTAAAAGTTCGCAAATTTCATCTATGGTTTTTAGGTAAACTATATAAGTTTCCTTTCTTTCAATAAGTTTCGGCATTAGATAAACTTCGCTTAAAAGTTCGCAAAAATCGGTAGCCGTTTGGTAGTTTGTAAAAACGAATTCCAAGTGATATCCCGTTGACGAACTTCCGTCCGACTTTGGAATAGTAACGCTTCCACTACCCAAAAACGCGCCCCTTATATACGACGCTTTACAGCAATCGTCCTCTACGATTTCCCAGTTTATGTTAAGTTTTATATTTGCTCCGTCTTGGTCAACTTCGATAATTCCAAGGTCGATTAAAAGGTGTATGCTATTGTCGTCAATGCACGAAAAAATAGTGCGTTTTTTCTTTTTAGAAGACTTGTCCGCTTGGGAAAAAACAGGGGTAAGCCCGTACAGTTCGGTAATAATTTTCGCAACGGCGTCGGCAACTTCGCGTATATCCGTAGCCATTTCAACGCCTATGTTTCCACCCTTTATACCTATTGAACCCGCCGTCCTTAAAAACGCCGCAAGTAGCGCTCTTTTGCAACACATAGGTTGATGCTTAACGCCAAGTATTTGAGATTTTACCTCTTCGGAAAAGTTCATCTTTTCTCCTTTCGGCTATTTTATACCGTGCTTTTGCTTAAACTCCGTAAACCTAAGCGTTGGAATTTGTCCGTCGATATTTTTTATTCTGTCAATCGGAAAATTAACTCTTTTAAAAAGTTCACACGCTAAGGCTGTGTCGCCTATCCTATCAACTGAGTGAGCGTCGCTATCAACGACGAAATTTACGCCCGTTTCAATAACTTTTTGCCACTCTTCGTCTGTTAAATGCGTTTTTTTAGTGCTTATTTCAAACAAAGTACCGTAATCGGCGCAAGCCTTTGCGACTTCAACCGCGTCGCACACGCAACCAAATCCAACGTGAGTTAAAACGTCGATAGGGTTGTTTTTTACTGCGTTTACGTAGCACTCGGTATTGTACTTAATAAGCTTGTCCGACGCCTTAATTTTAAATTTATCGTGCAACATATTTTTAAGCAACAACTTACCGAAATCGCCTACGGTTTTATAAAATATAAATTTATGAACGCCTGCTAAAACGACGTCTAAATTTTCGTAGTCGCTGGGTTTTACGTCGATAGTCCCGTCCCTTCCGCGAATATTAGACTCTATTCCAAGCAAGACTTTCACGCCCGTTTTTTGCTCGGCTAGGTCGCATTCTCTGCGCATTTTGGCAACTTTTTTCCTACGCATACCAAAAGCAGGATGCGAAAAACCGTGGTCGGTTATCGCAATCCCGTAAAGACCTTTTTCCTTTGCAGAAACGGCGTTTTCTTCTATAGTCCCTTTGCCGTGACTATATACGGTGTGGGTATGTAAATCAAGATTGATTTTCATCTTCAAATTTACCTAAATACTCTATCTCTTCTTGCAACGATATGCCTTTTTTTTCTTTTACCACGCGCTTAATAAACTCAATAAGTTTTTTAACGTCGCTACTTTTAGCAGTTTTGTCCGCAATTATAAAATTTGCGTGGCGCTCGGAAACTTTCGCCCCGCCGATTTGATATCCTTTTAATGCGCAACTTTCTATAACTTTGCCGGCAAGATACCCGTCGTTTTTAAAAACGCTACCACACGACCTACCTTTAGGCTGTTTACCCTTTCTGAGTTTTAAAAAATATTCGGCTTTGCTTTCCGACTGCTCGTACTCGACGTTTTCAAGGTTGAAACAAACGGACAAAATCACGTCTTTTTGCTCTTTAAACCTACTCGTTCTGTAATCGAACTGACAATCGGAAAAACTGTAAATTCCACTTGCCGAAACTACGTACGAAACGTAGTCGCCAACGTTTTTACCGAAACAGCCTGCATTCATAGCGACTACGCCACCGACAGTTGCGGGTATTCCGTTTAAAAACTCTACTCCGCCAAGACTGGACATAAGGGCAAATTTTAAAAAATCGCACACCCTTTCGCCCGCCATACAGGTAACCAAATTGCCCTTTACCGACAAGCCTTTTAAAGCGTGGGTGCAAATCAAAACCCCGTCGTATCCGTCGTCGGAAACGAGCAAATTAGAACCACCGCCTAAAATCGAATACGGGATTTCACTTTCTACGAGTTTTAAGTAAACGGCTCTCGCTTTTTCAACGCTATCGGGCAAAACTGCAAGGAACGCAACGCCTCCCGTTTGATACGTGTTTTTATCTTTAAGACAAAACTCCCTTTGATAATCTATTTGGTTTTGCTCTAAAAATTTGACGAAATGCTCCACGTTAAACATTAAGTTCTCTCCTATTTTACTATAAATTTAATATTATTACAAGCGTTTTAGCACACTTTTAAATTTTGAAAAGTCATCAAACGACAAGTTGCTTTTCCAAGTTTCGTCTATAATATTTAAAATTATAGACGCATTTGAAAACGGACTTACCGAAAAACGTATTTTTTTAAAGTCTATTTGGCTTAAATTTGCGTTTAAACTTCCACCAAATAGCGCCGAAACCATACCTATTTCGCCAAGCGTTTTTTGGGTTTTTTCGCCCGTTAAAAATTTAATAAAGTCTAAACTTTCGCCGTACCTTTCACCACTTGAAAAAATTGAAATATACTGAACGATATCCGAAAAATTTTCAAAGGCTTTCGCATAGAATTCAACGCCCCTTTTTTCGAGCCTAAATATATCCCTTTGAGTGCCTATTAAACAGTCGTTTTTTCCGCTTGCCAAATAAGAAACGTATGCGTCTTGGGGATTTTTTCTCACCGTCTCTTTCGCTTGAATTTGACTTTCATAAAACACGCCAAACGGCATTGTAAATCGATTTTGCGACACAAAAAGCCTTTCTATAGGTTGATTATCTTGATTTTTAGATATTAAAAAATATCCGCCAGCGCACCAAGGATACGCAAAGCAGTCGCCGTTTATCTCTCCGCCTGAAAAGGATATTTTAGGCAGTTTTTTAGCGTACTTCGTAACGAAATCAGCCCCTACGCTAAAAGAAATCATATCGGGCAAAACTCCGCCGTCTATCATCTTTTTTGCGCTTTCTAAAGTGTGGCTTACAACCATTATCAAAACCCCGTTAGACGAATAGTTCGTAGCGACTTTCGACAAAAACTCCGTCCTTGACCACGTTCCCCCCTCGAACAAATCGATATTCCAAAGAGTTAATATCATTTTATGAGTTGGCGTACTGTTTGGAAAAGAACTCTTTTTAGAAGTTTTTTTATAGGCAAACGGAGTTGACGCTATTATACACACACATAATAAAAACGGCGCAATAGTCCTTAAAATTTTCATAATTAAATATATGAATATATTTACGCCAACATACCCTTTTGAAAAACAAAACTTGTCGGATAAAAAAATTAAACGCTTGACAATTTACAAAAAAATACGGCGTAGCGAGAAAATCTCGCTACACCGCTAAATTTTTAAGTTAGTCCTATCGTAAACGCCTTTGCAGTTACTTAGTTTCGCCGAATATCGAATTCATAAGGTCGGCTGCCGCGTCGTATCCCGCTTGTTTTAAACGGAACTTTCTCGCCGCCGTTTCAAGTACGATAGGAATATTTCTTCCGGGCGTTACAGGAATAGTTACCTTCAACACTTTTTCTCCCAAAATCTCTTCGTAAGATTCTTCCGTACCTATTCTTTCGTAACCTTTTCCCTGTTCCCAAGGCGAAAGTTCGGCAATTATATCAATGGCTTTGCTCGGCGTGATTGCCCCCGGCCCGAACATTTGCTGAACGTTTATTATTCCAAGCCCCCTAATTTCCATATAATAACGTATATTATTTGGCGATTTACCGATAAGTTTATCATTGATATTTTTAATAATTACCGAGTCGTCGGCAACCAGTCTATGTCCGCGGTTTACAAGGTCTAAGGCGATTTCACTTTTACCTACGCCCGACTTTCCTACTATTAAAATTCCTATACCGAAAACGTCAACGAATACGCCGTGTTCGACTTGAGTTGGCGCTAAAACTTCGCTTTTATAGGTGGTTATATCGTTGATTAAAACGGTAGTTATCTTTTTTGAACGGAAAAGCGGACAAGAATATTTTTCGCAAAGGCTTTTTACTTCGTCCATTATAGGCATGCCCCTTGCGATAATCATACACGGAATTTCCCTTTTTATGAGATTTTCAAGCGCTTCTTTTCTCTTTTCAATCGTCATACCCGCCAAATATTCGTTTTCGGCGTTACCGATAACTTGAACTCTCGTCTTATCAAAGTGGACGAAATATCCCGAAAGTTGAAGTCCCGGTCTTGAAACGCTTATAGAACTTAAAGCCAAATCGCCTCTACCTCTTGATATTATTTCAAGGTCGAGTTCTTTTGCAAACTCGTCTATTGACACTCTTACTACGTCTTCACTTACGTTTCTACCCTTCATAACTAATAAAAAACTCCTTTATTTTTTTAGCCAAAGCGTCGCCTATGCCTGCGACTTTCGCCAAATCTTCTCGGCTTGCCCTTTTAATATTTTCTAAACTGCCAAACTCACTCATAAGCGCCTTTCTCTTTTTGTCGCCTACGCCGTCGATTTGCTTTAACACCGACGTTAAATTAGTCTTTTGGTGAGTCGTTTTGTGATAGGTTATTGCAAACCTATGCGCCTCGTCGCGAATTCTTTGCAACATTTTTAAAACGAATTCTCTACGTGGCAAAACTATCGGCTCGTTTGAAAAAAGCGTGAATATTTCTTCTTCCCTTTCTGCAAGAGAAATAAGGTCGATATCTAATTTGCCAAACTCGTCGAAAACTTCTTTTACAGACGATAGTTGCCCCTTTCCGCCGTCGATTACTATAAGGTCGGGTTTTGGGAAATTTTCTTCTTCAGCAGTGCCGAGTTTTAAAAGCCTGCGCCTTAACACTTCTTGCAAACACGCAAAGTCGTTAGAGCCTTCAACCGTTTTTATTTTAAATCTTCTATAACTCGTCTTGTCAGGCTCGCCGTCTATAAATACTACCATAGAGCCGACCTTATCCACTCCGCTTATATGGGATATATCAAAGCACTCCATACGGCGAGGATAACGCTTTAGCGATAGAACTTTTTTAAGTTTTTCGCACGCCGCTCTCGTCATATCGTCCCTATGCTTAATCTTGTCGATTTCCTTTTCGAGATAATCTTCGGCGTTTGATTTCGCCATTTCTAAAAGTTGGCGTTTTATTCCCCTTTCGGGATGTGTTAACGCAACCGTTTTACCAAAAGTCGTTTTAAAATACTCGCCTATAAGCGCTTTATCGGGCAATTCTTCGGAAATAATTATCTCGTCGGGAATTTCTGCGCCCGTAGAATAATACTGCAAAATAAAGTCTGAAAGTCGCTCTTTATTATCGGTTGAAGCGTCTTCTAAGGCAAAGTTTTTACCACCTTGCATTCTTCCGCCACGAGTAAATAACAAATTTGCGCTCGAATATACGCCGTTGGTCGCAACGGCTAAAACGTCGATATCAACGAACTTGTTGAGCGCCGTTATTCTCTTTAACTTTATCTTTTCGAGCATCTTGAGTTTTTCTCGGTAAGAAATGGCAAGTTCAAACTCTTCAAGCAATGAAAACTTGGTCATTTTCTCTTGCAAAATCTCTTCAACTTCGTCGTCGCTTCCCGACAAAAAGTCTATTGCCTTATCAACTCTTTGCCTATATTCAGTTTGACTACACCTGCCCGAACACGGCGCTAAGCACCTTTTTATATGGAAATTCAAGCACTCTTTTTTAGGTTTATTTTCGTCTATTTTTATACCGCAACTTCTCGTCATAAACGCCGTGTTTATAATCTCTAAAGTTTCGTTTGCAGACACCCCACCCATAAACGGTCCAAAGTATTTTGCGCCGTCTCGACGAATTTTTCTCGTTACCGAAAAGGTCGGAAAAGGCTCTTTTAAATTGACCTTTATATACGGGTAAGTCTTATCGTCTTTTAGTAAAATATTGTATCTCGGTTTATATTTTTTTATAAGGTTGTTTTCAAGCGACAAAGCGTCGATTTCAGACGAAGTTATTATATAATAAAAGTCGTCGATATTCGACACCATCGCCATTACTTTTTCGGGCTTTTTGCTCGAGTGAAAATATTGCCTGACGCGATTTTTAAGCACCTTTGCCTTGCCAACGTATATAACCGTATTCTCTTCGTTTAGCATTACGTAAACGCCCGGACTTTCGGGTAGCATAGCAAGTTTTTGCGCAATTTTTTGGTTCATATTTTCACCCCCCTTTTTCGTTGGGCACGCTATCCCGTAATAAATTTAGAATTTTTCTCTACGCGATAGTATGCTTTTTATAAGTCTTTGCCTTTCGTTTGGAATATTTTCGTCGATAACGTCTTTTAAAAGCGCGTCTAAAACCTTACCAACGACCTCTCCGCTAAAACCCAACTCCAAAAGGTCTTTTCCGCTTACGGCAAGGGTTTTTAAACTGTAACACTCTCCGCTTTCAACTACTTTTTGAACGCAATCTTTAATTTGAAAAAGTTTTTCATTCTCCGCAAGGGCAAGTTGAGTCCCCTGCCCTTGATTGTCGGCAAATTTAACTTCTAAAAGTTTTAAAAGTATATCTTCGCCAAATTTATAAAGTTGCCGTTTTATCTTCTTTTTCTCGGTAGGAAGATAAACGTCGTGATTTTTTATTAAAATTAAAACTTCGTTTTTTAACTTGTTTGGCATTTTAAGGCGCGTTAATATCTTATCCGCCATTTCAAAGGACAGTTCGGGATGCCCGTAAAAATGCCCTTCGCCCACGTCGTCTAAAAAAAACTTGTCGGGCTTTGCTATATCGTGAAGTAGCATACACCATCTAAGCGCCCTATCTTGCCTTACGCTTTTAGTCGCGATTACCGTGTGCGTGTAAACGTCGTGCAAGTGCCATTTGCTACGTTGCAAAAATTTATAGCACTTTCTCATTTCGGGAATAACTGCAAAAATTATTTCGGGAGCAACTAAAAGCGCCTTTTCAGCGTAGTCGCCCAAAAGCATTTTATCCATTTCCAAAAACACCCTTTCGGCAGAAACTTTTTTTAAACCGTCAACGCTTTTAAGCATTGCTTTTAAGGTGTTTTCTTCGATAGAAAAACCCGTTGTAGAAACGAATCTTACACCCCTTAAAATACGCAGAGCGTCTTCGCAAAAACGCTCTTCAGGATTGCCTACAGCCCTTAAAATACCGTTTTTTAAATCGGATAAACCGCCGTATAAGTCGATTAACCCGCTTTTTTCACTATAAGCCATTGCGTTTACGGTAAAATCACGGCGCTTTAAATCTTCTTCTATTCGACTTACAAAGCCGACGCTTTCGGGATGACGGGAATCCACGTATTTTCCGTCGCTACGAAAAGTTGTAACTTCGTAATTTTTCCCCTTATGCCTAACGGTAACCGTGCCGTGTTTAAGCCCCGTTAAAATGACGTCGGGCGAAAACAATTCCACTACTTTTTCGGGCGTTGCTTTGGTCGTTACGTCCCAGTCTTCAGGGTTTTTTAAAAGCAAACTGTCACGCACGCAACCGCCCACGGCGTAAGATTCAAAACCTGCGCTATTTAATTTTTCAAGCACTTCATAAACGCCTTGCGGAAGGTTTATTTTAACGTTTTGCATAGTTTACCCTTCGACTATTTCAATGCAAAATCTCGCCACTTCTTCAAACGACGCCTTGCGTGAAACGTCGTTAAAATATTCGTGTCTTACCCCGTCGTATAAAACGCTTTCAACCGATTTTACCCCTACCGTTTCAATATAAAACTTTTCGAGTTTTTTGACCGATTTACTCATATCACCGACGGGATCTTGCTTGCCTGCGATAAGCAAAATAGGTTTGTCGAGTGGAATTTTATTATAATTTTTCTTTTTGTAAAGAGTTTTTAAACCCTTGAAGAAATATTTGTAGAAGTTGTAACTGAGCACGAAACCGCAACCCCAAGATTTATCGTAAATTTCGCACTCTTCTTTTATTGACGAGATGAACGAGCCTTCGCTAAACTTCTTATTATACGAACCAAAACTCATATTTGCCAAAAATTTAGCAGGTTTCTTCTTTTTCCCGAAAAGACAGCCAAGACTTGAAATAAATCCGCCTGCCGTAATAAGCGCTCCTTTCATCATTGCGCTACCGCCGATAATCGCGCCGTCGATTTTATCCCCGTAATTTTCCAAGTACGCCTGCGTTAAAAACGAGCCGTAACTATGCCCCAAAATGACGAGCGGTAATTTAGGGTAAAGATTTTTATAAATATCGCTGAGCATAGCGACGTCTTTTAAGGTATCGAAAAACATATCTCCGTCTGCGTATCCCGAGCAATCGTCCGTTTTGCCGTGTCCCCTATGGTCGTCGGCAAAAACTATAAAACCTTGCTCTACTAAATACTCCGCCAACTTTTCGTATCTTAAAGTGTTTTCCGCCATACCGTGTACGATTTGTACCATACCCTTTGGATTTTCACACTCCCAAAACCTATAAAATATTATTTTACCATTTGCGCCTTTAAATTCTTTTTCTCTCATAAAACGCTCCTTTTTAGTGCTTTTTGCCACTCTTTATAATATTTTTGATATTTTTCGTCGCCACTTGGCGTAAATATTTTTTCAGTTTGCCTATACGAAGAAACTTCGTCCTTTTTAATAAGCCCAAGCCCTATCGCGCAAAGATACACCGCGCCGAGCGCCGTGCTTTCTTTTTCGGTTGGTCGGTTGACGGCAATTCCCAAAATTTCGGCTTGAAAACCCATCAAAAAGTCGTTTGCAGACGCTCCCCCGTCCGAGCGGAGTTCTTGCATTTTTTGTCCGCTTTCTTCTTCCATTACGACTGCCAAATCTTTGGTTGAATACGCCATTGCTTCAAGCCCAGCCCTAGTTATATGCGCTTTTGTTGCGCCACGCGTAAGTCCGCAAATAACCCCCCTTGCGTTACTATCCCAAATAGGCGCGCCAAGACCTGTAAATGCGGGGACTAAATACACCCCACCGTTATCTTCAACCGATTTTGCAAGTTTTTCGCTATCTTTCGACGACTTGAAAAAGCCCAAATTATCTCTAAGCCATTGAATAGTGCTACCTGCGTTAAACACGCTACCTTCAAAGGCGTAAGCCGTTTCGCCACCTATCGTGTAGGCGACGGTAGTTACCAAACCGTTTTTTGAAATAGTAGGATTTTTGCCAAGATTATATAACATAAAAAGTCCCGTTCCGTAGGTAACTTTACTAGTTCCGACTTCAAAACATCCTTGCCCGATAAGCGCCGACTGTTGGTCGCCTGCTATACCGCAAATGGGAATTTTTACGCCCGAGTATTCAAATTCGCCCACCCTTTCGTCGCTTGCGACGACTTTCGGCAAAGAGTTTTCGGGAATCCCAAAAAGGTCTAAAAGTTCTTTATCGTACGATAGCGTTTTTAAGTTGAAAAGCATAGTTCTCGACGCGTTGGTAACGTCGGTAACGAAAGCCTTTCCACCCGTTAATTTATACACTAAATAACTGTCAACCGTGCCAAAACAAACTTCGCCGTTTTTGAGTTTTTGGCTAATTTGCGGAACGTTATCTATAAGCCATTTTATTTTACTCGCCGAAAAATACGCGTCCATAACAAGCCCCGTTTTTTGACGAATAATCTCGCCGTGAGTTTTTTCAAGCCTGCTCATAAAATCGGCAGTTCTTCTGCATTGCCAAACGATTGCGTTATAGAGCGGTTTACCAGTCGCCCTATCCCAAGCGACAACGGTTTCTCTTTGGTTGGTAATACCTATGCCGAGAACTTGTCTTATATCGTCAGCGCTCTCTAAAATTTCAACGAGCGAAGAAAGTGTTTCGGCGTAAATTTCGCTTGCGTTTTCTTCCACGAAAGACGGTTTAGGATAAACTTGTTTTATCGGCGAAGACTTTTGCCTTACGATTTGTTTCTTTTCAAGGTCGTACAAAACGGCTCTCGTACTGGTCGTTCCCTCGTCGATTGCTACAATATAACTCATATTTTCTCCCTTTTAACTGATAGGTTTAAAGCATTTAAATGCTTTAATTATATATTCATTTCAATTTTAACCTACTTTTGACTATTTTTCAACCCCTTAAGCAATATTTTTTGTTAATTTATCGGTTTTTTAACATACTATGGAATATGAGAACTTTAATTTTAACGGGCGGTGGCACGGCTGGACACGTAACTCCTAACCTTGCCCTACTCCCTTTCTTGAAAAAACGTTTTGACAAAATAGTTTACGTCGGCAGTTACGACGGCGTAGAAAAAAGCCTTGCAAAAAGAGAAAATTTGCCTTATTACCCCATAACTACGGTAAAACTTGAAAGAAAGTTTACCCCAAAAAACTTGCTTATTCCTATAAAACTTGTCAAAGGAATACAAGACGCTAAAAAGATTATAAAAGACTTAAAACCGTCGGCAATTTTTTCTAAGGGTGGCTACGTTTCTCTGCCAACGGTTATCGCCGGTAAAAAACTCAAAGTGCCCGTAATTTCGCACGAGTCGGATATGACGGTAGGGCTTGCAAACAAAATCGGCGCAAAATATTCCGACCTGTTTTTAACGTCTTTCGACTGCACTAAAGTTAGCGATACGAAAACCGTTTTTACGGGTAGCCCCATAAACGAAAAACTCTTCTTTTCGTACGACAAAAACGCCCTACTTAAAAAATACGGACTTTCGGGCAGAAAGAAAATTTTACTCGTTTTCGGCGGTAGTTTAGGTAGCCTTTCAATAAATAAAATGGTGGAAAAGTGCCTTTATAAGTTGATTAACCGCTATGACGTGATACATTTATGCGGCAGGGGGAAAGGCGAAAACTCTCGCGAAAAAGGGTATTTAAAAATGCAGTTTTCGGATAGTATCGGCGAACTCTTTTTCCTTAGCGATTTAATAGTTTCAAGGGCAGGAGCAAACTCGCTTTTTGAACTCACGGCATTAAAAAAGCCTACCCTTGCAATTCCTTTACCAAAGGGAAATTCAAGGGGAGACCAAATAGAAAACGCCGAATATTTTAAAAAGCGAAAACTTATTGAAGTTTTATATGAAGAAGATATGACCGAAAAAACTTTTTACAGCGCAATAGTAAAACTTGAAACTAACGCGAAGAGTTTAACCCATAATTGCGCCAAACATTTTTCAAAATTGCCTAATGAAAAAATTGCAAAACTTATAACTTCGGTGAGTCTGCAAGATTGATTATTCGCTTATTTTTTCTCTTTGCGTACAAATAAAAATCGTAGGTTTTTTTCGTAGAAAATTTCATATAGAAAATTACTATATCCGACTTGTCTATAACCCACTCGTTACGCTTTATAATGGCAAACTTTGGTGGAACGTGCTCTATTTCAGGATATAAATTTCCGTCAATTAGTTTATCTTTTGCGTATTCCTTATTAAGATATGGCGTAACCCTTGTAATTTTTACGTCGGCTCTTTGCAATTTTATCTCTTTTGCGCACTTTAAACCAAAAGAATCAAAGTTGCCATAACTACCTACAAAAAACTCTACTTCGCTGTCGCCTATTATCTCTTGCAACGTTTGCACTGTTTGAATAAAAAACTGTTCATCACAACTAAAATTAGCGTGTCCAAAAAAACTAATTATCATAGTTTTATTATCTACGTTTAAATTCTTTTTGTCAAGCGTTTACGCATTTTTAATGACGCATTTTTAAATGTGTATTTTTAATCGCGTGATTGTATATACTTAATCTAATAACTAATTAGGGGTATAAACATGACTTTAAACGACGCAGTCGCAAAACGCATATTGAAATTATTAAAAGAAAAGAAAATGACAAACTATAGACTTGAACGCAAATCTGGAATTTTACACGGAGCGCTTGATAGAATTTTAAATGGGCAAAACAAAACTGTAACGCTAACGACGATATTTAAGTTGGCAAGGGGTTTTGATATGACGTATATGGAATTTCTTGACGACGAAGTTTTCCGTTCTGAACTTTTAGAAATAGATTGATTTTAATCAAAATAAAAGTCCCTTATAGGTCGATAATCGACCTATAAGGGACTTTTTGCATTTTTTTAGTCTTGATTTTTCTTAGGAAGATATACGAATTTGTACACTATTCCTATCGCCATACCGCCGACGATATTGCCGAGCGTTACTGGTAAAAGATTGTTTATAAGCGCGCCACCTACTGTTAAAGTGTTTGCGTCAGTTCCCGACTTTAATACCGAGAAAAAGCCTGCTGGAAGATAGAACATATTTGCTACCGAGTGTTCAAAACCTGCTACTACGAAAATTAAAATAGGGAAGAAAATAGCAAGTATTTTTCCGCCTGCCGTTTCTGCTGAAAAGCCCATCCAAACTGCCAAACATACGAGAACGTTACAAGCAACGCCTTTTAAAAACGCTGGGAAAAATTGCAAGTTAGCCTTTGCGGTTGCCGTTGCTATTACCGTTTGACTAACACCGTCAAACGCTCCGCTAAACACGGTTATCGCCGACACCAAAACTGCGCCTACTAAATTTCCAAGATAAACGATTACTAAATTTTTAACAAGGTCAGTTCCTTTTATTCTTCCTTGTAAAAGTGGCATTATAAGTAGGCAGTTGCCCGTAAAAAGTTCGCTACCTGCTAAAATTACCATTGCAAGTCCACCTGGGAAAATGGCTGCGCCTACGACCTTGTTTGCGTAAACGTTTCCAAAAGTTGCGCCAACGCCTGCAAACGCTATAAACGCACCTGCCATTATAGCAAGTAAAAACGTTTTTATTACCGATTGTTTTACTTTTGCCTCGCCTACCGATAGATAGGTTTCGGCTATTTGGTTTGGTTTTAACATAAAATTTTATCCTTTGTACGTAATATTTACTGCCTTTGAAGTATCAAAAATTTTCCAAGGCGCTAAATCTTTTGGCGGTTCTACCTTAAAGCAAAGCCTTTCTTTTGAAACGGGGTGAGTAAAAGTAAGCGAAGTAGCCCAAAGCGCAAGCCTACCCTTTTTAGCATTTTCGCCTCCGTAACGCATATCTCCGTAAACGGGAGTTCCGATATTTGCCATTTGCACGCGTATTTGATGACTTCTACCCGTATGCAAAGTAACTTCGGTAAACGAAAGTCCGTTCTTTTCTTCAATTACTTTATATTCGAGTTCGGCAAACTTTGCGCCCTCGACCGTTTGCGGACAAACGTAAACCATATTGTTTATCGGGTTTTTCTTCATATAGTTAGTAAGAGTTGCCTTACTCTCCCTTGGGCTACCAACCAAAACGGTATAGTATTTCTTTTCAAAGTCGCCCGTTTTCATTTGTTCGGAAAGCCTTGCCGCCGCCTTTGAAGATTTTGCGTAAACCATTACGCCACCCGTCGGTCTATCAAGTCTATGAACGAGCCCTACGTAAACGTTACCGGGCTTGTTGTTTTTGATTTTTATATACTCTTTTATTACGGTGAGTAAATCTTTATCCTTTGACTCGTCTTCACAAGAAGGTACGTTTTGGGGTTTCAAAACCACGATAACGTGATTGTCTTCATGTAAAATGATAAGGTCTTCAACTTTCATTTGTTCAGTCATTTATAAATATACCTCCTGCTCCGCACGGCAAGTTTATTCCTTCTTCGGTGGGAAGCCCAACTTCGTAGGCCTCAATTCTTCCGCCGAACTTACTCTTTACTGCAAGCGTTAAAATATTTTCAAGCACCATAGGTTGTAACCCCGTCGTGTAACTGTTTATCAAAAAGAAAAGCGGATTATCTGATAAAACCTGACTGCAAAGTTCGACGAGTGGATAGAGTTCGCTCTCTATTTTCCACATTTCGCCGTTTGGGCCGCGCCCGTAACTCGGTGGGTCCATTATTATCGCGTCGTAACGCCTACCGCGCCTTATTTCTCTTTGAACGAACTTTTTACAATCGTCTATTATAAATCTTACGGGTTTATCGCCGAGCCCCGAAAGGCGAACGTTCTCGCCTGCTCTCTCTACCATACCCTTACTTGCGTCAACGTGGCAAACGCTTGCCCCTGCCGATAGACACGCAACCGTCGCTCCGCCCGTGTATGCGAATAGGTTAAGCACGTTTATAGGTCTCCCTGCGTTTTTGATAAGCCCCATCATAGTTTCCCAGTTTGCCGCTTGCTCGGGGAAAAGCCCCGTGTGCTTAAAACCCATAGGCTTGACTTTAAATTTAAGGTCGCCGTAAGAAACGGTCCACTCGTTAGGCATTTTTTTAAGGTATTGCCACTCTCCGCCACCGCTTTCGCTACGGGTATATTTAGCGTTTAACGACTTATACGCCGACATATCTATTTGAGCGGGCCAAATTACCTGCGGGTCTGGGCGAAGGAGCGTAACGTCGCCCCAGCGCTCTAACTTATACCCGTCGCCCGTTGCTATTATGGAATAATCTTTCCATTTTTCCGCTATTTTCATATTATACCTTTTTTACCGAAAGGGTAACCTTTTCGCCGTTGATGTCAAATTCCTTTGTAAAACCGTCGAGAGTTTCCAAAACGCTTTCGGCTAAAACGTCCGACTTGATTTCTTCAACGTTTTGTCTTAATACTCTTTGAGCAACGCCTTCTGCCGTAAAGCCCAAAATTATTCTATCCGTTACTTCAAAGCCTGCTTCTTTTCTCATATTTTGGATACGCGAAACGAGTTCTCTTTCCATACCTTCAAGCAAAAGTTCTTCGGTGATATGAGCGTCTAAAACGACGGTAAGACCAAGCGAACTTTCAGAAACGAAACCTTCGGCAGGCTCGCTTGAAATCAAAAGGTCGTCTAAGGTGAATTCGACTTCCGTTCCGTCTAAATTAACGGCGTAAGCCTTGCCAGATTTTACGGTAGCAACGACTTCTTTTGCATTACAATTTTCAAGGAAATTCCTTATCGCGCCGAGTTTAGAACCGTATTTTGGTCCTAAAATCTTAAGTTGCGGTTTAAGTTTATAAGTTACGAAAGCCGACGCGTCGGCAAGAATTTCAAACTCTTTAATGTTGAGTTCGTCCCTTGCGATTTCGTAAAGACCTTCGGTAAGTTTAACCTTTCTATCTGCCGCTACGTAGAGTTTTTGAAGCGGTTGACGGTTTTTAATGTTACTGCCGTTTCTCGCCGCTCTACCTAAAGCAACTATTTCTAAAACGTCTTGCATTCCTTCTTCAAGTTCTTTGTCAACCATCTTTTCGTCGCATACGGGGAAGTCGCAAAGGTGAACTGAAATAGGCGCGTCTTTATAGAAATTAGGAACGAGATTTTGATAAATGCTCTCAGCCATAAACGGAACGTATGGCGCGCTAATTTTTGCAAGAGTTACCAAAACGGTATATAAGGTGGTGTACGCCGATATCTTATCTTCGGTCATTTCCTTACCCCAGTATCTTTCTCTACCACGGCGAACGTACCAGTTTGAAAGTTCGTCAACGTAGTCTTGAATAAGCCTTGCAGTTTCAAAAATTTTATATTCAGCCAAGCCTTCGTCAACGGTTTTTACCAAAGTGTTGAGTTTAGACAAAGCCCACTTATCCATAAGGGATAACTTGCATTTATCAAGCGAATATTTAGACGGGTCGTACTTGTCGATATCCGCGTATAGTACGAAGAACGCGTAGGTGTTCCAAAGCGTTCCCATAAACTTTCTTTGACCTTCGGAAACAGCCTCTGCCGAAAATCTTGACGGAAGCCAAGGAGCGCTACCCGTATAGAAATACCATCTTACAGCGTCTGCCCCTTGTTTATCGAGTATAGTCCAAGGATCGACTACGTTTCCGATATGCTTACTCATTTTAAGTCCGTTTTTGTCGTTTACGTGTCCTAAAACTATGCAGTTTTTAAACGGCGCTTTACCAAAGAGCAGGGTCGAAATTGTCAAAAGCGTGTAAAACCATCCGCGAGTTTGGTCAACTGCCTCGGATATAAAGTCGGCTGGGAATTGTTTTTCAAAAAGTTCTTTATTTTCAAACGGATAGTGATGTTGGGCAAAAGGCATTGAACCCGAGTCAAACCAACAGTCGATAACTTCTTTAACTCTTCTCATTACCCCACCGCACTTTTTACACTTGCAAGTTGGGGTGTCGATATAAGGACGGTGAAGTTCGATATCGCCCGTAAGTCCACATTCTTTTTTGAGTTCTTCTTTAGAACCCATTACGTGAATTTCTCCACAATCGTCGCATACCCAGATAGGAAGTGGCGTTCCCCAGTATCTTTCTCTTGATAAGCCCCAGTCGATAACGTTTTCTAAGAAATTGCCCATTCTACCCGTTCCGATAGTTTCAGGCATCCAGTTTACCGACTTGTTCGACGCGATAAGTTGGTCTTTTATCGCCGTCGTCTTTATAAACCAAGAACTTCTCGCATAGTAAAGTAGCGGAGTGTTACATCTCCAACAGAACGGATAACTATGCTCGAAAAGTGTTTCTTTAAACAACGCGCCGTTTTCTTTTAAGTCTTTGATGATAAGTTTGTCCGCATCTTTTACGAACATATCTTTATAAGGCGTAACTTCTTCAACGAATCTACCCCTTTCGTTTACCATTTGCACGAAAGGAAGGTCGTATTTTCTACCGACGTTTGCGTCGTCTTCACCAAACGCAGGCGCAATGTGTACGATACCCGTACCGTCGGTTAAAGTAACGTATTCGGCGTTGGTTACGTAGTAAGCCTTTTGCTTGAACGTGCCGAGTGCGTACGGATACATAGGCTCGTATTCTACGCGCTCGTAATCTTTACCCTTTTTGCGAGAGATAATTTCATAAGCTTCAAAAAGAGTCGGAACAAGCGCTTCGGCTAAAATATAATTTTCGCCGTTTGCAGAAATTTCTACGTAGTCGTAGTCTGCGTGCATACAAAGAGCAACGTTTGAAGAAAGAGTCCAAGGCGTAGTTGTCCAAACGAGAAAATAAGTGTTTTCCTTGCCTTTAACCTTAAATTTAACGAAAATAGACTTCTCTTTTACGTCTTTGTAGCCTTGCGCCACTTCGTGAGAAGAAAGAGCCGTTCCACAACGCGGACAATACGGCACAATTTTATAACCTTTGTATAAAAGCCCCTTGTCGCGTATCGTTTTAAGCGCCCACCAAACGGATTCGATATAGTTGTCGTCGTAAGTTACGTACGGCTTTTCCATATCTACCCAGTAGCCAAGCCTTTCGCTCATAACTTTCCACTCGGAAGTGTATTTCCAAACAGACTGCTTACACTCTTTTATGAAAGGTTCGATACCGTATTTTTCGATATCTTGCTTGCCGTCGAGCCCAAGTTTTTTCTCTATTTCAAGTTCTACGGGAAGCCCGTGCGTATCCCAGCCCGCTTTTCTCAAAACGTGCTTGCCTTTCATAGTTTGATATCTCGGAATAATATCTTTCATAACACGAGTTAAAACGTGTCCTATATGCGGTTTGCCGTTAGCCGTCGGCGGTCCGTCGTAAAAAGTAAATTCCGCATTGCCTTCGTTTTTTGCAATGCTCTTTTCAAAAACGTGATTTTCGTTCCAAAAATCAATAACTTCTTTTTCTCTGCCTAAAAAATTAAGCGACGCGTCAACTTTTTTGTACATAACTTCTCCTTTTAGCAGTTAAACTTTATGAATGTAATTTTTAAATTTTGTTGATTTAGATAATACGTGATTTGGGTGATTTGGGCTTAGAAACGAGTTAGGCAAGGCTCGTGAAAAAACACGGAGTCAATAGACCTTGTTGGTCATTGACGTCGGGTTTTTGAAACAGAAACGATGCATAACGAAGTTTATAAGCACAAAAAAATTCGTCTCTGTAAGAAGACGAATTAGTTCGCGGTACCACTTCTTTTCCAAACACAACATTTGGCTCTTTATCCTTTAACGAAAGGTTACGGCAAGGCTTAATTATTGCTGTTCAGCCAAGCAACTCGGGAAGGATACCTTTTAAAACTCTTCCCGTCGGCTCTCACCGTTCCGACTCGCTGTAGGGGGCTTTTTTAAAAGACTTGTTTCCGTCAACGTCTTTAATATTAGTAATTACTAATATATATTAGCAAAAAAATTCACCCGTGTAAAGCGTTTTGACAAATATAGGCATAAAATCGGTTGCAAAAATTTTAAAAGTAATGTAAAATGTATATACTGCGCTAGGCGGGGAGTTAGCGGTGCCCTGTACTTGCAATCCGCTATAGCAAGGCTGAATACTCTCCCCGGCACGACGTATGGTTGGCTGCGCGTGGTAAGGCGTGTTGATAACAAGGTCTTATGCAACGTAAACCCGCGAACCGTGTCAGGATAGGAATATAGCAGCACTAAACGGTTATTTGCGTGTGCCATAAGGTTGCTTTGAAGTAGCGACCTGCCTCGTTTCCGCTTCGGTGCGACGTGTCAAAGAGAGTTGCGCAGTTTTGACTAATACGCGGTCGGAAAATTTCCGACCGCTTGATTTTAATAAGGGAAGATTATGCTTAAAGAAAATTTGCAAAAATTTTTAAAAGAAATTGAAAACGGCAATAATCTCGGCGAAAAAATAACCTTAGTCGGCGCGACTAAATTCGTTGATATTGAAAGGGTGAATTCCGCTATTGATTTAGGGCTTACACATGTCGGCGAAAATAGGGCGCAAGAATTTAGGGATAAATTTTCGCTATACCACCCTTGCGTAAAACACTTTATAGGCACGTTGCAAGAAAACAAGTTAAAATACGTCGTTGGTAAAGCCGATATTATCGACTCGGTTTCGTCAATAGGTTTAGCCCAAGCAATCGATAAAAAAGCCGAACAACTTAAAATAGTTCAAAAAGTTATGCTCGAAATAAACGCAGGCGACGAAGAAAGTAAGACCGGAATAGGTTTAAATGAAGCAAAACCCCTGTATAAGTCGATTATCGGGTTAAAAAACCTTGAACTCGTCGGAGTTATGGCAATGCTTCCGATAAGCGAAGACAGAGCGGTTTTACAAACTGCTTGCCAAAAAGTAAGGGAGTTTTACGACCAAATTAAAACTCAAACGCCGACTGTAAAATACCTTTCCGTCGGTATGTCTAGCGACTATAAAATAGCGATAGAAAACGGAAGTAATATGATAAGGATAGGCTCTGCCCTATTCGGTAAAAGAAGTTAAGGAGAGATTATGGGAATATTTGATTTTTTTTCAAAGAAAAAAACTGCCGACAAAAACGTAGCCCAAAATAAAGGACAACAAAATCAAAATTCGGGGCTTTATTCACAAAGCAGTAATATAGAAATTTTTAAACCGCGTTCTTTTGACGACGTGGCAAAAATAATCGACACTCTTTTGTCAGGCAGACCTGCAATCGTACACCTTTTAGAAGTAAGGGAAACCACCGCGCAAAGAGTCGTTGACTTACTTTCAGGCGCTGTTTACGCAATAAACGGTGGAGTAAGCGAACTTCAAAAAGACATATACATTTTTACCCCAAACGGCGTAAGAACAAACTAAAAAATTAACCCACGGCTTTCGCCGTGGGTTTTTAATTTTAACAATTATTCTTCACACTTTATTTTGCGTTTAACTATTGAATATTCGCTAAACGGATGTTTTACTTCAAGATTTGTAGCAACAATCACAAATAAAGTCGATAATAAAAATAATAGATAAGAATATCTAACAGCGCCATCAAATAGATATTTTGCAAAAAATAACGCGAACGTTAGTATTGAATAAACTCCGCTAAAAAGAACGATGCGCGCTATTGATTTACTATGAGAGTGATACGAATCGCCCCTTTGCGATATACCGTCGTTAACTTCTTTTACCATATTAGAATAAACTTTTTTGGTCAAGGCATACACTACGTATAATATCATAACTGCAATTTCAAAAAGCGAATAATTCTTAAAATTAATCGAACGCGTATAAGAAAATTCCATAAAGACATCTAAGAGCAGGGAAACACTCGCAAATATAGAAATCATCATACCAATCGACGCCATTGAAATTACACCTATTTTAGACTCTCCCTTTTGGGTAAATACGCTTATTCCAACAGATAAATATAGTAAGGAATAAATGAATATCAAAAGGAAAGACACTAATAAGTTCATTGAATCAGTTGAATTCATTGACGCAAAAATATTGACGAAAGAACTTATAATTCCACCAACGCTACCAGTTAAATATTGAGTTAAATCGTTTTCTATTACGTACGATACAACGCCAAAAGCCCCGAGAATAACGCTTATAATCATAAAAATTTTTATTACTATATTTATTTTATCATTAGTTCCTCGCGTTAAATACACTTTTACTTTTTTATACTTTGGAGTAATTTTTACGACTTCAGAATCTTCATTTTTCGCTATATCTTCTTCTAAAACCAACGGGTTTTTTAAATAATATATTAAAGTTACAACAGAAAAACTCACGATAAAACAAGTTAGAACGCCGTTTGCAATACCTATCGCAATCTGCCCTATATGAGCGGATTGTTCAAACAAACTAATAACGTCGTAACAACAAAAACCCACGGCAAGTACTGAAGATATTAACATTACCCAATATAACTGCATAAGTTGACGTTTCTTTATAAGCGTGGGTATTGACATTATTACTATACCGAAAATAAGATAGATAATAACGTATATTACACTTACGTTCAACTCTAAAAAGTTTCCGCCAGTTATTGCAGAAAAAATTTCTACAAACAAAAATTGCACAAAGGACGCATATACGATTGAAGTTATGAGTTGCGATATAATTTTGTGAATTTCAAAACTGTCGCCTTCTTTCCATTGTTTTATGAGTTTAATTCCCAACGTCAATTCTAAGAACGCAAACGCCAAGTCTATTATCATATCGTACAATTCAAAATTACTTAACTGCAGTTCCCAACCGCTCGCTTTGTATAACGATATAAAATCTACAATACCAAACACAAAAGAAACTACGGCTATTATAAAGGCTATTCCGCCGATAAGATATATTATTTTCCCTTTCTTCATTTTCGCTCCTATAAAAAACAACTTATCTATAAAGAAAAAATCAATATTGATAATCATCATTATACTCATATTGAATAGAAAAGTCAATAAATGATAGACAAGATTAAAGCCCCTTTAAGAAAGGGCAAAAAGGAAGCTCGTGAAAAAAGGGCGGACACGATAGACCTTGTTGGTCAGCAACGTGACGTTGCATCCACCCTGAAATAAGTGGTATTTAAAGGCGTAGATACAAGCAAGACGAGGCTCAAAAAGCGATAGTGGATGGGATAGACCTTGTTGGGCATCCCAATCACTATCGCTTTTTAGAAACGAAGTATTGCGCCGTATATACGCATTTAAATTAGTAGTTTTCTTTCCTAACTTCAAAGTAAGCCTGCGGATGAGCGCATACAGGGCATACTTCAGGGGCTTTTTTACCCATTACGAGATGACCGCAGTTACGGCATTCCCACATGGTTTCGCCTGCTTTTTCAAACACTGCTTTCATTTCAACGTTGTTTAAAAGCGCTCTATATCTTTCTTCGTGAGATTTTTCAATCTTAGCAACTTCTCTAAATTTGAAAGCGAGTTCTAAAAAGCCTTCTTCTTCCGCCTCGTCTGCAAATTTTGCATACATATCGGTCCACTCATAGTTTTCGCCTTCGGCTGCGTGAAGTAGATTTTGAGCGGTATCGCCAAGTTCGCCAAGAGCCTTAAACCAGAGTTTTGCGTGCTCTTTTTCATTTTCAGCAGTCTTTAAAAAGATTTCGGCAATTTGCTCGTAGCCAGCCTTTTTAGCAACGCTTGCAAAATAGGTATATTTGTTTCTCGCTTGGCTTTCGCCAGCAAATGCTTCCCATAAGTTTCTTTCGGTTTTTGAGCCTTTAAGTTCCATAAATTTTATCTCCTTTTTTACTTGTTGATTTTATTATAATATCGCTAAATTCTCTTGTCAATAGTTTTTTAAAATTTTACATAAGTGGCGCGATAATATTTATTATCGCCTTAATCGGTTGTTCATACCACTTAAGCGCAAGTTCTCGCTCTGTAAACTCAATCGTTTCTTTATCGAAAAGATATAAAAAGTCGGCGTATATGTCGTTTATCGACGAGGTGTTACAAAGTAAGGTCGCGCATTCAAAGTGATGAACGAAGGAGCGAAAATCGAAATTCGCAGTTCCGATTATTGCAATTTCACCGTCGGCAAGTAAGGTTTTAGAGTGGATAAACCCTCCTTTATAGGCATAAAATTTTACCCCTTCTTTCCTTAAATTCTTACACTCAGATTTGGTTAGAGAATATACAGCAGTCTTATCGGGAATTTGTGGAATTATAATTCTTACGTCAACCCCTCTTTTTACTGCGTTTTTCAAAGCGTCTAAGATGTTGGTGTCAACTACTAAATAAGGCGTAGTTATATATAGGTATTTTTGCGCCCTTGAAATCACGTCTAAGTAAACCCCTTCGGCAATTCTATCTTTGTCTATGGGAGAGGGCGAGTCCCCAAACGGAAGAACGTACCCGTCGGAAAAGTCTTGTTGCTCTAAACAAATAAAATCTTCTTCTTTTAAAGTTTCGCCACCCGTTAAATTGTACATTTGAATAAAAAGCCTTACTAAATTGTCAACCGCTTGACCTTGAATTTTTACGGCGTTATCAAGCCATCTACCGAACGGTTTTTTGACGTTTATATACTCGTCGGCAATATTTGCCCCACTCATAAACCCAACTTTTCCGTCGATAACGGCTATTTTTCTGTGATCTCTATTATTGTGAATGACCGACGCTATCGGCACGAATTTGAAAAATTTTCGAGCGTTTATGCCTTTTTCTCGAAGTTTTTTATCAAAACTGCCTGAAACTTTTGCAATGCTACCTACGTCGTCATACATAAAATAGACTTTTACGCCCTGACTAATTTTCTCTTCTAACGCCTTTAAAACGGCGTCTAACATTTGCCCTTCTTCAATTATAAAATACTCTAAAAAGACGTATTTTTCGGCTTTTGAAATTTCTTCTAAAAGATTTTCTAAAAAATTTTCCCCAGACGGAAGATAGGTCGTTTTTGAATTGTTAAAAACTGGAAGAGAGGTCGTATTTTTTAAATACTTTACAGAACCCGTCCCAAACGACCCTTTACTTTCCATTTCCCGTAGGATATCGGATTGTCTATAATAGTCGTCGTGTTTTTCGTCGTATATACGGCGAAATTTTTTCATTTGCTTTTTGCTGAGTTTTACGTTTCCGAAAGTGTAGTAAATAACTATGCCCATAAGCGGAGCAAGTAGTATTAGTATCACCCACGGCAACTTATATACTGCAGGTTTTGACTTGTTTATTATTGAGAAAAACAGTACAGCGCCGGCAACTTTAAATAATACGTCAACCCAAACGTATCTTATCCCTATCATTGCAAACAAAAACCAAATGGTTGCGACCTGTAAAATTATTGCCAAAAATATTATGACAAATCGCGATGCAAAAAGTAGCGTTTTTTTGCTTTTCATATTACCGCCTTCGTTAAAATTTAAGTGTTAATCGACTTATAGCCCATTATTTTGAAATAACGTTTATAATTTTATCAGTAATTTCTTGAGAGTTTTCAACTTCAAGCCCAAGCGTAATTCTAGCGGAGAAATATAAAATTTCCGCATAGTCTTTAAGAAAATCTTTATCTTCTAAATATATCTTTTTAAGTTTTTCAAATACGGCGTGATTTGGGTTTATTTCCAGCACTTTTTCGGCTTTAACGCCATCTACTCCACCCGGCATCGACGATAAAACTCTTTCCATATCCAAGGTGATTTCGCCCTCGGAAGAAAGGCTTACAGGTCTAGACTTAAGATTTGACGAAAGTTTAACTTTTGCAACTTTTCCGTCTAAGCAATTTTTTATCTCTTGCAAAAGCCCGTCGTTTTCTTGATTGAGTTTTTGCTCGTCGTCGCTTTGCGCCACTTCGCTTAAAACGTTTTTAAAGGTTTTACCCGAATACTCGCCGAGCATTTTTATAGCAAACTCGTCAACGTCGTCTAAAAAGCAAAGTACGTCTTTTCCGCCGTCTAATAAATTTTCGCTTTGCGGAAGATTTTTAACGCCGTCAACTGTTTTCGCCGAACCGTAGTAGATAAACTTATCTTCTTCGGAAAGTTTTTCGACGTATTCTTTTAAAGTAATATACTTGCCGTCCTTTGCAGATTTAAACATAAGTAAATCTTTTAAGGTTTCGGCGTTCATACCGTAACTTGAATATATACCGTATTTAAGCCCAAGCCCAAAATTTTGGAAAAACTCGTCGTATTTTTCACGGTCGTTTTTCTGCATATCTAATAGTTCGTTTTTAATTTTCTTTTCAATATTTGCGCCGATTTGTTTAAGTTGACGGCTTTGTTGAATTGTTTCACGGGATATATTGAGAGAAAGTTCGCTATCGACTACCCCTTTTACAAAACCAAAATAATCTGGCAAAAGGTCGGCGCACTTTTCGGTAATTAAAACGCCGTCGGTGTAAAGTTTAAGCCCTTTTTCGTAATTTTTTCCGTAATAATTGAAAGGCGTTTTTGACGGAATATACAAAAGCGCTTTATAATTTACGCTACCTTCCACCGAAACGTGAACGTGTTTTAAAGGCTTTTCGTAATCAAAAAACGAATCTTTGTAAAACCCGTCGTATTCTTCTTCGGTAACTTCACTCTTATTCTTTTTCCAAAGCGGAGTCATAGAATTTAGCGTTTCCCACTTTTTAAAACTCTCCCTTTGCTTACCTTCTTTTTGCTCTTTTTCGGTGAGTTCTTTATATTCGGTAACTTCCGCCTTTATAGGATAACGGATATAGTCGGAATATTTCTTAACTAAACTTCTCAGTTTGTATTCTTGTAAAAAGTCGGAAAATTTATCGTCGTCCGTGTCTGGTTTTATATATAAAACGATATCCGTTCCGTGTCCGTCTTTTTGGCATGGCTTAACTTCGTAACCTTCAGTTCCCTTACTTACCCATAAGTTTGCTTCAGTTTGCCCAAATGCCTTTGAATAGACTTCAACTTTATCGGCAACCATAAACGCAGAGTAAAAACCAACGCCGAATTGACCGATTACCGAAATATCGTCGCCTTTAATTTCTTCGGCGTTTTCAGTCTTAAACGCAAGAGATCCGCTCTTTGCTATCGTTCCGAGATTAGATTCAAGTTCTTCGGCGGTCATTCCTATTCCGTTATCCGAAATAGTCAACGTTCTTTTTTGACTATCAACTTTTAGAGAAATTGCAAAATCGTTTCTCGTAAGCCCCGAAATACCTTCTTTTAATCCTTTATAATATAGTTTATCAATGGCGTCGGAACAGTTTGATATAAGTTCTCTTAAAAAAATCTCCTTGTTCGTGTAGATAGAATTAATCATAAGGTCTAAGACTCTTTTTGATTGTGTTTTAAAACTTTTCATAGTATAACCTCTCGCATAAAATTAGCACTCTTAGTGTTTGACTGCTAATATTATACTACCTCAAACGTATAAAATCAAGGCTTTTAGTGAAAATGCAGTTAAAATTTTGCAAAGAATTTGTAATATTTACGCTGGCAGTACGGCGAAGGTCTTTAAGTCGTCGGCTTTAAAGGTAATTTCCACTGTATAGCGACCGTCTTTATAGTTTATTGAAAGTTTTGGTTTGCCTGACAATTTAAAGTAATCTTGCAGTACGTATTCCACGTCCTTTATTATAAGTTCGGTTGACTTTGCAGTCATACTCATTCTATCGCTTTCTATGGCTCTTTTCAGTCTTTTTGCATCGTCGTTTTTCATAAAGTCTTTTTAAGCCCCCTTCTTATACTACCCCAAAAACCAACGTAATCTTTTGAGTATGAATAAATTTTATTTTTACCACCAAGCAAATTATTCGCTAAAATTTTAAACGCTTTATACGATTGCGATTCGGGTGGAATATCTCCCGCGCTACATAAAAAAACAAAGTCGTCGTCTGGGATAACCCCTAAGAGTTTACATTTTAAAGTCTCTTCAATTTCTTCGGGAGAAATCATATTCCCACAGACGACCAAATCGCCCCTAACCCTATTTACAACGAGCGCGACGTTTTCCATTTTTAAACTTCGCAAATTTGCCAAAACCTTGTCGGCGTCCCTAAGCGCAAAAAGGTGTGGCGTAGTTACCACGATTGCCTCGTCGGCAAGATAAACCGCGCGCCTAAATTCTTCGCCAACGCCTGCCGGACAATCTATCAAAATATAGTCGAAACAAGTAGAAAGTCCGTCTATAAGTTCTTTAAACCGCTCACTTACGTCGTTTTTAACAAAAGAGTGAACGGACGGAAGAAGATATGCGTTTTTGCAATTTCTACATTGAATAAGGGCTTGCTTTGGCCTACATCTACCTTCAACGCAATCGCTTAAATCATATACGATAAGGTTTTCAAGCCCTAATACCATATCTAAATTGTTAAGCCCTAAATCCGCGTCAATCATACATACGCGTTTGCCTTTTTGGGCGATATTTATTCCGAGATTTGCAACGGTAGTGGTTTTCCCAACTCCACCTTTACCCGAAGTTATTACGATTTTCTTTGCCATAACGCCTCCTCTAAAACGCATTTTAACATTTTTTGGCAAAAGAAAAAACGCCAGTTTTGGCGTTATTTAATATATATTGTCAAGAAAATTTTTTGCAATAAAAAAGCCTGCGTTTAGCAGGCTGATTTTTAATCGTAATGGAAAGGAATAAAACTTTCGGGGCAATGGAAATTTGGTTTCATCGTCGGGGATAAAGCAAGTAAATGCCTGTTTTCATGTCCGCCCTCGGTTTCTATTCTATACGCGTTGAAACGGACGGGGTGTTTGCCAGCGTTTACTGCGTCGAAAGGAACTAAAATTTCAACGTCGTAACCACTTTCGGTAAGCGTTACGCTTGAAGAAAAACTCTTATCTAAAAAACTCGCAACGAGTTTGCCGTCGTTATTTTTTATCTTGGCAAAAAAGGTCGTTCCGTTTGGAGCAACTTCAATTTCGTAATACTCGTTAATATCTTCCCCCGTACAGATAAAAACTTCACAAACGTCGCCACGATAAATAGGCTCGTTGTGCTCGCTATACGCTGAAAAGAGTTTTGAGTTTTCGCAAGTAAACTTAAAGAGCATGTTATTCCCAAAACGAGAATATTCAAAGATTGTTTTAATCGGCGACTTTTCGCCCGTTACGTTGTTTTTCAATTCTGCCATCATAGTAATCATATTTTAACATTTAAAAGAGATTTTGTCAAGACTCGCGCCCTTTGTATTTTGTTGCTTTTTGTGTTTTTAAAGTGTATAATAAATTTATGATAATTAGCACTAACGATAGCAAAGTTTTAAAAGACGCCCTTAATTTGAGTGGATTTTTCTACGGCGGATATAAAATAGCCACCGAAAAAGACGTCGTTTTTGAAAACGGGCAATATATAACTATGATGTTTGCCGAAAGCGGTGGTTTTTCAGTTCAGTATCAAGGGCTGAGTTTGACGGTTGAAGAAAACAACTTGTGTTTTATTCCGCCGACGACCAACTGCGTGTTCAGCGCAAAAAACGAGCGCTCTCGAATTTTCGTATGCGCGTTTTCGCTTGTTTCGAGAATTCCTTTGGACGTCTTTGACAAAACCCATTTCGTAAGTGGATTAAAACTTCCACTTCTAAAAAGACTTGCAAGGGCGTCTTCGTCAGTTTTTCCTAAAGGCGACGTTTTAAGTTGCGCCGAAAAAATAGACCCAACCGACGAACACATGATTAAAAACTGTTTAGAAATGCTCGTTATGGAGTGTTCTAACCCACAGGATAAGACTTCAATCGATTTAAACTACCCCGTCTCAGGCAAAGGACAAACGGCGAAAACCGCTCTTAAAATTTTAGATTATCTCTCGGCAAACTTGCATAAAAACGTGAGTTTGGAAGAAATTGCGGACGAACTTTTCTTTTCGGTTTCCTACGTAAAAACTGCGTTTAAAAAACACACGGGTAAAACCGTTATCAAGGCTTTTAACGAACTTAAAATTAAACGCGCGAAAAAACTCATTAAAAAGGGCGTTCCGTTTGGACAAATAGCAAAACTCCTTGCTTTTTCGAACGAACAGTATTTTTCCAAGGTTTTTAAATCTATTACGGGGCTTACCCCGTCGGAATACAAAAAAACCCTAATAAAATAAGGCTATAGGTCGATTATTGCATAATTTTAACAAAGTTACGCCCGATTTGGCAATAGCCAAATCGGGCGTAACTTATTATTTTAAAGTAAATTCCGCAACTTTTAAACTGTGACTTGAACCATAGGTAAAAAACTCACAATTAAAAGAATTCTTGCCGTTTTTTACAATTTTTCTTCGACTGTCGAGCCACTTTCCACCAACTATTTTTTTATCGGTTTTAAGCGTTATAACTTTGCCTTTTGAGAGCCTTTGAACGTTTGAATCTGCAAGCATATCCACGCCTGTTACGACAGCGTAATACTTTCCGTTTTCGCCCTTTAAAATATACGCGTCGTCGCTTTTAACGTCAGAAACTTCTACGTCATAAATAAAGTTTTTGTTTTGCTTTATCCACTTGCCGATAAAATCTAACATACACTTGTCCATGGGTCTAAGCGAGCCGTCTCCCCTTGGACCAACGTTCAATAAAAAGTTACAACCGTAATATCTACACTCTACTAAATTCTCCAGAATTTCCCTAACGGGCTTGTAGTTATAATCGTCCTCAGCGTAGCCCCAGTGGTCACAAAGAACCTGGCACATTTCACCTGCTCTGTGGCGGTCGGAATTATCTACAAACGTCGGTTTTCCCCTTTCAAAAGTAACGCTGTCAAGTTCGGGGTGTCCAACTTTTCCGAGTTCGTCAAGCCCGGTGTTATTGATTATCATCGCTTCGGGTTGATATTTTCTGATAGTTGAGTAAATTCTATCTTCTTGCCAGTTTTCGTTAGGCTTATCCCACATTCCGTCAAACCAAAGCCCGCCGATTTTTCCGTATTTCGTGCAAAGAATTTCTATGCTTTTTACAAGATAGTCAACGTACGACGGAAAATTCACGTCGTAATCGGGATGATGCCAGTCAAGTAACGTGTGATAAAACATCGGAACTATACCGTTTGCGTTGCACTCGTCAACGAACTCTCTTACTAAATCTCTACCACAAAGCGCGTGCGGAGCGTCGTAATCATTAAGCCCACAAGTGTCGAAAAGCGAAAAACCGTCGTGATGGCGAGTAGTTAAAGTAATATACTTACAACCCGTTTTCTTTGCCGCCTTTACTAAATCTCTTGCCCAGTTCTTTTTAACTTTAAATTTTTTAGTAAGATTTTCATACTTTTCGTCAGGGATTTGAAGAACACGCTTAGCCCACTCTCCTTTCCCTATAATACTGTATAAACCAAAATGAACGAAAAGCCCAAACCCTAGTTTTTCAAAATTTCTTACGTAGTCCATAATTTTAAACCTCCACACCTTTATTATATCATTAAATAAAAGAATTTTCAATAATTTTTGTTCTCTTTTAAAGTGTCTATACTATTCTTTTTGAAGTTGTGTTTGACAAAACTCTCAATATGTTGTAAACTATAAAGCATATTTCAAGGGAGATAATTTTAACGACGATGAAAGAGTTTATTAGCGTTTTAGGGGGGCTTTCGGAAAAAAACTTTGCTCCATACGGCATTTTCCAAATAAGTTGGATTGTCTTGACGGCAATTTGCGCTATTTTCGCATTTAAACTTTGCTATAAAAAACACGTGCGAAGATATCATCTGTCTTGCGGAATTGCAATGCTTATAACTACGTTTTATAGAATTTTTATCTTATCTTTTAAAAGCGGAAATTTTGTGTTTGACTTGAAAAATTTACCCGTAACCGTTTTTGATATCCTCGCTTTTACAATTTTGCTTTCTGGTATATTTACAAAGGGAAAATTGCACGTGATTTTATCTTCTTTTAACGCGTCTTTCGGCTTTTTTATCGGCGTTTTCGTACTGCTTTTCCCAAGCGTGACTGAAAGTCAGTTTATCGGCATTGCAGTTCAGGAAAAATTAAACGCGCTTTTAACAACGTTAATCGGCGTTATAAATTTAAAATGTTATTCAAAAACTTTTAAAGTTTTCGATTTTTTAATGAGCGCGTCAATATTTATCGGAATTTTTGCAATTATAGAAACTGGCGAAATACTCTTTTCGCTGTTTAGTATAAACTTTCCGTGCTTTTTCTCCCACTACTTCTCCCCGTCGTTTATGGTTTTTTCACACCTTTCAAACGCTTTTCCACATCCCGTAGCATCGTTTATTTTGGCTCTACTTTTCGCCGAACTTTCGGCAGGCGTTTACTACACGGCGTATAGGCTTTCAACCAAGAAAAAACGTTATTAAACAACTTTAAAAGGCGACAACAAATGACTTATACAGTCATTGCTGTCGCCCTTTTTTAATGTTAAATAGATTATCAAGTGATATTTAAAGGGTTAGATACAAGGTAGGCGAGGCTCGCAAGGGATTGACGGATAGGATAGAGCAACGTGACGTTGCATCCGTTTTTTTCATACCCTTATCAAGCAGTATTTAAAGGGTTAGATGCAAGTTAGCCAAGGCTCGTAAGACTTTTACGGATGGGATAGAGCAACGTGACGTTGCAGACGTGTTTTTCTGTTCCCCTATCGAGTAACATTTAAAGGCTTAGATGCGAGCAAAAGAAGGCTCGTGAAAAAAGGGCGGACACGATAGACCTTGTCGGTCATCGTGGTCGCTCTTTTGAAACAGTAACGCTCTTTTGCGAAGTATATAAGCCTTTAAAAAAGAACTTCTTCTATAACTCCCCCACCCAAACACTTCTCGTCATCATAGAAAACACAGTATTGACCTTCGGTTACGGCTCGTTGACGTTCAAAAAAGTCAACGTAAATTTTGCCGTCTGAAATTTTTACGGTTACTTTTTGATCGTCTTGACGGTATCTAAATTTAGCATAGCAAGTAAACTCTTTTTCAATAGGTTCTCTCGGTATCCAGTTGCAATCGTACATAACTAAACCCTTTGAATAAAGTTTATCTTCTTCGCCGTGAGCAACGTATAAAATATTGTTCTTTAAGTCTTTTTCAATTACGAACCATCTACCAGCATCTCCCTTTTGCCCGCCGATATCTAGTCCTCGTCTTTGACCTATGGTGTAATACATAAGCCCGTAATGCTTACCTAAAACTCTTCCGTCGTACGTTTTTATTTCGCCTTCTTTTGCAGGAATATAGTTCATTAAAAACTGGCGGAAATTTCTCTCTCCTATAAAGCAAATACCCGTGCTATCCTTTTTTTCGGCAGTCGCTAAGCCGTATTCTTCGGCAATTCTCCTAACTTCAGGCTTTGGAAGGTCGGCAAGTGGGAATAAAACGTTTTCTAACTGCTTTTGTGAAAGTTGATTTAAAAAGTAAGTTTGGTCTTTGTTTTTGTCCTTCGCTTTTAAAAGATAGTGGGTGTCGCCGTCGTGTCGAATTCCGCAATAATGCCCAGTCGCAATATAGTCTGCGCCGAGTTGCATTGCGTATTCTTTAAACGGGCCGAACTTTATCTCTCGATTGCACAAAACGTCGGGATTTGGAGTTCTTCCGCTTTTGTATTCTTTTAAAAAATACTTAAACACCCTATCCATATATTCTTTTGCAAAGTTTACGCCGTAATACGGAATTTCGAGCAAGGAACAAACACGTCTTACGTCGGCGTAATCGTCTTCCGCAGTACAATTACCGTCAAAATCGTCTTCTTCCCAGTTTTTCATGAAAAGCCCTATTACGTTATATCCTTGTTGTTTCAAAAGCAGCGCGGCGACCGAACTGTCAACGCCTCCGCTCATTCCAACCACAACGGTTTTTGCCATAAGTAATCTCCTTTTACGCATATATTGTAGCATAACACCCCTAAAAAAGCAAAGTATTAGTTAATAAAAACAAAATTTGTTGACAAATACTACGAAAATAATATATACTAATACTTAGAAAAGAGCGACGCTAGCAGGCGTTTTAGCAAAGTTTAGCCACTCGCTTTAATTAGGAGGAAAATAAAATGGTAACTAACGACAACTATAACGATATGTTAGACGAAGAAGAGGACGATATTATTATCCTTAAATCAGCGGACGGCGAAGAAGTTGAATTCGTTGAAATTGCAGGAATTAACTTAAACGGTAAGTTCTATGCGATTTTGCAACCAGTTGAACTTTTAGAAGGTATGGACGAAGACGAAGCGCTCGTTTTTGAAGTAGTGCGTGGCGCTGACGGAGAAGACAGTTTTAATATCGAACTTGACGACGATATTATCGACGCGGTATTCACCGAATACAACAGACTTTTAGACGAAGCAGAATAAGAAACTAAGGATGATTGCGTGCCATAATATGGCACGCAAAAAATTTGCGCCCGTAGTCTAACTGGATAAAACAGAGCCCTCCGACGGTAAATAGTAATCTAAAATATTCCACAATATATTGTTTTGATTTAAAGCACAAACACAATATATTGTGTGTATTTTTATACATAATATAAAAACCCACCCCAAAACCCACCCGAACAGACAATTTTGAGGCTTGGAACAGTATAAAATTGTCTGCATTTATTTTTAATTTTTGGAGTTTTTATTTTTTATGTTTTTTGAATAAATTCATCATTTTGCATAAATGCGCCTGTAGTCTAACGGGAAAAAATCCCGATCTCCGACATCGGTGTTGTGGGTTCGAGCCCCGCCAGGCGTACCAATCATTAATAGGTTGAGCACTATATGTTTGATAAAATGTTCAACCTATTTTTTATTTATATAAAATTTGTATCGTTACATATAACATTAGTATTTCTTGTTTTTTGATTAATCTTATGATATAATGTTCTAAAGTATTAATTAATATCTTTTTAGGTGGGTCATCGATATGAAAATAATTAACCGTATAAAAGTTAATAGCAAAGTTCTTTTTAAATATTTTCTTTCAGTTTGGAGTATATCTTCTGCTTTTATCAGTTTATCTCTATCCTTTATTTCTTGGGAAGACTTTGGCATTACAAATCTTTCAAACAAAATAACTTACTCAATGCTTTTATTGATAGCAATTGCAATTGTATCACTAATTATAAGTATTATAATTGTTTTTACTCGAACTAAAAAAACTATTTTCGGAGACATTGACAAAGGGCTGCTAATACAATATGGAGATATAATAAACCTTGGATTTAATAATTGTGATAAAAATAAAAAAATAATTGTAATTCCTATGAATAGATGTTTTGACCTAAGTTGTGATAATAATCTTGTTGCTGAAACAAGTATACATGGTCAATGGATAAAGAAATTTATTTCTTCTAAACAAAATGAAAATGATACACATCATACAATAGAAACTTTACTTGACAACCAGAATGCAAGTTATACAAAACTTGATATAACAGAAAAGAAAAGTGGTTACTCTAAACGATATACGCCTGGAACTATTGCAGAATTAAATGGAACAAATGGAATAACTTTTTATCTCTGGGGAGTAGCGGAGTACGACAAAAACCTAAAAGCGAACTGTTCGGAACTTGATTACTACAAGGCAATTCAAAATCTTATAGATTACTACGATACTTATGGGCAATGCGTGGATATTTATTGCCCTATTGTTGGCGATCACATTATCCGACCAACTAAACCAACCGATGATGTTATTCATTTTATGATTTCAATGTTTAAAATTAATAAACCTAAAATTCATGGTACTATACACTTAGTAGTGTATGAACAAAAAAAATCCGACATTTCGATATTGAAGTATTGAGATTGATTTTATGTACTGTTTTGGGGAGGCAATCTGTGTATACTGCGTTTAATCTAAAAATCAAATTAAGTGATTTGCCCAATATTGAAACATATATTGGAATAGGAAAACAACAAAAACGAAAATTAAGTGATGTTGTAAAAAAAGATTTGGATAACTTTATATTATCAGATGAAACTATTGACGGTAATAAATTATCACAATTTTGGTTTAAAACGATAGATAGTGATATATTCATTTCTCACTCACACAACGATGAAGATTTAGCATATGCTTTAGCAGGATGGTTAAAGAAAGAATTTGATCTTGAAGTGTTTTTAGATGAAGTAGTCTGGGGCAGTGCAGATGCGTTGATAAAGAAACTTGATAAAAGATATTCTTATCAAGAAGAAACTAAAACCTATAATTATGACATGAGAAATTTAACAACAAGTCATGTTCACGCTATGCTTTCTACAGCAATTCAATCTGTAATGAATAATTCGGAAACAATATTTTTCTTAAATACAGATGAATCATTCCCCGCAATTAGCGATGTTCTAAAAGAGAATAACAATTTTACACTTTCGCCCTGGATATATCAAGAAGTGCAAAATGCTAAACTGTTGCGTCCAATTAATTGGTCTATATATCGAAAAAACAAGTCGTTAAGTCATTCCATTTTCGAATCATCGTCAAATTATTTAAAAATTGCATATAAAACTCCAATAAGTGATTTTACTGTAATTGATTCCTCTACTTTATCAGAATGGCAAGAAAAAAAAGAAAAATTAACAAGTTCTCCATATAAAAGCTTGTTTTATACTCACCCATTAGATCTTCTATATGATATTGTTTTTGAAAGAAAAATGTAAAGTAGTTAGAAATATTTAGTTTCACCTTCCGTTCCTCTTATGATCAGAAATATAATTCCCAACTTTAAAAACAATGCCGACAACCAAGATAAACTTATAAAAATAGAACGTTCAACTTCGTTTTTTTAACACACCCCTTTCCCAAAAGGGGTGTGTTTTGCTCAATTATAAGAAAAACCCCCGACTAAACAATCGAGAATTTTCCATTACGCCTTCATATAAATTTGTGTTTCCCTTTAGATATTTCTAGTTCTAACTCATCATAATTGATTATCCAACGATGACCGTTTAACGTTGTAAAAACTTTATCTGAACGAAGAACTTGTTCAACTTCATTCATAGTTATCTTAACGTTAGGATGTCGTTTTTGATAGTTCCTTACCGTATCGGCGTGCCAACGCAAACGAGGCATATCTACGTGACATTTTAAATTTTTAGGGTTGACAGTTTTTATAAATGCTTTATGGTCTATCAACCACTTACCCGTTTCCATTACCCCATACTGTATTCCGTTCGCTTTAACAAACCGCCGCATATTTGGCTTTCGTACTATCGTTCCCGAATCTTCTTGTAAAAATAACCTGTAAATCTCACCCGTAGTCCACATTATGCGTGTAGGTGGTTCTTCCTCTTCATTTATAACCTCGTAAACATCTTTTTGCGCAGAAAGATATAAATACAATTCGTCAAGGTTTATAAGCCACGCACATCCGTATTTTAACGCAGTGATTTGGTTTGTATGGACGAGCGTTTCTATAAAATGACGGCTTATAACGGTTTTCCCATCTGCTTCTTTCATTTCTTTTATGACGTCTGATATTCGACGTAATCTCGGTAAATACATTACGTTTTCTCCTAATTGATATTTTTGCTAAATATGTTATTCAATATCTCGGCAGCCTGCCTATCGCTACTTTGAATTATATGGCTATAAATATCGCTTGTCGTACTTGTTCTGGAATGCCCCGCACGCACCGAAACAGTAACAAGAGGAACACCTGCTGCAAGTTGAATTGAAATATTCGTATGCCTTAAACTGTGCAAAGTATAGTAGCCGATATCCATTTTCTTTATAATACGCTTAAGCCAATCACGCAAAATACCGGGGTTAATCATTTCACCGTTTTCTTTAGTAAAAAGTTTTTGGGACGGTTTCATATAATCTCCACACGCCTCTCTAAGGTCTGTCCAATATTTTTTATATTCAACAAGCGTATCAATCAAAATTTGTGGAACTGTTACAACACGAATTGAACCTTGCGTTTTAGGCTCTTTTTCAAAAGTTCCATATTTGCTTAAATACACTACGGAACGATTGACCGATATAGTATTTTTTTCAAAATCTATATCCCGCCACTCTAACCCTGCTAACTCCCCACGTCTAAAACCCGTAAGTAATGCTAAAAGCATTGCCGTTCTATCTCTAAGGCTCGCTTTGCTCATAAGGTAATCTACAAATTTACCCGAAGTTTCCTCGTCCATATAACGAATTTGAGTTTTGTGTTTTGGTGGATATACTATATACTCGGCCTTTGCATAGTTTTCAACAACGTACCTATTCCTTTTAGCGAGCGAAAGAATAGCCCTAACAGTACGCTTGATATGGTTGTTCGTTTCCCACGCATACGGCACAAATTCTTCGTTTACATCAAAGAGTTTAGGTAAAGGGATTTTCGTTGCCTTACAAAGTTTAACCGCCCATTCTTCACTAACCGTTTTGCCATTTAACGCATAGGCTAACGTTGCGCTTTGAATCTTATATTCATAGCGTAAAATTTTATACGTAAAGCCGTAAGACAATAAAGTTTCTCTAAACGTAGGAAGGGGTGTTACAGTAACGATTCTGTGTTCTCTTTCGTCTACTGTGTCAAAAAAGTTTTGAAGTATGCCGGGAGTCAGTTCTTTAAGTTTATACCCACCTATGTTCTCACAAATATAGCCAAGTGAATATTCTACTTTCGCATAATAACTAAGCGAGTTCTCTCTTTTGACTTTAGCAAGCCATTTTTCAGCCATTTCCCTAAACGTAATTCTTAACGGATCTGTTCCGTTGTTATAGGACGAAAGGGTTTCAATAAACTCTTTTTCAAACCTATCCGCAACGAGAACGACTTCCTTTTCCGCCTTCTTTGGCGTCATCCCCGATTCAGGTTTCCATCTCATTGAACGAGTTATTTGTTTCCCGCTACCCTTATCTGTCGCTTTTACTTGAATTTCATAAGTAATATCCCCGGATTTAAGCGTGATTTTTCTAATCGTTGCCAATTTATACCTCCATATGTAACAATTTTAAAAGTTCGTCAAGATTAAGCAAGTATTTTTTATTCAGCCTTACTATCGTAATTTTCCCCTGTTCGCAAACCTTTTTAATGAAGTTGTACGTAACGGAAGAATCTTTATCTATAGTCTTTATCTCTTTTAAGGCGTCTCTAATCGTTCTCATTCTTGCTGCCATTTTAAATATCCTCCCTTGAATTTTTTATGTGTTCTTTTAGACTGCATAATTCGGGGAGTATACTCTTATTATACCCCACCCTTATATGCCCTTCAAAGAAAAATTTTTCACTTTTTTCTTTCGCAACTAAATATTTTTTCGCCATAAATTTTCTCCTAAATTTTTATGTTTTTTACCCCTTGAAAATGGGCATTTGACAGTTAGGCGTGTGCTTGTCTTGATACAAGTGGGGCGGCTGCGCCGCCCCACGACAAGCACACGCCTAAAAACGGTTAATCAAACACTTCAAGAACGAAAACCTATCGAAAGCGAGGCTCGCCGCTAAACCGCTCTTGCGAGTCCTCGCTAATTTTTCGAATAGAGCCTTTTCCGTGTTGACCTTGAATCCCGTTTATCTTTAACTCGTTGTTCCCCGCATACGCTTTTTCGTTTCTTCGCTCATTGCCCCTAGGTACTCGCCTTCATCCCAACAACCAAATTTATCGTACAAGACAAGTTCTGTTGAAAGTTTTTCTTTCGGTTTTCGGCTATTAAGTTGTTTTTTATAATTAGCACTCTTTGCCTTTCTTGGAACAATCCGTCCCGTGCGAATTTGTGTAGGTGGCCACCTTTACCGCTTGCGACACGAAACTTTTCGTCTAAATCTTCGCAATGAGTGTTATTACCTTATTCTTGGCTTTAAGTCAACGTATGGCTGATTTTTTGAAAGGATTAGATACAAGCAAGACGGGATTTTTGCAAGGGAATTACCTTGATGGTAATCGGAATTGCAAAAAGCCGTAAAAAGACTAGTATTGCGATGTAGATAAGCCTTTCAATATCTGCCACGAGTTGACTTAAAGGCTATTCAATATAAGTGCGTGTGTACATCGTGGACGGTAAGCGTTTGCCATTTTTGTTCTTTCGCTTGCCATAAACGGTTTTATATGCAATCTCTCTTTCCGGCGTTCGCTTGTAATACGTATCGTCGCTAACTTCCTGACTTGCACCGCTACTATCCGCTACGATATGTATTTCTTGCTTTACGATAAAGCCTTTCGTTCGGTAGACGTTGGTTGCATTTACCATAAAATCCATCGTCGCTACTATCATACCTTCCTCCTTATTTTTCAACTTGCGTTTGGCTTACTGAAATCCGACAGTATTGATATCCATATGGATTTTTCTTCTTCTGGGGCTTGTTCTATGTACTTTCTTATCAAACTTTCTTGTTCGTTTGTTAAATACTGCTTATATAAATAGTATTTATCACTTATATAAACACCCCCATCGTGCCCTCGCTTTGTTTCAATCGGATGTTTTAAAGTCAAAAAGGTCAAATCTCGCCTTATCGTACTTTCTCCAACACCAAACTCCACAGCCAAGTGGGCAACCGTCGTTTTACGGCATCTACATAGATATTTAATTATTTCGATTCTACGTTCTGCCGTATCTATCATTACTCACCTCAAAGTTGTACCCGTAGTTTACAACTCAAACTGCTAACCTACTGACCAGTTTGAAAAAATAATTTAAAAATTTTTTTGTAAATAAAAAAAGACCGCATAACCTTCTTCGATTACACGATCTTCCCTTAAATTATTTACTTTTTAAAGCCTATCTTATCCCTTCAATTGTTAATTATGTTATGTTTTGCCCTTGTGCTTCAAAAGATAAATCATGTAATTCTAAAGTTTTGCGTCTTTTGTTTATATAATGATTTATCTTTCGTTAGATTCGTTTTTTGTTTTCACAAAAAGCATTCTTAAACTACGTTATTGTCTTTTGCCCCTGTTAATTTCTCTTCTTGTTTATAAATTAAACAGTTTTCGCAATCGTTTTTACTAATTTTGAATAGGCTTGATATTATAAACCCCAAAAGCCCACCGACAACAAAACCGATTGTCAACCACAATGCAATCATATAGCAACCTCTTTTTCGTGTTATATTTTACGGCTCCAAATTTAGTAAAATATACCGCTGCGCCAAAAACTACAACTACCGCCGCCCCGCCAACTAAACCGCTCAATAATATACCGTCAAAAACGGAAAATTCAAATTTTAACCCCGAAAAACTCCTTATTTGTAGCAATTTGAAGTTTTATTATATCCGCAACGGTTCTTAAGATTTTAGTTTTATCAAGCCAAAAAAATGGATTTGGAATAAACTTAAACCATTTGGACTTCTTATCCCAAATATCCTTTCCAAAGTTATACACATCCAAAGGGTTCTCATGTAAACTATTTATGTTCGCATAGCAGGATTTTGCATAGTAAAACTCTAACTCATCACGTACAGGTAAGCTATGAATAGTAAAACAACCCGTTTTGTTATAAAAGCTATACTCTTGTGCAACAAACCCTCCCCCTAAATCAAATTCTTGAAACACGTAATTCAACTTATAATTATTTATTAGAAAAGAAAAGATTTCATAAATATTCATATCGGTACCTCTTTTCAAGTGATATAAAATTTCCAAAGATTACGTGTTTGCCAAACAGACATAACAAATCGTTCGGTTCCATAATATAATCCGAACCCTTTATGCGCAGTTGTGATTCCTATATCAATTACAGTATACCCAGCCCGTAATTTACTATATAGCCGTTCCCAATATTATCGCTATCGACCATATTCCCATGATAAATTTCATGTTCAATAATTTCGTCTTGCGTAAGAGCATTTGCTATTTACTCTGCTATTACCACCAAAACCCCTATTGACGTGCTTTGTAAAAACATTACAGACGCTAAAGAAAAAGCTATTAAGCTCAATTTATGTCTTTTTTTTCATCTTATTATCACCAAAAGTTAAATGGCTATATTTCGACGCTCTTATGATAAATTGTATTAAACGCCACTATATGCAGAGAAACCACCATCCACTGGAATTACAGTACCTGTCACAAAACCGCTTGCGTTATCGTCCGCAAGCCACATAAGCGTACCTATAAGATCGGATATTTCGCCGAATTTCTTCATCGGCGTTGCTGCAAGAATTTTCCCCGTTCTCGCCGTAGGCGTACCATCTTCGTTGAAAAGAAGGCTTCGATTTTGGTTGGTTACAAAGAACCCAGGCGCAATCGCATTACAACGAATATTGCAGGGAGCAAAATGCACCGCAAGCCATTGCGTAAAGTTGGATATACCCGCTTTTGCCGCGCTATATGCAGGGATTTTCGTAAGCGGTCTATATGCGTTCATAGACGAAATATTGATAATATTACCGCCCGTTTTTATCATATCCTGCGCAAATACCTGCGTCACCAAAAATGCGCTGGTGATATTGAGGTCAAATACAAATTTTAAACCGCTTTCTTCCAACGCAAAAAAGTCTTTTACGCCTTCTAAATCGGACGTCATCGTTTCATTGTCGGTACTTGCTCTTGGATTGTTGCCGCCTGCGCCGTTGATAAGGAAGTTTACATTTCCAAAGCTTTCGTTAATGATATTCTTCGCTTCGATAATACTTTCTTTATCCAAGCAGTTGCAACGGATGGCGATTGCGTTATCACCGATTTCATCCGCGTATTGCTTTGCTGCGTCATAGTTAATATCAAGAAGAGCCACCTTTGCTCCTTCTTTTGCGAGTGCCTTTGCAAATTCACTGCAAATAATACCGCCTGCGCCCGTAATGGCAATTACTTTATTTTCAAGTTTTTTCATTTCTGCTCCTCCATTTTATCCAGCATATCCCATACACCAAGCATATACATAATCCCCAAAGCACGGTCGTAAAGCCCATACCCAGGACGTACTTTTCCAGGTCCTTCGTCCCATAAGTGCCTACCATGGTCGGGACGAATGTATCCTTTGAACCCACAATCGTGGTACGCTTTGAGTATATCAAGGATACCCGTATCGCCGTCACAATCACGGTGACTTGCTTCGGAGAAATCGCCGTTTTCAAAATGCTTTACGTTGCGGATATGCGCAAACGCAATTCTATCACAGTGCTTTCTTACGATTTCCGCTACGTTGTTTTCAGGATTTGCATTGAGCGAACCCGAACAAAGGGTAAGACAGTTATATTCATCGTCCACCATCTTCAAGAATCTATCAATGCTCGGTTCGTCTACCAAAAGTCTAGGCAAGCCGAAAATATCCCAAGGTGGATCGTCCATATGGATTGCCATCTTGATGTCGCACTCACGGCAGGTGGGCATAATTGCTTCCAAGAAATATTTCAGGTTTTCCCAAAGCTTTTCCTTGGTGACGTCTGCATACGCCTTGAACAGCTCGTCCAGCTTTGCCATACGCTCAGGCTCCCAACCAGGGAAAGTCATATTATATTTTTCCGTGAAATCCAAGATATACTTCGCCATAGCGTTGTAATCGTCTTGAATCATATTCTTTTCATAGAAAAGCGCCGTCGAGCCGTCGCCTACTTCGTGGAAAAGATTACTTCTCGTCCAGTCGAAAATGGGCATGAAATTATAGCAAATCACCTTTACACCGAATTTCGCAAGGTTGCGAATGGTTTGCTTATAATTTTCGATATATTGATCGCGCGTAGGCAAGCCGATTTTAATATCGTCATGTACGTTGACCGATTCCACAACGTCGATATTAAAGCCGTACTTATCGCACTGTCTTTTTACTTCGGCAATCTCCGCTTCTTGCCAAATTTCGCCTGGCATCTTGTCGTGCAACGCCCAAACGATTCCTTCTACGCCTGGAATTTGTTTGATGTCCGAAAGCTTGATGCGATCATTGCCTTCTCCGTACCAACGGAACGTCATTTGCATATTTTATACTCCTGCTAAAATAATATTTGACTAAAACCCTATTCTTTTTCAATTTGTTTTCTTTCTTAACTTAATGTGTAAAAATCTTAAAGTTTTAATAAAGATTCTTTTAAGTGTAATAGATTATTGACTTTTTCCGTAGCATTTACCTGATTAAAACCTTTTGCTTGTAGATAAATTTTCATCTTCGGTTCTGTGCCGCTCGGTCTTATAATAAGACGGTAATTTTCGTTTTTAAACCGCAAAACGTCGCTTTTCGGTAAACCGTACAAGCCTTGTGCAAAATCGTCAAAGATAAGCGGTTGTCCGTCGATTTCTTTCGGCGGATTTTTTCTTATATTCGCCAAAATTTCTTTCATTTTTTCCATACCGTCTTTGCCAGGTAAGGAAATGGATTTCAGTTCCGTTTGATAATAGCCGTATCTTTCATAAATTTCTTGCAAAACTTGATACAAGCTCTTGCCTTTTTCTTTGAAATACGCGCAAGCTTCGGCAATAAGCATACACGCCGACACTGCATCTTTATCCCTTGCATGCGTACCGATAAGATACCCATAGCTTTCTTCCAAGCCAAGAAGATAATCTTCCGTTTCTTCCAAGGCTTCGCCGATATACTTAAAGCCCGTCAAAACTTCTTTTACTTCCACGCCGTATTCCTTTGCCATATCAAAGATAATGTCCGTCGTAACAATCGTCTTAATTACCATTGAACCCGTACACGGTATCCCCATTTCTTGTTTTTTAAGCAAGATATAATAGAGCAAAATGCTACCCGTTTCGTTGCCGTTAATCAACTTATAGGCAGACTTTTCGTCTTTTATTGCTATACCAACCCTATCGGCGTCGGGGTCGGTTGCCATAACTAAATCGGGCTTATATTTCTCCGCGTCGCGAAGGGCAAGCGCTAAAGCGTCTTTTTCTTCGGGGTTAGGATAAGGACAAGTCGTAAAGTTTCCGTCGGGCATTTCTTGCTCTTTGACGGTATGTACTGCCTTTATACCCATTTCTTCCAAGATAGCCTGTACGTATTTTCTGCCCGTGCCGTGCAAAGGCGAATAGACAATACTCGGCGCGTTTGCTTCCGTGATTTTCGTCAAGGAAAAGGCTTTGATTGCCTCTAAAAACGCCGTTTTTACTCTATCGTCCAAAACTTCGATTAAAGCATTATTTGGCGTAAAATCGTTGAAATAATCATATTCGTTGATTTTTGCCGTAATTGCTTTCGCCGCTTCGTCCGTGATTTGACAACCGAGTGAATTATACACCTTATAACCGTTATATTCTTTGGGGTTATGGCTCGCCGTAATGACAATACCTGCGCTCGCTTTTAAATAGCGCACCGCAAAGGACAAAACGGGGGTAGGCGTAAGTTCAGAGAACAAATACGCCTTAATCCCTTTATACGACATAATTTCCGCCGATAAGCGAGCAAACTCCGCCGATTTATTACGGCTATCATAGGCGATAACGATGCTATTTCCACCCGTTGCAAGCAAGTATTCTGCCAAGCCGAACGTTGCCTTGCCTACGGTGTAAATATTCATGCGATTCGTACCTGCCCCTATGATTCCGCGAAGTCCGCCCGTTCCAAAGGACAAAGATTTATAAAATCTATCCTCGATTTCTTTATCCTTTCCAGCCACGGAGAGCAGTTCGTTTTTTATTTCATTATCTTCGGCTCTTTCAAGCCATCTTTCAAATTCTGTCATACTTTACATTTCGTCATCAAATAATTTAGCAGCTCGTTAAAATCTGCCGTCGCCAAACCGATATAGGTGTCTGCCGTACCGTAGTAAACGTAAAGCTTACCGTCTTTAACTACCGTACCCGTCGGGAATACGCATCCCTCGTAAATACCGCAGGTTTCGTAATCGTGCTCGGGCTCCATAAGATAATCTTTCGTTCTTGCAATAATCTTTCTCGGGTCTTCTAAATCCATCAACACCGCGCCCACACGATAGATACCCTTTTCGTCTACGCCGTGATAGAGCATGAACCAGCCGTATTCCGTCTTAATCGGTGGCGTACCGCCGCCCATACGCTGACATTCCCACCACTGTTCGCCCGTCATGAGAAGTTCGGGCTTGTCGTATTCGATAAGGTCGTCGCCAAACGAAATCCAAATGGAAGGCATCTTTACCCCTGCGTTTTTGAACTTCGGACGAGAAATCATCGCGTACCTGCCCCCTATCTTTTCAGGGAAAAGGTAAACGTCGCGGTCATCGACAGTCGCTTCCGTAATGCGCCCAAACTTCTTATACACCTTAAAATCTTTGGTCGCAGCAAGATAGGTTACCGTGATATTATTCTTTGCAAATGCAGGCAACTCTTCTCCGCACACGTCCGTTTCGTCCATATACGTAGGCGCTTTGGAAACACCTTCAATATATTCTACAAGCCAGTATTGCCCAGGCGCATACGCCCTTGCGGCGTAGGTAAGATAATACATATCCCCGATTTTCATAAGGCGAGGATCTTCTACACAACCGCCGTCGGGTTCTTCGTGACTGCCTTCAAAGGCAGGCTTGTCGCTTTGACGGACAAAATTTATACCATCTTTACTCGTTGCTAAGCCAAGCTTAATTTGATGTCTTACGTCGTTGCCTGCCGCGCGGTAAAGCATAACGAATTGTTCGTTTTCTTCATCGTAAATTACCGCAGGGTTCAAAACACGACGTTCTTCCCATTGATTGGCAGGGTTGGGCTTCAAAATTGGATTGTTTGCATATTTTTTCAGTTTCATATCAAAACTCCTTATTCTTATAATTCAATCAAGTTATCTTGTATCACTTTCGCTACTTGCTTTGCGCAAACTTCAATCCCTTTTTCCGAAAGATGAATAAGATCATCACAAATATTTCCTTCAATATCTTCAACCACCAACGAATAGAGGTCATTTTGAAGTGAACCCCAAAGTTTAGACAAAAAATATTAAATTTGCGAATGAGTTCTGTACTGTACAGGACTCATTCCTTTTAATTTAAGAGAAATTCTCTCGTTGTTGTAATACCAAAGGTATTCCTCCAAAGTACGGATGAATTCATCCGTACTTTGGAATGTTTCCCCGTAAAACATTTCCGTTTTTAATCTTCCGAAAAAGTTTTCCATACTACTGTTATCCAAACAGTTGCCCTTCCTTGACATACTTTGCTGTATGTTATGCTCAGCAAGCATACGCTGAAACTCTCGGATTTGGTATTGCCAACCTTGATCCGAGTGTAGCAAAGGCTTTGCTCCTTCGGGAAGTTTCTCAAACAATCCTTGCAGCATTTCTCTCGTTTGGCAAAAGTTTGGGCTTTTAGAAATGGAATAGGATATAATTTCTCGGTTGTACAAATCCATTACAGGAGTAGTATAAACCTAATCCGAATACCTTTGAGTTGTAATTTAGTTCTTAATAAGCATCGATAAACGATTATCGAGTTATCCTATTAAAGATTCAACTGCGCTTAATGCCGTTGCAATCTTTTTAGACGCATCCGTTTTATCTAATCCTTTAGCTTGCAAATAAATCTTCATTTTAGGCTCGGTACCGCTTGGACGAATAATAATGCGGTAGTTTTCGTTTTTAAACCTCAAAACCTCACTTTTAGGAAGCCCATACAAGCCTTGTGAGAAATCGTCAAATTTAAGAGTCCGTCCGTCTATTTCCTTGGGGGGATTTTTGCGAATATCCGCTAAAATCTCTTGCATCCTTACCATACCGTCTTTGCCGGGGAAGGATAACAATTTAAGCTCCGTTTGATAATAACCGTATTTTTGATAAATTTCATCTAGTACTTCGTTTAAGGTCTTTCCCTTTTCTTTGAAATACGCGCACGCCTCGGCTATAAGCATACAAGCCGAAACGGCGTCCTTATCTCTTGCATGAGTTCCTATCAAATAACCGTAGCTCTCCTCTATCCCAAACAAATACTCGTCAAGCTCTTCAATTGCCTCTCCGATATATTTAAACCCAGTTAAAACCTCTTTTACTTTTACTCCAAAATCTTTAGCAATATCAAAGACTATATCCGTAGTAACTATTGTCTTAACAACGGTTGAGCCCTTATACGAAAGTCCCAGCTCTTTCTTTCTTAAAAGCAAGTAATAAAGCAAAACACTACCCGTTTCATTGCCGTTAATCAACTTATAGCCAAACTTTTCATCTTTAAGGGCAATACCGACTCTATCGGCGTCGGGGTCTGTTGCCATCACTAAATCGGGCTTATATTTCTCCGCATCGCGCAGTGCAAGCGCTAAGGCGTCCTTTTCCTCAGGGTTGGGATAAGGGCAAGTGGTAAAATTACCGTCGGGCATTTCCTGCTCTTTTACCGTGTAAACACTTTCCACGCCTATCTCTTTTAATATTTTTTGAACATAAACCCGTCCCGTTCCGTTTAACGGTGAATAGACCACCGTAGGAGCATTTTCTTTCGTAATTTTAGTCAAAGAATACTTTTTGATTTCGTCTAAAAACGCCCTTTCAATCCTTTCGTCTAAAACAGTTATTAAATCCCCGTTTGGGGTAAACTCGTTAAAATAATCGCAAGCCTCGATTTTTTCGGTAATAGTCTTTGCCGCCTCGTCCGTTATTTGACAGCCCTTTTCGTTATACACCTTATATCCGTTATACGCTTTGGGATTATGGCTTGCAGTTATAACTATGCCCGCACTTGCCTTTAAATACCTTACCGCAAAGGATAAAACGGGCGTGGGCGTAAGCTCAGAAAAAAGATACACTCTTATACCCTTAAAGGACAAAATCTCAGCGCAAAGCCTTGTAAATTCTTTAGACATATTACGGCTATCATATGCGATAACGGTGCTATAGCCCCCTATTTGCAATAAATAGTCGGCAAGACCGAGGGTCGCTCTGCCCACCGTATAGAAGTTCATGCGGTTTGTTCCTACGCCCAATTCTCCGCGAAGACCACCCGTTCCAAAGGTAAGCGCTTTATAAAATCTATCCTCAATTTCCTTGACGTTATCACGAATTGAATCTAGCTCATTTTTTAGCTCTTCGTCGTTGACTTTTTTAAGCCATCTATTAAATTCCGTCATACTTCTCCCTAATCTTTCAAAAAATGAAATTAAAGATTAACTCTTAAATAACAAAAAACTCCATTATTTATTTTTCCAACGCCTGCGGACGTAATGCGCGCACATTTTGGGTTGGCGCTCACGGGTGAAGACGCCTTTCCTGTTTCCCCTTGCTCTTTTTATTCCTTCTTTCGTCTTGAAATCGGCAAAGTTCCAAATATGCTCGCCTATACAGCCCTCACACTCGTCTATTGCTTTAAAGTTTTCTATTAAGTATTCTTCTTGAAATTCCTCCGAGAAGGTTTCACTTGGCAAACAGTGATTGCCCTCTATCGTATCAGCACCAAATTCAGTTACGATAATAGGCTTTTTAACGGCGTTATAATAATCCGTCAATTCTTCTTTTAACGAGGGGTAAACAACTTCAATACACGCGTGGTTAACGTACCAACCGTAGTAGCGGTTAATACATACGACGTCAACGAGGTCTGTTACGAGAGAATTTTCTCTAAATTGCGTAAATTCAACTAAGGTAATAGGCAAATCACAAACGGTGCGGGCGTATGAAATGACGTCTTTAAAATACTCGCCCGCATTTTCTTCGTGTGACGCGGGCTCGTTTGCCACGCTAAGCATAACTACCGATGGGTGATTTTTATCACGCTCCATTAAAACCTTTATCATCTCTTTATGCAAAACTGCAGTTTCCGCGTTTACTTTATCTTCGCCAAAATTATAATCGTCCCACCAGTGCATTCCTACCGCAGGAACTTCGTCTATAACCAAAAAACCGTATTCGTCTGCGAGATTCATTATCTCTTCACTGTACGGATAATGAGTCGTTCTAAAGGAGTTTGCGTTCATCCATTTTAACAGCCCAAAATCTCTGACGTTTACCGCAGTATTGTTACCTTTACCCAGTATATTAAAATCCTCGTGCATACCAAAGCCTTTAAAATAAACGGGCTTATCGTTTAAGTAAAAGCCTTTTTCGTCCACGTGTATTTTTCTAATACCGAATTTTTCCTCGTATTTATCACACTCAGTTTCTACGACTATGGTGTATAAATATGGAGTTTCACACGACCAAGGCTTAGGATTTTTCACTTTAATTAAACCTTGACCGCCCCTTCCAACTATATCACCGTCAGCGTCCTTTACGCTACATAAAACCTGTTCGCAATTAGTGCTTACTTTTACTGAAATTTGCGAATAATCGCCTTCTACGACGGTTTTTACCGTTATATCTTCTACGTGCTTTTCTGGAACCGTATAAACTAAAACGTCGCGGTGAATACCCGTAAAATTATAGAAATCGTGATTGTACAGCTGTTGTCCGTCCTTTATCATTCCGGGCGGTAGAGTTTGAAAGGATAACCTATTATCAATTAGTATAGACAAGCGGTTTTCTTCTTGCAAACCCTCTAAAAGCAAATCGACAGGCAAAAAACCGTAATTAGAACCGCCTATATATTTACCGTTTAAATAGACCTCGCACTTATGACTCGTCGCGCCTATTCTTAGACGGTAAATCCTATTTTCTCTCACGGGCACTGAAAAGGTCTTTTCATACAAAAGCTTGCCTATATGCTCTTTAATCGCCCTTTCCGTTACAATTTCGTTCATACTTGCAGGCACTGCCATAAACGTTGTATCAGTCGCTTTTTGACTAGGAATATACCCATCGTCAACGGCCTTAAATTGCCAAAGTCCGCTTAACGAATATACGTCTCTATACTTATTTGTTATTGGATAAAGCATACTTCTCCTTTTCCTTATATCAGTAAATTAGCGTTTTACACCTTGCATTTCGTAATTAAGTATTCTAATAGCTCGTTAAAATCTGCAGTAGCTAAGCCTATACACGTATCCGCCGTACCGTAATACACGTAAAGCGTGCCGTCCTTAACAACCGTTCCTGTTGGGAATACGCAACCCTCGTAAATTCCGCAGGTTTCGTAATCGTGTTCAGGCTCCATAAGGAAATCTTTAGTTCTTGCTATTATCTTTCTGGGATTTTCTAAGTCCATTATAACTGCGCCAACGCGGTAAATACCCTTATCGTCTACGCCGTGATAAAGCATAAACCAGCCGTATTCGGTTTTTATAGGCGGTGTTCCGCCACCCATACGTTGAGTTTCCCACCACTCCTTTCCCGTCATTAAAAGCTCGGGCTTTTCATACTCTATTAAATCATCGCCAAACGAAATCCAAATAGACGGCATTTTTACGCCTGCATTTTTAAATTTTGGACGGGAAATCATCGCGTATTTTCCGCCTATTTTCTCGGGGAAAAGATATACGTCACGGTCGTCAACCGTTGCCTCGGTAATACGGCCAAACTTCTTATAAACCTTAAAATCTTTGGTTGCAGCAAGATAAGTTACAGTGATATTTTCCTTTGCGAAAGTAGGTATTTCTTCACCGCAAACGTCCGTTTCGTCCATATAAGTAGGTGCTTTCGATACACCCTCAACGTACTCAACGAGCCAGTACTGTCCCGGAGCGTAAGCCCTTGCCGCATAAGTTAAGTAATACATATCTCCAATCCTCATAAGGCGAGGATCTTCTACGCAACCGCCGTCAGGCTCGTCGTGAGAGCCCTCAAATATCGGCTTATCGCTTTGACGGACGAAATTTACGCCGTCCTTACTCGTTGCAAGCCCCAACTTGATTTGGTGTCTTACGTCGTTTCCTGCGGCGCGATAAAGCATAACGAACTCTTCATTTTTATCGTCGTATATAACCGCAGGGTTTAAAACGCATCTTTCCTCCCATTGATTATTGGTATTTGGCTTTAATATAGGATTGCCCTCGTATTTTTTAAGCTTCATTATTTTCTGTTCCTCCTAACGCTTCAAATTCTTCGACGAGCGATTTCCAAACGGGAACGCCGTAAGTATCAACGTCCCAAAATTCATTGCTAAACGAATTAAACTTAACGCCCAAGCCTTTTAGCTCCTGATAGCTTTCGCAAAGCTTAGGAATAATCTTACTAAACTTCGTTGAATTAGGGTCGTCTGGCGATTTGTGAAGCTTTGTGCTTGAAATAACGTAGCAATGGCTTACAAACGACGCGTTATTGCGGGCATACGAACCGCAGGTTTCGGCGTCGGGAACGGTTGGAACGTCAATTATAACGTTTTCCACAATCAACGCATTTCCAACGGTATACATAAGCGCGAGATTACAACCGTAATTATTCAAGTCGTCAAAGCTTAAATTTAAATAAACGTTCTTTATCGTGCTAGCAGTCACACAGTCCGCACACAGTAAGCCTGCGGAATTTCCCCCAGCCGTACCGCTCGTAACGACGTCGTTAAAAGCGACGTTTTTAATAGTCGCGCCGTATAAGCATTTACCGAACAACCCAAATCTTTGAGTTGAGCCGTGATTAAATCTAAAGGTAAGCACGTGTCCACGCCCGTCGAAGATTCCAGAAAAATCGTTTGCAACCTTTCCGTCTGGCATTGAAAGAACGGTATTAGGCTCTATTATATCCCTTGCAAGAACGAACCAACCCGAAACGGTGCTTCCGTCGCCGGCGTAAATTTGTTCAAAGTCCGAAAGCTCGTCAATTATTAAGGTGTAAATATTAAAATCAACTTCATAACCAACTTTTTCGTCGTATAAAACGATTTTTTTATTTTCTCCTACCGATACGGAATTTGAAAACGCTCCGTCAACGGCTTGATATTCAACGCCACCGCACTCAAAGGATTTAAGCTGAAAGTCCGATATTACTTCTTCAACCTTCTTAAATTGACCGCCGTAATAACACTTGCCATCGCTTATAGAATATTCGTAAGCTCCGTTTAATTGCGTAACAGGACGCTTAACGACGATATCAAAGGGATATTCCTTTCCGTTTCCATACTTAACGATAAGTCTCGTTGCTCCTGCCTTTAACGGCCTAACAACCCACGCATCGCCATCTTTTTCGATTGAAGCAACCTCTTGGCGTTGGATTGCAAAATCATATTCGCTTATTTGCGTTTCATTTTCAAAAATACTCACGGAAGAGATTCTCTGTTCAGTAACGTACGTGTTCCCTCCGTGATTTTCTGCGGTATAAAGCTCAATAGAAGTAAGCTTTCCACCGTTTAAAAGCACGGTTGTCTGAGCGATAACCTTTACTCGTACGGTTTTGGCATAAAGAGCTTGTCCGCGCCAAGTTCCCGTTACGCTTACAGTCGTTTCTCCTTCTTTTTCTAGGGCTTTTAGCTTGCCGTCAGAAATAGAGCAAATTGAAGCATCTCCCACAAAACAAGAAAGCTCTCCGTCGTCAAAAGACTTGCCGTTAAAAGCAACCCTTGCCCCGAGATTAAATTCGCTGTTTTTAGTAAGGGTTAGCTCGTCACCGATTATTCCGTCAAAGGTCAAGACAGGAACGTTCGCAAAAAGACCTACTTCTACGCTACAATCAACCTCTTTACTGCCGTATTTAGCCTTGACTGTTGCCGTGCCAACGCCTACCGCGTCTAAATTGCCGTCGCTATCTACTGAAACGACTTTTTCAGCAGTTGAGCTCCACTTTAAGGCTTCACCTTCAATTTCGTTATAAAACGCACCTAATTTATAAGTGTCGCCAAGCGTCAAAACAAGACTCGTCTTATCAAGCTCTAACCTTTCTACAGCCTCGCCACCCGATTGTTCGCCATTTCCACAGCTTACCGCAAAAAAAGTAACGGCTAAAAGCGAAAAAGACAATATTAACGATATAATTTTCTTCATTTTTAGTTCTCCTTTACTTTATCTTAAGGATAAGCTTGCAGACCACGAACTTATCATGTTGGGTGATTTTTCAGAAAACTGAAAATCTCTTAACTGTGAAATTTCAGTTTTGAAATACATAGCCATTTCATTGTAGCGAGCATCGGATAGGTTGTTAGAGTTGTACGCTAACATATGATATGCAGGACAAACCCACTCCGTATCAATATGCTCCTTCAATACTTTATAAAGCGAAGGATCGCTAACCTTATATTTTTCAACTAATTCTCTTGCCTGATCAATCTTATTGAGCCAGTCGTTAAGCATTTCGTACTGCCAGTATTCACGGCCTATTGAATAGTTTATAATACCCGTTTGAGCAATTTTTGCAGTTTCGTACGCAATTATGATTGCCCTATTGTTTTGTTGAACGTATAAATCAAACATTACGTCGGACGCTTCCCTAAACATTGCGTCAAACCATCTTTGAGTCAATTCATTTATGTCTTGCGTCGTATCCCATTGCATTTTAGAATCTAAATATATATCTAGCATTTGGAAAGACGTTACGTTTGCTCCCGGCATCGTAGATTGCTTAAACATCATCTTAGCTTTTCCGCGAGCAAAGAATTGATATGCATCCGTATCGTAGAAATTCGTACCTGCAGTTCTAAATAAGAAATTGCCGAAATTTGCGTCGTAAGTCCAAAGATATACGGACGGTGAAATATCAAACCACTTCAAGGAGTTCTCGACGCCTTCCTTGCTATCCTCACAATAAATGTTTTGTTGATAGCTTAAACCGCCTGATATAGCGTAGAAAACGCCTACGTCGTCTCGCATTTGCAAATCGGGATGGTTTATAACGTATTTTCCTTGCTCTTCGTCATAGTGGGCGGGAGCCTCTACAAACGACGCATATGCAAAGAATACCAGCCTTAAATCTTCACGCTTATACTGAGCGTTTTCAGGCTTATTCATCCACTCCTGGAGCTTTTTCATTACGTCATTTGATAAAACTATAGCAACCCCTGACGGCGCACCGTATTTCTCTTCTGCTTTAATACAAGAATCACAGCGACACATTACGCTTGAATTATCCTCGTGGGTAAATGCAATTATGTTTCTAAGCGGGTATTTATCGGGGGTATATCTTATTAAAGAGCGCTCTAAAACGTACGCTATTCTTTCTACTAACGCTTCGTAATCTTCTTTATTGCCACGTGCAGTATAACAAAGCTGAGTGTTGTCAGGACCTTCTCCGCTTTGATTTGAGAACCAGTTTTCCCTTGACGTTGGTGCGCCTCTTGGAATTACGTTCGACGTGTTGTGAACGACGTGTTCAAACGCGCCGTATTCAGTGTTTTCCAAATCTCCTATCGGAAGGAAAAACTCATTCCAAGTAACCGTGCGCAAACGGTACTCTAAATTGTTAGGATTGTTTTCGGTAAGTCTTGACGCGCTCGCTCTGTACTCGATATCGGGAACGTCAATAACGTTAAAATCTCTAAGTTTAACGTTGTTAGATTTGTTTAAAGTAAAGCAATCGTAAGCAAACTGCTCGTAATCAAACAAAATGTTGAGTAACGAATAAACAGAATTAAGAGTTCCGATAGAAGACTTTCCAATAAGGTAGATATTGTTGTCCTTGGTAACGATTCTAACCCCTTGAGATCCTATTACCTCTCTCTTTAAATCTAGCTTTGCAGACTCTAACATCTTGGTTTCGCCAATGGAAATGTATTTTCCTTCAGCAGAGTGAGAAAAGCCCTCTTCAGATTCAGTTACCGTAGTAAGCTTAACTCCCGTTGCCTCTTCAAAGAAATATCTAAGCTCGCTCTCTGCAATTACTTCGTTAGAATCAGGCTCGTTGGGGATTAAAATTTTATAGTCGCTCTTTCCGTTTTCAACGATAAACCCGTTTGCTTCAGGAGCAGTTAAATCGTGTATACCGTCAGTAAATCTATACTTCTCGCTAAGATGCTGTTCTTCTTTTTTTAAAATGAAAAACAACGATACCGAAAGAATAGCGACGGCACAAACAACACTCGTTATTGTTATAATGAGTTTTTTATTTATAACAAGCTTCTTTTTCATTTCTACTCCTCCGATTATGCAACGACAACGTTATAATACGTCGAAGAACTGTTCCCAAACTCGTCGTATGCAAGGACGTAAACTATATATTCGCCTGCCCTAGTAAACTTATATTGACTAACTCCGTATCCGTTTTCCTCAAGCGTAAAATACTTGTCTAAAATCATAGTATAAACCTTAATATTTTCACCGCTTGAAACGTTATCCGTAACCGTAAACTCTTTTACGGTATGCTTTGAGCCAACTTTAACCTTTACCGTAGTTTGAGTATTAGCCCCATCTTTAAATTTAATTTCAGGTGCCTGCCCCTCACTTACGTTTATGACGTAATAGTCGTCGTCTTTTAAGGTAACTTTCGTTTTAACCTTATTCGCACCTATTAAAGAGGTTACGTATTCAACGCGATACTGTCCGACCTTTTCCAGTTTTATGGTGTACGGAGCGTTAGCCTTAACGTTTTCCAAGCGTACGCCGTCTATACTAGTTACGACCTCTCCGTCGGGGCTATACACCGTTACCTTAACGTCTTTTAAAAGCACCGACCCTAAAACTGCGCTTGAATAACACGCGCTAATCTGATGATCTACGCCGACCTCGGTTACTCCGTTAAACGCCTGATACTTAAGTTGAGGCTTACTCTCCCTCATACTCTCCGTTACGGTGAACTCCTGATTGTTAATTTGAGCTACGGTTACTTCTAAACCGCCTTGCGCTACGACGCTCATTTCTAAAAGAGCGTCGTCCTTTTCAAAAGACCCTATGCCTTCAATTTGCAAGCCGTCGAAATCTATACCCAAATTCGTCTGCGAAACAACAAAATCCCCGATAAGACTTGTGTATTTTGAAGGAACAACCGTAGAAGACGTCAATCTAAAATCACTATACTGATTAACCGTTATTTGATATGCTGACGATTTGCCCTTTTCCAAAGCGTAAGAAACGTAGTCGCCGTCAGGATTTTGTGCATCCCTTAAAGTAATTTCTATTTTTTCAACCTCAGTTGCACTTACGTTAAACTCAAGAACAAAATTTGCGCTTGAAATTTTGTCTATAAATTGCATTTTAGCGTTATCGCTAAACACGTATTTTGCACCGCCTTCAGTAAGGGTAGAAAGACTCGCGTCGTAATTGCCTTGCATATATTTTATATAGTCTTTCTCAGTCGTAACCTTACCAAAGCCAACGTCTATAACTTTATATAATTTAGACGATACGGATTGACCGTTATAGGTTGCTTTAAATTGCAACGTATCGTTTGCCTCGACCTTAAAGGCCTCGAGTTGACTGTCGGTAAGATTTTTATATTCACCACCGTCAACCGATACGCTAACGGTCGCTTTCTTCTTTTCAAACCCTTCGTTTCCTACCAAACACGCATACACTTCCTCTATTGTATAAGTGTTGCCTTTAATAAAATATGCGGGGAAAGAGAACGGTCTATCTATAATAGCCGAATTTTCATCCACACAGCTTACGTCGTAAGAGAATTCTTCCTCGTAAACGTTGTCTTTAAAGATATAAGTTACGGTATAACTGCCGAGTTGCTTTGGAATATATTCATACCCGTCAACTCCGTTATAATAAAGATTTGATACCGTTCCGTCAGGCGCGGTTACAAAAGCCTCCGTTTGAACGCCTTTGTTTATGCCGACAGCCTCAATACTCGGTATAACGTTTACCTTTGCTCCGACGAGCTTAGATAATTGCGTTTTTTCGTAAGAAATATTAGGCTGATCTAAAACAACCATTTCTAAAACGTAATTTCCTTGATTTCCGTACGAGTCGGTAGCCGTATAAACAGCCGAATAACAGCCGAGTGCCGTCGGTGTAAATTTGCCGTTTTCAACGCTTACCGAGACTTGTCCCGTCTTTTTGTAATTGCGATATACCGACAAATTGTGTTTTCCGTAATAATTATGATCGATTACTTGCGAAATATGTGGTAACGTATACTCTACACCCTTTTGAAGATATACCTTTCCCTCTTCCGTTGTTTCTACTTCAACTAAAACAGTAGGGCTTTTTTCGTCAACGATCTTTGCATCCTTTAATTCGTCTTGACTATAGCCGAAAACTTGACTTAAAGCAAAATCGAAATAGGTTGCCGAATAGTTGTAAGCGGAAACGTTAAGACGCACCTCGCCTGTCGTAAAGAAAGAATCAAAATCAAAGGTGTTTACACCGTAAATTTGCGAGGAATCAATATCCGTCAATATTGCCGTGTTTTTGTTGCACACCGCTTTCATTTGGTGATTTGATAAATCCCAAATAAGACTTATTCCGCCACCGCTTATCAAATCTGCGTTGTGGTGAGCGTTAATCGCACGTCCCCACGCCGTATTAGGCTGGTAACGCTGTGGACGGTGAATTTTATAAAGCTCACCGTCGTATTCCTCGGTCATTTCATGCGGACGCTTTTCATTGTGCTCTAAACCCGTCAAAATTTGAGTGCTTGCGCCCGCACCGAGATAGTAAGCTCCGTTTGGCTCACTAGCCCCCGGGCACCAAATATAAAATTCAACGAACTTACTCTCGTCGTAAAAATCCACGAGCTTGACTGAAACAGTCGTTACGATAGGCTCGTCGCTACCGGTTGCCCTAAACAAAGGGAATATAGTACAAACGTCTAAAGACGACCCCTCATATTCATATAAGTTGATTGCTTTATTAAAGGTAAACGAGCCTTCGTCCTTAAGAGATACTGCAATGCCCTTTAAGTCGGATTTACCTACCAACGTTTCATCAAAAACTGCAGTAGAGCCCTGCGTTATGCCGTAATTGTTTTTATTTACGTAAAACTCTTTAACGGCTGAAAGACCGTTGGCATTGTAGTAAGCCAACTTATACTTACCTACTTTATCTAAAAGGTAACTTCCCTCACTTTTTGTCGTTCCGTCGGGAAAGAAAAGAACTGCGCTAACCGCTTGAGTTTGCGTTTGTCCTTTTTGTAATTTTACTTTAGACGGAGCAGGAACGAATAACGTGTCGCCGTAAACGTATTCTTCTGCGAAAGAATAGTCTTGAAAAATTATATCAACTTCGTCGGCTAAAGCGTTGCTTACGGCAATACTTCCAATCGCACCTAAACACAACGCCACGACCGCACAAAGCGCTACGCATATCAATTTAAACTTTTTTCTCATCTTAGCCTCTCTTATCTAAATCTTACTCTTTTATACCACCCATAGTTATATTGCCCATTAAAACCTTATTAAAAGCAATAAACACTACCAATATAGGTAAAGCAAGTACCATACAACTTGCTACTTTGTTTGGGATAGAAAGTTCATTCATTCCACCCTTGCTCGTATCTCTAACCGCTTTGAAAACGGCGTATGAAAGAGTTGGGTGGTTTGGATAATACAAAAGTGGGGTTTGATAATCGTTCCACGTTTGTATAAACTGCAACAAAAATACCGTAAAGAAAACTTTAGCGCAAAGTGGGAAAATTATTTTTAAAAATATTCCAAACTGCGTTGCACCGTCAATTTCCGCTGCTTCCATATAAGTGTTTGAAAGCCCCGATAAATGTGCGTGGAACACGAAGAAGTAAACCCCTGTAAAGTTAAAGTTCATTGCAATCATTGCAAAAATCGTATCGTAAATACCTAAATCTCGTAAGAAGATAAGCATCGACGGTGCTGCACCTACGATAGGAATTGCCATAACGATAAGCATTAAAACGTATATAAATTCGCTAAAACGGAATTTATATTTAGCGCAAAGAAAAGCGCAAGTAAAAGCAACGAACGCATGAACGAACGAGCATAATATAGAATACAAAAAAGAATAGAAAAGGAAATCGGAAAGACCGAAAACAACGTCGGGAGCATTTTCAATTTCACCGAATAATATAGATTTATACGAGGCGTCTACCGACCCGATTTCAAAGGTGTTTCCAAATAAAATTTTTACGTAGTTGCCAAAGGCAAACGCTTCTTTCGAGCCTCTTAACTCTAAATTAGGCAAACCAAAATAATTTCCTAATTTCAAATCTTCATAAGTTTTTAAAGAGGACAAAAGCCCCCAACCGAGTAAAACTATCAACGTTACGGTATATAACGCTAATAACACTAAAACGACTATATCAATACTTTGGAATTTGTTTTTACTTTTTACCTTCATAACAACTCCTTACTCGGCACTCGGTCCGTATTTGTTTAAAAGCTTTCTAACGCCTAAAGTCATAGGAACTAAAATACAGGTAGAAATTAGACCTAAAGCGGCAAGTGCTCTTAAACTCATAAAGTTACCGCTTCCATCGCTTAAAAGATCGCCAGTCGTATCTCTCGCCGCGATTTGATAGAAGTAATAACCGTATACGCTTGCGCCAAATTCAGCGTTGACGCCAAAGAATATGTGCAAATTCATTTGGTTGTTGAATATACCTGCAAGCCCCGTCAAAACGAAAGTCGTAACGGTTGAAAAAATCATCGGTACGTAAATATAGAGAAATTCCTGAAAGCTCGTAACACCGTCTAATTGAGCTGACTCCACTACAGACTGATCAACCCCACTCATTGCACCGGTAAAAATCAATACGTTAGTTCCAAATGAAAACCAAAGCGTAAATATAAGCGACGCGTAAAAGGTTACCGTTCCATTAGTCAGAAGTAACGGCTTCGTACTGAAAACTGCAGGCAGAGCCCTATCGACCAGATATTCAAACAACGTACCCAAAACGACTACGGATACTACTTGAGGAAGATATAACGCCAGCCTAAAAAACGACGCGCCTCTTTTTTCCTTAGCAATATAATAGCTAAAGAGTAAGGCAAGTGGCGTAACGATAATTAACTGACCTAAAAGTAATTGCACGGATCTCCACAGCATTCCCAACCCGCTTGCGCTGAAAAAGAATGAAAATGCCTCTTTTACGTTTTTCGTGGTAAAAGCAACGTGAAACTCTCCCCCAAGATAAGTTCTCTCTTGGAACGCAACTATTATAGAGTTAAAATTTACGTATATGTAAAACAGTAAAAATTGCAATATCGGTAAGGCAAACATCAAAAGGTAAAAGACAAGCCTTTTTTGTTGGCGAGTCATCGGTTTTTTTGCCATTGAAATTACTTTTTCTGACATGGATTACCTCCAAAGTATAAATACGCCGTTGCGCTCTGAAAATAAATTAGAAGCGCAACGACCGTCCTATTAGATAATTTAGTTCCACTTAGCGTAAGTGCTACAAAGCTGTAATATTTCGCTAGCAGATTTGTTGTTTTTGATAAACGTTGAAACCTTGTCCTTTCCACTGCCAAACACACCGCAATCCAAGTAAAGCTTTAAGGTTGCCTTCTTTTTATAGAACATTTCGGTAGTGCCCGACCAAGATACGATATTAGAGCCTTGACTACTGTCTCTCATTTCCCATAATTGCTTTGCATAATTACTCATACCGCTTAAATTGTCTGCCGTAAGAGTGTAATTTATAGGTCTTGCGATACCGGTCTTTGCAGTAAAATATCCAAGCTCGTTTTCGGTATATAAGAACGCCAAAAAGTCAAGACAAGCCTTTTTTAACGCCTCGTTTGCTTCTACGTTTCCGTTAATCATTGCATAAGAGCACGCGCAGTCTAAAAGACACGGGGCTTTCGCGTCGGTATCTTCAGTATGCACCTTAGTTGGTAAACCCATCCACGAAACGTTGAGCTGTTCACGTTTTTTACCTACGTAGCTTTCGTAATAATCAAACCCGCCCTTTTCATTTGACTCGTTGTACCAATAACTACCCTCTATAAGCATTGCGGAATTATTAGTTTCAAATTTACCGTCTAGGTAAAGGTCCATTTGAGTTTCCCAGTGGTCGATTGCAGATGACACAGTTGGAGAAAAGAATCCTTCTTTAAATAAAATTTCAAACATTGCGATAGCGTAATACTTTGCAGCCATATCGCTACCCATCCATCCCTCGGAACCGTCTTCTTTTCTTTGAACGACCTTAGTTACGGGCTTTTTAATATACTCTATGCCCTCAAAAAGCGGTTCTGAGGTAAACTTATAGTTGCCGCTTGAATCACGCTCAACTACTTCTATTTCGCCCGTACAGTTATAATAATTTCTCATCTGCTCTGCACCTGCAAGCGAAGCCCAAAGTCCCATCAATAAATAGTCGGGATAATAGCTGAAATACTTACCGGTAACAGTAATTGGAGAAATTTTTCCGTTACTTTCTTCTTTTATATAGTCACAAAGAATAATAAACTCTTCTAAAGAGCACGGCAAACCGTCGTCCGCAGTATCGATTTCACCGTCAGGTCCTGCAGATTTTTGAGCAGTTTCATCACCTATAAAGCAAGCGTCGCCATATTTTGAGCTGTAATCGGTAGTATTTGCTTCGTCTTCATGAGCAAAGTATGCGTTTAATTTATCGAAGGTATCTCTATTAAAAACAACTCCGGGATAAAATTCGTAGTGCGGTAAAGCATAATAACTTCCGTCTTTCATAACGCTAGCTTTCGTTGCGGAGAATATTTTACTATCTAACGATCCGCCCTCTCTCGTCGCATCTTTTGCTATTGAATCAAGATTTAAAAGCAAATTGCTTTGTGCTAAAGCGTACGGGTCGGAAACCTTTTCATCAAAGAATATGTTCGTAGAATCGTTTGCCATAGCGTTTGTATTTTGCTCGGAATCCTCTTCTATTTTAACGTAAACACCCGTCTTGTCGCCGTATTTTACGTCTTGATATTCTTTAGCAAAACGGTCTGCAGCCTCGTCGAGCCAGAGCGTTCCCGGTCCCATACCGTAGTTTTTAACCTTTATGGTTATCTTCTTGTTTGAAGGAAGATTATATACCGCCTGATATCTGCTATTCGTCTTTTCCTCTCCACAAGCAATCATACCAAGCGAGCATATTACCATAAATACAGCAAGAATAATTGCAAAAATTCTTTGTTTTCTCATATTTGTCTCCCATTATTTTATAAATTTAGAATCGAAAAACGATTTTTTACCTATATTATCATAAACGAAAGCGGAAAGTCCACTCCACGCTTGCAAAGTAGAGCCACTTTTTCTACACGGCGAAAAATACTCTATGGGAGTAAAAATTCCGTCGTTTAAATTGTACGAAAACCAGCTTTCAAGAGCATACTTATAATCTCTACCCGCCAAATACTTTGCATAGGCGTAAAGTGCTGATAAATACGGCCAATTTGCTCCGTTATGATATTCGTAATCCTGCGAGGATTTATAGGACGTGGCAGTAGGCTTTTTATAAAACGGATATACGCACATTATACCGTAATCGCCCGCCAGCTGCCGTTTATTATTTTTTGTTTCTAAATGCTTTTCCATGGCGTCAAGCATTCTTTTAGAACGGATTTCATCAGATATACCGAACAGATAAACGAGAACGGTATCTACTGAAAGATTATCCTCTGTGAAGTCGCCGTCTTTATAATTGACGTAGTAACCCTTTTCTTCATCCCATAAAATCTCGTTTATTTTATCCTTTACCCGTCCTGCCATAACGCCGTAAGCGCTTACGTCCCTACGACAAGTCTTGCAAAGCCTTTCAAGGCAATATAGCGCTCTGTAAAAAAGAGCCTCGTCATAGGTTACGTACCCGTTTCTATTAACCTCGTCCGCCCAATCAAGCTTGTTGTACGGACCTTGCTTTTTTAGCAATCCCGTTTCGTCCGTTTTTTCAATTTGCTTTAAAACGACTGCTTCACATAAATCAATTAACGTTTTTCCGTTGATTTGAACAGACAATACGCCTTTATCGCCAGTGTGGTTTACGTAATCGTAAACCATCATTACGAAAAACGACGGACTGTCGTAATGACCGCTCCAAAAGCCTGACAAATCTTTTTTTACTGCCGACGGACAAGTACCGTCGCTTGCAATTCCTTTCGCTAGGGTTATAATTTGCCTTTTAACGAGCGAAGCGTCGTATTCGTAAACGGACAAAGCCGTCCAATAAGAATCTCTATAATAAGTTCTAACGGGGTTTAAATAGTTACACCCTGCCACGAAGCCTTTTATATTTTGACATTCCTTATAATTTTCAATACAGCAAAACAGCGACGATAAATATTGCGCTTTTTCTTGTTCGGTCTTTGCCGAAACGGGTATTTTTACGTCTGAAATTTCTTTTTTTGAAATGCCTAGCTTTTCTTCAAAAGCCAAAACTAACCCATCACAATAATTTTGACTTTGTTCAAAAGAAATTACGAAAGGAAAGGACTCTTTGCCTAAAACCTTAACTTTATACTCTACGCTTGAATTTTCGGGGATTTCTTCATACGGTTTTTCGCTTGAAAACGTCGGCGGTTTTTCGCTAAAAACAGAATATTCTAAAGTAAATTCAGACTGTTTTTTCGAATAGAAATCAAATTTTATAAATACTGCGTCGTCGTTTTTTGAAATAAACTGAGTTATATCTACGCGATAGCCGTCCCCTGTAAGACGAATTTCTTGAATTCGCCCACAAACCTCAACGTGCTTTAGAGTATACGCGCCTATGCGCTCTCCGTCTTTATACAAAGATAAAAACGACCTAATTAAATGATTTTTACCGTTACAGACGGATAGATATTTGGTAAGCCCACCTTTACCGTCAAAGCAAACGCTTAAATTATTTGCCGAAACGTCGTAAGGGACTTCTTCGTATAAATATCCGTCTATAACGATTTTTCCGTTAAAAAATGAAACGTTCATTTGTCCTTAATTAAATACTTGATGTAAAGTCACTCTCTATCCACTCAGTCAAAGTACTTCTTCCACTTTCTAAAAGCACGACGTCTTTTGCGTAAGTACCCGTCGTCGAATCGTAACCTAAAACTTCTCTAAACGCATTCTTTGCGCTTGTTGTATCAAAAGTAAAGTTATACCACGAACAGTAAATATAAACGTACAAGAATTCAATAGAAATCCACTCTTCGTTTACGTGCGCAGTAAGTCTCGTCTTTTGCTCGTCGGTAAGAGTTCCGTCGTTTGCAATCGCACTCTTTGCGCTGTCAATATATCCAAACCAAGCGTCAAATAAAGTTTGAGTTAAGTATTGTTTATCTTCAGACTTGTTAAACTGTACGGACGGAATACCCGTTTTACTCGTACCAAATACTTGGCGAGCCACTTCGTTTTGTGAAGCGTATAAACTCTTCATATAAGTTGCGCCTGCGCCGTACATTGCGTTAAACCACTTTTCAGTTAAATCGCTAACTTTTTGGTTGCAATCCCACATCATTTGAGAATCAATATATCCGTTCAACTTTTCAAACGCCGAAAGAACCGTAGTTCCGTTAGTTGCACCTTGATTGAAGAAGAAATCTACACCCTTTTCAGAGAAATACTTATATGCATTTTCGTTAAAGAATGCGTTTTCACCGTAAACGTCGGCTCTAAGCATATACATTTGGAAGTTTTTGGAATACGTCCAAAGTGCAAAATCAGAATTTGTTGCCGAGGTTAATTCTGCCCAAGCGTCGAACTTTGTTCTAAACGTGTCGTTTACAGTGTTATTAATATCAAAATAATAATTTACGTATTCAGAAATTGCGTACATTACGCCTACGTCAGGACGCATTTCGATTGTTCCCGCAGTTGGAGCGTCAATATATGCGTTATATGCAAAGAACAAAAGTTTAATATCACGCTTATACGCCGTATCGCTTTCCATCCAAGTCGCTACTTTTGCCTGTACGTCGTTACAAAGTTTAATTACTGCGCCCGAATTAGAGCCGTAAGTTGATTTTGCAGTAGTACAAGCCGAACAAGTACAACACGTTGTGGTATCTTCACTGGTAAGAGTGTAGTAAACTACGTCGGGTTTATTCGTTATCTGCGAACTTGTAAGCGTTTGCTCCATAATCTTAGCAATTTGCTCTACCATCGCATTGTAATCGCTGGTATTACCGTGAGCCGTGTAGCAAAGTTGAGTTCCGTCGTCGCTAAACCAGTTTGACTTTGAACTTTTCCAGTAAGACGGTGGAAGAATTTCAAAGGCGTTATGCCATACTACCCAACCTGCTCCACCGTTATTATCGTAATCGCCAACTCTATACAAATAATCAAGTTCACCTTTAGCCATTCGCATACGGTAAGCATATTCGTCGTTATTGACGAGCGCTCCGTTTGAACGCATACGCATTTCAAAACTTGGATTTACGACCTCGTTTAAAGTAGGTTTTTCACAAATAGCCTTTGCTGTCAAAGCGTAGGTATCTTCAGAGAACTGTTCGTAGCCGAACAATTCTTCAAGTAAACCGTAAACGCCGTATAAACAACCGAGCGAAGTGTTCGCATTGATATATATCGAGTTGTTTTCCGTCTTTAAATAATAGCCTTCATCGTTTAACGATAAGCCGTCGATTGAAAGTCCTGAACTGATAAACGCTTGCGTTTCGCCAATTGAAATAATTGCGTCGTAAGAAGAATAGTCGCCGTTTGATACCGTTTCTAAGGTTACGCCCGTCGCCTCTTCGAAGAAATATACGAGTTCATCTTTTGCCGTAGTTAAGGTTGAATCTGCACCGTCAGGAAGAACGATTGCGTAACGTGTCTCACCGTTTTCAGCCAAGTTTTTATAATTTACGGCTACCGTACCTGCAAAAGACACCTCGCTATCAGCCGTTCCTTTCCAAGAAATTCTATTGCTTGCCGTATTCCAGTAGTTCGTATCAAACGAACTTAAGTCACTCGTCAATACTCCGCCGTCTACGATTTCAGTAAAGTTTGCAGAAATACCCCAAGAATTTGCGTTTTTATCTAAACGAGCGTAAATTAAGAACGCATTGGTTGAAGAAGTACTGATATACATATTGCTATACCAGTCCGCTGCGTTAGACATAGTACCACCGTGTACAACAGTATTACGTAATTCGAGGTTTTCGTTCGTACAAGCAATTATACCGTATATCGTCGTTCTCGTAGACGGGTTATTCACTCTTTCAATATAACAGTTTTCAATTACCGTATGACCGCCTGCTCTATAACCAAATACGCCGTAATGCCCACTCGTATTATCGGTGAATACTACTGCAAGATTTTTGATTGTTGCATTACCGAGAATCATACCGACTAAACCCCCGCTCGTCAAAGTAAATTGTAACTTATGTCCTTGACCGTCTAATACGCCGTTAAAGCCGTTAGTTGATTCATTCGTCGTATTTACTGATTGAGTAAGAGCCAACTCGTCCGTTCCCGAGCCTAAGTTTTTAATTATGGTATAATATCCGTAAACGTCAGGTGCGGTTTCGTTAGGGTCGTTGTTAAAGAAGGTCGCAAAATCTGCAAATTCGTCGATAACGCCTGCGTAAGATTTTACGGTTACGTAATACATTATATTACCGTCCGTAATTTTAACTGCCGTATCTTTCGTTGCGTTTACATTGATTTCGTCAGTGGTTAAAGCGAAGTTTTCACGCCACGCTCCCTCTTCATAATAGGTAACCGACTCATCTTCACTCGTAATAGTTGCAACTTCGTCCATCGTTAATTCCATACTGTTAGGAAGGAAAAATTCGTTTGTTAAAGTTGAATACAAAGCGTTTTCAGTAACCGTTTGCTCTGAAAAAACAGCGTAGTAAGTAGAATTTTTACTTGCCTTAACGTTTGTTCCAATCGTTGCCCCGCCTTCGGTTGTAGACCAGTGTCCCACGATCTCGGGAACGTAAACGAAACCGTGTTGAGTAGCCGATTCTACCACGATATTTTCCTCGTCGTAAACCCACGTAATATCAACTACGTTAAAGCCTTTCCATATAAGTTTATCGTTTTGTTTATACCAATAAGAATCGTTAAATTGACTCAAATCGTCCACTTCGGAAATAGGCATATCTCTCGACGCTTCCCACAAGTGGTCGCAATTTACGCCCGTGAAGTTTTTAATCATAGGCATAGCCGAGGTGTTAGACCTACCCCTAATTACGTAAGCGTTAGTTGACGAGTTGCTTATATACTTTTCTTCGCCCCAGTAAGAACAGTTTTGGTTTATATAGTAACCGTATACTAACGTGTTAGTTAAAATAAGGTTGTTGTTAGGACGAGCCATAATTCCAAAAACGGAATATTTTTGACCGTTATTTTGAACTCTTTCAATATAACAGTTATCAATTACAGTTGCGCCGTTTGCCATATAACCAAACGCACCGTAACCACCGTTTCCTTCTGAAACGAAACTTGAATCTCTAAATATTACGCCGAGATTTTTAATAGTTGCCTCACCAAGAATTAAACCTACTAAACCACCGCTTTGAAGTTCAAATTGAAGAGTATGTCCCTGTCCGTCTAATACGCCGTTAAAGCCGTTCGTTTTTTGATAGTCGGTTATTTGAGATTGAGTGAGTGCTAAAGTATCTGTAAACTTCCTTGATTCGTCTGCTCTATCTGCCGAACCTAAATCTTTTGCAACTACGTAATAACCGTAAACGTCAGGCGCAGTTTCGTTAGGATCGTTATTAAAAAAGGTCGCAAAATCTGCAAGTTCGTCTATAACGCCCGCATAAGATTTTACGGTTACGTTGTAGAATTTGCCGTTTGCAGTTTCAATAACTACGTTCGTTTCTTTAATTTGGTTAGCCTTTATTTGGCTCGGTGAAAGGGAAAGACTTTCGCTCCAAACACCGTCTTCAAAACAATCTTCGCCGTCTTCGCCTATTGCGTCAACTATTTCGTCTCCGTCTAATACGCCCTCTGGAACAACCATTTCTCCGTCTTGAGAAGAATACATAAATTCCTCTTCCAAATCTTCGATAAACGCTCTGTCGTAAACGGAAATAGCCATATCGGGAGCGCTCTTCCAAGAAGGCTTGTTGTTTGCAGTATCCCAGTAGTTCGTATCAAGCGAACTTAAATCACTAGTCAATGCTCCGCCGTCTACGATTTCAGTGAAGTTTGCGGAAATGCCCCAAGTATTTGCGTTTTTATCTAAACGAGCGTAAATTAAGAACGCATTGGTTGAATTCGTGCTGATATGCATATTGCTATACCAATCTGCTGCGTTTGAGAACTGACCGCCGTGTACTACGGTGTTCTTTAAATCAAGCTTCTTATTCGTACAAGCGACGATTCCGTACACACTCGTTCTCGTGCTT
>JAFQMD010000015.1 GCA_017396365.1 Clostridia bacterium | reverse complement strand
TTGGCAAAACGGCAAAACGAAAACAGAACTCATTTTAACAATTATGGCAAATGAACTTGTTATCCCAAGGGCACTCTCGGTGGGCTTGCCTAAAGGCAAGTGATTCAAAATTTGCTAAAAAGTTAAATTTATAAAAAACTACCGATTACAAATTTGCTATTTAGTTATTCTCGTAATCGCAAATTTTGTCTCAGCGTTGAGAAATCAAAATAAAAAGGACTACTGGAGTAGTCCTTTTTATTTTGGTGCGGACGATGAGATTCGAACTCACACGGTCGCCCACAGGCGTCTGAAACCTGCGCGTCTGCCATTCCGCCACGTCCGCAAAACGTAGTGGTTTTAAAACCACTATATTAAATTATAAATATATTGACACTGCAACTGCGCCAACTATATGCAGAATAATCCCCAAAACGTTTATAACTGTAAAATACCAACGTTTAGTCTTGTGCCTTATAGTGTACATTGCAAGCATTCCGCCAAACGCTCCACCTATAATTGAAAGCGTAAGTAACACTTTTTCGGGTATGCGCCAAGCGTTTATTTTTGCCTTTAATTTATCAATAAAATAAATAATAAAAGTTATAAAACTAATTGCTATTAAGTATATTGCGTAAATTTGATAAAGTTCCATAAATTAGCCTATATAACGTTTATTTGCTGTTTTCATCTTTATTTTCGTCGTTGTTTTTTGGTCTTAGAGATTTAAGTCCTATAATTCCGTAACTCATAAGTATTATTATTTGAGAGGGAATGCCAACTAAAAATACGAGAGGGTACGCTGTTTTGGATATAAGATAAATTAAGAAAAACGCAGTTAAAATAAGCGACCAGATAAATGCCGATAAAAATGCAATTTTCAAGTATTTTTTATACGACCAAATCGTTGAGAAAATAAATAAAACCAAAAAGCAAACGGGAAGTGGACATACAAAACAAGAAAGAACGTTCCCCCAAATGTTTTCGGGAAACGCCGACTGCAAGCATACGAATACGGTAATCATACAGACGGCAAGCGCAAAAACCGTAATCGCAGAAATTAAAGCGCGATTTTTAGTCTTTACCGTCTTTTCGTACTTGGTGGTGGTTTGCACGGGTTCTTCTTTTCGCTGAGTCACTAAAAAATCAATCGTAACACCAAAGAAATCTGCTATGCCTTTTAGTACGCAAACGTCGGGTATAGACTCTCCGCGCTCCCATTTAGAAACGGCTTTATCAGAATAATTTATTTTTTCGGCAAATTCAACTTGAGTAAGTTTCATTTGTTTTCTTAAAATTGCCAAATTTTGCGCAAAAATAACTTTCAAATCTTCCAAGTTAAAACCTCAGTAATATTTTTTCTAATTATAACACGATTGTCTTATAAAATCAACCTATTTCACCTAAAAATCATAAATTCTACCGTGAGTAGAATTGATAATTTTGCAATTCTACTTTCAGTTAACAAGGCGTAGGGGAGAGTCGACGCGTAGTAGGTTGTAAAAAGTTGTTAAGTTGGCTACACTAAAACCGTAAAACGTGACACAGTCAAAAATAAAAAGGAGCGAGTAATGAAAGACTTAAAAGATTTACGTATTACTATATTTGGCGATTCGATAGGAAAAGGCGTATCAACCGACAACGGAAAAATTGAAGTTATAAAAGACAACGCTGTTGAACTTTTTGAAAAAACTCATTCAGTTAAAGTGGATAACCGTTCGGTTTTCGGGCAGTCTTTACAGAGAATAATGCAAAGGGGCGTGATTGACAAGTACGTCGAAAGTTTAAGCCCAAGCGAAAATAACGTCGCGGTTTTAGAACTCGGTGGAAACGACTCTGACTTTAACTGGAGAGCGGTATCGCAAAATCCCGAATTTAACCATCTTCCTAAAACGCCTATCGACGAGTTTTCTCGCCTATACGCAGGAGCAATAGACAAGTTGGAAAAAGCGGGCGCGAGAGTCGTGGTGTGCACGATTGTTCCTATCGACTCAAAGCGATTTTTCGATAATTTTATAAGTAGGCAAGCCGATAAAAATAGGGTTTTGCAGTTTTTTAAGGGTGACTACAACACTATTCACCGTCACCAAGAAATGTTCAATAACGAAATAATTAAAAACGCTTATCAAAAAGGTTGCAAAATTATAGATTTAAGAAAAAAGTTTTTGGACACGAACGTCTTTGACGACCTTATGTGTCTTGACGGTATTCATCCAAACGAAAACGGGCATGCCGAAATTTATTCAGCCATAAGTGATTTTTTGGCAACAGCATAAAATCGTTGACCTTTTTTTGCTTTCAGTATATAATTTATATATGTTCAGTAAAGTGAAAAATTTATTTTTAAAACTTTATAACGATAAAAGAATAAGGTTTTTGTTCGTCGGGTGCTTAAATACGATAGTTGGAACGGGCATAACGCTTATTTGCTACCTTGCAATGGGTTACGGTATTTTCGAGCAGTCGAACGTAACGGACGTTCAAAATTTCATAGCGACGGTTATAGGGTATGCCGTCGGTACGGTGCACAGTTATATTTGGAATAAATTTTTTACTTTCAAGTCAAAGGAAAAGTCAGTTTGGGAGTTTGTAAGATTTGTTCTCGTTTGCGTAGTTCAGTACGGAGTAAATTTTGGGCTTACGCTCCTTGCAAAACGGTTTATTTCAATGCACTTTATTTATACTGCGATAGTTACGCTCGCATGTATGGTAATTTCTTTTATCGGGCACAGTTTATTCTCGTTCGGTAAAAAATTCGTAAAAAAAGAGCAGTTGGAAGATGGTAGTAAATAAAAATTGCGTGTTTTAGCGTAAAATTCAAAGTGGAATAGCGAGCAAAGCGTTCCACTTTTTTATTTGGGTTTTAACCTTTAAATTTATTGCAAAGGTTTTTTATTTATGCTAAAATTGTTTTATTAAAAACAAAGGTGATAAAATGAAGTTTACCGAATTTACAATTTCAACTTCTTCCGAGGCGCAGGAACTCGTTGCCGATATTTTATGGCAATATACCTCCTACGGCGTTGCTATAAGCGACGTAAAAGACGTTGTTGAACTGATAAACGACAGAAAATCTACTTGGGACTATTTAGACGACGCCGTTTTAAAAGAACTCAATTCTACCGTTACGCTCGTAAAGGCGTACGTCGCTATTGATATCGCTGACGAAACGCTTGTAAAAATTGAAAACGACCTTGCCCTTTTAAAAGAAAATTGCAAGGGGTTTACCGAGACGGGTAGTTTGGAAATAGTAAAGAGAATAGTTGACGGCGACGACTGGATAGAGATTTGGAAAAAGCATTATCGTCCTATTGAACTTGGTAAAGTCGTAGTTTGTCCTGCTTGGATAGAAAGGCAAATTCAGCCAGATCAAGTCGAAGTTCTAATCGACTCGAACATGGCTTTCGGCACGGGTGAGCACGAGACGACTTCAATGGTTATCGAACTTATGCAAGGCTATATACAAAGCGCTAAGACGGTTATAGACGTAGGTACGGGAAGTGGAATACTCGGAATTGCCGCTGCAAAACTCGGCGCTAAAAAGGTCGTTATGACGGATATAGATTACGTCGCCGTAAAGTCTGCAACCCATAACTGCGAATTAAACGGCGTGGCGAATAAGTGCGAAGTTGCGTTAAATAATTTGTTGGACGACAAAAACGTGCAAGGCGAACTCGTCCTTGCGAATATAACTGCGGACGTTTTGTTAATACTTTCAAATACCATAACAGACAACGTTACCCAAAACGGCGTTATGGTTATGAGTGGAATTATAAAATCGCGCGAAAACGAAGTTATAGACAGGTATTCGTCGCTCGGCTTTGAACTTGAAAAAAGAGTGAATAAAGGCGAATGGGTAGCAATCGCCATGAGAAAAGTATGAAAGCGGTAGTCTTTACTTTGGGTTGTAAAGTCAACTCGTGCGAGAGCGCGTCGCTTATGACGGGGCTTAAAGATTTAGGCTATGAAGTTAGCGACGAACTCGGCTTTGCAGACCTTTATATCATAAATACTTGCGCCGTTACCGCCGAAGCCGAAAAAAAGTCAAGACAAACGATTGCAAGGGTTAAAAAGTTTAATCAAAACGCAAGGATAATCGTTACCGGTTGCGCGTCGCAAAAATCTCCTCAAGATTTTTTAAAAAAACAAGGCGTTACGCTCGTAACGGGCACTAATTCTAAGGATAGAATTATCGATTGTTTGCAAGAAAGTGGCAATATAGTTTGGGAAGATAGCGAGTATTACGAAAAGTATCTTCCAACAAATCCCGATAAAACGAGAGCGTACGTAAAAGTGCAGGACGGTTGTAATAACTTTTGCAGTTACTGCATTATCCCTTATTTAAGGGGGCGTTCAAGGTCGAGAAATCCCGAGAGTGTAGTTAAAGAACTAAGTGTTTTAAACCCCGTTGAAGCGGTTATAACGGGCATCAATTTATCGGCTTATAACTATCAAAATATAGGACTTAAAGGGCTTATAGACAGACTTTCTACCGTAAATTGCCGAATTAGATTAGGTTCTTTGGAAGTTGGTGTTATAACCGACGAGTTTTTGTCGGCGCTAAAAAACCTTAAAAATTTTGCTCCGCATTTTCATCTTTCGCTTCAGTCGGGTTCTAACGCCGTTTTAAAGAGTATGAACAGGCGATATACTCGCGAAGAATATCTAAAAAGATGTTGCCTTATAAGAAAGTATTTTCCCGACTGCGCGATAACGACCGACGTTATAGTGGGTTATTCAACCGAAACCGAGCAGGACTTTTTAGACAGTATCGACCTTTGTAAAAGGGTGGGTTTTGCCGATATTCATTGTTTTCCGTATTCTAAAAGAGAAGGGACTGTCGGCGCAAAACTTAAGGAACTCCCACCGAGCGTGAAAAACGAGCGGATGGACGTTGTTTTAGCCCTTAAAAAGCAACTTAAAGACGAGTTTATTCAGAAGAATTTAGGCAGGGTGTTGGAGATTATTCCCGAAGATAAAGAAGGGGAATTTACCGTAGGCTATACCGAAAATTATATAAAAGCATATTTGCAAGGCGAAACCGAAGGGAGAATTTTAAAAGTAAAACTTTTAAAGCCTTTTAAAGACGGCGCGCTTTGTCAACTTGTATAAGGAGTTATTATGGAAAACTGTTTATTTTGCAAATTCGTAAGCGGAGAATTTAAAACTGAAAAAGTTTTTGAAAACGAAGATTTTATCATCATTAAAGATATTGCGCCAAAAGCCAAAAATCACTTTTTAGCAATACCTAAAAAACACTTTAAATTACTTGCCGAAATGACGCAAGAAGACTCGCAAACGCTCGGTAGAATTTTAAAAACTATCCCGACGCTTAGCGACGTTTTGCATCTTGAAAACGGGTATAGGCTCGTAGTAAATCAAGGCGACGACGCAGGTCAAACCGTACCGCATCTTCACGTGCATATTTTGTCTGGACAAAAAATGGAGTGGAATCCTGCGTAAAGTGGTTTAAAATACTTGACACGAAAAATATCGTTTGGTATAATGTGTAGGCTTTATCGAAGTGCCTAAGGGCAAAGGAGGGTTGAAATATGTCTACTGTTAGAGTTGGTGAAAGCGAATCTTTGGATAACGCTCTCAGAAGATTTAAGAGAAAGTGTTCAAGAGACGGTATTATCGGCGACTTGCGTAAGAAGGAACATTATGAAAAGCCTTCCGTAAGACGTAAGAAGAAGGCTGAAGCAGCAAGAAAGCGTTCTTCAAAAAGTTAATATTAAAAAAAGATTTACACCCGAAAAAGTTTTCGGGTGTATTTTTTTGCCCGAAAACCGAGGATATAAAAGGAGGTTTAGTCATGCAATCAAAAAGTATAAAAAGCGTAGCCCGTGAGGCAAAACTGCGCCTTAAAAACAGGTTTTGGGAAGATTATAAAAAGGAAGTTGACAGCGGTGTAAAAACTGCCACAGAAGAGGGAATTGCGTCTTCGGGCGTCAAAACATATTTTAAAAACTTGGTTATAAAAAATCTCATGGGAATTAAGCAAGAAGACGAAGACTTTTATCTTCTCGTAAAAAACATGTTAGATAGCGAGGGGGCGTTGCCGTCTAACGCTTTGGATAGACTTATGAATAAAGAACTTTTTAACTCGCTATCCTACGCCGAAAAAGAACGCTACTTATTTAGGCTTTCTCAAAAATATCTCGTCGCGATAGATAGGTATAACAACGAGCGCGGAATTGAACGCGCTCTCGGTAGATAAGAGAGCCTATAAGCCAATTATTAAGCCTATTTTTAAAATTTTAACTCAAATTGATTACTTTTTGGTAAAAAGGTTGTAAAAAAAGATAAAAATCGGTCAATAGGTTGAAAAATTAAAAAAATTTTCAAAAAAATCTTTAAAATTTTGCTCATAACACTTGATAAATTCAAAATGATAGTATATAATATTGATATATGTATCTTACTATCAAAGCGAGGTTTATGTTATGAGAACGTATCTTGGTAAAGTTATTGATGAAAGTTTGGTAAAAGAAAAAGGTTTTAACGCAACCGTCCGCGAGGAAGGTTTTGCTCTTGACGAAACGGTTTTAAACGCAGCGCTTAGCGACGAGCAAAAGTATTATCCTGCCGACTACGCGGCTTATGAAGAACTTGCAGCAATGGACGCTACTGCTCCTCAAATGGACGCAGTTGACGACAAGCCTAAGTATATTCCGTCGCCAACCTTTGCTCAAAAGATGTTAAGAGCAGACGAAGTTATTCAAGACAGATACGACGAGCTTAAAAACTACGCTCTTCGCTTTAAGAAACTCAAGTCGAGAATTTCTAAAAAGTTTGACTCTATCAACCAAGGTAGATTACATTTCGTAAAACTTTCGGTTGCTGGAAAGACTTTAAAACTTTATCTTAATATGGACATTAAAGACACAGATCCAAAATTCCACTGCAAAGATATGAGCGATAAGAAGACCTACGTTACCGTACCCGTTCTTCTCCGTATTAAATCGGGTAGAGCGGTAAGATACGCTAAGATGCTTATCGATCAATGCGCAGAACTTCACGGACTTAAAGAAAATCCGAAGTTTGAAGAAATCGACGCTATCGCAACCGTAGAGCAGTTCTTGTACGGTGAAGAAGGCGCGGACGACGCAGAATAAGATTTTACGGAGTTAAGTCAAAAAGGCTTAACTCCTTTTTTACGGATACGTGGTTTTGACGGAAAAAGCCGTATAACGTAATAGATTAAGGCGAAAATTTGCAAAAAACTCTTAAATAAGGGTTTATAAATAAAAAATATAATAAAAAATGATTGACAAACTCATTTAGGTAGTGTAAAATAAGTAAGCACTCCTTGGGGGTGTTAATTTTTTGGGAAGGCGAAAGATATGGCAAAAGGAAGTAGAACTAGAATCACTTTGGCGTGCACCGAATGCAAGCAGAGAAACTACGACGACTACAAAAACAAGAAAAACGATCCGGACAGACTTGAGTTTTCTAAGTATTGTCCTTTCTGCAAGAAGCACACCATTCACAAAGAAACGAAGTAATCGTTTAAAATTTCGACAGAGGTATTTCTAATGGCAAAAAATAAAGATACGGCAGTATCCAAAGAAAAAGTCGAAAAGAAAGTTAAGAAGAACAAAAAACCTAATATTTTTGTTCGCGCTTGGGGTAAGATTAAAGAAATCTTCTCTGAACTTAAAAAAGTAACTTGGCCGTCTTTTTCAACCGTAATGAAACAACTTGGTTGCGTACTCGTAATAGTAGTGCTCGTACTTGCAGTCATTATGTTGATGGATTTAGGTTTGGGATACTTGTTGAAGTTAATCAAGCCGGCAGCGACCGCTTTAGCAACTATCGGGGTGCTTTAATATGAGCCAAGGAACGGCAAAGTGGTACGTTATTCATACGTACTCGGGTTACGAGGCGCTCGTTAAGGATTCGCTTGAAAAACTCATTGAAAACAACAATTTGAGCGACACCATTTTGGATATTAAAATCCCTATGGAAGAAACTATTGAAGAAAAGAACGGCAAGAAGAAGGTTGTACTTAGGAAAATTCTTCCTTGCTACGTTTTCATTAAGATGGTATATTCCAACGATATGTGGTTTTTAATTACCAACTCAAGGGGAGTTACGGGTTTCGTAGGTCCACAAGGTAAAGCAATTCCGCTTGGCGAGGACGAAGTTAAGAAAATGCGTCTTGAAGAGCGTGTTGAATCTTGCGACCTTTTGGTTGGCGACGACGTTAAGATTATTTCGGGCGCGTTGGCTGGCTTTATCGGAACTGTACAAGAACTCAATATGGACGCTCAAAAGGCAAAAGTTAAAGTTTCGATGTTTGGTAGAGAAACCGACGTTGAAGTTGACTTTATCCAACTCGACAAAATCGGAATTGAGCAATAATATATTATATAATAATGAATACCGAACTTTGATTCGGTATTTTATCACGATTAAAAACAGGGCGACCTGTCTTTAATATAAGTGGGAGGAGCGTTAAATTTTTTCTATGGCGCTTTCGTTAAAACCACAATCTATGGAGGAGAAATATGGCTAAAAAAGTTACTGCAGTTGTAAAATTGCAATTAGCAGCCGGAAAAGCAACCCCAGGACCACCAGTTGGTTCTACCTTAGGACCTTACGGTATCAACATACCGGGTTTTACTAAGGAATTCAATGCAAAGACTGCAAATGACGTAGGATTGATTATTCCCGTAGTAATCACTATTTATCAGGACCGTTCGTTTACGTTCATCCTTAAAACCCCCCCTGCTCCAGTTCTTATTAAGAAGGCGTGCGGTATCGATACTGCAAGCGCTAAGCCTAACAAGGACAAAGTTGCAAAGCTCACTAAGGCTCAAGTAGAAGAAATTGCTAAGCAAAAAATGCCTGACCTTAACGCAGCATCATTAGAAGCAGCTATGAGCATGATCAAAGGTACTGCCCGCAGTATGGGTGTTACCGTAGAAGATTAATATTTTGGTGGGAGAGATTTTATCTCGTATGAACCACAAGGAGGACTTTTAAATAATGAAACACGGAAAGAAATATACCGACAGCGCGAAGACTATTGATCGCGCTAGACAATACGAAGTAGGCGAAGCGCTTGATTTAGTTATTGCAAACGCAAAGGCTAAATTTGATGAAACTGTAGAATTTCACTGCAGATTAGGCGTTGACCCGAAACAAGCAGACCAACAAGTTAGAGGCGTTATCGTCCTTCCTAACGGAACTGGTAAGAGCGTAAAAGTTTTAGTATTAGCAAAAGGCGAAAAGGCAGACGCTGCTCAAGCAGCAGGCGCAGACTACGTAGGCGCTGAAGAACTCGTTGCTAAGATTCAAAAGGAAAACTGGTTCGATTTCGACGCAGTTATCACTACTCCTGATATGATGGGTGTAGTAGGTAGAATCGGTAAACTTTTAGGACCTAAAGGTCTTATGCCAAACCCTAAGTCTGGTACGGTTACCAACGACGTAGCAAAGGCTATCGCTGATATTAAAGCAGGTAAAGTTGAATACAGACTTGACAAGCAAGCAATTATTCACTGCGCTATTGGTAAGAAGAGTTTTGGTAGAGAAAAACTTGAAGAAAACTATACCGCTCTTTTAGACGCTATCATCAAGGCAAAACCAGCCGCTGCAAAGGGACAATACGTTAAAGGTATTTCGCTTACCAGCACGATGGGACCTGGCGTAAAAGTTTTACCTAAAAACGCTTAATTTCGTTTGACAAAGTACCGAAAGGGTGCTATAATCTAATAGTTAAATAACCGAAGACAGCAGGTTGTAAAGCGGAAACGCTACCCGCCGAGGTACTTTTGAGCAGGCTTAATTTATTACGCCCTCGATTGCCTTGTGCGGTCGAGGGCTGTTTTTATCAAAAAATAACGGAGGTAATAAAGTTGTCAGCAAATCTTGAGGCAAAAAAGCAAATTGTTGAAGACATCAAAGCTAAGATTCAAGCAAGTAAGTCAATCGTTTTAATTGACTACAAAGGCTTAACCGTAGCTGAAGATACCGAATTCCGTTGCAACATGAGAAAGTCGAACACCGACTACAAAGTATTGAAAAACACTTTGGTTAGAAGGGCGTTTAACGAACTCGGCATCACCGCATTTGACGCAGATCTTAACGGTTCAACTTCTGTAGCGTTCGGCTCAGACGAAACCTCAGCAGCAAAAGTTGCATGCGATATGTGCAAGAGCACTAACGATAAGATTTCTGTTAAGAGTGGTTACGTTGATGGCGCTTATGTAGATGCTAACGGAGTAAAAGCACTTGCATCGATTCCTTCAAAAGAAGTTCTCGTTGCAAAACTCGCTGGAGCGTTGTCCAGCATTATCAGCGGCTTGGCTGTTGCTCTTAACGCAGTCGCAGAAAAGAAAGAGCAAAACGCTTAATTTAAGAGCAAAAATTTATTAAAAGAGAGGATATTGAAAATGGCTGATATCGCAAAGTTTATTGAAGAAATTAAAGGTATGACTGTTATGGAACTTAACAGTTTAGTAAAAGCAATTGAAGAAGAATTCGGCGTAAGCGCTGCTGCTGTTGTTGCTGCTGGTCCTGCTGCTGGCGCAGAAGCTGCTCCTGCTGCTGAAGAAAAGACTGAATTCAACGTAGTTCTTAAAGAAATCGGCGCTGAAAAGGTTAAAGTTATTAAGGCTGTTAAGGATATTACCGGCGCAGGTCTTATCGAAGCTAAAGGCTTGGTTGAAAAGTGTGGCGTTATTAAAGAAAACGTTGCTAAAGAAGAAGCTGAAAAGATGGTTGAAGCTCTTAAAGCTGCAGGCGCTACTGCTGTTTTGGAATAAGAGTTTAACAATTTTAAAATCTCTAAAAATTTCGGTGGGTTTATCCCACCGATTTTTTTATTATGCGAAATATTTTATTTTTAGTTTATTAAAGTTTAGTATAATTTATTAAGAAAATTAAGTTTGCTTTTACGCTTACTCTAAATGATTGACACAACAAATTATAAATGATAAAATTAAACGGTAGGTTATTCAAAAAGGTGAATTATGACTTGGTTATACGTTTGTTTAAGTCTAATAATAGGATATTTATTCGGCTCTATTAACGTTTCGGTAATATTGTCAAAGGTTGTTTTTAAAGGCGACGTGAGAAATTACGGTAGCGGAAACGCAGGCGCAACTAATATGGCGAGAGTTTACGGTCTTTTAGGTGGTCTTGCAGTTTTAGTAGGCGACTTTTTAAAGGCTATACTTGCATGCGCGATTGCCTTACTTATTGCCCCTCAAGCGTATACCGAAATTTGCATAATGTCTGTCGGTATCGCTTGCGTAATGGGGCATGCTTTTCCGATTTTCTTTGGGTTTAAGGGTGGAAAAGGCGTAACTGTTGGCGCAGCGGTCGCTCTTATGGTTGACTGGAAAGTATTACTTTTTATCGTCGCTATTTTTATTATCGTGTTTGTTTTTACTCATATCGTATCCATAAGTTCTGTAATGGGCGCGTTTGGTTTAATATTTATTTCAGTAGTATTTTACGTGTTAAATCTTTGTGGCGTTGCAGGAACGATTTTTGCAAACTTTACTTTGGAAAGAGTTTTCCTTGCCTTTTTTGCGGGAGTTTTAGTCGTTTGGTTACATAGGTCAAATATATTAAGGTTGTTAAACGGCGAAGAAAAGAAATTTACGTTTAAAAAGAAAGGTAAATAAAAAAGCGCACAATTAAAATATAAACCGACCGCAAACTTAAATAGGTTTGCGGTTATTTTATAATCAGAAACAAAACGCAAAATGCCGATAATCGACTTATTGCCCCACATTTTATTGTTTTAACTGAAATGATAGGGGTTAAAATAAGTGTAAACGTAAAAAATAATTGAACTTATATAAAAGTTATGTTATAATGTAAAAAAGAAATTTCGCATTTGCTAAGTAGGTTTAGCAATAGGAGAATTTATGAAGTTTTCAGTTTTAGGCTGTGGAAGATGGGGGTCGTTTATAACCTGGTATCTCTCGTCGCAGGGTTTACAAACTTTGGAGTGGGGTAGAGAAAACAGTCAATCTTTTAAAGTTTTAAAAGAGACTGGTAAAAACGAATACGTAAAATTAAATAGTGAAGTTTTGCTAACTTCCGACCTTAAACAAGCCGTTGACTTTGCCGACGTTATTATTATTTCAATCAAGTCGCAAGGGTTAAGAGGTTTGGCTGAAAAAGTAAAGGCGTTAGGTGGAGATAAAAAGACGATTGTTCTTTGTATGAAAGGGCTCGAAGAAGACACGGGCAAACGCCTTACTGAAATTATGATTGAGACTGGCTACGATAAGCAAAAATTATGCGTTTGGGTAGGGCCGGGGCATATTCAAGAATTTACGCAAGGCAAACCAAACTGTATGGTTATTGACGGATATGACGAAAGCCTTGTAAAAAGCCTTGCAAAAACTTTAAAGAGCAATCTAATAAGGTTTTATTACGGCGAAGATATAGTTGGTAGCGAAATAGGCGCTGCTGCAAAAAACGTTATGGGAATTGCAGCGGGGGTTTTAGACGGTGGCGGTTTTAAATCGCTTAAAGGCGCGCTTATGGCAAGGGGGGCGAGAGAAGTTTCAAGGCTTATTAAAGCAATGGGAGGTAACGAACTTTCCGCATACGGACTTTGCCATTTAGGCGATTATGAAACTACGTTGTTTTCGGAATTTTCAAACAATCGTCGCTTTGGAGAAGAACTGTATAGGGGTATAAAATTTGATAAACTTGCAGAGGGTGTATATACGGCAAAGGCAATGATGGTACTTGCCCAAAAGTACAAAGTAGAACTTCCGATAACGCAAGCGGTTTACAATATCGTGTATGAAAATCACGATCCGCTTGCCGAACTATTGACTTTATTCGGTAGAAAAAACGTAACTGAATTTTTATAAAATAAAAGCAGGCTGAACTAATCTTCAACCTGCTTTTTAATTGTTAAACTATAATATTGCAATTGCAAGAAAAAGGAGTGACAAAAGAACGGGACAAACAGCAATTGAAATAAAAAGCCAAAGGTGATTATCTTTTTCTGGTTCTTGAGGAATATGGACGGGGCTTAAATCTGTAAACGTTTCTTTTGGTTGAGTAGGTCTTGCTTTTTTGGGGAGAGATTGTTTTGCTTTTCTATACAAAGATAATGGGTCGTTTTGAGTGAGCAAATTATTGTAGAAATTTTGTAATAGATTAAGGTCGTTTGGTGTGCATATAGTCGTTGAAATGTCGTGGACTAAAGAATTTCGCAAACGCCGGAGATTAATTAAAATGTGCAAATCATCTTCCCATGAATTTACAAGGATTTTAGCCGAAGTGCCTAACGAACGCATTTCATCTATATACTTTGTTACTCCGCCATTAGTAACGCCATATATTTGATTGCAAAATTGTTCAAGATGTTTATACTCTTGTAAAAATTTATATTCCATAACAGACTCCTTACTATATTAGTTTAACATTATTTAACTTTTATATCAAGCAAAACATTGAGTAAAGAAGAGTGAAAAATTGAGAAAATATAAAGAGTTAAGGTTGGAAGGAATAGCGTTTTAGGATAAAACGCGTCACTTACGGCGTCGCAACGTTAAAAATTCCCTATTGCGAACGCCGAAAAGAAAACTTCTCACTTTAGACCAAACAAAAAGACAGGGTAAAAGTTGTTGTTAAATGTTGATATGAGAAGATTTGTAAGGAAGACTATCAACGGAAGATAAGTAAAAAGAATAGAAAAAGGATAGTCTGACGGAATAGCGTTTTAGGATAAAACGCGTCACTTACGGCGTTGCAAACGCAAGAAATTCCCTATTGCGAACGCCGAAAGTGAAAACTTCTCACTTTAGACCAAGCAAAAAGGACAGGTTAAAACCTGTCCTTAATTGCTGGTCTGAGTGAGAAGATTTGAACTTCCGGCCTCTTGAACCCCATTCAAGCGCGCTACCAAACTGCGCCACACCCAGATTTAATATCGTAAAATTATCCTTACGGCTAAAATATAATAGCATAAACTTAATAAAAAGTAAACTTATTTTAAACGTTTTTAAAAATTTTTATAGCGGTTAGATATTTTTATTAAAAATCTTGTCGCTTTTAAAAAGGTTTGACAAAAACGCCGATATATATTATGATATTTGCATTAAACCAAAGGGGTGCGCAAATGAAAATTTTGCTCGTTGAAGACGACGTTTTGCTTGCAAAATCGCTTTTAAATGATTTTTACCGTAACAAATACACCGTTGACTCCGTTCAAAGTGAAATGGAAACGCTCATTTATTTTGAAAAAGGCGATTACGATTGCGTGCTAATTTGTATAAAAAAGCCGACCGTTGGTGGTTTTTCAATTCTAAAAAAAATTAGAGAGATGAGCGCCGACGTTCCCGTAATGATTGTGTCGTCAAAACTTAAAGTTGACGAAGTGATAATCGGTTTAGATTACGGCGCGGACGATTTTTTAGTAAAACCGTTTTTTGTGGCGGAACTTTTTGCAAGGCTTAGGGCAATTACCCGTCGTAAAACGGGTGGAAAAAGCAGTTTGATTTCCTTTGGCGACTTAACTTTGGATAGAGCAAGGTTTACCCTTTCGACTTTAAGTGGTCAAGTAAGGCTAACGGGAAAAGAATTTCAAATAATTGAAATGTTGATTTTCAATGGCGGACAAGTCGTTTCAACCCAAGAACTTATGAAAAAGATTTGGGGATATACGGGCGACGGAAACTCGGCGTGGGTTTACGTTTCGCATTTAAGAAACAAAATTAAAAACCTTGGCTCAAAAGCGCAAATAAAGGCAATGAGAAACGAAGGGTATAGGTTAGAGATAAAAGAATAGAAGATACGCCCCTAAAAACCGTGTGGTTTTTAGGGGCGTTGTGGTGTTATTATGGTCTTTTATGCCCGATTTGAACGAAAAGCATTATTTTCTTTTGGTTTTAACCCGTTCAATGAAGAGTTCTTCATTGCAGTTTACGATAAGTTCGCTAGGGAAAGAAAGCGTTTCAAGTAGTTTTAAAGAGTTGGTAAAATCGCCTACGTTTTTAGCGCCGTGACTATCGCTACCGAGCATTACTAAAACGCCTTCTTTTTTGCAAAGTAAAAGCATTTCAACGAGCCTTGAAACGTCGTGCCCTCTATATCCGTTTGGTGAAAGCCCAACTGAACTGAGTTCGAGCATCGTGTCGGTTTTTTTAGCGTGTAAAACCAAAGATTTTACGTCTATTTCATAGAGTGGGTCGTCGGGGTGGCAAATTGCAACGACGTAGCCGTTTTCCATTGCGTTTGTAAGCGCAAGAGTGTTTTCGTACTTGGTTTTTGGCTTAAAACACTGTTTATGAAGCCCAGCGATAGCGTAGTCGAGCCCGTCTAAAACGTCTTTCGGAAGGTCGATAGTACCACTCGTATCCAAGACGTTTAGTTCTGCGCCGTAGAGCATTTTCACACCGAACAAAACCTTGTCCGCATACCTTAAATTTCTAAAATAACTGACGTTTGCGCTACCTTGCATTTTTGGCGCGTGGTCGGTTATTCCAAGGTATGAAAGCCCCTTTTTCGACGCCTTTTCGGCAAGGCTCGTAAGGGTGTCGGACGTGTGATGACCGCTCGCTATCGTGTGCGTATGTAAGTCCATTTTTATATTCATAAGTTGATTATACACTATTTTTTGGTAAAAAACAACAAAAATAACTAAAAATTTAAAAATTTTGGTATGAAACCACACAAAACAACACCTAAAAACAAAGAAATTCAAAAAAAATACAAAAATTTTGTTGTTTTGTGTTGACATTGACATATTGGTGTGGTATAATGAGCGTGTAAGATGGATGATGGGCGAAAATCCCAAGAATTCAACCTCGTCTTTCATTATTATATATAGAGGCGACTATGCAGTTTAAAGACATACTTTCGAGTGATGAAAAATTAAGAATAGTTCAAGAACTCGTACCGGGCAAGCAAGTAACCCTTGCGCACGTCATTGCAAATCCCGACCCGATTATGTACCGCAAGTTAGGTCTTAATCCCGCCGTCGATTACAGCAAGAACGCTATAGGAATCGTTTGTATTACTCCTGCCGAATCGGCAATAGTATTTGCGGATATTTCCTTAAAGGCGAGCGCTGCGGAGATAGGGTTTGTAGATAGGTTTAGCGGAACGCTCATTTTGCTTGGCACGGTATCCGAGGTGTCTTCGTCGATTGAAGCCGTTTTAGAGTACGCGGAAAAGACTTTAAACTTTACGGTCTGTGGGCTTACAAAAACCTAATGAAAAGAAAGATAATGTTCATGGGGCGAAGCGGAGCGGGCAAGACGACGATAACCCAAGCCCTTTACGGCGAAGATATTGCTTATCAAAAAACGCAATACGTAAATTACAGTCAGTATATTATCGACCCCCCGGGTGAATATATCGAAGACAAGCAGTTTGGTTTTGCGCTTGCGCTTTACTCTTACGAAGTTGACGTTATAGGTCTTATCTTGGCGGCGAACGAGCCTTTCTCCCTTTACTCGCCCGGAACGGTAGCGATGGCAACGAGAGAAGTTATCGGTATCGTAACGCAGATAAATGCAGACGGGGCAAACCCAAGCCTTGCAAAAGAGTGGCTTTGCCTTGCAGGGTGCGAAAAGATATTTTTCGTTGACTCAGTAACTCGCGAGGGTTTAGACGAACTCATTTCTTATCTTGGATGGGATGAAGAATAAAAACGTTAAAAATCCGCAATAGCGGTAAAATAAACTTAGAAAAACATATCAATCAAAGGAGAGATATATCATGGTAAACGAATTTGAAATCAAGAAACAGATTTGCGAAATCGGTAAGAGAATTTACAATCAAGGAATGGTTGCTGCAAACGACGGTAACATTTCAGTAAAACTTAACGATCACGAATTCTTGTGCACTCCTACGGGCGTATCTAAGGGCTTTATGACTCCTGAATACATCTGTAAAGTTGACGAAAACGGTAACGTTATCCAAGCAAACCCAGGATTTAAGCCGTCTTCTGAAATCAAGATGCACATGAGAGTTTATAAAGAAAGACCTGACGTACAATCGGTAGTTCACGCTCACCCAATCTACGCAACGTCTTTCGCTATTGCTGGTATTCCACTTACTCAACCTATTATGCCAGAAGCAGTTATCGCTTTAGGTTGCGTTCCTATCGCTGAGTACGGCACTCCGTCAACTCACGAAATTCCAGACGCGGTTTCAAAGTATCTTCAACACTTTGACGCAGTTTTGCTTGCTAACCACGGCGCGCTTACTTTCTCTGACAGTCTTATAAACGCATATCACAAGATGGAATCGGTTGAATTCTACGCTAAACTTTTGTTCAACGCTAAACTTTTGGGCGGTCCTAAGGAACTTTCGGAGGCTCAAGTTGAACGTCTTTACGAAATTCGCCGTCAATTCGGTCTTAAGGGTAAACACCCTGCAAACATTTGCGTAAACAATAAAGAAGGAAAGGCAAGTTGCCATAGTTGTGGTGGAAACTGCAACGGTCATTGCGGTGGGGAATCGGACGCTGACGTAGTTGCTGAAATTACCAGAAGAGTTATTGAACAGCTTGGTCTTAAAAAGTAATTTTTAAGGGGGCAACAATGAAATTTACCGAAAGTGAGGTTTCTGCTATCGTCAAAGACGTAGTTGCAAAACTTAACTTAGCAGAACCAAAAGGCGAACTTGGTATCTTCGACGACATGAACGTAGCCATTGAAGCGGCAAAAAAGGCTCAGGCTATCGTTAAAAAAATGCCACTCGACGCAAGAGAAAAAGTTATCGCTAATATAAGAAAGAAGACCATCGAAAACGCTGAAATTCTCGCTCGCATGGGCGTTGAAGAAACGGGTATGGGTAACGTTGGTCATAAAATCTTAAAGCATAAACTTACTGCCGAAATGACTCCGGGAACGGAAGACATCAAAACTACCGCATGGTCGGGAGATAAAGGTCTTACGCTTATTGAAATGGGGCCGTTTGGCGTAATCGGAGCAATCACTCCGTGTACAAACCCAAGTGAAACGGTTATTTGTAACACGATAGGAATGTTTGCTGCGGGCAACACGGTTGTATTTAACCCACACCCTGCGGCAATCAAAACTTCTAACTTTGCAGTTAATATGATTAACCAAGCGAGTTTAGAAGCAGGCGGACCTGCAAATATCTGTTGTTCTCTTCGTAAACCTACTTTAGAATCAAGTAGCGTTATGATGAAACATAAAGATATTCAACTTTTAGTTGCGACGGGTGGTCCGGGCGTTGTTACGGCTGTTCTTTCTTCGGGAAAACGCGGAATCGGCGCAGGCGCAGGTAATCCACCTGCTCTCGTTGACGAAACTGCAGACGTTAAAAAAGCAGCGGAAGATATAATAAACGGATGTACGTTTGACAACAACCTTCCTTGTATTGCTGAAAAAGAAGTCGTTGCGGTTGACAGCGTTTGCGACGAACTTATGCGCTATATGGTAGAAGAGCAAGGATGTTATCTTGCATCTAAAGAAGTTCAAGAAAAACTCGCATCTACCGTATTAACCCCAAAGGGACTTAATAGAAAATGCGTAGGAAGAAGCGCAAAAGCCCTTCTTCAAATGATAGGAATTAACGTCCCCGATAGCATTAGATGTATAATATTTGAAGGTGAAAAAGAGCATCCGCTCATTGCCGAAGAACTTATGATGCCTATACTCGGTATCGTAAGAGCGACCGACTTTAAGGACGCTGTTGAAAAGGCTGTTTGGCTTGAACACGGCAATAGGCATTCTGCTCATATTCACAGTAAAAACGTCGATCATATTACCGAATATGCAAAAGCGCTTGATACTGCAATACTTGTTAAAAACGGTCCGTCTTATGCGGCTCTCGGTTTTGGCGGTGAAGGATATTGTACTTTCACCATTGCAAGTAGAACGGGCGAAGGCTTAACCGCAGCGCACACCTTTACAAAATCAAGAAGATGCGTAATGGTTGAAAGTCTTTGCATAAGGTAAAGGAGAGTGTAACATGGATACGAATAATATTGAAGCGATTGTAAGAGAGATTCTTGCAGGTATAAAAGGTAGTTCGACGTCTGCTCCTAGGGCAAGCGCAGGCGCTCCTGATAAAGCGCGTGTTGCAATGCTCGTTGAAAAGGAAAGATTTGAACTTCAAGAACATAAAATTCCAGAAATAGGCGACGACGATATTTTAGTTAAAGTTGAAGGTTGCGGTGTTTGTGGAACTGACGCTCACGAATTTAAAAACGACCCGTTTGGTCTTATTCCAGTAGTTTTAGGTCACGAAGGAACTGGCGAAATAGTAAAAATGGGTAAAAACGTTGTTAAAGACAGCGCAGGTAAGCCACTTGCAGTCGGTGATAAGGTAGTAACTTGTATGATTTTTGCCGACGAACCTGAAATTACTATGTTCGACTTAAATAAGCAAAACGTAGGTAAGGCTGACGTTTTTGGTCTTTTACCTGACGACGACGTTAAGTTCAACGGTTGGTTTGCAGATTATATCGTAATTAGAAAGGGTTCTACCGTTTTCAACGTTTCAGACCTTGACCTTGATTCGAGAATTTTAATAGAGCCTTGCGCAGTTTTAATTCACGCGGTTGAAAGAGCAAAGACTACTGGTATTCTTCGTTTTAATTCAAGAGTAGTAGTTCAAGGTTGCGGACCTATCGGTCTTATTTGTATAGCCGTTCTTCGTACTATGGGTATTGAAAATATCGTAGCGGTTGACGGAAACGAACAAAGACTTAACTTTGCTAAGCGTATGGGCGCTGATAAGTCGGTTGACTTTAGAAATCACAAGGGCGCTGACGCTCTCGGAAAAGCAGTTGCAGACGCTTTTGGCGGACACTTTGCAGACTTTGCTTTTCAATGTACGGGTAACCCAATGGCTCACGCAAACATCTATAAGATGATTCGCCGTGGCGGTGGTCTTTGCGAACTCGGTTTCTTTATCAATGGTGGCGACGCTACTATAAACCCACACTTCGACCTTTGCTCAAAGGAAATTACCTTAGTAGGAAGTTGGGTTTACACTTTAAGAGATTACGCAACTACGTTTGATTTCTTAAAGAGAGCGCAGGCAATCGGTCTTCCACTTAAAGAACTTATTACTCACAAGTTCCCACTTGAAGAGATTAACGAAGCATTAAAGACAAACCTTGCAATGAAAGGTTTAAAAATTGCAATAGTAAATAAGTAAAGGATAAACGGATATGGCAAATGCAGTAGGAATTTTGGAGGTTTACGGTCTTACGACGGCTTTCGTTGCGGCTGACGCGGCTTGCAAAGCAGCGGACGTAACGCTTGAAAATTTTGATAAAAATAAGCCGGCGAACGCTGAAAGCCTTCCCGTACCTTTACTCGTAACGATAAAAATTCGCGGAAACGTGGCGGCGGTAAAAGCGGCGCTCGAATCGGCGGAAAACGCGGCAAAAGGCGTTGGTGGCGTAGTTTGTAAACACGTTATTCCAAATCCTGAAACCGACACGGAAAAGATGCTCAAACTCAGTGGCATGGATAAAAACTGAGTAAAAAAATAATAAATTTGATAAAAAATCGGAGGAAAAAATATTATGGCACTTGAAGCATTAGGAATGGTTGAAACTAGAGGTCTTACCGCAGCAATCGAAGCAGCAGACTCAATGGTAAAGGCTGCTCAAGTTACACTTGTTGGAACTGAAAAAATCGGTAGCGGACTCGTAACCGTTATGGTAAGAGGTGACGTAGGCGCAGTTAAAGCAGCAGTTGAAGCAGGCGCAGCAAACGCAGCAAGACTTGGCGAACTCGTTGCAACTCACGTAATCCCAAGACCACATTCTGACGTAGAAAAGATTTTACCAATCGTAAAATAATTTTTAACGGTTTATACACGTCGCAATACGGCGTTTCTGTAAGAACAATACTTAAAACGAAAAAGGAAACAGATTATGGGAAAAGCTCTTGGATTTTTTGAAATATCGGGCGTGGTTGCCGCAACCGACGCACTCGACTTAATGTGCAAAGCAGCAGACGTTGAGTTCGTTACTTGGGAGAAAAAACTCGGTGGTAGGCTCGTTACGGTTATCGTTCGCGGAGAAGTGTCGGCAGTTACTGCCGCAATTGAAGCCGCAAGCGCGGGAGCAATTAAAAAACCTGTTTGTAAAGCGGTTATAGCAAATCCTCATCCAGAACTTGAACGCATAGTTCAAAAGAGTAGAGATAGGCTTTTAAAAGCAAGGGGAGAAACCGAGCAAACGGATGAAAAGCAGGAAACTCCAAAAAAAACTCCTGCAAGAAAAACTAAGAAATAATTTTACCAAGGGTAAAGTTAATAAAATTGAAATTCAAATCGGAGGATAAAAAAATGGCACTTGAAGCATTGGGAATGGTTGAAACCAGAGGTCTTACCGCAGCAGTTGAAGCAGCAGATTCTATGTTAAAAGCAGCAAACGTTGTTTTAGTAGGAACTGAAAAGATCGGTAGCGGACTTGTAACCGTTATGGTTAGAGGTGACGTAGGCGCAGTTAAAGCAGCAGTTGAAGCAGGCGCAGCAAACGCAGCTAAACTCGGCGAACTCGTTGCAACTCACGTAATTCCAAGACCTCATTCTGACGTTGAAAAGATTTTACCTGTTCTTAAATAATCTTTTCAGTACTTATTTTTCGCAAACAATGCCCGTATAGTTTTATACGGGCATAGAGCGAAGAACTAAGGCAAACGCCTTGATTTTAAACGATATTTAGGTATCGTCTATTTTGTATTGCTTAAATTTAGCAAAAAGTTAAACTAACTTACTTAGGTGGTGTACCATGAACGATATGGAAATCGAGAAAATTACTCGAATAATTCTCGACAGTTTAAGTAAAAAAGACAGCGGAACGGGCTATATGGTGCCTATCGGTGTTTCCGCAAGACATATACACCTCACGCAAGCTGACGTGGAAACTCTTTTCGGAAAGGGTTATCAGCTTACTAAAAAGAAAGAACTCATGGGCGGACAGTTCGCGTCTAACGAACTCGTTACCATAGTTGGTCTTAAACTCCGCGCAATAGAAAACGTGCGTATTTTAGGACCTGTAAGAAAAGCGTCGCAGGTTGAAATTTCGGCAACCGACGCCATTAAATTAGGAATTAAAGCACCCATTAGGGAGTCTGGAAAAATAGAAGGTTCTGCGCCTATCGCAGTTGTTGGACCTTGCGGAGTAATCTATCTTAAAGAGGGTTGCATTATCGCAAGTCGTCATATTCATATGTCCCCGTTAGACGCCGAAAAAGCAGGTGTAAAAAACGGAGATATCGTTTCAGTTAGAGTTGATAACGAAAGAGCAACGACTTATAACAACGTTTTAATTCGTGTTGACCCAACTTTTACGCTTGAAATGCATATTGATACCGACGAGGCTAACGCGGCGAAGATATCGACAGGAATGAAAGCAGAGATAGTAAAATAATAAATTTATATTAAGGATTTAACGCTATGTTAATCGGAAAAGTTGTAGGATACGTAGTATCCACTAGAAAATGCGACAATTTAGTCGGAAACAAATTTATGATAGTTGAGCCTATTCCATCGCTTAAAATCGACAACCGAATCGTTGCAGTTGACAAAGTTGGCGCTGGTATCGGCGAACTCGTTTTAGTTGCGCAAGGTAGCGCTGCAAGAATAGGTTGCGGAAATCCGCAAGCGCCTATTGACGCCGCTATCGTAGGTATTATTGACGAAGGACAAAATTTGGAGTAATAGATGGACTTAAAAGCATTGAGCAAAATTTATAGGGAAATGGGTATAGTCGGCGCTGGTGGCGCGGGCTTTCCAACTTATGCAAAACTTAATAGTAAGGCGGAAACCATTTTGCTAAATTGCGCTGAATGCGAGCCACTTCTCCGTCTTCACCGTCAATTACTTAAATTTCACGCCCCCGTTATTATAGAGGCGTTCGACAAAACGAGAGAAATTTTAGGAGCAAAAGAGGGTATAGTTTGCATTAAAGACCACTACAAAGGCGCTATCGAGGCAGTTACGGCCCTTCTTCCTAAATATCCTAACCTTAAAATTAAAATTTTGCCTATCGTTTATCCTGCGGGAGACGAAGTGGTAATGATTTACGAGGCAACGGGAAAAGTAGTTAGACCGGGTGGACTTCCCATAGAGCAAGGCGTTGCGGTTTTCAACGTAGAAACGATGTATAACGCATATTACGCTTTAAGGGGCGAACCGCTTACGAGTAAACTCGTTACCATTGCAGGCGAAGTTAAAAATCCTATGACGGTAAGAGTTCCTATCGGCGTTTCTTTAAAAGAAATAGTAGAATACGCAGGTGGAGAAACCGTTGACGATTACGTTTACTGGACTGGCGGTCCTATGATGGGAAATTTGACGTCCGTTTCAGAACCCGTAACCAAAACTACTAACTCGGTATTCGTGTTGCCTTCCGACCACTATTTAATTAGAAGATTTAAAAGCGATTATAGAGTGGAAACGGCGCGCGCTGCGGCAAGTTGTTGTCAATGTAAAATGTGTACTGACCTTTGTCCAAGATACAATTTAGGGCATCCTATCGAACCGCACAAGATAATGCTTGCGGCGGCTTGTAACAATTTTAAAGACGTATCGGCGTTTTTAAACACTTTTTATTGTTCGTCTTGCGGAGTGTGTGAAATGTTTGCGTGCCCACAAGGTTTATCGCCGAGAAAACTTATTCAAGAAATAAAAACAGGGCTTAAAAATGCGGGTATAACCCCACCGCTTGGCGTTGAAGCAGGTAAGGTTTCGCCTATTAGAGAATATAGAAAAGTTCCGCTTGACAGGCTTGTTTCAAGGCTTGCAGTTAAAAAGTATCAAGCCAACGCGCCCCTTGATAATCAACTTATAGACGGGTTTAAGGTTGTAAATATACCTACTAGACAGCATATCGGCGCGCCTAGTAACGTCGTCGTTAAGTTTGGAGATAGGGTAGAAAAAGGTCAAGTTATAGCCGAGGCGTCAAAAGGCTTATCGGTCAATATACACGCGTCGATTTCGGGTGTAGTAATCGAGGCGGACAGTAGTCACGTAGTAATTAAAGCAAACTGAAGAGGTAGAGAAAATTGAGTAAAGCAATAGGAATGATTGAATATAAAACCGTATCGGCAGGTTTAACGGCTACCGATATCATGGTTAAAACTTCAGAAGTTGATATAGTAGAAGCTCAAACGGTTTGTCCGGGCAAATATATCTCTATTATTACGGGCGAGTTGTCCGCAGTTAGAGCGTCTATCGACGCTGCAAAGAGCGCGTACGAGCAAGAGCATATCGACAGTTTCGTTTTAGGCAATCCTGACGACAGTATTTTCCCTGCGATTGTCGGAACGACTAACGTTCACACCAACGACGTTTTGGCTCTCGGTGTAATTGAAACGTTCGACGCGTCGCAAATAATAGTTGCGGCGGATAACGCTGTAAAAACTTCTGACGTTAAACTTATCGAAATTAGACTTGCAAGGGGTATGTGCGGAAAATCGTACGTTATCTTAACAGGTGAAGTTGCCGCAGTTCAAGCGGCTGTTGAAAGGGCAAAAGACGTCGTAAGACCTAGCGGAATGCTTTTGGATACGACGGTTATCGCTCGCCCTGATAAAAAACTTATAGAAAAAATACTTTAACCCGCAAAACGGGTAAATTTGAATTGCAAACTTTTCGGTTTGCAATTTTTTGTAAAGGAAGGGAAAAGATGCTTGCAGTAGAGAGAAAAAATAGAATATTGTCAATTCTTCAAACTGAAAAAAAAGTAGTCGTCAGCGAACTTTCAAAACTTTTTTCTGTTTCGGAAGAAACGATTAGGCGCGACCTTGAAAAATTAGAGCATGAAGGTTTAGTTGTAAAAGCGTACGGCGGAGCGGTTTTAAACGAAAACGCTCAGGGCGATTTACCGCTTGCAGTTAGAAAGAGAACTAACGTCGTTGGAAAACAAAAAATTGCCGATATGCTTTCTGAATTTATAAAAGACAACACGAGTTTAATGCTCGACTGTTCGTCCACCGCGCTTTTTATCGCCAAGCGAATTAAAGAGCGTAAAAATATGACCATAATTACTAATTCATTAGAAATTTTGATTGAACTTAAAGACCAAAAGAACTGGAAGATTTTTTCAACGGGTGGGCTTTTAGGTGAAGATTCGCTCGCGCTCGTAGGTTCGTCTGCCGATAAAATGATTTCGGGATTCCACGTAAATGCGTCGATAATTTCGTGCAAAGGTTTTGACATAAACAAGGGTTTTACCGATTCTAACGATTTGCACGCATCTACTAAAAGGGCAATGCTTGAAAATTGCGACAAGCGAATTCTTGCCGTAGATAGTTCTAAATTTGATAGGATAGCCTTTAACGTGGTTGGAAATTTAAGCGATATAGACGTTATCGTAACCGACGTAAAGCCACCTGAGGGCTGGTTAGAAAAGTTTAGAGCGACGGGTACGGAATGTATTTATCCGGAGGAATAAAATGACTAAAATTATTTGTTTTGCAAACAATAAGGGCGGTAGTGGTAAGTCAACGACTTGCGCAAGCCTTGCTTACGCTTTTTCAAAGGCAGGTAAAAAAGTTCTTCTTATCGACGGGGATATGCAACTTAATCTTACACTTTCGTATTTTTCTGAAGAAACCGCGTTAGAGATTGCATCTAGCGAAAAAAATCTTTACAACGCTATCAAAGAACAAAAGCCTTTGGACGAATTTATCTATAATACTGAATACGAGGGCGTGGATATTATTCCGTCGTCAACTCTTATGAGTTCGGTTGAATTTGAACTTTTTACCAAGTGGCAAAGAGAATTTATACTTAAAAAGATGCTAAAATCTGTGGTAGATAAAAACGTTTACGATTACGTTTTAATCGACGCTCCGCCAACGCTTGGATGTTGGGTTATGAATATCCTTTGCGCGTCGGATAAGATTATTCTTCCAGTAGAGGCGAGTCCGTGGGGGCTTTTCGGCTTGGCAAATATGTTTGAGTTTATTTCCCAAGTTCAAGAACTTTCGCCAAACTTAGAACTTTTGGGAGTCGTCGTTACAAAAGTTGACGCGAGAAAGAACTATTTTAAGCAAACTATGGAAACGTTAAAATCTACGGACGGAATTAACGTGTTTGAAACCGTTATTCACTTAGACAGTAGCGTTGAGTGGGCGCAAGATAACAGTAAGCCCGTCGGCAGTTATAAAAAATCAACGAGAAGCGCTTTAGAGTATTCTGCTTTGGCAGACGAAATTTTAAAGGCGTATTAAGGAGAAAAAATGGCAGTAGGAAAAGGTAGTTTAAATAGAGTTGTTGCAAAAACTAAAAAGAGCGAAATAGTTACGCTTTTGCCGAATAACGTCGTTGACGTTGAACTTTCGGCAATAAAGTTTACGGCTAATAAAGACAATGCTTTAATGGACGAATCTGTAAAAACTTACGGTGTTATTCTTCCGATAATAGCCGTTGAAACAAAAGACGGTTTAAAACTCGTTGACGGAGCAAAAAGGCTTACGTCACTTAAAAAACTTGGCGCTAAAACGGTAAAGGCGGTTATTTTGAAAGAAAGCGAAAGCATTTCTAAAGAACTTAAAAAGTTTGAAAAACCAGAAAAAATCGTTGAAAAAGTAGTTGAAAAGGTTGTCGTTAAAAAACAAACTAAGGCAAAAAAGGACGATATTCACGAAGAAAAATTTAACGTTGTAAAACGCCTTGGCGAAGAAGAAATGCCTGTTTATTTGCTTTAATATGTAAATAATCGACTTATAGGGGCACTTATGAACGTATATGACTTTGACGATACTATATTAGACGGTGATACCGAAGTATATTTTTGGGCGTGGATTTTTAAAAATTATCCGCATCTTCAAAAATACCACTCGGAATATCTCTTTTACATAACAGTTCAAAAGATGGGGCTTATTACAAGGGACGATTCGCGTCCGCACATTTATTCTTTTTTACAAGACTTGGAAAACGTTGACGAAATCGTAGAAAGGTTTTGGGACGAGCACCAACGTTTTATAAAAGAGTGGTATTTAAAAACTCAGCGTAAAGACGACGTTATAGTGTCTGCCTCACCCGAGTTTTTGCTTATTCCTATTTGTAAAAGGCTTGGAATTAAACACCTTATAGCCTCGCATATGGATAAAAAAACAGGTAAACTTCCCGATAAATTTAACTATGCCGAACAAAAGGTCGTTAGGTTTAAAGAAAGGTTCGGCGACGCTAAAATAGATTGCTTTTTCTCCGATTCGGAAAGCGATAGATTTATCGCAAGGCTTGCGGATAAAGCAATTAAGGTTGTTGGTAATCAATTATTAGAATGGAAAGTTAAATAAAAGGTTGCGCTTTAAAAAAGCGCAATTTTTATTTTTAAAACTGTTTATTTTGCGTTGAATTTATGATATAATATATTTATGAAAAGTTTTATAAAGCGTTTAAATTTAATAATACTTACGATGATTTCAGCCTGTTGTCTACTGATTACTGTCGGTAATGATAAAATAGTCAAGGCAAGTGATGGCGTTAATCTAAAAGACGGAAATTATGAGAGGTGGATTGACCGAATTGATTTTACGGGACAAGATTACGCTTTGGAATTTTACGACTGGCTAATTGAAAATTCCGACGGCGACGGTGAATACGACGTTTTAATTGACGCAAGTCAACAAAGTTACGTAATTGAAAAAATCGAAGAGACGATTAGTTACGAAGGTGATCCTGAAGACGAAGTTAAGCAGGCGACCGACCAACATTTTGAGAGAATTTCTAATTATGCGTACGCAGTTTACGGCGCGTTTAATAGAGATTATCCGCAGGTTTTTTGGCTTTCGGGCGACGTGAGAATAGGTTGTAACGACGTGGGTTATTCTTACACGGGTGATACTGTCACTTATACTTTAGAAGTTGTATTTTTAATCAAAAACGACGAATTTGACGTGAGGGAAAGTTGTTTCGTAGGCGCAGGCTCTTTAGATATTTTGCAAGAAAGATTAAAGATGGAGCAAGCGATAGAGCAAATTTTAAACGGCATAGGCGACCACGCGTTAGATAGTGAAAAGGTAGAGTATTTTAACAAATGGTTAATTGAGAATAACTGTTATAGGGTTGGCGAAATTACTGCAAAAAACAGAATGGCAACGAGCGCGTTATTGTCTAATGACGCTAATAGCGAATTTGCTCCCGTTTGCGAGGGTTATGCAAGGGCTCTAAAAGTTCTTTGCGATAGAGTTAATATTCCGTGTACGCTGATTAGCGGAAAGGCAAAAGGCGAAGCACATATGTGGAACGCCGTAAAACTTGACGATGGGAAGTGGTACGGGGTTGACGCAACTTGGAACGATCCGTCCGTAAGTGGAATAACGGATAAAAAATCGGGCGCGGAAAATACCGATTACTTATTCGTTGGAAGTGAAACTTCAATCGGAGGGTATAAATTTTCTTCGTCGCATAAAGTAGAGAATACCGTATTTGTGGGCGGGTTTGCTTACGTAAACGGACCTGTATTATCTATTGAAAAATACGTATCGCCCGAAAAGGTAAACGAGTGGGATTGTTCTAAATTATCCGACGAAAGCGTTTTAGTAGCAATGTATAAAACTGAAGAATATACGATACTAAACCCCGCCTATAAGTTGATTATTTGGGGAAATGGGGAAATGAAAGACTATGAAAACGCATATTCTACGCCGTGGTTCTCGTTTTTAGAATATATAACTGAAATAGAAATTAAAGACGGTATAACCCAAATAGGCAAGTACGCGTTTAGCAAAACTTCTATAACCAAAGTTGTATTTAGCGAAAGCGTAATTAAAATTTGCGATTATGCGTTTAGCGATTGCGAAAATTTAGAAGAAATAATCGTTTTATCTATGATTGCGACTTGCGAAGAAAACTCATTTTTAGGTTGCGACAATTTAGAAATTGTAAAAGTCCATGAAAATTCGCAAATAAAAGAGTATATGACCGAGAGGGAATTTGCGGTTGAATTTATATGCGAATATAATATTTTAAAATATAACGACGATACGCATTGGTACGAGTGTGAGTGTGGCGCGTATAAAGAGTGGAGCGCTCATAACTTTGGACAATGGAAAATCGTTCAAGATGCCACGACGAGTGAAGAAGTGTTAAAAGAAAGGACTTGCGAGTGTGGACGAAAGGAACACTCAAAAATTGAGAAAAAACCGACGGCGCAAACGCAACTTGACGACTTAGGGAAAGAACAAATTGAAAAACTTATCTTTTATGGCGCAATTATATTTGGCTCTATAATTATAATTTGTATTATGATAAGCGCGTTCAAAAAGAAAAAAGAATAAAAGTAATTTTAAACGAGCAGATAATTATATTTTTTAGCTCCACTATAAATAAAAATGAATATATTTTTAAAAATAGGGGGTAAAAAGACTTGTTTTTTTCAAAGCGATATGTTACAATAATACACGCTGACACGAGAACAAGTTAGTGCTGCTATGGCTCAGTCGGTAGAGCGCGTCCTTGGTAAGGACGAGGTCACCGGTTCAAATCCGGTTAGCAGCTCCATAAAAAAAGACGCAAGGTTGTTACCTTGCGTCTTTTTTTATGGCGTGACTCTCGGACTTACCAAGGACAAATAAAGGGCTCCCGAAAATAATTTTGCAAAGCAAAAGAATTTTAGGGAAGAGGAGCAAGACGATTGAAAAAAGAGTTTGCAAAAGCAAACGAAATAAAAAAGCGTGTTGCGACGAAAGGACGAGGTCACCGAAAGCAGTAGATAAAAAGGTTGTTGCTTTGCGTTCTTTTTTTTATGGCGTGACTCTCGGACTTACCAAGGACAAAAAAAGGGCTCCCGAAAATAATTTTGCAAAGCAAAAGAGAGTGCGACAAGAATTATGCAAAGCAAAAGAATTTTAGGGAAGAGGAGCAAGACGATTGAAAAAGGAGTTTGCAAAAGCAAACGAAATAAAAAAGCGTGTTGCGACGAAAGGACGAGGTCACCGAAAGCAGTAGATAAAAAGGTTGTTGCCTTGCGTCTTTTTTTATGGCGTGACTCTCGGACTTACCAAGGACAAAAAAAGGGCTCCCGAAAATAATTTTGCAAAGCAAAAGAATTTTTGGGAAGAGGAGCAAGACGATTGAAAAAAGAGTTTGCAAAGGCAAACGAAATAAAAAAGCGTGTTGCGACGAAAGGACGAGGTCACCGAAAGAAGTAGATAAAAAGGTTGTTACCTTGCGTCTTTTTTATGGCGTGACTCTCGGACTTACCAAGGACAAATAAAGGGCTCCCGAAAATAATTTTGCAAAGCAAAAGAATTTTTGGGAAGAGGAGTAAGACGATTGAAAAAAGAGTTTGCAAAGGCAAACGAAATAAAAAAGCGTATATGCGACGGCATATACGCTTTTTTGATGAAAAGATTTGTTATAAGATAGTTTTTTTGTATTCCGACGGAGTCATATCCGTATATTTTTTGAATACTTTGGTAAAATAAGTTGGGCTATCAAAGTTAAGTTGATTTGAAATCGCCGTAGGGGAAACGTTTTCTCTTAAAAGTTTTTTCGCCTCTTCTATTTTCAATATATTATAGTATTGCATTATAGTAAAACCCGTATTTTTCTTGAAAATCGCATTTAAAAACGTTTTACTGTAGTGCGCTTGTTTACTTATATTGTCTAAAGAGATTTTTACGTCCAAATTACTTTTTAGCGTTAAAATTAAGTCTTGAACTAAGTTGTTTTCAAGTTCAACGCTATTCATTACGAATTTGACGTTATCGTTGCCTTTCATTTCGTTGCGAATTAAATATATAAGCAGTTTTTCAATATTGCTTTCTACTAATTGTTGCGAGCCAAAAAGCGGGGTATCTAAAACCTTTAACTTGGTTTTAAAAGGAAAACAAAAGGCGTTTTTAGCTTCACGCACGATATCTAACATTAAAGACTTGCTCTCTTTACTTAAACAAATTACTTTATCAAGTATTGAAATGATTTCAGCGTTACAGCGAAAACAAACGATAAACATCGAAGCCGAAAAATTTTCAGTTGCCTGGTAATTGTGCTTATTTTTAGGGGCGATAAGTAAGAAATTGCCTTGTTTAAGTTCGTACCTTTGGGCTTCTACGTTGCAAAATATACTTCCGCTGTCAACGTAAACGAATTCGTAAAAATCGTGTACTTCTTCAGGGTAAGAAAAGGTTTTTGAAACGTCGAGAGATTCAATCGTTATTAAATTTTGTACTATAACCGCCTTTTTAATTTGGTGGTTAAAATATTTTTTTATGGTTTTCATATTCAAAAGTATATCACAGAAAAAAATAAAAAACAACGATTTTGGAAAAAAATATTATTCACTATAAAAGACTTTGATTTTATACCATTTATGTTTTATTTTATACCTTGTATTGACCTTTGTCTTATGGTATAATAAGTATGTTGTATTATAATTTATTTTAGCGTTAAAATCGCTAAAAACGTAATTGCAACGCAAATAAAAAAATAGGAGTAATAATTATGAAAAACGGAAGAAAAAATTGGGTATTTTGTGATGGAGATTTGCCACCGCACGGTGATAATCCTGATTTTTTAGGCCATGAAGCGTTGATGATTACTAACGTTTCAAAAAAAGATGCAAAAATTCGTATTAAGGTTATTTTTGAAGATAAACCACCTTACGACAATATAACGATAGATTTACCTGCTGAAAGGACGACGTGCTTAAGGCTTGATTATCCTATCGGAAAAGAACAATATCAAATTCCTTTTGGACAGTATGCATTGCATATTATTTCAAACGTGCCCGTTTGCGCTTGTTTTGGTCGTTTAGACGTAAGACAAAGTAATATGGCGTATTACAGTTTGGCAGGATACTCTTTTTAATAATAGGTAGCGCGCAATGAAAATTATAGTAGCATCTTTTCAATGCGAATCAAATAGCAAAGCGAAAATTTATCCTAAAAAAGAAGATTTTGAATACTTTAAAGGCGAAGATATTTTTCAAAAATTAGCGGTTAAGGATATTTTTGAAAGTAACGGGTTTGAAGTAATTCCGTCTATTTATGCAGTAGCGTTGCCGTCGGCGACGGTTAAAAAAGAGACGTACGATTTTTACGCTGACCAAATTTTACAAACGGTAAAAGAAAATTCCGATGCAAAGGGTGTGTTTATATTTTTCCATGGAAGTATGGAAGTTGAGGAGATCGGTAGCGGAGAACTCTATTTGCTAAAGCAAATGCGAAAATTTCTTTCAAAAGACTGCTTAATTGCCCTTTCGCTCGACGCTCATGCTAATATTACCGACGAACTTACGAGTTACGCCGATATTATAAGTGGGTTTAAAACAGTTCCGCATACTGACCAAGTTGAGTGTCAAAAACGTTCGGCAAAAGCATTGTGTTACTGTTTGAAAAACAAAATAAAGCCTTACGCTTATATGCAAAGAGTTCCGTTTTTGCTTAAAAACGATACTTTGCAAACGGCGTACGAGCCACTTAAAAGTTTGATAGAAGAGACGATAGCGCTTGAAAGTCAAGACGACGTATTTACCGCGAATTTATTTTTAGGGCATTGTTGGATTGACGCTCCTAATACGAGCGCGTCAACACTCGTCTGCGCTACGACAAAGCAAAGAGCCGAGTCCATTGCAAAAGACTTAGCAGACAAATTATGGCAAACGAGAAACAGTTATAAGTTTTTATGCGAGGCGGAACTGCCTGCCGAGTGTGTAAAACGGGCGTTAGAAGGTAGTGAAAACCGCATATTTATAACTGATAGCGGAGATAACACCACAGCGGGCGCAGAGGGAGATACTCTCGATATTTTGAAACTTCTAATTGAGGCAAAGCCAAATAAAAAAACCTGCGTTGCAGGGATTACCAACGCCGAAATCGTTGAAAAGTTTTGGAATAAAAAAGATGGCGAAAAGGTTTTTTGCGATTTGCTTGGCGAGTGGGCTATTGTTAAAAGTCATGGTGAAATTTTAGGTTGGACTAAAGAGATTATAGGAAGAAGTTTAACTCTTTCAATAGCAAACGTTGACGCCGTGTTTACCGAACTTAGAAGCGCTTTTATTGAAAAGGGTAATTTTGATAAGGCAAACGTTGACCTGTTATCTTACCAAATAGTAGTAGTAAAACTCGGTTATTTATTTACCGAACTTAAACCTTACGCTGATAGGGAATTGTTTGCCTTATCCGACGGCGCAAGTTGCGTAGAACTTAAAAGATTAAATTTAAAAAACATATTAAGACCAATGTTTCCGTTAGATGATTTTCAATGGAAAGCATAAAACGTAATAGGAGATTAAAAAATGGCATATTTTAATGAAAAAGAAACTAAAAACAGAGTAGAAAAAGTTGTAAAACTTCTTAACGACAAAGACGTTGATATAGCAATTATATATTTTGACGAATTAAACGTTGCAAATGGTTGGTATTTGACTGGTTGGTGCGGTCAATTTGAAAAAGGCGCTGTACTTGTAGGTCGCGACGGAACGACTATGCTTTTGGGCGGACCTGAAAGCGAGCCTTTCGCTAAACAAGATTCGGCTATAAAAGACGTGCGTTGTTTCCCCGTATTTATGGTTCCTGACGAAGAATATCCTTTGGCAACTATAATAAGTTTTAGTGATTTGTTTGCTGAACTTACTCAAAAATTCCCGGTTAAAAGAGTTGGACTTGTCGGCACTACCGATATGCCTTACGCCGTACATCAAGACTTGGTAGCAGGATTTGATGGTTGTGAAATAGTTGATTTAACCGATGACTACTTAAAATTCCGTTACGTAAAGAGCGATTGGGAAATCGAACAGGCAAGAAAGGCAACCCAACTTGCTTGCTTAGGTTATAAAGCAATGGCGGAAAAAGTTAAGGCAGGCAATAAGGAATATGAAGTTGCTGCGGCTGGCGAAGCGGTTTGTAGAGCAAACGGCGCTGACAGTTTTGCATATAGAACTATCGTTGGTAGCGGTATTCGTTCAAATGCAGTAGTTCCTACGGCAACTAATAAAGTAATGGAAAACGGCGAAATGGTAATGCTCGGTATTGCGCCGAGAATTAACGGATATGCGGGAACTTTCGGTCATACCGTACCTGTTAGCGGAGAATATACCCCCGAACAAAAGAAATGTCTTATCGATATGATTGAAGTTATGAAACTTACCAAGAGTATGCTTAAAATAGGCAATACGGGTAGGCAAATCGACGCTGTAGGTAGGCAACTTTATGACAAGGGTGGATATTTAAAATACTTAGTATGTCCGTTTGCTCATACTATGGGACTTATGGAGGCTGAAGCGCCTTTCTTTGGACCAAATAGCGACGATGCGTTAGAAAAAAATATGATAGTAAACGTTGACGTGTCTTTCTTCGGACATCCTACTTTGCACGGATTAAGAGTTGAAACTTGTTACGTTATAACTGAAAACGGAGCAGAACCTCTTTGCCCAGAATTTGAAGAGGAGTTGTTTAATTACGTAAAATAAAAAAATTTTTTTTAAAGGCTTATAAACTTCGCAATACTGCGTTTCTGTTTCGTTCTCAAAACCTTGGTGACCAAAAAGGTCTACCAAGTCTTTTCGAACTCACGAGCCTTGTCTTGCTCGTTTCTAAACCTTTAAAAAGCACTTGATAAAGGGACAAAAAGGTCGAATGCAACGTCACGTTGCTCTATCCCATCCGTAAAAGTTTTACGAGCCTTGGCTAACTCGTATCTAAGCCTTTAAATACTTTAAAGTCTTATATACTTCGGTATGCTTTGTTTCTACTTTAAGCCCCAAACCACAATGACCAACAAGGTCTATCGTGTCTTGTGCCTTAAAGCGAGCCTCGCCTACCTCGCATCTAAGACTTTAAATGCTACTCGGTAGGGGTATAGAAAAACACGTCTGCAACGTCACGTTGCTCTATCCCACCCGTTACCACTTTTTGAGCCTTCTTTTGCTCAAAGCCTAACTTAATAAACTTTACACGCAACTTTTCACAAAGCGAGAAGTTGCGTGTTTGTTTTTGTAAAAAATAAAAAATTTTTCAAAAACACTTGCATCTTAAAAAAAGATAGTATATAATCTATGTGTGGTGTGTGTTACAACACAGACTGCAACAACAAAAGAGTTTTCAAGGAGAAACGAAAATGGTTACTCGTGAATATGATATAACTGAAGTAAAATCTAAAATACTTCACGCTGCGGCAAAACTTTTTTTATCCGTAGGGTATGAAAAATCGACGGTTATTAAAATTGCCGACGAGGCAAAGGTAAATAGGGGTTCGGTAATTTATGCTTTCAAAACCAAAGAAAACGTCGTTTGTGAACTCGTAGCGTTCGTGTTAGAAGGTCAATTTAATGCTATAGAAACTCTTTTGAAAGACAAGACGGACGATAAAATTTTGCTCTACGCGTGCGAAACCGTTTTGCAACTTCACATTGCCGAATCGAGCGAGCACATGCGTGAGATGTATAACGTTGCGTATTCTTTGCCAAACAGCGCTAATATAATTTATCGTACGATTACAAAAAAGTTGCAAGAGACGTTTAAAGACGTTTTGCCTAACTGGGAAACCAAAGATTTTTACGAGAGAGAAATTTCTTCGGCAGGCATTATGCGAAACCATATGTCCGTCCCCTGCGACATCTACTTTACTATGGAGAGAAAAGTTCATTCGTTTTTGGAATCGACTTTTCTACTTTATAAAATACCCGACGAAAAAATAAAGCAGACGATAGAGTTTGTAAGTCAGTTCGAGTGGGAAAAAATTGCAAAAGACGTTATAGAAAATATGCTTTCGTATCTTGAAAGCAAAATTTAAAAGGAGCAAACAATGAAAAGATTTATTACGATATTACTTTGTATAACCCTTATGGGAACTTTGGCTATCGGCGCAACGAGTTGTAAAAGACTTAGAGGTGGAACTGAGGCTGCTAAAATTTTGATTGCAAGGCAAAATTTGGGCGCAAGCGCTGTAGATACCAACGAAACCATTTGGGGTATGATGTCAAAAAGCGCGGAAAAAGCTCAAAAAACAATTTCAAATAGTCAAATCTCAAACTCTGTGATTGAATTTAACGGTAATGAAAGTCGTCAAAATGGTTACAATGCGCAAGAATTGACTTTCAAAGACTATGGAAACTATTGTGAATTTACTGATTTCCCTATCCACTCAAGTGTTAAAAGTTATTATAATCCACACGTAGAGAGCGTTGAAGATTTTGCGTTTGATACGGCAAAGACCATAGGTAAAATAAAAAACAAAATCGGCGTTGTTGATAAATGGATTAAGGGTTTTGGCGAAACTCAGTATATGTTATCAGTAAAAGGTGAAACCGAATATTTATACTCGCGAGATGAAGAAGGCTTAAACTATAGCGTTGCAAAAAGGCACACTACCGAAAACGCAAGGAGCGTTTATGAATCAATAAGTTTTGCTACTTTTGAACAAGACGGGCAAGTCACTTACGGCAAGATGAAAGATTTATATATTCCAGGCGAGAGATACGAGTCTTACTACGACCATAGTTCTGGGTTTAGAGATTACGTAATTATCGACAATTCTCGTGGATACTGGTCGCTTATGAGTTTTAATTCTTGGGCTGACAGTCAGAGCGTTTCGTTTGACGTTTGCATAATAAAAGACGGCGTTGGATACTGTATGTTTTTACAGTCGACTGGCGATAGCAAGCCCGAAGTTGCGTGGTTTGACGTTTTTGATCCCGTTAGCGGAAACGATTATATGAGAATAAGGGAAGGTAGTATATCCTGGAGTTTTGAAGTCAATTTAGGAGCAATAACTAAAGGGCTTAAAGGATTAAGGGTGTATGGCGAAACGATGGATTTCCTTGAAGAATACGGCGACAGTTATCGTCTTTACGGAGATACGACTCCGTTTTATATCCTTTCTGAAAAAGGTGAAATTGCCCCCGAAACTAAGGTGGATAACGTAACGTATCTAGACGGGCAAATGGACTATGAAGTATATGACAGATATCACAGCGGGAATATTGAATTTATAGTTGATAAAAACGAAGGTAGCGAGAGCGTTAACGGCGCGGTAGAGGACCTTTTGGGATTTTTAAACGCATACGGAATGCAAGCGTGTTTTGATGGCGAAAGTATAGGAAAAGGCGTTGAACTTGCAACTTTGTATAGCGAAGAATTCCCAAACGCATATTCTTGGAACGGATATCCGCTTTCTAATTTCACAAATTACGCAAAGGGTAAACAAGTTCTCTTTGACGAATATCAAAAGGGTTTTGACGAGTATTCAAAAGTAAAGGACGCGGAAGTGGTAAACTCTCGTCAAAGACTTGCTAACGGCGTTGATTTTGCTGAGTTTAAAGAGTTTTCGGGTGGGCAATCGGAGTATGCTAACGGAAAAATTAAGACCTCCGGCGTAAACGCGAAAATTACGGACACGACGCTTTTAGAAGTCGGTACGGCTTACAAATTAAAAATAGGGCTTACTAAAGTTGATAAAGACGGTAATTTTAGTAGCGTAAATACGGTTTCGCTAAATGGTGGAAATGCGGGTGAAGTTACCTTTAACGAAGGTGGAATTTCATTGCAGGCAAACGGCGAGTACGACGTTCCTAAGTCTCTTTCCGAGGGTGATTATATGACCGTTGCTTACGTTTCAACGAGCGACGATATTAGAGTTAGCGAAATGCAACCCATTGCATTTTTCTCGGTGGAAGAAGGCGAATTAGAGTCAACTGCTATGGCTATTCAGACCAAAAAATCAGATGAAAAATTGATAGTGAGTTATAGCGTAAAACTTTTCTATGACGTAGGAGTCGTTGAGGGTGAATTTAGCGCAAATGAACTTGAAAAAATTATGATTCGTAAAATTATTGTTTTTGGATATCCTAAAGATGATGAAATGATTACGACGGATAGTGGTGTTGCTATAGAAAATTACAATGAAAAACTTAAATCTGGAAGATATAGACTTAAAGTTTTAGTTCCAACTAAAGACGGAATTGCTGAAGCGTACGTATATTGCACAGTAAAGTAAGATGAATTGTCAAACTAAGTGCAACACTTGGCAAGATTTTCATTAAATAAATCTATAGGTTTTTTAAAATTTAAAACTTTCTTAGGTCTGGCGTTAATTAACGCCAGATTCTTTTTTAGCGTTTTTTCGCTTACTCTAT
>JAFQMD010000014.1 GCA_017396365.1 Clostridia bacterium | reverse complement strand
CGCTGTTGTCTACGAGAATACTACATAAAAGGAAAAAGTTATCGAGAAATTGCAAAATTATTGGGAAGAAACGTAAGTTCAATATCAAGGGAGTTAAGGCGAAATTGCACTTTTTATAGGGATATACCGAGATATTACCCTTATACGGCACAAAAGAAAAGTAATTTAAGAAACTCATATAGACATCGTGGAATGCGATGGAAAGAAGAAGTATTGAATTATATTAACGAAAAATTACAACAAACGTGGTCACCAGAACAAATAGCAAAAACGCCTTGTGAATTTAAAGTTCCGTCTTTTAAAACAATATATCGGTTGCTTTATGATGGATACTTGGTTAAGGGAAACGTAAAGGTGTTAAGACGAAAGGGAAAAACACGCAAAAGATTAGGAAATGGCGGAAGATTTACAACTGGTAAATCTATACGAAAAAGAGATAAAAGCGTATATAAACGCAAAGAATTTGGACATTGGGAAGTAGATACGGTAGTTTCAGGTCGAGGCAAAACGAAGGCATGCTTTGCTACGATAGCAGAACGAAAAACAAGGTATTATATTGCAATCAAAATCCCAAATAGAACTGGAACAGAAATGGCTAAAGCAATAATATCTGAGTTATCCAAGTTACCCAAGGGGGCAGTAAAAACAATAACGTGCGATAGGGGTTCTGAGTTTTCCGAGTGGCGAGAAATAGAAAATAAACTTAATTGCAATATGTATTTCGCAGACCCTTACTGTGCTTGGCAAAAAGGAACAAATGAAAATTTAAACGGTTTATTACGTGAATTCTATCCTAAAGGACATAATTTGTATAGAGTTAGCGAAAAAACGCTAAAAAAGAATCTGGCGTTAATTAACGCCAGACCTAAGAAAGTTTTAAATTTTAAAAAACCTGTAGATTTATTTTATGAAAATCTTGCCAAGTGTTGCACTTAGTTTGACAATTCATCTTCATATAAAAGAAAACTCGTCTGAACGAAAAAAGTTCAAACGAGTTGCTCTTGGCGAAGTAGTATAAACCTAATCTCCGAACACTTTTTTTGTTGTTTTTGTTTATATAAGTGACACTCACAGTGCGTTAATACCACGCAAAATATGCCGTTAATCGACTTATATGCCCATATTTATAAAAAATAAACGCCCTCTCGCATAATGAGAAGGCGTTTGTTTTGCTCAACCTAAATATAAGTTGTCAATGTAGAGAATTGACTGGTTATCATCAGTTGGGTGTACCATAAAACGAAGTACTCCAACTGCGTTACTGTATGCGCTAAAGTTCGTATCAAGAGTTACCGTACATCTCATCCAACCGTCGCCGATTGCTTTTACCGAAATACCGTAACCGTAATCAAACCAACCGTCGGAAAGATTCGTCCAAGCATAATCGCTATAATTTACGCCGTCAGCCGATACTGCAAAGCCTGCCCAACCCATACTGCCGTCAATTTTCATATCAAAGGAGATTGTCTGACCGCTTAAATCGAGCGTACCGCCTGCGATTTCTCTCAAGCTAATATCATAATTCCACCATTCGTCGTAGTTGCCTGCAGGAACAGTACATTTAACGGATTCCGTGGAAAGCTTGCTTACCACTTCGGTGTCTTTTGTAATACTACCGACGTTTACCACAACCAAACCGCATTGACCGATATAATCGGTGGGGATGCAATTTGCAAGATACAAGTTATCGATATACATGCTTGCTTCGTTGCCGTCTTGAGGCTGTACCAAGAAACGGAATTTCGCAATGTTGCTACCCGCACTGCTAAACGAAGTATCGGGATTAAACGAAACTCTATACCAACCGTCATTAAGCGATACAATCGACATACCGAAGCCCGACCAATCTTTCTCCGAAAGGTTCATCCATGCATAGTCTTCGCCATTCACTTTCGCATAAGTACCGCTGCCGTCAGCCACCGTAAAGCCTACCCACGTCATGTTGCCGACAATCTTTACGTCAAAGGTAATCGTCTTGCCACTCATATTGAGCGCGCCACCGAAATACGAAGTCAAATCAAGGTCGTAGTTCAAATACGCGCCGCTATTTCCAGCAGGAACGTTTGCCTTAATCGACTGCGTGGAGAATACGCTGTAAACGGTCGTATCCACCGTCATTGAACCGCCGTTTACAGGGCTCAAGCCGCAAGCCGAGCTAGCGTCATCCGCTTCCGTAGGTAGGGTGATAACGCTGTCAAGATACAGGTTATCTACGTACATACTTGCTTCGTTGCCGTCTTGAGGCTGTACCAAGAAACGGAGTTTCGCAATGTTGCTACCCGCACTGCTAAACGAAGTATCGGGATTAAACGAGACTCTATACCAACCGTCATTAAGCGATACAATCGACATACCGAAGCCCGACCAATTTTCCTCCGAAAGGTTCATCCATGCATAGCCTTCGCCATTCACTTTCACATAAGTACCGTTGCCGTCCGCTACCGTAAAGCCTACCCACGTCATGTTGCCGACAATCTTTACGTCAAACGTAATCGTCTTGCCACTCATATTGAGCGCGCTACCCGTAATCTTCGTCAAATCCACGTCGTAGTTCCACCAAACACCACTGTTACCTGCGGGCACGTTAAACTTCGCCGATTTCACAGAATTGATACTTACAACACTAGTATCAATCGTAGCCGAGCCGCCATTTACAGCCACCAAACCGCAAGCGCTGATTGCATCGTCCGCTTCGGTGTATATACGTTTCTTTTCAAAATGCAAGTTATCAAAGTTGATGTCAAGCGTTCCACTGTCGTCAGATGCGTTGAGCGTTGCGTAAATCTTACTTACCCCGCTGAGCGAGCTATTCAAGACGTCTAAATCCACGTATACTCTCAGCCAGCCGTTGCCCAAATCTTCGCAAGTATGCGTATCTGCGCTGACACCGCTATTGAGCGTAAGCATGTTCCAAAGACCAGTCTTACTGCCGTTATTCACGAAGTCAAATACAACAAGCCAACCGTTTCTACCAATATTCTTGAAGTCGAATACCATATAACTATTCGTCAAGTCGTACGTCTTATCAAGCGTAATCGCAAAGTAAGGAAGATTGCCCGACGAAATCGGTTCTACAATATTCAAGGAATACGTGCTATTTTCACTTCTGTCGGCTGTGTCGTTGGTAATCGTATCAATACCGCTGTTTTCAACGGAGCAGTTCCACAAATCGACGATATCCGTCTTGGTATACGTTGCCGTATACGTTGCATTTCTTCGTACTTCCGTTACGCTGTAATCCCAACCTGCAAATACGTACGAGCATTCGCCTGCGTCGGTCGCTCTCGTAGGATTATTAGGTACGTTCACCGTTGCGCCAAGCTCGTATTCGGCACTGGAAATAACGCTACCGTCAAAGTCCTTGAAGGTAATCGTATGCGTAGGTTTGGTTACGAAATGCAAGTTATCGAAATGAAGGTTTCTTTCACCGCTACCGTCCGCCGCGTTAATCGTTACATAAATTCTACTTACGTTATCAAGTGATGCGCCAAAAGAATTCAAGTTTACGTAAACTCTAATCCAACCGTCGCCGATATCCTCGCAGTAATGGATGCTTTCGCTTACGTTAGCATTCAAGCTCAACGTGTTAAACAACCCAAGCTTTGTATTGTTATTTACAAAGTCGAATATGACAATCCATCCATCTGCATTCACGCCATGGTAATCAAATACCATGTATTTATCAGTCAAATCATAGGTCTTATCAAGCGTAAGCGCAAAGTAAGGAAGATTGCCCGAAACAACGGGTTCAACAATATTCAAGGAATGCGTGCTACCTTGACTCTTCATATTAGTATCGTTTGTGACACTGTCAAGTCCACCGTTTTCAAGTTCACAGTTGGTTAAGTCGATAGGCACTTTCGCATACGTTGCGCGGTAGGTTGCATCACAGTTAGCAGGCGTTACAGTATAATCCCAACCTGCAAATGCGTAGGAGTATTCCCCTTCAACAGGCGCTTTCGTAGGCGTTTGAGGTTCTACAACCGTTGCGCCCTGATAATATTGTTCGCTGGAAATAACCGTTTCGTCGTCGTTTCTAAAGATTATCGTATATTTTGGCAACTCTTCAAACAACGCCGTATAAACGGTGTCACCGCTGATTGCGCCAACTTCAGGCGTCCAACCAGTAAATGCGTACCCTTCTTTCGTAGGCGTTGCTCCCTTGTATTCAGGAACGCTACCAAACGTCAACGTTTCTTCTTGCAATACTGAGCCGTCCCAGTTTTTAAAGATTACGGTGTGTTCGCTATTAGCCTCTACGATAAACGCACCCTCGCCCGGAGCAAGTGTTAAAATATAACCGTCCGTGCCGATAGTTACCGTTTGCATTTCACCGTTTTTATAAATTACGTATTGTCCAAGAGTGTTTCCTTTTAAAGTAAGGCTGAGCGTTTTGTTTTCTTTTACCGCAGAATAGTTTACCGCTACGAACGCCTCGTTGCCGTCCGCGTCTTCCATAACGCTAACGATATGGTTACTGCCCGATCCTGCAATGGACGAGAAGGACGAGGTTTTGCTTACCGAAAGCAAATATTGCGAGAACAAGCTTTCGTCTTTTACTTTCTTATATGCTTTATATTGAGCGTCTGCGCCGATCCCGAAGAAACCGCTGTCAGGTTCACTCAAGATAACGCCCTTCCAGTCGTAATTCTTATACAACGAGCCGAAAGTCGACAATTCGTTGTTGACCGTCTTTAAATCGTTATAAACTTCCGTCGTCGTACCGTCCGCATTAAGCGCTCCGTCTACTACTACGTTTAAAGGATAATAAGACCACCAAGAAATTGAGTCCGCACCAAAAGCAAGCGCCGTATAAAGTTGTAATCTCATTTGCTCTTCAGTAGGCGCTTTGTTGTAAGTCGTACCGTTGCTTTCGTCTTCAAATCCACAGCCTTGCAAAACGGCGTGCATTTCCGCATCGTACTCAATAGCATACGCTTTCAACACCGCCCAATCGTAAAGGAAGGTGTCTCTTAGCGATCCGTCATTTTTTATCGGATAACTGTCTACGGAAAGATATTTTGTATATTCCGTTCCGTCGAATTTGGAAAGTACGATATCGCAATATGCTTTTACGTAAGCGGAATAGGAAGTATAGTCAACGTCTTTAAAATATGCATACGAGGGCAATAAGTTTACCTTAAACGGCGCCGAATTCTCGCCGTATGCGTTCTTATACCAATCCGCATATTCCGCAACGGCGTTCATCGCAGCCGTCGTGGGCTTGGGTTCGTCCCACGTGAAGAAACCCGCAAACCCTTCATGATTAGAGAAGTCAGGCAAGGTTTCAAATGCATATTCTTCCGTATCCGACCAGTTGCCCGTCCATACGATAGATTTGATACCGTTGCGATAGAACATATCAATGATTGTTCTTGTTACCGCGATATTTGCTTCACTGTTGAGTTTAACGCCGTAATCGCCACCGCCAAGTACTACCGTCGTAAAGCCCGCCTCTTTCATCGTTTGCGCAACCGTGTCGTTATGAGTATTGTCGTAATTGTTTGAACTGTCAAGTTCGGGGTGATACCAAGCAACGCTATCAAATATCGGCGCTCCTACTACCGTATAATAGAAGTTGAAGACGTTTTCCTTATTTGCATAAACTTTACTGTTAATCTTCGATGCGGAAGAAATGGTGAAACCGCTGATTTCTTTCGCCGTAAGATTGATTTCGGAGTTAAGCGGAGCAGTTACCGTTTCCGTTTCTACCGTACTCTTGCCGTTGACGGTCGTAATATAGTTTACCGTATACGTTCTATTGTACGTTTTGCCTTCGCCTTTTACGTACTCGTCAAATGCGTCAATATATTTCGTCTTCACAGCGCTTGCATGGTCGTTTGCGTCAATCGCTTTTTGCGCAACGTAATAAATCGAACGCGCGTTGTTATCCATTTCATCGGCAAAATAGTTTGCCAAAATGTATTCGTTACCTAATTTTACGTACGCAATACCAACAAACTCACGAGTGAGGTTGTTCGTTAAAATATCCGTAATCGCACCGCGCACCTCATATTTTCCGTCTTTATCGTAATCGTAAGGATTTAAGTCGTCTAAAAGAAGCATTTTGCGAACAGCTTGATTCGCACCTGCCGTTGCCGTTGCCGAGTATTTCGCATTTGCGCCGAAAAGATTTGAAACAGTCAACTCGTATCCGTCGGTTATATAATCTCTAGGAATTATTATCATACCAAAGTCAGCGTCTTGCGCTAAAAGACTTTGGTACGTTTCGTTAGACATTTCAGCGGAAAATCTAAGTCCGTTTACTTCGTCTCCAGTAGCTCTAACCGACGCGCCTTCTTCCATAACAAAATCTTCAAAACCGACGCGAATTACCATTTCTTTTATGAAATAGTATTTTCTCACTCCGCAGTCTTTTTCTACGCTGAAAGTCGCGCGATATTGCGAGATTCCTTCACCGCTACGAAGAACGAATTTACCGTCTTGTACAGCGTTAATTTCGTACATAGCAGTTACATTACCGTTTGAAGAACTTGCCGTGACGACGCTTGTCTCCGTATTAGGCATAACGGAAATAATATTTCCTTCTACCTTTTCACCATTCAACTGTACGTCAACGGTCGGCGTTACGATTTCCCAAGCGCCACTTGTAAATTGATACTGCGCGTTCTCAATATAAATAAGATCCGTAATATCAATAAAATCCGTACCACGATAGAACCAGCCGCCCAGAGTCACCACGTCTCCTTCGTTAGGAGTGCCGCTACCGCTATTATAAATGCCCGTATGTTCAACATCAAAATCGACGTACCAATCCGCCGCGCCATACTTACACAAATTAGCTTTAAACGCCGTACTGGTACTTCCGCTTGTCAAAACCACTTGATCGTCACGAATAGGATTCAACCAAATACTCCAATCCGCAAAAGGAATACCGTTTTGCGCCATAGACGCATAAAAACCCTTTTGTGGGTCACCGTTTTCCGTCCCGGAATATTCTAATGTATACGCAGAGTTTTCCTCCGTCCACGTATAGCCGTCGTAAACGAACGTTGCTTTGTTTACCGTAAACGAACCTTTATCCGCATTGGTAAACGTACCGTCAATCGTAATAGTAGAGCCTGCCTGCAAGTCGCCGTAATCTAACGCACTATTTTTTAAAGGGAATGCTACTCGTTTTTCGTCCGTTTTAATCATTGCCCCTTGCACTGTTTCGCCGTTTACCTTTACGGCAGTTTCCGAGGTATAAGAAACGTCCCATTCTCCGCTATACGGAATGGATTCGCCCCCTTCAACGCTCAAATACAAATACTTATCTCCGTTTTCCGTTAGTACGCCGTTGTCACGTAAATCATATCCGTTTATATTTAAACTGACGTTATACGCGCCCAAACTTTCTGCTTTTACCACGCTAACTTTATCGCTTGCAGTTACCGCTGTTACCGTAACGCAACAAATCGCAAAACAAAGCGCTATTAAAAATCTTTTAAACACTTTCTTCATTTTTTGCCTCCCTTAATTGCCATCACCAAAATCTTGATAATTGTCATCAAACGTATCTTTTTCCGCAGACGTTTTTATAACGTCCTCTTGCACAAAGACAATTAACAATTTAGGATCATCGTACTTCTTCTTCATCGCTAACACTCCTTCTTTACTTTTTGTTTTATTTATAACTGCGCGCTGACAAATTACAGCGCCCGATCATAAGCATCATATCAATTATATATTAAAGCAAATTTGAAGTCTTGCTATTTTATCAACAAATTTTGCTGTTTTTTTAACTTTTACATAGCAAATTTGTGATTATTTTATGCTATTTTTTTAAAAATTTAAGGAATTACCTTTATTTTTATAAAGATGTTCAATTTTTACCTTTTTTACTAAAATTACAAACCGACTAATAAAAAAGTGACTGCGAAATTTACTTCTGTCAGTCACTTTGTATTATTATTTAGTTTTTTCAACCGTTATAAAATTTTTCACGTCAAAGTCTTTGTCAAACACGAGTTCTCCCTTTTCTACCGTTATATAACCTAATAGCGCGCTAAGTAAAATAACTGCAATTACCGAGGCAAATCCGTGGTTACAACTCGCTTGAGGCAGATCGTGTTCCCAAAGCGAGCCCGTTTCTTTTGCCATTTTATAGAAAAACTCTATCGACTCGTTTAACACCTTATCGTACTCTTTTACTCTTAAAAGCCAAAACAGTCTTAAATAATTACCGATAAAGGCGTTGCTTTTACCAACGTAATTAAAACCTTCTGTTCTATTTGGTCCAAAATTATCTTTAATTAAATTAACGAAATCGTCTTTACCGTAAATATTAAAAAACAGCGCGTAATACTGACACGTTTCGCTTATATGGTCTATATAAGGAATTACTTTACCGTCTACGACCTTTGCGTTATCCACAAAAAACTTACCGTTATAAGAATACTTGACGATAGCCCGCTTTATTTTCTCTGACTTTTCTATCAAACGTTCGTCGCCGTAAAGTTCCCCCGCGCACTTTAACATTGCGCTATAGAGCATATTAGACGGGAAGTTTATGTCTTTTACGTAATCTAAATTGTTTGCGACGCTCCACTCGACGAATATCCAACTTTCTAAATTTTCCAAAAGTCCAAAAGAGTTTTCAAACTTCAAAAAGTAGTCTATAACACCGTAAACGCGACTTTTTGCCTTTTCTATCAACTGTCTATCGCCCGTTCTTTCAAGATAATCTTTAAGTTCTACGACAAACCACATTGCCCAGTTTGGTATAAACGAGTTTTGGTCGTGTTCAGACGGGAAACACATAGGAAGCATTCCATTTGGCAATTCGTCGGTTTTAGAAAGAATAAAGTTTTCCAAAAAGTTTTTTTCTATCCCATTACTTCCCGTAAAAAGCCTTTCAGCCTTTGCTGTAAAATAAGAATCGCAAAGCCACCCAGCCCTTTCTCTACCTGCGCAATCGGTAAAAATATCTACTGCGTTTTGCGCAAAGGTGTTTTGGGCTGATTGTAAAATACTCATTATCTTTTCGTCGCCTTTAAAACTTACGAAGTTTGACTTTGAGTTTTCATAGAGAATTATGGACGGCTTTATTTTTACGTCGCCTTTATAAATCACCTTGATATACTTCATAGTATACGGTTCTGCGCTAATATGAGAATAATTTCCGCCTTCCGAGCCGTATACGAATAAATCGTTACATTCAGAGCGCCTAAAAATCCATTTGTTATCTCTAAAAATTTCGTCGAAAACGATATAAAACTCACTTTTTCCCTTGCTTTCCACGTCCACTTTTAAAAAGCCCGTTTTAAGAATCGGTAAACAAAAAGTCGTTTCTTTGTATCCCTTACCGAGCGTTAGAAAGTCTTTTTCAATGCTATACCAACCTTCTTTCGTAACGTAGTCTTGCAAATCTTCCCACCAAGGCTTTGAAACTTTGTCAAAACCGTTAAAATCACCCTCGGAAATCTTTTCAAAGGCAATTTCTTTATAGTCAGCCGTATCGCCAATACCCTCTAAAATAATCGGGCTTTCAACGAAATAAGTGGAAAGTTCTTCAAATTGTTCTTTAGCAAGAAATTGCTTTTCTACAAACCCTCTTTGTCTACTGTATCTACAAACTTTTGAATCTCTTAAAAGGTCTACTCTACACGAAAAGTCTTTACTCGTACAAAAAAGTTTGCTATCGCAGTATACCTCTGCGCCAAAGAAAGGTTTTTGAAAATCGCACATATACACGGGTGCGCCATGAGAAATTACCTTTATTTCTACGAGATCTACACCCTTGCAGTATAAAACCTTTTTGCGGGAGTATCCTGCCGCCGTTCGTTCAGGTCCGTAAGAGATAAATTGTCCGTCGAAAAAAACTTGATAGTTATCAACGGCGCAAATCTCAATTCTATCCGCCTTTCCTTGCAAATTTACGTAAAAATTCCTTTGCTGATTTATCTCTTCTCTATTTCCCGCCCAAATAAATTCCATAGCCGTATCCTTCTAATCAACTTTTATAAAATACCACTTTCTACTGCCGTACACGTAATTTATCTTATTGCTCAAATTAAGCCCTACGCTCGCTAAAAAGTCACCCGAATAAACCTTTCCGTCTTCCTCATTTTTATAGTACGCATTTTGGTCAAGACCTTTAAACTTATATATGAAATTTTCGGGTATTCTCTCTTGCAAACATACGACGGTAAGTAGGCATTCTTTTTTATCCTGACTTACAATTTGCCACGCGACCTTATATTTCTCTTCAAAAGGCGATAACGTTCTGTATAAATCGCCAAAATGAATTAAATTATAATACTTGTGATATTCCGCGATTTGATTTTTAAATTCTTTCCTTTGTTCTTCGTTTAACTTGCGTGGGTCTAACTCGTAACCGAAACTTCCCCAAAGGGCAACGTCTGCTTTAGTGCCGTAATAAGCCCTTGGATAATCGGAAACGTGCGCGCCCATACATGACGCGGGATAACAAAGCGAAGTGCCAAACTGTATAGAAAGTCTACCTATAGCGTCGGTATTATCACTCGTCCATATTTGAGGAGAGTAATAAAGCATTGCGGGATCAAACCTTCCCCCGCCACCGCTACAAGACTCTAACAAGATATCGGGATAATTAGTTTTTAACCTGTTCATAAGGTCGTAAGTGCCCAAGATAAACCTATGCGCAAACTCCTTTTTCCTATCAATCGGAAGAACTACCGAATTTGCGTCGGTTACGTATCTGTTAAAATCCCATTTGACGTAATCTATCTTATTATTTTTTAAAATTTCGTCTATTTGCAACCAAACGGCGTCCCTAACCTCTTTTCTCGATACGTCTAAAACGTATTGATTTCTGCCGAGCATAGGCTCTCTTCCCTCTGCTCGAACGCAGTAATCGGGGTGGGCTTTATAAAGTTCGGATTTTGGAGAAATCATTTCAGGCTCAAACCATATACCGAATTTTAACCCGATTGAGTGCACTTGCTCTATAAACGGCGAAAGTCCGTTCGGAAATTTTTCTTTATTTACAACCCAATCGCCAAGTGAGGTAGTATCGTCGTTTCTACCCCCAAACCAACCGTCGTCCATAACGAGCATTTCTACGCCAAGTTCTTTTGCCGAGCGAGCAAAATCTAAAAGTTTTTCTTCATTTATATCAAAATACGTCGCTTCCCAACTGTTTATAAGAATTGGTCTTTTTTCGGTTTTATATTTGCCGTTTATTAAGTTATTGTTGTAAAATCTATGGAAAATTCTACTCATCTCGCCTATCCCCTCATTAGAATAAACGCAGACTACCTCGGGGGCATCAAAAACTTCGTTTGCCTCCAATTTCCAAGTAAACGTGTTCGGATTTATACCCATGACGAGCCTTGCGGAGTCGTTATAATCACACTCCACCGCTACTGAAAAGTTACCCGAATAAACCAAATTAAAGCCGTACGCTTCGCCATGCTCTTCGTCAGCGTTCGGCGAAACGAGAGCCACGAACGGATTGTGGCAGTGACTTGAAATTCCCTTGTTGCTCTCAATTCCTTGTAACCCGTGAGCAAGTCTTCTTCTTTCTATATGACGCTCGTAATAGTGTCTGCCGTACAAGGTTATCATATCCCAGTCCATTTTAGGGAAATCGTTGCAAAGAGACATTGCCCTTTCTATATACACCGCATTTTTAGAGCAATTTTTAACGCTCACGCTTTTAGTCATTACGCCGTGGTTTTCAAAAACGGTGTATTTAAGGGTTACTTGTACGCCCGTTACCGCGTCTTGCATATTTATTAGCAAGGTCGTTGCTTTTTCGCCACCGTTTACGTAAGTTGACGGCATATCCTTTATTTCAGGTTTTCCGTCTATAATTTCGTGCGAAAGATATCTTAAATCGGTAACGCTATCACCGTTACAGTTTCTAATTTTTATAGCGGAAACCCTAAAGTCGCCCGCTCCGTCGCAACCGTATTCGATAGGCGCGGAGTCAGGAGCAAAATCCCCTTCTCCGACGTCAGCGGCAGCAAGAGAAAAAGAGGCGTTTTTTGCCCTTATATCAAAATCTTCCACGTTGTCGCCTTCAATCTTCCGTCCGTAATACAAATTTAGAAGATATCCACCGTCGTATATTTTCATTACGTAACTCGACGTCTTCGTGTCCAATATAAAAACTTTATTTTCTCGGTTAAATCGTATAGCCATAAAAACCTCTTAAAATTTGCATACGCTAGTCATTTCATCCCACCTTGCAAAGGTAACCGCCTTTTTAACTTCCACCTCTTTGTCTGCGCAATCTAAAAGATCTTCTTCAAGTTCTTCAATTCTCTCTATTTTGCCCAAAAGGTAGTCTATAAGCGTTTCTTTGCATGTTTTTAGTCTCATAATAACACCGCCGATTCTCACGTCTTGAACGATAAACCCGTGCGGTTTGTTTTCCGTCATCCACTGTTTTTTATACTCTTTATGGAAATCTTCAACCTTTTTTATCGTGAGATCGTAATTGTTTATAAGGGCTCTTAATTTTTCTAAATCACCCTTTTTATAAGCCTCTCTTGTTTGAATTCCCAGTAAACTTTTTTCAGCAATCGCTAAACTTAAAGCATGCAAGGTTTTAAATACGTAGCCAAAATTACTATCACCTATAAACTTACTTAAATTTTCCGCGCAAGTTTCGTATTCTTTTTGACTTTCGTCCCATATAGCGGAATCCATTATTCCCGAAAAACAATCGTTGTATAAAATATATTTATCGGGATTGCAAGTCCTTTCTTCACCGTCGTAGGCGGAAACTTGCATATCGACGCTTAAAAACCCGTCGAAAGGAATTCCGTATTTTTGTTCAAATTTTTGTTTTATTAAACTTTCGTCGTTACCTTTTGCAATTTCAGACGCGTAAAACAGTGCCGGTAAAAGAGCAAATCTACTGCATTCTCCACCGTTATCGCCCCAAAGAGTTAGAAATACGTCCGACACTCCGTTTTCAATACAACTTTTAAGAGCAACCTCAGTTGCCTTTATACTAAACACGTTGTGAGGAGCAAATCCCGTCCAACTCCAAAGACCGCCCGCAAACCAAGCGTTAGGACTAAACTCTTTATTTAGTTTTATCTTTTTATCGTAGTTTTCCTTTTCGGTCGAATAGTAATCCCAATAAATTAGTTCAACGTTTTTAGGCAACTGACTTTTGATACTTTCAACAAGTTTTTTATCATCAGACCGACTTGCAAGCATATCCGACCAAATAAGCATTTTAAAGCCGTACTTTTCGCCAAGTTTAGCAACCTTTTTTAAGTGGCTTAAAAACACTTCTAACCTTTGCGTATCGCCGTTTAAATTATAGTATTTACCCCTGCCTAACATAAAGGCTTCGTCCATGCCAATATTTACCGTTTTAGAAGTAAAACATTCGTCGATAGTTTTAAAACAACGGTCTATAAGTTCGTAAACTTCACTTTTCCCAACTAATAAGATATCGTCAACGTCGTTATACGGACGATATTTTGGCCATCTAAAAATCTGATTTAGGTGGGCTAAAGTTTGTATTGACGGAACGACTTCCATTCCCTTTTTCTTAGCGTAAAGGTCTATTTCTTTGAGTTCTTGTTTTGAATATCTGCCCCTTAAATAACCAAAGTAAGGCTCGCCCTCTACCTCGTAGGTATCTTCCATATAAAGCGAGAGCAAATTATATCCAAGATCTGCAGTTAAGTCTATCCATTTTTTTATAGAATTAACGTTCATTACCGCATTTCTCGAACAATCTATCATCGTTCCAAAACGCTTGAATAAAAACCCTTTTTCTCCGCCCGTACTATTTGTCATTTTAAACTTCCTCTACTAAAACGTCAATTATAGAATGTATTTGTTCTTGTGTAATACCAATATCTAAAAGATATTGTTTAACGTTATACGCTAAAGATTTAGCGTCGTCTTTATAATTTTTCATTTCGTTTACAAGTGGCGTAAAGGCTACCGAGTGCATTCTAGACGGAGTTGAACTGTCTAACCCTGCAAAAAAGGATATATCGTAATCTCTGCAAAGATCATCTTCGCTCATTCCGCATAGAGCGCCGAGCAAAAACGCTATCGTCCCCGTTCTGTCACGACCTATCGCGCAATGGAAATTGATAGGATAATTTTGCTCGCTAGCAAATACCGAAATAATCTTTTTAACTGCGTTTGCATTAGAATTTTCCCCACCTTCAAACTCGAATATTCCCATACCGCTATAAGCGTATTGAGGACAAGAGATATTTATATAATTTATTCCGTCTATAATCGGTCTTCTTTCCGTTTCGCTTTCGGCACGAAGATCTAATTCAGTTTTAACGTTTAACTCGTTTACCAAACAGTTTACTCCGTTCGGCGAGATGCCGTCAAGCGAGGCGGTACGGATTAAAAGCCCTTGCCTTAAAAAACCTTTCTCTTTTCCTTCGTCGTCGTATACAGTCCATCCGCCCATATCGCGCGCGTTGGTAACACCGCCTATATAAAGAGTTCTAACACCTTTTTCGGTGTTAAAATGATATACTTTACTCTTTTCGTTGTCTTTTGCAACTTGCCAATAATATGTCGTTGCGGTTTTTAAGCCTCTAAGGAAAAACTCGTTGCCTTCAACCTCATATTCCACTGCGTTAGACATATCCTTGCTCGTGGATATAAAGAAAGTATCGGCTTCGTTTTGCCACTTAAAATCGACAAGACACGGTTCGTAATGACTCCACTTATCCTCATAATAGTCGTCACATAAGTCGCTAGTCCATTCTTTTGAAACGAACTCGTCTACTTCAAAATTAGAAACCGTTACGGTTTGTCCGTTTTGCGGGGTTACGTTTTCGCTCGTTTCCCCACAAGAACAACCTAAACAACATAAACAAACGGTCAATATTATACAGATAATTTCTTTAAAAATTTTCATATTTATAATTCAAATTTAAGTGTGACGATTTCGTACGGTTTAACCTTAATTTCCACGCTTTCACCTACTCCGTCTAATTCGGATATAACGTTCTCTCTTAAATCACACTTATAAACCTTTTTAAACTCAAATCCCGTCTTTATTATAGCGTCCGTTCTTTCTCTAAACGTTTCGTACAGTCTAACGATTACGCCTTTTTTATCCTCTGACATCTTTACCGTGTCAACTACGAGATTTGAATAGTCGCATTCTATCATAGAATAACTCTCTAAATTGCCGCTACCTACCGAATTAACGGCAAAAAGCGGATTGTTTAAGTCGAATGCAAGTTTTAAAGTGTCACTTTCAGATAAACGCCCGTTATGCGGACAAAGCGAATAAGTAAACTTGTGCTTGCCTTGATCTGCGCCCTTATACGGATAAGTTGGCGAACGAAGAAGCGTAAGCCCTAAATTTCCGTCTAACACGTCGTGTCCGTACTTACAGTCGTTTAAAAGAGCCACGCCGTATCCGTTTTCAGAAATATCCACGTATTTGTGAGCGCAAGTTTCAAACTTTTCCTCATCCCAAGACGTATTACCGTAAATCGGACGTTCAATATTGCCGAATTGAATATCAAAAGTAGCGTTTTGAGCAAATACGTCAACGGGGAACTTAACTTTAAGCATTAGGTTTTCCTGTTTCCAATCTACGTCCGTAATAAAGTCTATACGAGGACTTACGTCCGATAAAAGTATCGTTTGCTTTAAAGACGAATCCATAAATTTCCTATATACTCTTATTCCCTTTTTGCTACCCAAATCTACAAATTCGCACTTTTTCAAATTGTTTAAAGGGTACGCTTTTTCCGTGTAAAAATCACGGATTTCCCAAGCGTCGTACTCTATCGAAACGTTTTCGTAAACTGTCAAAACGTTGCCCTTTTGGTTGGGTTTTAAAACTTCTCTGCCGTTTATTATATCATAAATACTGACGATTTCATAGTTATCGTCAAATTTTATGCGGAAAAATTTATTTTCTAAAATTTTATCAGCCACTTTTACCGAGCATACGTTATTTCTTCTCTCCGCAACTGCAAAGCCGTACGCAGGCGCTTTTGCCATAACGTATTTTTCACCTTGTAAAAGGTCGGAATTAACCTTGAACGGTTGCATATTGAACACGATCTCACCCGATTTTGCTTTTTGGGCAATTTGAGTTACTATCTTATCGCGTAGCGCCTCGCCTTTTGAAAACAACTTTTTATAAATAGCGTCAGTATCGTCGTACACCTCTTTTATCGACGAACCGGGGAGAACGTCGTGGAATTGAAGAGTTAATATCTCTTCCCACATCTTTTCAAGTTCCGCATAAGGGTATTGCGCGCCGTTTAAAAGTTTGTTCATAGTAGCGAGCGCTTCTATATTGTGAATTAAAAACTCTATCCTTCTGTTATATAATTTATTCTTTGAAATAGCCGAGAGCGTTCCCCTATGGAATTCAAGATAAAGTTCGCCTACCCAAGAGGATAGTTTACCCCTTGACGACTCCTTAATTTTGTCAACAAACCCGTCTATAGTACCGTTTTCGGCGTTTGGGCATCCGGGGATTCCCCGTTTCATACGCTCTATCGTCTCTATTTGTTCAGCCGTCGGTCCGCCACCACCGTCACCGTATCCGTAACAAATTAAAACGTTATCCGAAACGTGTTTATCCTGAAAACGCTTATAAGAACCTGCTAAAAAATCCGGCGTAGCGTCCGCGTTATAAGTCGTAAGACGAGGATTTTGAGTATGCGCGCTTTGGCACGTTATAAAATACGTAAACACGTCCGACCCGTCAATACCTCTCCACGTAAACACGTCGTGAGGCATAGTGTTTCTATCGTTCCAAGATATTTTAGAGGTTATAAAAGTATCTACGCCCGAAAGTTTAAAAATTTGAGGAAGGGCGGCGGAATAACCAAAAGCGTCGGGTAGCCATACGATATGACTGTCTACCCCAAATTCATCTTTAAAAAATTTCTTGCCGTATAAAACTTGACGAACAAGACTTTCTCCACTCGGTAAGTTTGTGTCGTTTTCAAGCCATAACGCGCCTTCTACCTCAAATCTTCCTTCTTCAACCCTTTTCTTGATTTCGTCATAAAGGGCGGGGGCTTCTTCTTTTACAGCCTTATAAAGATAGGGTTGCGAACAAAAGAAAGTATAGTCGGGATATTTTCTCATATTCTCAATAACGGTTGCAAAACTGCGTTGCGCTTTTTCTCTCGTTTGCGCAAACGTCCAAAGCCAAGCAACGTCGATATGCGTTTGACCGACCATTGTGCACGTTGCGATTTGTTTTTTGCAATAGCCCTTATAAAACTCTCTATCAAAATATTCAGTCGCTTGCTTTATCGTCTCTTTATATTCTTTTGAATTTTTACTTCTAAAATCGACTAATTTTAGCGTTTCATTTAAAAAGTAAAGAATATCAAAATATTCTTTCGAAGATTTATCGGTAAAAGATAAAACGTCGAAAGGGACTTTCAAATCGTAATATAATCTTTCAGTTAACTCGTCTATTTCGCATACGTTTATAAAAAACTGTAACGCTCTAAAACAGTCGAAACTGGTATAGCCGTAAATATGTAGGTCAAAATCTTTATCCCCAACTATTTCAAAATATCTGTGATTTTGGTCTATACCCTGAACTATTTTGCCGTTTACGTACACCAAAAATTGGGGGTTTTCAAATGCCCACCCCGTATAATCGGTATTAAACTGAAAGCGCAATCTCTTGCCTTTTAATTGCTCGGTGATAACTACTTTAGTATAAAACCAAGCGTGAAAATCGGGTGTTCCGCCCCAAAGTGAACCGTCTTTAAACTCAGTCCACTCCCCGTCTTTTAAAGAAGGAACTTTGTTCCCTTTTTTATAAGACGTCTGTTGATAAAAAACATTGTTTAACGGATACTGCGCCGTAATGATATTACCGTTTAGTTGTAATATTAATTTTTGCACTCTCTCAAGATACGATTCGTTAGATAACATTTTTCCGTCCTTTTTTAACTGTATCAATACTTGTAAGGTTGACCTAAAAAAGGCCAACCTTACGTTAAGTTTTAAGAATTATTAAAGATATAAATTGTCAACGCTAAAGGTCGCTTCGTTAGCGTCTTGTGGGCTTACTAAGAAACGAAGTTTAGTTATATTTGAACTTACGCTACTAAACGACTCGTCTATCGTAACCGTAACTCTAAACCAACCGTCTTCTAAAGCGTTAATCGATATACCGAATCCCGACCATTTGTCAGAAAGATTCGTCCATGCGTAACCTTCATTATTTACTTGAGCGTAATTGCCGTTACCATAACCTACGGTAAAACCAACCCAAGTCATATTACCGACTATTTTTACGTCGAAAGAAATAGTCTTTCCACTTAAATTAACCGCTTCGTCAGCAATATCGGTTAAGCCTATATCATAGTTCCAATAAACCCCACTGTTATTTTCAGGTACGGTTGCTACTGCGTATCCGTTTGCAGAATCGTAAGCAAACGTTCCGCCGTTTACCGCAACTAAACCGCAATCCTCAATGCTATCAGTTTTAGCAGGCTCAACGTATCCAACTAATTCGCCGAGATACAAGTTGTCTATTAAGAAACTTGCTTCGTTAGCGTCTTTTGGGTTTACTAAAAAGCGAAGTTTACCTACGTTTTCTTTAACGCTTGCAAACGTTGAACTTGGCGCAAGCGAAACTCTAAACCATCCGTCTTCAATAGCAGTAACAGTCATATCAAAGCCCGACCAACCGTTTGAAAGGTTCATCCAAGCGTAGTCTTCATCGTTAGGTTTAACGTAACTGCCATAGCCGTCGGCAACCGTAAATCCAACCCAAGTCATATTACCGACTATTTTAACGTCGAAAGTAATAGTCTTTCCGTCAAGATTTAATCCCTTGTCTAAAAGCTTGGTTAAATCTACGTCGTAGTTCCAATAAACCCCACTGTTATTTTCAGGTACGTTTGCTACTGCGTATCCGTTTACAGAATCGTAAGCAAACGTTCCGCCGTTTACCGCAACTAAACCGCATTCATCGATTATATCAGTTTTAGCAGGCTCAACGTATCCAACTAATTCGCCGAGATACAAGTTGTCTATTAAGAAACTTGCTTCGTTAGCGTCTTGTGGGTTTACTAAAAAGCGAAGTTTACCTACGTTTTCTTTAACGCTTGCAAACGTTGAACTTGGCGCAAGCAAAACTCTAAACCATCCGTCTTCAATAGCAGTAACAGTCATATCAAAGCCCGACCAACCGTTTGAAAGGCTCATCCAAGCGTAGTCTTCATCGTTAGGTTTAAAGTAACTGCCATAGCCGTCTGCAACAGTAAATCCAACCCAAGTCATATTACCGACTATTTTTACGTCGAAAGTAATAGTCTTTCCGTCAAGATTTAATCCCTTGCCTAAAAGCTTGGTTAAATCTACGTCGTAGTTCCACCAAACGCCACTGTTGTTTTCAGGTACGTTTGCTACTGCGTATCCGTTTACAGAATCGTAAGTAAACGTTCCTCCGTTTACCGCAACTAAACCGCAATCATCAATTCTATCAATTTTTTCTTCAAAATGAAGGTTATCAAGGTTAAATTCAAGAGTTCCTTCTCCGTCGGATGCGTTTAAAGTAAAGTAAATTTTGCTTACTTTATTTGTTGACGCACTAAGCGCACTTGCATCTACGTAAACTCTAACCCATCCGTTTCCTAAATCTTCACACCTATGAGATGTAGATTTTTCATCTACCTTTATCGTGTGCATATTCCAAAGACCGAGTTTCTTTCCGTCATTAACAAAATCGAAACCAAAGAGCCATCCGTCTTTTGTAAAGTTTATATCGAATATGACATATTTATTAGTTAAATCGTACGTCTTATCTAAAACGATAACAAAATAAGGAAGATTACCACCCGTTATAGGCTCGCTTACTTTAAGCGAACGGTTGCTTGCGCCGTTTACTGCGCTAGTATCGTAAGTTAAGCCGTCAATTCCACCGTTTTCTATTTCGCAGTTCCAAAGGTCTATAATCGTACCCGTATAGGTTGCTTTATAGGTTGCGTGTCCGTTTACTTTGGTAACCTCGTAGTCCCAACCAGCAAACGAAAATTGACCTTCTTTATCCATACCGCTCATCGTCGGGGTTTCGGGTACGGTAACTGTGTCGCCGTAGTGATAAATTTCTTCGGAAATAACGCTTCCGTCACTGTTTAAAAACTTTATAGTATAATTGACGTAAGGAGATTTGGTTTCCCAAGGCTTTTCTACGTCAAGTACGACATTCGTTGCGGTTGCTCCTACTACCGACAAGTTATCGATTGCAACGGTAGACGTAACGCCTGCTTCTGCGGTGGAATTGTTAAATTCCATACGCATAATCTTGATAAAGTCTTTAGTTATACCTACTTCGTCATCCGTAATATCGGCGTTTTTAATATCTAAAGTTACTCTATACCATCCCAAGTCAAGTTCTGCAATCGACCATCCGTCACCACTTTCGCTAGCCAAATCGATTACTAACTTTTTACCTAAAATTAAGCCGTATTCGTTAAAATCAGAAGCAAACGCAACGCTAAACACGGTGTTTGCATTGATAACTTTTACGTCAAAGGTGATAGTAGCGTTTGAAATATCTAAAATAGTCCAATCAGACGGAGTTCCCGTAAAGAAGGAATCAACCGTTGCAGTTGCAGTATTTTCACCCGTTTCGGAAAGATTCAATCTATAAGAATAGTTGCTCTTGGTTGACGCGTCGTGAATATTTGCAGATTCGTCTTTTTCAACTCTCTCTCCGTTGACCGTTAAAACGAGATTGTCGTCTTTTGAGAACATATCGTTTTCTTCTTGCGACGTATAAGGCGACTTAGTCTCCCAACTAAGTTTTTCATCTCCCATAATCTCGGTGATTTTGTGTCCGCTTAAGGTAAGAGAATCTAAATAAATTGCAGACTCTTCGCCTTGAGTTGCCGTTTGATTTGTAAAGTATAAACGCATAGTACGAATGAAATTCATTCTTACGAGAGCGTTTTGAGCGTTAGTTTCGCTAACCGTTACTGTTACCTTGTACCAACCGTCACCTGTATTTTCAACTGTCCAACCATCACCTGAGGTTTTAGTTAAATCTATCGTTATAGGCTCTGCGAAGATATTGTCATCCGATTCAAATCTTAAATCAAAGGTTGTATCGGCGTTTTTAACGCTAACGTAGAAAGACATAACAGCGTTAGATATATCTAAAGGCTTCCAGCCCATTGGATTTCCGCCGATAAACGAGTGAAGGAACGCCTGAGCGCTTTCGCCGTTTTCAGATAAAACCACCTTTATCGATTTATTACTGTATTCTACCAACTTATCGTAGCAATATAAATCTTCAGTCTTTTTGCTGTTTTCATAATCGTAGTTTACAACCAAAGACAAAGCGTCGTCTTTAGTGAAGAAGTCTTCGTATTCTTTATAAGTAGTAGTGTCAAGATTTGGGAATCTACTCTCACTATAATTACAAATATCTACGTTATCAACGAAGAAATTATACGAATAAGCCTTTGGATCTTCTTCGTTTGCTTCGGGTGCGCCGTCGTAAACGACTTGCGCTATAATATGGTCGCTTAAATCATACTCTGCATTAAAAACAAATTTCTCAGTTAAATTAAGGGCCTTTAACGAATATTCGATTCTAGTCCATTTGTTAGGCTCGCACACAAACTTTTGACATTGGTCAAAACTGTAAGAAATACCCGAACTGTGCTTTATTATAAAGCCGAAAGTAATATTCTTTTCACTGCTATTGTAAACGTCGAATACGATTACCGCATTAGACCAATCGGTAACGGTAAGCCTTGAATTGCTCGGCCAGTCAATAAACGGAATTGCAGAAATAGGAGAATTCTTCTTTGCAACGCCTTTATAGGTAAACTTAACCGACGTCAACGAATCTTCACCGTTTCTATATTGAGTATAATAGTTTAGTGACTTTGACATACCCGTACCGGCAAACAAACTGTCGTAAACCCAAAAATCGGTGTCGTCGGCAGTTGTGTCGATAGGAAGTTCTATTTCGCCCGAATAAGTAACGCTACCCTTCGTTGCGGTAATAGTTACAAATACGTTTGACATTTCGTTTTGAACAAACTTAAATCCGTCCACGTCTAACGAAACTTCATTAAGGTCATCGTCTAAATATACTGCTGTCATCGTATAATCCGTATCTTTTTGCTTTGTAAAATACGGTTCAAAATCGTACTCTTTGCCTATCCTTACGTTAGGAATTTCGTACTCGTCGGCAAAGACGATTTCGTTTTTGTCAGGTTGGCTTTCTTCTTTTTTAACACAAGCGGGAAGAAAAACCACGCCCATTAAAACTACTAACAAAACAAGTAATGCTTTAATCTTTTTCATATTTTCCCCTTTTTAAATTAGTTTATTTAAACTTTCGATAGCGTCTTCACTACCGCTATAAAGTTTTTCCAAAAGTTGTAAAAGTTCGGATCTAACCGCTTTAAACTCAGCAGAGTCTGTCTTTGGAACTACTCCGTTAAAAATTCTTTCAAAAAACTTTTGAAGTATTTCGTCACAGTTGTAATCAGTTCCCTTTTTGGCGTTTATTTCCTTTATTTTTTGCTCAAACATCCATAAATATTCGTAGTCTTCGTTTCCTTCTCTTATAGATTCAAGTCTTAAAGTTGATATAGGTGTTTTAAGAGCGTATTCGCTTCCGGGATAAATTAAATGTCCGTCGCCGTTTGCCGTTTCAAAAGTATTCGGATCGTTCCAAATATCTCTAACGGTATATCTTCCGCCACCTTCAAAACTTATACATTTATACCAGAAGTTTACCGACCAATATACGTGACCTGAAATATCGTAATCGTATTTCATCCACTCCATAACCCTCGTTGCGATAAGGTTATCGTCAAGTTGATAAGACGGGAACGGGTTTTCGGGTTTTATACAGTTATACCACCAAAAATCTTCGCCGTTTACTCTTCCTTGGCTATTCTTTCTCTCTTCTACCCAACTAAGGAAAGTTTTAGAAGCAAATTCGCTTACGTACGGACACCAAGTTTGCACACCTCCCGTTTGATCGTCGCCTACGAATATAGATTCCGTCGCTTCGGGAGTAATAGTTACGACGTGTTTTAACGCCATTAAACTTGCTTGCAAGTCGGGATATGCGCTAAGCAATTCTTTAACTTCGTTTTTTGCGTCTATTATAATTTTATCGCACGCCTTTACCTGCTCTACCGCAGAGTTGCGAGGTTCGTCGATAATATTACCAGCGTAGATATACGCCTTTTTTAAGATATCCGTAGTTAAATCGTTACTCTCTCTAATTTCAATATTTTTATTGATAATCGACGTCAAAAGTTTTACTAAAAGTTCTTTGTCGATTACGTTATAACTCTTCCCGTCCGCCATAACGGGGTTACAGGGAAGTCCGTAACCGGATACTATTGCGTTTTGAGTAAACTGAACTAAATAATCCGCATAGCCGTCCGTATCGCTAGGACAGTACGCCAAGCCTAAATCACATCCTTCGTAAGGAACGTAGGTGGGTGTTATTCTCTTGTTTGCTAAATACCAGTAATAATCAGAATACGTACTATCGGTTATCCTTTCGCCCTCGCCGTAGCCGATATAATGATACCAAAGACCAAACGAATTCACGTTATGCACTTCTTCAGGCATTTCTAAGTTGTAAACCTTTAATTTTAAAGTAGTTTCAACGTTTTCACCGTCTAAAGTAACCGTAACTTTCCCTTCGTAATCACCGCTTTTAGCGTCTCTCGGCACGTTTACGTTAAACCAAACACCTTGATTTTCGCCTTCTTTTATCTTGTTCTCTTTCTTTTTAATAAATTTATCAATAGGAACGAGTGCGTCGGGATAAAAACCGGTATACATCTCCGCCGTTCTTGGATTTTCAACCGAAGGCGCTACCGTTTCAATATACCTTTCGGCAAAGATTTCGACGTTCGTCTTTGAAATCACCTCACCGTTAGAAGATACCAAATCACCCACGCTAACGCTAAATGAAGAAACGTCTTTACTTGCCGTTATCATAAGTTGAATTGATTCCGTTTCCCCTTTAATCGCCTCGATAGATAAATTTAACGTAGGATTAGTCGGTACGTCGTCTAACATATATCTCTCAGTATTTTCAGCGCTCCATATAACCGCCAAATCATTTTTAGACGAACTTTCTTCGCTTTCAACGCCTCTCTTTCTGCACGCCGACAGTCCCGAAAGAACGAAAGTAGCCGTTAATAATAAACTTAAAAGTTTTTTCATTTTATATTTCCACTCCCATACCGATTAAAATCGTTTCCCATTCAGTGTCAGTATAATACGAAATATCGTAATCGTACACGTCTTTAGCAGACGTGCCCGGTTGAGTGAAATAATATTCGTAAGACGAAATATTAGTCTTAAACGGACGAACTCTACCGTGGATAAAGAGATTGAAATTGTTTGGAATTGGTAATACCAAAGAATCTTCGTCGTTAAAGCACCTTATACGCATTTTTGCTGTTTCAGACAAAGTTTCGTATATTGAAGGATTCTTAGTTTCAAGGTCGTATTCAAAGAAAAGTCCCGATCCACCAGTCTTAACGCTATATATTTCGTTTGCTTTATCGGTTGCCATAAATCTTAAGAAGTCTTTTGCAAGTTCTACGTTTTTAGCGTATTCGGGAATTACTGCCGTGTGGTAATTTCCAACCGAGTAAAGAATATTACGAGCCTCTTTTATAATTTTAAAATCTTGCTCGCTAACGCCCTCAAAAGATTCTGCCCCACCGTCTACCGCTTTTACAACTTTTGAAAGCGTAGCGTCGTCTTTTACGGTTGTAAGTCTATCGATAATCGCACTAATAACGGGGGTTTTCATCATTTGAACGTTGTAAACCTTTCCATCGTTATCAACAATATCTGCTATAAGTTCTTTCATTTCCATATCAAACCAGTCACCGCACGCCATAAACATTCCTTCGCCCTTTACGAACTTTCTTTGAGCGGTAATATAGTCGGTTGACGCCGCTCTGTAATAAAGATTGGTTCTAATGGCGTTTTCTAATACGGTTAAAGATTCTAATCTGCCCTTTTGCTTAAAGATGTCTACAGAGTATTCATACTTCTCGGTTTCAGGATTGTAGGTCTTTCCTTCCCAAAACTTTTCGTAATTAGTATATCCTTCGTATTGCGCCCACCAAGTCGGCATTAAATGTTCCCAATAGGTTGCGCCTTCATCCATGGACTGCATAATTGAATAACCGATACCGTCTTCATTGACTTTCTTTTCTTTTTCTGTTTCGGCTTGCATTATCGCTAAAAGTTCATCCGTCGTTACGGGAACTTCATATTTTGCTTGCGCTAATTTTTCTGCGTTGTATAAAATACCGTTATAACCGCCAGCCCAAGGCATTGCAAACCAAGAAGATTTGCCGTATTTATCGGTATATAAGTTTGAACTAACCGCGCTGTCTATCATCTTCTTTTCTACGGTTATATTCTCACCCGGAACGTTAGACGTATAAACGTCGGAAAGGTCTGCAAGATAATACTTTTTCGTGCTAGAATTTTTTTCACCGTAAAGTTCCTGTAAGTTCATACCGAAAAGCAAGTCAAACTTATTCGCCTTGCTGTTGCCCGACCTAATCTTGTCCGCGCCGTAGGTTTCTACACCGTTAGTTTCCACGTCAACGTCTACTTTACCGTATTTTTTGATAACCCATTCTTGTTTCGCGAACTCAGCCTTTATTCCGTCAAGCCACTCCGTTTTGTAGCCTGCGTCTAAAATATAGACGTTTAGCGTAACGTCGGCAGGTGTTTCCCCTTTACCCTTTCCGCAACCCGTAATAGATGCGGTTGTAAGCATCATTAATGACGCAATTACTACTGACAATAATTTTTTCATAAGATTTTCCTCCAAAATCTTTATTTGTTTTCATAACGGCAATTTAATTTTTTCAAATTGTCGCTCAGTTTTAAATTAACCTTTAAGTCCTCCAACAGACATATTTTTCATTATTTGCTCAGAAAATATTGCAAACACGACGATTACGGGAATCATTGAAATAAATAACGCCGCGTAATAAATGGTTGGAAATTTCTCGAACATAGTTAATTGAACGAAGTAAAGTCCCGACGCAACCGTTTGATAACTGGGCATAAACAAAATTATCGAAGTATAGTCGTTCCAGCAAGAAATCGACGCTATGATTGAAAGGGTTACGATAGGTCCTACCGCCATAGGTAGCATTACTTTAAAAAAGGCTATAAAATCGTTTCCTCCATCCATAAACACCGCTTCGGCGTAACTCCAAGGCATATTTTTAAAGAAAGCGTACATTATCAAAAAGTTAAAACCAAAACCGCCCGCGCAAGTTACGATTGGTTGAAGCGGAGTGTCGTAAATTCTAAGCGCAGCGCTTAATCTAAAACTTGCAGGAAGCGTTCCTACTACGGGAATAGTCATTGATACTACTGCAACCGTATAAATTAAATTCTTGCACTTGAATTTGTATTTTGATAGGCTGTATCCGGTACACGCGCTAAAGAAAACGCCTTCGATAACGACTACCGCCGTATACCAAATACTGTTGAAGAACATACCGAAAAGATTAGTCCCGTCATGCTCTAATTCGACGAAGGCTTTAGCGTAGTTTTCAAACATCCATTTTGTAGGAAGAGCCATTACTCTAAAATGATCTATGTCCTCCAAATAGTTGTACGACGACTTAAACGACGAAATAAAAAGCCAAATGAACGGAAAAACCATAAGCGCCGTATAGAGCGCGAAAAACGCAAAAATTATTGCGTAAATGACTTTTTCACCTTTCGTCCTTTTATAAAGCACACTTCCACTATCTTTTATTCTTATACTGTTCACCATAAAAGCGCTCCTTTAGTACTCAACGTCTGAAATTTTATCCATTACTGCTCTTACTAATATGATCAGCGGGATAAGGACCAAGGTAAAACAAAGTCCTGCGGTCGCTACGAGGTTATAATCCCCTTCTTCTTGTACGATATTGTAAATCCAAAACGCAATAGTCGAGGTTTGATATTCACCCGTGACGAGTAACATTATAGGTCCACTCGCCGAGAATATTCCTGAAATTAAGAGAACGACCTTCGTTGAAATCGTTGACAAAATAAGCGGAACTACTATCGTTACGACTTCACGAAACGGTCCGCATCCGTCGAGTTTTGCCGACTCAAATACTTCGGTTGGAATTCTTGACATCGCCCCGCTAAATATAAGCATATCACCACCTATTCCCGTTAATACGGTGTAGACGATTATAGTAAGCGTAGGCACGATAGAGCCGTGTATGCGAAGGGGCCCGTTCATAGGATAGTTCGGATTTATCTTGCTAAACAAAATCCCTAACGGTCCATCCGGATGTAAAACTTGACTGTAAACGGAAGTAAGTATAATCGGAGTTATTATGCAAGGAAGATAAAACACTATTCTAAAGAACTTATAACCCAAAATCTTCTTTGACAAAAAGTAACTGACGAGAAGAGATAGCGGCATTGTAATAAGGGCGCTACTTAAAAAATAAAGCATCGTGTTTTTTAGCGATATATTTAACTGATTTCCCTTGTCCGTAAGATGTTGCCAAAAAGTTTCAAAGTTTTGAAGTGACCATTGCATCTCGCCGGCGATATCTATTTGAAAGGCAAGCAAAATAGAACTTAAGTTTACGTAAAGCCAAAACACTAGCCAGTTGACGATAGGTATCGCCAACATACAAACTAAAAATATCTTTTGCCCCTTTCTGGTCTTTTGCTTATTTAAAAAGTTGTTAGGTTGGAGTTTTTTCTTTTCTATCGGCAAGAAAGTTTCTTGATTTTCCATAAAACCGTCTCCTTTATCCAGCGCGCAAATATAATAATGAATATATCTTCAATAAAAACTTCCACGCTAAGTATTCATCATAACAATTATAATAGCGCACCCTGTATAATGTCTTGTTATTTTTTTATCTTTTTTTGCTTTTTTATTAAGTTCGGATAAAAACTCTTATTTGTTAAAAAGTCTTGACAAACTCTTTTTTTTAGCATACAATAAATTTATGAAACTTCAATTATTGGAAAAATACTCGTCTTTTGACGATAAAAATAGCAATTTTGACTTCCATATTTGGAATTACCTTGAAACACCGTTCCACACACATAGGGATTATTATGAGTTGTTTTTGGTTACGAAAGGACCAATCAAATACTACGTCAACGGAAAAATGGTTTTGCTAAAGTCAAAAGATATGTCTATCGTTAGACCGTCGGATAAACATAAATTTTTCCATATGCAAGACGATACGGCTTGTCAACATATAAATCTTGCCGTCGACTGCGAATATTTTAATTATTTTACAACTCTTATTAGCCCCACCCTTAAAGATACGGTAAACTCTATTGAAGGTCACATTATCGTTTCTTTATCAGACGAACAATTCAATTACTTTAATTATTTAAAAAGAGTTATAAACACCATCCCTTCAGACGAAACTCAACAACGAAATATCAATTACGACTTATTGCTTTTTAATATGCTTTCGATTTTCAATATATCTACTTGCAGAGAAAACGAAACGTACCCCTCTTGGTTTTCATCACTATTAAACGAGATTTCTAAACCTTATTTCATTGATAAAACGGTAAACGATATGTACGCCCTATGTCCGTACTCAAGCCCAGTTATCGTAAAAGCGTTTAAAGACCACTTAAACACCACTCCCATAAAATACTTAACCAACCTTAAAATGACTTATGCAAAAAACCTTTTAATGGCAACCGACTATAATACGCTTGATATATGCACAAGAATAGGGTACGCATCTTTGAGCCACTTTAATCACGTCTTTAAAGAGTTTTACGGAATAACACCGTCGCAATACAGAAAGAAGAGTAAATTAATAATATCAGACTAAAAAGTCTTTGCGTAAAAGCGAAGACTTTTGCTTTAATTTATTATCGAAAAACCCCGCTATAAGTCGATTAATTGCACTTTTGACAGTCAATAACCGAAACTCTAAGCAGTTTTTAATAATAAAAAAACACTCTTGACAAGCGAAAAGGACACCTACTTTAGGTGTCCTTTTCACTTGCGGAGTAGTATAAACCTAACCCGAACACTTTTATTTTTTTGTTGTTTTTATTTATATAAGTGACAATAGCAATGTGTTTATACCACGCAAAACATGCCGTTAATCGACTTATACGGCAACTTATTTAAAAAAGCACCCTTGGGTGCTTTTTGATTTTTTATAATTGTTAATTATGCTTTTAAGTGCAACACCTTTAAATATTAAGTTGTATTTTCTTGCCTTTTATACGGTGTAAAAAGATTTCGCACCGTATAAAAGCAATTATTCAAAGTCTTCTATCTTCCAACTATTATGCCAATAAATTTTAGGCTTATCATTTTCAAACACTATTGGCAACCAAACGTAGGTGGCGCTGCACGTTGCTTCATATTTTGGCAAATTGTATTCTTTTACAATTTGCTCGCCCTTTGCCATATCGCCCGTAAACCAGCCCTTAAACATATCTCTAACGGCTTTATAAGGCACGTGCATAAGCTTTGGCAACCACCTATCGCCACAGGCAATATATAAATTCTTTTTGCCCTGCACCTTAAAAACCGAAGATATTTGGCTATGAAAGGACGTATCCGTTTCATCGCCTACGTGGGGATTGCCAAGCACGGTAAAAGGTCCGTGATAGTGGCTTGCCACCGCTATTTCAGAGGGGTTTGGATAATAACCCGTTGTGCCACTAGTAATTAAGTAGTGCTTGCCGTCTTTTGTAAAATAGGCTGGGGCTTCCCTTACAAACGGTGGGCCCTCAAGGGGAAAATGGCTTGTATATTCCCCCGTTACGTCAGTATAATCGTCAGTAAGCGTTGCGCATATCAATTCGGTGTGCACTTTTTCGAAATAGTAATAACCCTTCTTATCGGGGGCGATTACCAAGTCGAAATCGCCGGCATCCATATTAAGTGGTCTAAACTTTTCTTTTATAACGGTGTATGGCCCTGTAATTTTATCGGCTGTTAAAATTGTTACGGCTTGAATACCCTCTAGATACATTATCTTTAACCAACAAACGAACTTTTTGGTCTTTTCGTTGTAAACGATATGTGGTCTATCAATCATATTTTTGGGATAAAGTGGGCTTTTTTCATCTTCGCTAGGCGGAATAATAAAGCCTAAATCTTGCCAATTATATAAATCGGTAGAGCTATAACATTTTATACCGTAAGTCCAATACTTGCCGTCGCCTACCGTTTTTTCTTTATTTTCGCCATACCAATAGTATGTGCCGTTTATAAAGAGCACGCTTCCGCCGTGAGCTTGTATTGGAGCGCCGTTAGTATCTAGCCAAACTTGACCAGGTTTAAAACAGTTGTTTTTCATAACAAATTCCCCAAAATGTGTTTATTTAATTTTATAAAAACAATCTTTTCCCGCGCTATATATGTATTAATTTAATCTACTTTAAATTGTATACGTTTATATGCCCTGCAACCCCTTGTGAAGCCACGAATTGCCTTGTGTGTTGGCTTATATCAACGTTGTTAGAAAAGTGCAAATGGCCGCAAAGAAGGGCTATGATATTTTTGCTTTCTTTAATAAAATTAACAAAATCTAAATTTATTTGCGGACAATTTGGATAGTTAAATTTGAAATATTCGGAGGTTTGTTGATGTAGAGTATTGCCCTCTACTACTATTGGAACGTGCATTGCAATAATTAATTTTTTACCACCCTTTTGCAGTTGTTTAATACGCTTAAACAAGCTTGGGGTGATTTCCCTTTTAGAGTTATCAAACCCCACTATTATAACTTCGCCCAAATCCACAATTTGCAATTCTTGTTTAATTACGGAAATAGATAAATCATCCGGAAATTGACTTGGAATTTCGTGATTGCCACAAACGTAAATAAAAGGCTTTTTTAATTTATTAATCCTTCCTTCTAACGCGCGAATATTAGCACCGCTCATATAATCGAACATGTCGCCGGTAAAAACCAAGCAATCACTTTTTTCGCTTACCTTTAACAAATTATCTAAATGAACGCAAGCGGGAATTGTTGCATCACCACCAAAACTCTCTTTATACCCAGTTGCAAAAGAATGCCTCATTTTTTGCCAGTGCAGCGTTTGTTGATTGGCAAAATCAATTTCCTCTTTAGTAGAAAATTCGTCGTATTCGGTTAAATGACAGTCACTAATATGACAAATTGTAATTTCCTTTTTTAAATTTGCATTTATATTATAATTATGAACAGTAATATTTTTCATAACGTTTTCCTTTAAAGTATGGTAATGTCAAGTCTTGTTTTTAATATGGCTATGTCACAACGTATGACTGATTAAATTTAAAGGGTTAGATACAAGCAAGACGGGATTTTTGCGAGATTTTTGCAAGGGAATTACCTTGTTGGTAATCGGAATTGCAAAAAGCCGTAAAAAGACTAGTATTGCGAAGTAGATAAACCTTTAAATATCAGTCACGAGTTGTGATAGAGCCTTTAATATTATACCATATAATTCGGTCTGCTGCAATAAGTTGCAGCAGACCGAAATGTTTTTATTTAGTTATTGTTTTTAGTTTTTCTTCTAATAATCATAACTAAACTCATTGATAGAAGCATTGCTAATATCATAGGACTTGTGTTAGCTACCGAAGCGAAACAACCTTTCTTTTTAGTTTCGCTACTGCTTGAACTTGAATCATCTGGCTTTGGTCCCGGCTGTGGTTCTGGGTCTTCGCCACCTATTCTTTCGAACATAGCAGTTAATACCATATCAGAAGTAATAACGTCGTTTTCTCCAAGTTTGGTTTGACCATTATACCAACCTACGAATTGATATTCGCCTGATACAACCGGTACTTCTAAGTCTGCAACCCTACTTCCAACAGTAACTTCGTAACCAGAAATCAAGTGATTACCATCTTGGTCTACAACGCTTACAGAAAGTTTGAACTCTTCAAATACTGCAGTTAAAGTCATATCTGCACTAACGATACTTGATGAGGTCCAAGTTCTACCGTAATCGTCTATCCAACCAACGAAATACTTGCCTTCCGGCGCTGTTGGGTCTTGTAAAGAAGCGATTGTTTGACCGTTAGCCACAACTTCACTTCTAACAAGTTGACCGTCTATCCAAATTTCAACAGTTCTTAATAATTCAACGCTTGTAATTGTGCCTTGAGTACCTGCAAAACTTACGGTGTGGTTTTCAAGGTTACTTAATACTTCGTAGCAACCTAAAAGTTGACCGTCGATCATTACAAAGAACATATTCTTATTAGCATATGGGCCGTTTAAAGGCTTAACGATACCAACTGAAACGATATAATCTCTGTTTGGATCAAATGCAAAGCCCTTGATTATTGGACTAACAAAGTCGCCCGAAGTGTAAATGGTTATGTTGTGGTCAGATTGTAGCCATAAGTGTGATTTCATACCCCACATTGGGTCGGCAATTTCAATATGAACACCGTCATCGGTTACGCCAGCAGTGTTGTATTTAAAGGTGAATACTCTGTAACCATTGTTATGGTAACCTACAAAAGTACCAACGTCAACTTGATTTAAGGTTGGCGTGTACGGTTCTTCAACTCCATCGAGGTCAGACATTGTAAACTCGTCGTACTTTTCAAATTCTACCTGCTTAAATTGTGCCGTTAATACTAAATCTTGAAGTACAGCACTTTCCATATTGTATGGTTCGCCGTTTAACAACCAACCTACAACGTATCTGTCAAAGAAGTTTAGATTGCTTGAATTTAAGAAAACAGGTTGACCGTGCACAACTTTTACGGTGTAGTAATTTTGACCATCGACCATAAACGAAACTTCGTGGTATATAACTTCAGAAGTTTTTTCTTCTAACATTATGCTACGAATAGCGTCAATGTGTTGTTGAGGAACACCAATATATTCTTTTAAGTATCTTTCGATAGCGTCTTTAAGCAAGCCACTTTGGGTACCGTATTCGCTCATCATTGAACGATGCATTGCATCAAATGCGGCAGCACGTTCACGAATACCCGAACCACTAAAGCTTGTAAGCTCAAAGTCGGCGGCAAGTTGTTCGTATGGAACACCAAGTAAACCGTTGATTAGGTAAGCAAGAGTACCCGTTCTATCCGCACCCCAACTACAGTGGAAGTATACTGGATAGTTATCTTCATCTGCAAGCAAAGCAAATACGTTTTGATACATAGCACGGTGTTGGCTATTTAGTCCAAATATACCCGATGCGGAACCACCCTCTATTGAACCGTAAGAAGCACCACTAACGTATACGCAATCTAAATACTTGTTCCATTGTGTTTGAGTATGCACAGGAATATCGCCACGAAGTTCTATTTCACTCTTCATGCCAAGATAATCAAATACAAGGTAAGAATAATCGCTCATATAAGAAAGTTCGTGACTTAAATCAAGTGCAAGTTGACCACCACGATAAATATTACCGTATACAACTTGGTAACCGTCAACGGTAGTCCAACCACCTATATCACGCATATTGTAAATTGTATCTGCGCTTATCCAACGAACAGGCGCATCTAAAACGGTGAAACTATCAACTGCAGAAGATTTGCCACTATCATTGCTGATAACCTTCCAATAGTAGGTCTTGCCAGGTACAAATATACCAACGCCTGATATACTGTTGCCGTTAAACATTTCTGGGAACTTTCTTGAATCTACTATAAACGGGTTTATAAAGTCTTGGTCTTGCGCAAACATTAGCGTCCAACCGGTATCACTATCGCCTTCCCAACTAAATACTAACGATTGTTTGTCGTAAGTACCATCTGGCATCCAATTTTGTAGCCATGCTTCTTGTTGACTTGCATTGCCAAGATTTAAGTAGAATCTAACTATATCGAAAGCAGAATCAACGATTTCACCATCGTATTTATCTAAAACGATATCGTCGTCGGTAGTTGTGACAGTTCCGTCATACCTTGCGTATACTACAACGTCGCCATCTAATAATTCGCTTGTGTATTCCCAACGACCAATAGCGCCGAGTATAGAAGGAACTTCTGGCTCGTAAGCAACGTTGCCGTGTTCATCGTAAAGGGTATTTACGTCACTTGCAAAATAGTATCTATTTGCAACTTCTTTACCATCTACAAAGTATGCAATAGTATATCTTTGTTCATCCGTAACGAAGGTCTTTTCCAAAGCCGTTTCGCTAATCTTACCCCAAGCGCTTACAGCGTAAACTTTAACCGTATATTCTCTTTCGCCTAATAGGTTACTAAATGTAATAGATACGCTTTCTGGCGTTGGAATAAAGAAGTAATCTGAAAGCACGTAACTTACGCTTTGGCGAACATCGTCTAAATACAATTCTACACGGTAATGGTCGATAGGATCTGTTGAACATACTGCTTGTGGAATAGTTACGGTTGCTTGAGCGAGTAAACTATCGCAAGAAACCGTCAACTCATCACCTTGCTTAAAAGCAGGTTTTTCAGAGTTTGCTTGACGAATAGTGTGTGAATATTTTAGTTTAAAGCCTTCTGCTGCATTACGAACGTAGTAATAACCTATTACTTGGTTAGTATCTATTTCTATAATAGAAATACGGAATGAACCTGTAGCGTCAACTTCAACCATTTGGAATAGACCAACTGATGAGCCTGCGCTTGGCGAACTTGCCCAGCCACCGTTACCAGTCGGGAATACTCCTGCGGTTTTGTATCCGTTAATACCCGTTTCGTAGTAGTGAAGAGTACCCGTGCCAAATGCCGTGTATATACCTTGCCATGCCGAACGTGGGTCGTTTATTGGATAATGTGAGTGACCAGAAAAGTCTACCACTTGTGGATATTTATTAAATATAGCGTTAAGTTCCGATCTACCCCAATCATCAGAGCCGTAAACGGTATCTTGTGGATGTTGATGTTGCATTACGAAAATAGGAAGATTTGGATTATCTGCTACTGCTATTGCAAGTTGGTTTTCTACCCAACTTAAGGTTTGCGCGCTAAAGCCTTCGCCTTGACCTACGTCTGGCGCAAAGTAAATAAAGTGGAAACCATTAATAACAACGTGCGCGTTTTGACCGAACATTTGCATAAAGTTTTGCATAGTTTGTTCAGTTGATAAACCGTTGTAGAACTCGTGGTTACCCATAGTGACTAAGAGCTCAGTTCCTGACTTTACTTTAGCATCTACTATTGCTTTAAATGCAGATAATTGATTTGCACTACCTGTATCTGAAATATCACCGGCAAATAATACGGCGTCAAGGGCGCTATGACTACCCTGTTCAGCGTATGAGTAAGCAATATCGAATAACGAATTTAAACGAGTGTTTCTTATAGACGTTGAATCGCCAATGTGAACGTCACTTGCTACGGCAAAACTTAGTACTGGAAGGAATGAACTGTCGTCAAAGTAAACTTCATCTTCAATCATTTCTTCATCTTGGTAAATAGCGTAAATATTAACGTTCCTTCTTACTTCATAACTAGTAAAATCGACTTGTTCGCCGTTTTCATCGTACCAACCAACAAAGGTTTTACCTGCTACTTGTGGCGCTTGTGGAACGTCTAGTTCTTGGATAACTTCGCCAAACGATACTACCGTATCGGCTATTGTTTCTCTTGTGCTAGCATTTACAAAGGTAACGGTTAATTCACCGCTGAAATCAGCATTCATCATATTGTTAGGAACACCTTGAGTACCCGTTAAATATAGACCTGCATTTGAAAGTTCTGAGGATGCGATTGTGCTGATAGGCGTTACGTATTCGCCAAACAATACACCGTTAATTTTAACGTAAATATAGAAGTAACCCGTAGAGTTATCCCCTGCAAGAATTGCCAAACGACCGTATTCTACGTCGTGAATTCCCGTAGTAATTGGATCGCATGTTACGTATGAAGTATCGCCGTTTACATATTTAATAATTCTAACACGGTCTGGTCTTAACCATAGTGAACCGTTTATGCGTGATGGATGAGTTTGGTCTGAAAAACCAATTTGGAAACCATCGTCGTCTACAGCCCATTGCGTTACGTCGAACTGGAATTTAAATAGCGTTGAGCCGTTAGAATTAGATAGTGGACGAGTGTAAATACCTTTACAGGTAATAATGTCGCCAACGGGCTGTCCAGCTAATAATAGGTCAGAAATACTAAATGCATCAACTTGATCTAAACAATCTTCTAAGTTTGCCCAACTAGCAACAAGAACTGTATCTTCGTTTAATGGTGTTGCATAGTCGAAGATTTCGCCTTCGCCGTTTACCTTCCAGCCCATAAATACTTTACGCGATGCTAAAATATCGTATTCTAGCATAAACTCACCTACCGTTTCGCCCTTTACAACCCTTTCTTCTTTTAAGATTGTATCGCCATCTTTAAAGGTTACAATGGCAACTTCTTGACCAAATAGAGGAGAAAGAACTAAATCTTGGGTAATAACGCTAGTAGTTGGGTCGAATACGGTTTCGCCGTCTTCCGACCAACCGTGGAAGTATAAACCTTGTGGGGCGGTTGGCGCTTCGGGGGCAACTGCCTTATCACCATAAACTACAGTTTGAGTATCTAAAACTTCTTCGCCGTTTTTAAACACAACGGTTTTATAAGCGTTAAAGTCTATGTCGAAGAAAATGTTCTTCGCGCCTGAACTAGTAATAAATATTGCATTACTTGCCTTAACCCAAGCGCTATCGTGGTCGTCGTTAGAAATGTTGCTAAACGTCCAATCTAAAATTGGGGTTTGGCTATCGCCTATAATTAAATAGGTGTACCATTTACCACTGAAAGTACCGTTTGCGTTCATAATAGCACGGCGACCGTATTCAAATGTGGTAACAGCGCCTTCTTCAAGCGCATCAGCAAGAACGTGCTTTGGCGTACTACCTTCCATATGATACATAACGGTATTTTCTGCTTTAAACCAAATTGTACCATTGTAGCCCCAACTTTCGTGAAGCCTAATTTGGGTTGCGCCAACGTCGCCTGTTGCAAACTCTTTGGTATAGTATTGAGCCTTAAAGATGATAGAACCGTTACTCGTTAGTTTTCCTGCATCATATTGGTAGTTAGTGTTAGATTCGACCTTAACGAAATCGCCAACGTAAGAGCCACCCCTTGTGAAATCGGAAATAGAAACAACGTTTGCGTCTTCTAAATATAAAGCGCCAATAACCCATTCGTTTTCGCCGTAAATAGCGCTTGCGTTTTCATCTTTAAAGTGGGTATGACAAACTGAACATTCCCAATATTCTAAATTACCGTTAACGCCAAGTTGTGGTTGTTGCGCTTGTACCTTTTCGCCAAGGCTATGGTCAACCTTTTCAAGAACGTATTCTTTTTCTTCTTGCGCATGAGCGCCTTCGTGAGTAGCCGATGCAACGAATACAACGCTACCTGTTTCTACACAACTTGGTTCTACGCGAGAATTTTCTTTTTCTACCAAAGAAATATCTTGCGCGTCTAAAGTGTGTGTTGCTCCACAACTACAATTAAATACTACAACCGGTTTTTCGCCCACTAAAGCGTTTGACCAATCGAAAGTAGCAACGTAATTATGGGTATGCCCTATAGCGGGTATAATTAAATCACTTTGAGAAACGACTGCGTTATCTTTAATCAATACGCTACAGCCACTACACGTAGAGTGTGCAAAAACACCGTTGTTTTGTTCGGTTGCAGGAACTTCTGCAACGTTTGACAACTCGTGCGCAACTTGAGCAAATTGTGCGGTATAAACAACGTTTTTAGTTGCTTTAACGCCTGACGCAAATACGCTTCCGTCATCACCGTTCCATTGTTCAAATATATAATGGTAGGTTAAATCCGGATTGCGAACAGCATCTTCGGGCGCTAAAATAGTTTGATTATAACTATATTCAACACCTTCAGCATCGCCAAACTTAACTAAATATTTAACTTCGGCACAACTAATTTGAGCATCTACAACGTTGCCCTTTGTTGCTAGAACTTTAAAACTGGCATTTTTAATACCACTAACGCCATCAAGTAAAACAAGGTCTTTTGTTTCTATGGCGTAAACGCTTTCGTTTTTAGTTCCTACGGCAGTTGGCAAATCGCCTTGCCAAACGGCATTTATTCCTTCCATATTTAAAATAGAGTTTGCAGGAATATCGCCTACTACCGAATGCGCTTTAGTAAGATAATTACCGTGTTCGTCGGTAAGGGCGAAAACAAGAGCGTTGTCTACGCCGTTTACGTTAACGTTACTATTAAAAGTAATTTCGTAGTTTTTGCTAAAATCTACTTCGCCAAGGCTAACGCTAGCGCCTGCCCCAAGTGGTGAACTTTGAGCAAGGGCCATCGTTCCAATACCTATAGATAGCGAAAAAGTTAAAAGCATTGCTAACAAAATTGTCAATAAACTTTTATTCCTTTTACTTTTCATATTTTACCTCTCTTCATAATCCCTATGTAATTAGTTTAATATAGTTAAATATTAAACTAAAGTTAGGTAAATTCGTTTTTGCGAATTATTATTGGTTGAAGTATTTTAGCCAACAGGGATAATAGGACCGTGAATATCGTTAGAACTATTATCCTCTGGGCTACTGTCGTTTTGGTTATTATCACTACTGCTGTCTTCGCTGTCTTCAATAGAAGGACTACTCTCTTCACTGGTTTCGCTTGAAGAATTATTAGTAGAATCTTCATCCTGTAAAGAACAAAAAATTGTAAAAACAGATAAACATAATATCGTAATGATAACGGTTAAGGTAAGAATTATTTTTTTCATAACTTTAATACCTAATAAATCAACTGTTAATCGTCTTCGAATTCAACTTCTTCCCCAACTATTGGGCCAGAAACGCGAATTACGTCTTGATTATACACTATAATGGTAATTTCTACCCTTTTATATTCTTTTTTCATAAAAATTACCCCCCTATTACGCTACCTTTAAAAATTCGGATGCGCTCTTTCCGTAGTTGTATAATCTTTTTAATAGTTCACAGTACTTAACGTTTGAACTTTGGTAAATTTCTAACGCCTGTAAAATATAGTAATTAACCGTGTAGGTTAAAGTTTGATAAACTTCGCTTCCTTGTTTTAGTTGTAAAGTTAACACTTCGTTAAATTTTGTAAGAGAAACTTCGTAATCAAACACGTAATAACATAAACCCTGCGCAAGAGAATTATCTTCCACTTTGGTAAATTGTTCTATGGTGTTGCCGTCAACGGTAACAGAAAGGTTTTGACTATCTGCAGGCGCTACGAACTTAAACCTGAAGAATAATTGACTTCCGTAAACGATATTTGCACTTTTCCAATAATAATTCTCGTTTGTAGTTTGCGAACGAGTTGGTTGAGTTCCAGCAGTATCGCTCTCTAAACTATTTTGATTAAAAGTTGTAGGCTCTGATTGAACGTTACTAGTTGGCAAATTTTCTATGTCATGATTGATATATTTTTGCGCTTCTGCGCCGTAGTATAATAAATCTACGGCAAGTTGTTTAAATGCTTCTAATTTAGCGGCGGTAAAGCCTGCAACTTGCTCTAAAGCAATTACCTTTTCGCAATAGTTTTTAACGCTTTCGGTTAAAGTTTCGCCAATTTGAACGCCGTTTTGCATAAGCGCTATCGTCATTGTGTCGCCAATGTGTTGTGGATAAACCTTATCAAAGGTAAACGAGCCGTCTTCTATTGGTAAAACAAAATCTTCTTCGTTAAAGGTAACTTTTGCGGTAACGTCTTTGTGTCCGTTCATGTTTACTATAAAGTTAACTAAAATGTTTTCGTTTAAAGTAATGTTATAATTCGTAATTTCTGGTAACAACTGCGTAATAGATACAGCAGAATTAACAACGCTACCCTTTATTGCCAAAATCTTTAAACTTACGTTTTTAGTTCCACTTGCACCTTTTAAAATATCTAACGTTTCTATTTCGTAGGTGTTTGCATTTTTAGTACCAACGGCAGTGGGTAAATCTCCAAACCATACGCTATTAATACCTTCCATATTTAAAATGGAATTAGCGGGAATAGTACCTACTACCGAGTGGGCTTCGGTAAGATAATTGCCTTGGTCATCTACAAGAGCAAAAACAAGTGCGTTGTTAGTTCCGTCTAAATTAACGTCGCTTTCAAAGGTTATTTTATGGTTTATGCTTAAATCTACCTGACCGAGGCCTATTGTAGCCCCCGGATTAAAGGCAGTACTTGAAGCATAAGCCATTGTTTTAACCCCTATGAAAACGCTAACCCATAAAAACATAGCCAAAACAATCACTATTAAATTTTTTGAGTTTTTAATTTTCATGTTTAACCCCTTTATTGGCAATTATTTAAGCGCTTCTTTAACAGCATTACCCGTCGCTTTAATTTCTAAACGGTTGTTCCAAGCAAATAAACCCCATTTTTGTTCAGACGTAGAATCGTCGATTGCGGTGTAGAAATATACTCTGGTAATATAATCGGTATTTTTAATTAAAGAAATTATAGAAGAAAGAATACTTGCTTTACTGTTTATTTCACTATCAGTAAGCCCGTTTGTGTTAAAGCCGAATTCCGTAATCCATATAGGCGTGTTTGCGTCGCCGTTTTCTACCGAAATTTGATGAATTGTTTCTAACCAATTTTCCCAGTTACTATCGGTTGTATTACCTACGCCAACGTATGGATGAATATTTACAACGTCGAAATAGTTATCTGCCTTTGTATCTTGCTCGCAACCGGTTGGCGCAATATTATCTGCAATTGCCTCGTATATAGATCTTAAGAATACGTCGGTAGTACAATCAACTTCGTCATAACGTTGTTGGAAGGTACATAAAGATGGGCTTGTTAGTATAATATCACTATTAACGCTCTTTAACGCGCGGTTTACACGATACATAATATCGGTTAAGAATTGCGCCTTTTGGGTTGGCGTTAATCTTGTTAAAGTAGAGCCGTCCCAACCAACCATTTGGTCGTAAAGTTCTGGTTCGTTCCAAACTTCAAAGTTTACAACTTGTGGGAATAAAAGCGCAACTTGTCTTACTGCTTCTTCGTTTAGGTCTAAATAACGCGTATACCAGTCTGATCGGAAATCTATAACCTTTTCAGAGCCAACGTAGTTATTTGCGCCGTCCCAACTGTAATCGTGGCCGTAAGGTTGAATATACCAAAGAACTGCTAAACTATCCGTTTTACCTTGTTCTTCCATTTGAGAAAGTAAGGCGTTAATCTTTTGGTAAGCATCTACCCTTAAAACTAACTTATCGCCTTCTTTAACGGAGAATAAATCACTAAGAGCAATATCGAAACGATAAGAAGTTAAACCTAATTCATCCATTGCTAGAGCAATATTTTCAGGCGTTAAATATTCTGGATAATGGTCGTTTAAAACTGTATAGTGTTCGCTAACGCCAAATACGGTTTCGGTTGCAACCTTTGTTAAAGTAATTTTGTTTGCGTTAATTGCAACGGTGTAAGTAGAATAGCCAAGAACGATTGTTTCCCCTGCTAAAACTTCTTGTCCGTTAATCATATAACAAGAATAACTTGCCGAACTACCCGTTAAAGTTATGGTGTTATCGCCTATTGCACCGCTAATGCTTGCTCCTGCTACGGCGCTCGTTGCAAGGTCGATATTAACTGCAAGCGCTTTGCTGAGTTTTGCGCTAACTTCCGCTGGAACGCTTTCCGCCTTGCTAATTTGTTCGTATAGGTTCGTTGTTGCAGGTTTAGAGTACGCTACAATTACGCCACCATCAGCACCTGCGTATTTAACGTATGCAACTGCCGTATAGTCTTTACAAATATTGCCGTCTAAAATACCAAGAACACCTGCTTTTAATAGTGTTAAGCCTGCGTTTTCGCTAACTGAAGCAGGAATTACTAATAGATTTTCGTAAGTGCTTTCTAAAGTAATATTGCCCGTTACGTTTTTAGTAGGAACAACTATTATACCGCTTTCGGTTATCTTTCTAAAGTTGTATATTTTACTTTCGATACTTGCCGTAAATGCTATACCACTTGCAGAAAGTCTCCATGGAACAAGGTAAAGATCACCTGCGTTTTCCATTTGTGGGAAGTAATCTACGTCGTAAATTTGGTTGCCAACGTCGGTTGTAATAAATATGGTTTTGCTATTTAAAATATCTTGCAAGTTAGAAACAGACGCAAATTCGCTAGATGCTAATTCGTATTCTACAACGGTTACGCCGTCTATCTTAACAAAGAATTTGTAACCCATTACAGAGCCGTCGGCATCGCTAACTTTTGCAAGCCTACCAACTTCTACTAAATGAAGTGCGTTTGAAATAGCAGAGCCAGAAGATGTATATTTGCCGTCTGCCTTTAAGATATACGCATTATTTGGTTTTAACCAAGCAAAGCCCGTGTCGGAATAACTATCTATAAAGTGAATTTGTGGCGAGCCATCTTCATCCCAAGTTTTAGGATTAAATACAAATCTAAACGATAACGAATGGTTTGTTGCAGTTAATTCTTTACCGATTGTAAAGCGAGTCGTTGCTATGGTATAAGCACCGCCAAATGGTAAACCGTTATACAATAAGTCGCTAACGTCTACAACGTCTGGTGTTTCGTAAGTAAATGAAACATAATCTACATCACGCATAACGTTAGCCAAACCCTCTTTGCGTTGAATCCAAACATTTGGTTGCGCAAGGTCATCAGTTGTAGCTTTATTGCTTGTTAACATAGATGCTTGTGTAGTTTCGTAAGTCGCTTTTAGTTCGCCGTCTATCTTTACATAGAAATAGAAACTGCCGGTATATACGCCGTTTTCTAAAATTGCTAAACGACCGTATTCTATATCGTAAGTAGCATTTGGAGCAAGGGTTATACTTTCTACGTAACCCGACGCTTTTATAATTCTTACTTTGTCTGGGCGTAGCCATAAGCCACCTTCCACTGCCCATTTACCCATTAAGCCTATTTGAATACCATCACCGTCTACTGACCATTGATTTGTAACAAACTTGAATTTAAATATTACAGAATTATTTGCAGTTTTAAAGTTTGAATCGTAACTAAGTATTGCATTATTTTTATTATTTAACGAAAGTTCATCACCAACAAGGTTGCCGTTTTCTTTTAAATCGCCAACGCTTATAGCGTTTGCCGGTGTTTCGTAAGTTTCTACGATAGGCTCTTGAGGAACGTAATCAATATCTTGCATTACGTGGTAGGTTGCTGCTTTACTTTGAATCCAAACTTTTGCAACGTCTACACCTACGCTATACTTATCGTCAAGTTCTTGTGCAGAAATCGTACGTTCAACTATAAGATTACCATCTATCTTTAAGTAGTAATAATAGTCACCAGAGAAAGTGTTGCCTTCCATTATTGCTAAACGGCCGTATTCAAACTCGTAAGTAGTATCTGCTACGAGCGTGCTAGCAACGTTTGGATTGTTTCCACCCAACATATAAATCTTATCAGGACGCACCCAAATACCACCTGTATTTGCCCATTCGCCAAGGAGGTTCATTTGTAAACCGTCGGCTTCTGCAGACCAAGGTGCTTTTGGCGTAAACTTAAACTTAAATACTAAAGACTTATTTGCGCTTAAGAAACTTGAATCGAAATCGTATTTAGCATCCGAGCCGTTTAAAATCTTTTCTTCGCCTATTGAGTTACCACCAACAGTTAAATCACCAAGACTTAAAACTTTAGTTGGCGTTTCGTACGTTGGATGTTCGATACCCGTAACCTCAACATTTGCGATTTGGAAAGATGCGCTACCACGGTTTGAAAAACCAACAACTGTTTCCGTGCCATCACCTTTAGCACCTTCAAGGGTGAAATCTCTTATATTTAGATCGTAGTGATAATAATTTGATGGCGATGCCTCAACTAAAGTTCCACTAAACGCACCTTTAGTAGTTACTCTACTACTCCAGTCGTTTATGTCGAGCAAAAGAGTAATTGTAACAGATGGTTGATCGCTATCAAAATGTAAAACTGCAGGTGATTCTATCCAGTTTTCAACCGGCGATTCAAATGCAATTACAGTGCTACCTACTTCTACTGTTTGTTCCCACGTTGGGGTTGGGGTTGCGTTTTCGTCAACCGTCAAGCCAGTTACTTGCAAATTAGCAATTTTAAACTCTGCAGAACCACGGTTTGAAAATCCATATACCGTTTCTTCACCCGTATATTCACCACCACCTTTTACGTCAAACGCGCTAGCGTTTATTTCGTAGTGATAATAATTTGATGGTGACGCTTCTACCAAAGTACCGCTAAAGACATTCTTTTCGGTTGCTCTATGGCTATAGTTTTCCATATTACTATATAAAAGCGTGATTGTAACTGATGGTTGGTCACTATCGAAAGATATTACCGATGTAGAAGTTTTCCAATTATCAATAGGCGTTGGAAACGCTATCATACCATCATTTGAATTTGCTATTAAAGTTTGTTGCCATGTTGGTGTTGTTGTTTCTGCACGAACTTCTTTATTATTTAAAGATAACACGCCAAAGAAACTACAAACAACAAACATTGCAGACAATAGCCACAAGGCTAGCGTTCTTTTTGCTTTCATAAATTTCCTCCTAATTATATATTTAAGTGTTTTACACTTTTACCCGTTTAAATGTTTTAAAGCCACGTCGTATAACGGAGAATAATCTGTACTGCCGTTATGGAAGTAGGTGTATAATTCTTTTGCTATAGCCTTAGGCTTGCCTTGACCTACAGGGTCGCCTAAAGCGTAGAATAGACCAAAGTGGTCTTCGCTAGTGCTTACAGGCGAATCGTAATAGTCGCCTATAACGTACCAGAATAAACTTTCTACGTATGGCATTTTTTCTTTAACAACATTATACATAGGCGCAATATAACTACCTATTTCAGCCTCTCTTGCTTCGCCAAAACCTCTGTCGGTAAAGCCTATTTCGGTAAACCAAACCTTTTTATCGCCGTCGCCGTGTTTTTGCGCTACCGCATACATTTGGTTGTTAAAATCTACCCAACCCGTTTCTATCCACTCTTTATCGAAATTGCTATATATAACGGATGGATAAGGGTGCCAGTTTAAAATACCAAAATAGTTATCTGGGTTTTTGTCATTATATTGTTGACCTGTTGGATGACAGCCGGATTCTATTGCAGTGTAAATAAAATCTAAATAATCTATGGTTGAAATAAAGGCGCATAGACCTGGTAAAACAACTACGCAGTTGCTATCTACACTTTTTACGGCTTTATTCATATACCACATTAAATCGGCTAAAATATGCGCTTCATCTTCGGGCGGGTAAATAAAGTTTGCCGTAACGTTGTTCCAACTACAACCGTTTTTTGTAAGTTGCATTCCGTTAGGCGCGTCTGGTTCGTTACAAGGTTCGAAATACCTAATTTCGGGGTATTCTATGGCTATCATTTTGTATGCTTCCGCATTAAGTTGACACCATAGTAAATACTCTTCTCTTTCGAATAGTGGGTCGGGTACAACCGTGTCGATAGATGTTTCATATCCGTATGGATATAAGAAGTTATCGGTTACGCCGAGTATACTCGTTACCCCTACCGATTTGTATTTATCTATAAGTTTTCTGTAAGCCAATCTTTGTGATTGTTTAAATATTAAACCGTTGTCCCTAGTAACTTCAAATAGGTCGTTAAACGACATATTAAGCCTTGTTCTCTTTACGCCAAGCACACCGTGAACGTCGCCAACGTATTCGGTAGAAAGGGTTGTTTCTACACCCGGTCTTATATCGTTTATGTGTGCGTTTAGCGCAAATAGGTATTGTGGGTCGTTGTTGTAGTTTACCTTTCCACTATCGTCCGGTTTTTTTGAACACCCGATTACGCAAAAAATACAAGATAGTAATGCTACCAAACAAAGTATTATTGCTTTATTGCTAAATTTAGTTACCTTTGCTTTCATATTACACCCCCTTGTCGCCGTTGCGCTTTTTGTTTAAAATTACCGCCAACGCAGCTACTCCTAATAGTGCAAAATAACTTGTGTTAATCGCACCTTTGCAACCAGCCTTTTTTTGTTCTTGTGGCTGATCAGCAGCATTTGGATCATCTGGTAGAACTTCCCAAAGTGATAGGTTTTGCGGGTCGTCTGCCTCGTTAATCGTTTGTGCTAAATAGGTATGGTCTAACGCATAAACCTTTAATTGGTCTATTTCCATTTTGCCTTCGCAAGTAATAGATATTTTGCCACTTGTTGGCGCTACGTCTAAAACTTCGTTTATAATCAATTCGCTAAATTTATCGTACGGGTCGCCATCACTTCTTGCTCCAACCATTACCCTATTATCTATAACGGTTATTTGTAAGTTTTTGTTGTTTAGGCTAGACATACTAGTTGTTCCAACGGGGCTTTTTAAGGTCTTTACAACTTCGCCCTTGTAAATTAACTGCGCCTTGTTTTCGCTTGGAATAAATTTAAGTTGGTAATCACCAAAGTTAAACGAATAATTATTTGTAACTGATGAAACTGCAAATTGAGAAATAAAGAAGTTTCTATCTTTTGCAATTTCTAACTTGCCGTCGGTAAGAACGGCTTTGCCGTTTTCTACCTTACCACCCGTTAACGCAATTTCGCTAGACAATTCACCGCTAAAATCTTCACGTAAAGAAATTGCAGATTTTCCTGTAGCGTCTGGGGCGATATTTACAAGTTTAAAGTTAGATATATCTATAGATAAACCACCACCCGCAAACACGGTTACGTAACCGCTTGTGTTTACGTTATCTATCAATAACCTACGCTTGCCTAATTGTGAAATAGGTTCGCCATCTTCTTTAAAGTAAACGCTTACGCTACGATTTTTTGCTACAAACATAAAGTTATATTTAGTTTGCGTATCTTTGTAAAAATCGTATTCGCCGTAGCCGTTTTGGGTAAAGGTAGAGGCCGCTCTTCCCTCGCTATCGGTACAGTTCCAAAGTGAAATATAGTTTTCATCCGTTCTTGGAACGCCCCATTGGTCACGAATAAAACTTATAGATTGCGAGTTTATATAGGTGCTACCAATAGTTGATTTGCCAAATGATATACCAAACATACTTTGGTCTCTAAACGCCGTGTTTACAACCACATCAAATTGTAAAATAAAGTCGGAATATTCTGCCTTATAACCAAAGCAAGATCCCGTATCTGCGCTTGTAAAAGAAATACCGTTACTGCTTTCCCAAGCAGTTTTTGGTTTTAATTCTACACCAGAGCCTAAGTAGTATTTTTGTATGCTGATATAGGTTTCTTCGTAACCGTCGTCGGTCATATAAGTGCCGTTAAAATCGTTAGATACGTCGGGTGCGTTTTCAGATTGATATTTGCTTTGCATTAAAGATATTTGCTTTATAGTAAACACGCCGTCTTCTATAGCGCCTGAATGCGCTGGGTTGCTAACGCTACCTAATGCGAACATTCCGTTAGTCAAAACGTTGTTAAAGACTTTTCTAAAAGTGCCAACTTTAATTTCTACCGAGTTGTTACTCTTTAATAAAAGCGTAATTTCTGCACTTCTAACGCCAACGTTTAAAGTAGCCGTAGGAATATCTTCTTGTTCTATAACAGCGCCGTTTTTAACAAGGGCTAAGCCTACTGTATCGTTAGATTTTTTTGTAAAGCCTATAAAAGCATTTTTGTCTATTGCATCGCTTACAGTTGCTAATCCAAAACCAACGCCGTAGTAAAGACCACTTGATAAACTTTGTAAGTTTGCTTCTAAATTCAACTGATAAGAGTTGGTTACCCTAATGTCTTTTTCAAGTTTAATAGTGTTAATAGCGTAAGAATTTGCCTTAGACAAATTCAGCACCGCAAGTTTACAAGTATAGTAATCTTTTTTGGTTAAAATATTAGTGTTTATATGCCAATTCCCTTGCGACGCTTGAGTGTAAGATTCAGTTATTTTATCAACCGAAAAATCATCAGTAAAGGTTGGTTGCAAAGCAGTTTTTTCGCTATATACCTTAAAGTTGGTTATATCACATTCTAAGTTAGCATTGAACATTGATAGGTAACCGTTTTGAACTAGATAAGGTATATCGCTAAATACGTGGTTTGCAAGTTGACCACTTGCACTCGTAATTTTTACTTTTAGTTCACACGCTTGGCTAGATGTAGTTTGAAGTATAAGTTCAAAATTAACCTTTTCCCCACGCTCTAAAATTTTAGAACCTATTGGGTTTGCCGTAGAACCTATATAAGAACCGTTTGCGTTTGGTTCTAGTTTATTTACAACGAGATTGTCGTTTTGAACGATAAGCCTAAAATCGTATTCGTCCATTCTTGTAGCCGTTGTTTTTCCACCGAAACATATACTAAAATCGCCGTTTTGATAACTTGTCGCTTGCATATCAAAGGTTATTTTTGTATAGTCTGTAAGTTTTACGGCGTTTAAAACTAAACAGTTGCCCCAAGAATAATTTTTTGTAAAATGAAGGGCGTAGTTTTCTATTTCTATTTGGCTATCTTTTACCGTCCATTCAGTCTTTAAGTCGCCATCGAACCTATCGTAAAAAACTTCGGTTTTTAAACCACCGTCGGGGTGGGATTGATAATCACTTGCAAACGTTTTGCTCTGCCCTACGCTAATTAAAGCTGTTATGCAAAACACAAGTGATAATAATCCTGTTATTAAACATTTTATATTTTTTGCTTTTCTCACCACTTTTCTCCTTTTAAAAACTTACGTCTGGTGTTATTTTGTCTGTAATAGCCTTTGTTACAATAATTATAGGCGTTAAGCATATCATCAAAATAAAACCTAACGTAGATACTGCTATCATAGTAGATGGGTCTAATCCGTTTTCTTCTACGTGCCTTAACATTAACCATGGGAACGTATCGAATATACCTTCCGGCCCCTTCGTCGTCATAAAGGTCATTGGCACAAGGAAGAAACTCGTTACACACATTATAGAGTTTATTATAAATACCGAAATGGTTGGCATTATTAGTGGTATTCTTATAGACCACAATTCACGCCAAAAGCCTGTGCCGTCTAACTTTGCCGATTCGATGAGCGCTTCTGGTATTCTTTGCATTGCAGAACTTATCATAATAACGTTTACCGAAAAGCCAGCCCATATACAATAAATATATATCATGGTCCATACCTGTTGGGGATATTCCATATTCCACCCGTGCCAGTCTATACCAATCTTATGAAGTAGCTGTGCGCCCGGACCTGTAAGGTCGGCGCTTGGCGCGTATTCGAATATGTACTTAAAGCACAATACGAGCGTTACCGTTGATATTATCGACGGTATAAAGAATAGTATTCTAAATATTCTCTCACCGGGAACGTGCTTTGAAAAGGCGTACCCTACTATTACAGATATTGGTAAAATTATAAAGTTGATTGGCAACGCACGCCAAGAGTTAAAAAAGGCGTTGCGTGTTGCTGGCGTAGAAAATACCTTTCCGAATTCTGTTAGCAGATTTTCAAAACCAGCAAACACTATTTTACCTTCGAAAAAATCATACGTGGTAAATGGCAAAACTAAATTAGTGACGTTTGGATACAACCAAAATATCAACCACTGAGAAATGGGGAATAGCATAAGAGAAAATATAAAAATCATTTGTTTCCTATGCCTACGGGTCATGCCGTTTTTGTGTTTGCCCGTTTTATTAACTAATGAATTTGTCATTTTCGTTTTCCTTTTTTGTAATTGTTGTTACTACTGCAATTACCGTTAATAGTTGTAAAAGTTGCTTTCTTGCGCAACCACTAATAGTTGCAAAATTGCTTTTTATTCAACAACCGTTAATCTATAGTTTTTAACCCAAGTGCTTACGTCGTGCGAGTTAATAGAATTGTAAATATCAGTCATTATTTTTTGGCCGTTTTCTGTCTTTAACGCTTTAACGAAAGCATCTATGTCGTTACCTATAAATGTTGGTCTTTCATAACGATAAACGTTTGATACGCTTAATAAGTCAGTACAGTTAATTGGATATTCAAATGCGTGTAAACTGTTGTAGTATAAGTCGAATACCCCTTGGGTATATTCAGAGAAGTTTCCACCTTGAATATTTCTTGCATCGTAGTTAAATGGACGCATACAACCTTTCGTTTCCTTCGTAAACATTTCTAATTTGTCTTGATTGCACATAAATGCAAGAAATTGTTTTGCTAATTCTTTGTTTGTTGCCTTTTGTGGTACTACCATTACGTCTTCGTAAGAGCAGTAAACTACGTCTTTACCTTCATAACCATCAAGTTTTGGTACTGGCATAAACTTAAAGTTTACGTCACGTTGACCGTCGCCGTCTGAATCTAAATAGTTATATTTAATAGTTTCACTTTCTAAGTAACTTGCGGCAAATACCAATACAGGTTTAACTTTTACCGAGTTTGAAACGAAAGTTTTTTGTAAGTCTTGTGAAGAAATTGACATTACGTCTTCTAAAGTGTTTTTCCATTGGTCTGTGTCTTCATTAACTAAAATATCAATAAGTGTGTCGATAGCAAATTGTAAACCAGACTGTAAGAATACTCTTGTATCTAAAGTATGTGATCTTGTGTCGCTAGAGGTGTTACCAAAGTTCCAGAAGTCTGCAAATGAACCTTCGCCTTCGTAGTTGGAAGTTTGATAACCTTGCGCTTGCGCCCACCACGAGTATATAGCGTAGAATAAAATGTTAGCGTTTTTACCACACCAGCCAAGCGGAACGTATTTCGTTTCACCTTCTGGAATTGTAGCGTTATATGCGTTTACGTCGTCTATAAATGCTTTAAGTTCGCTAACGGTTCTTGGAGGCGCTACCCATAAACCCGTTTGACTACTAACAACTTCTCCGCTTAAAGCCACGCCGTTATGTGGTAAAACTTCTAATACGTCGCAGTTGTATGCCATTGCGTTTGGCGTTGCGCCAAGAGGCAATGCCCAAGGTTGCATCATTCCGTTACCAATTTTACGTTCTAAGTAATATTTGCCCTTTACTTGTTGGTCCATAAAATTGCTAATTTTTTGCTTGCCACTTGCTGTATCAACTTCTGTGTCGTACACGCTGTCTAATGGTTCTAGATAACCAGATTTTACCCAACCTTTCCACATGCTAGATTCTATAATGTAAATATCTGATAGGTTTTTACCGGACTGTAAGTATATATCTGCGCCACAATCATATTCGCTACTTGGAATAAGACCTACCTTTTTACCTGTAAGCGCTTCAAAACTTTTTGCTCCTTCGGTTATCCAACCTTGACCGTAACCACCGTCGAAGTAGGTAATTCTTAAGTCGTAGCCAGAATTGTCACCCGTTGGACCATTGTTACCACCACAAGCGGTAGCAAAAATCATAGTAAAGCAAGCAACGGTTGTCAATGCTAAACTCATCATTTTCTTTGCAAACTTTTTCATAAAAAGTTACCTCCTATAATTTTAAAAATTTTTTGTTGTTGTATTTTTTTAATTTTTATTTATTATCTATTCCTTTATTCCCCCACCAACGCTTATGGTCATAATTTGCTTTTGAAAAGCCAAGAATAATATTAAAATTGGTATAATGCTTATGCTGATTGCAGCAAATAGTTGTGGATAACCCGTTCCTCCCGTTTGGCTTGCTTTGGTAGAGAATTCGTATACGCCTACCGCCAAAGTTTTATGCGATGGCAAAAAGATTTTGGGGAAAGCATAGTCGTTCCAACAACCTATAAAGCCTAAAATCCACATAGCGATTAGGGTTGCGCCAGCTTGTGGCGTTATTATGGTTAAAAACCTACGCCAATACCCTGCACCGTCTATTTCCGCCGCCTCTGCATAGGTTGGCGAGATGTTTTTGTATACAGAATATAACATTAAATAACTAAACCCCATACCGTTTGATGCAAGTATTACCACACCAATATGTAGGTCTAAAAGGTTTAAATCGCTCATTAACCTGTAAACGATACCAAGCGTACCGGAAGTGGGTATAAACATTACCGATATTGCTATAAAATAGAATACGCTTGACCCTCTCCACCTAAACGATGCCGTTGCGTGCGCCATACTAGCCGTTGCAAATATTTGGAACGTAGAAGTCACTATGGCAAGCACTAACGAGTTTAGCACCATGGTTACCATTGGCGTCTCTTTAAACAAATTTACGTAGTTGCTTATAGTCAACGGGGTAACTTGCCATTGTCTGAAAACAAAGTCTGACCCATGACGTACTGAATTATAGAATATCCATAACATTGGGAAAAACAAAGTTATAGCATAAAGCGAAAACAATACGCTAAGAACGATTAATATTATCTTTTCAGTATTAATTCGTTTTTTAATACTTTGTTCTTTCGTATTAATCTTTCCCATATTTATCTCCTTTCATCATTATTTTATTACGTTGTTTGCCTGTACTTTAATAAGTTCCTTTCTCTCTCTTAAAAGCTTTCCATTGTAAACGAAAGTCTTTACTTCAAACTTGTTAAATCTTACTCTCTTTTGTCCGTTGCCTACCGTTACGGTTGCAATAGTTGCTTTATCATTATTATTTATAATATGAAGAATATAATTCTTGCCTTCTTTAAACATAGCCTTTAAAGCAACTGCCCTATTGTCTATTGTAACCAAGTTTGGCGCGACGTCGCCCTTGCCGTGTGGGAATACGTTGTATCCGTAAGGTTTAACGGTAAACTCGTCTGCCCCGTTTTCTAATAGGGTTACGTCGTCGTATGCTAAACGGAATTCAAAGGTGCGCTTGCCTTGTTCTATATATGGCACGAACCTTTCAGGCTCTTTAACTATTGGGTTTTGACCTGCAATATGACCACAATAGATTGCGCCGTTAAGGGCTAAAAGATATAAATCGTTGCCGTCGGCACTAGTATCGTAAATACAATCGTTATATACTACAAGCGCCTTTTTGCCCCGTTCAAAGCCTACGAACCTATGTGTTGGTTTATCCCTATTGTCTTTTTCGTGTTCGTCTTTAGCAAAGGCTACTTGACCTATGTATTTGCCGTTAAATTTAGCGGGAACTTTAAACTTTAAAGCCTTTGCCTTCTCATTCCAAAATACGGTTGAGAAAACGTCGATATAATCTCTTGTTTTATATACCCTATACGCCAAAATTACAACGCTTGAACTAAGTTCGAAAACGCTTTCAACTTGGGTAAATAGCGGACCGTCTTCGGTAATCTGTACCTTCTTAAAACCACGCGTTATACCAGATGCGCAATCTGACAACTTAAATGGTACGGGGTTTGTACCTATATGAGTTTCTAAATGCCCCCAAGGATTTTCGGTGCTATCGTACATTATTGGTTGGAACGCGCCACCCGATAGCATTTCTTTTCCGTTTACTATATAACTATCTAATAAGCCCGTTTTGTAGTTTATTCTTACACTCTTACGCTCGTCGCTATAGACGAAGTGGTCGGTAAGTACAGGCTTTTTAAAGATAGGTCTTTTGTGTATTACAAAATCTATTCTACTAACGTTTAGTGGCTCGAGTTCACATTCAAAAGCTACTCTCTTGCGCCATTCCCAGTTTTGATTGCTTAACTCTTTTATACCTTGCACCTTAATTTCTTTGCCGTTTTGGGTTGCGGTAAAGTAATATTCGTCGTCTTCTGGAATATATCCCTTTTCGGCAGCGAATTCTACTTCGCAAATTTCGGTACGCTTATACGGTTGGTAGTTAAACATAAACACGGGGAATTGACCTGGTATTGCGCTTTTATCTTTAAGCGCTAACGACAAATATGCAGTTTGAGACATTTCTTCTAAGGTGTATAAAGCACCTTGTCCCATAGCAAGAGTGGTCTTTTCGCCGTCTAAACGAATTGTCCCTGCAAGAGAATCGTGGAATTGAATATTGCAGAGTAATTTTTGCACTTCACGAAGTTTGCTATTATCTACCTTGCATCCCGTTGCAAGTTCTGCAATACAGCAAAGTTTTTCGGTTGCAAATAATTTTGCTTCTAACTCGGCGTTAAGTTTTTTAACCGAATTCATAGAAGAATATGAGCCGATAATTAGTGGTTGTATAGTTTTACGGTGTTCTAAAGTCGGATTTATTTCTGCAAAATAAGCTTCTGGCGTAGAGTGTACAATTTGCACGTCGGCACTCTCTTTTATCATTTTTTCTACGTCTTCTAAGTCCTTTCTAGAATTTACACCACCGTGGTTACCTACGCCCCACAATGCAATACCCGTTTCAAGGTCTTTGTAGTGAGCGCCCTTTCTTTTAATATCTTCTGCCGCTTGGCCAAACATAGAACAGTATACCGTTTCATCATCAGCGCGGGCAGCCTTGATTTTGCTACCATCTGGACTTATCCACCAAAATTCCCTGTAATCAGTGCTGTCTTCGTGGGTTTGTGGGCGACAGAATAAATAACCTTCGTGTTCGGTTTTTGCTAATATTTGTGGTAAACCTAACGAATGTCCAAAACTATCGAAGTTTAATGCTATCTTTGGCACGATGCCAAATCTAGATAAAAAATACTCTCTTCCAAGTAGAATATGCCTTACGAATGCTTCTCCGCTTGGCGCATTACAATCGGGTTGGATATACCAGCCGCCCATTATATGCCATTTACCCATTTTTACAAGTCTTTTAATTTCTTCAAATAGGGGGGCGTCGTGCTTTTCTATGTATTCGTATAAAATAGATTCGCCGTGACAGAAAATATAATCAAACTCTTCATGAAATTTTACTGCTTGCCAAAAGGTAGATATTGCAGTACCTAATCCTTCATTCCAGTCCCATTGCCAAACCGGATCAATATGAGAGTTGCAAATCAAATGTAATTTTTTCATAAACACCATTATCCTCCAGTAAAAATTCTTAGTTAAACACATTATAATAAATTGACGTAATCAATACAATATACTTTGACAAGATAAACAACTCATTTTATAAGATTATATTGCAAAAAACATAGCTTAAAAGGGAAAATTCATTACAAAAAATAAGTTTTTCCATAAAATTGCGGTTACAACTTTTCGCCGTTTTTACAGATTTTTCCAAACGTGTTTTTTACTTTAACGTTTATCTCTATTACCAGTATTTTTTGCACAAAAAAAGTGGTTGAACACACTCGTTCAACCACAGTTTCTCTTTCTAAATTCTCTTGCCGACATTCCCATTTGCCTTTTAAACACCTTTGAAAATAGAGAATATCTACTAAAACCGGACATAAAGGCAATTTCTTCTATTCCGTATTTGGTCGTTAAAAGCAATCTCGTCGCATGCTGTATTCGAAGCAATATTTTTTGGTCGGTAAAACTTACCCCCACCGTTTTAGAAAACAAACTGCTCATGTGTTGGTTGGAATAACCAAATTCCCGTGCCATTTGCGATAATGCAACGTCTGTCAAATACCTATCGTCTTTAAGCAAAAATTGCAACAATTTACCCCTTAAAAGTTTCTCGTTACTACTGCCGTATTTACGCAAAAAGTACATTATTATACTTGATAAACCGTTTTTTATAATTTCACGATAATATGCGCTTTGCGTTTGGCTTTCCTCTTTCATAACGTCAAAAATGCTTATTATTCTTTGTGTTTCAAGTTCGCTGAATTCAACGTAAAGCGAAGTATCTAATAGTAACAGTTTGTCGTAAAGAGATTGTTGCACTTCGCCAGCCTTTATGTAAAATTTATAAACGACTATAGTGTTAATATCTACGCTATGGCTATCTACCATAGGTCTTAAAATGTAAAAACTTCCCCTTTTTACGTTGTAACGCTTGCCGTTTAATATTTGCTCGGCACAACCCTCTACTACAAGTTCTGCTTCTAAATAACTGTGGAAATGCAGTGGCGAACCCATTGCAATGGTTTCTTTTACAATTTCAAATGCAGTTTCATTTCTTTTTATTTCTATATCAGAATGTTTTGTTCCCTTTCTCGCCATAACTCACCTTACCATATAATATGAAAAAAGAGCATATTTATACCTCTTTTTTAATCATTTTATCACACTTTATATTAAATTGCAATATATTTATTGACATTTGTGTTTACATACTGTATATTTTTAATTGACTCAAATAGTGGTTTGTTTTAGCGCAGTAAAATTGCTTTTACTAAATACCACTCGTTGTTCACTAACCCTTTTAAAGGAGATGCAAAATGGCAAGAAATAGTTTTTACCTATCACTTAAAAGCAACGATATAACAATCTGCTCTAATATAATTGCAAACCAAACCGTTGAATTAAAGAGCGGCATTAGTTTTTCGCTTGCGAAAAAAAGTGGAGTTTACGCCCTTTCTCTTATAAGCAAAAGTGATATTGTCGTTACCGAAATTAGAGTTAAACTACCTATAGCCCAACGTTTGTATAATGAACACCTATATTTTTATCACGATGCTAACGACACTAACGCCCAAACTAAAATTTTACAACACTGTAAAAATACGGGGGTTAGAAGCGGTCAGGTGACCGTTTACAAAAACGTAAAAAGCAACGGGGTTTTCGGCGTTGGCTTGCTTACTTCTAAACGGTTCGACACCCTTATTGAACACGGCGAAAAGCAAGTTTCGTTAATAATAGATATGGAAAACAAACGGCTTGAACAAGGCGTAACCTACACCTTCGACCCGTTTATTCTGCAAAAATCAAAAGAAGGCACTAACGACTTTCTTGAAAGATACGCAAAACTAGTTAAAAAATTTAACGACGTTACCCTACCAAACACAATTCCCGTTGGCTTTTGCAGTTGGAGTAGGTATTACGGCAATATCAACGAGCAAATTATAATAAACCAAATAAAAACCACCAAAGAGCACCTAAAAGACAAAGGAGCAAACGTAATACAGCTTGATGACGGTTGGCAAGTTTTTGGCACGTTTGCAGGCAAGTACCAGGTGGATAGCAAAAAATTTCCAAACGGGCTACAGCCACTCGTTAAACTTGCTAAAAGTAAAAATTTAAATTTGGGGCTTTGGCTTGCGCCCTTTGTTATTAACAAAAATTCGCCTTACTTTGAAGAACTTAAGCACATGGTCGACCTTTCGCATAAGGTTTCTTGTCTTGGCGAAGATATATACTCTTTCGATTTTGACAACCCACAATATTATGAATTTTTAAAAGAACAGTTTATCTACTATCGCAATCTTGGTATAACCTACTACAAGCTTGACTTTTTAGTTCACACCTTCCGACACGGGCCATTTAAAAGCGATTACAAAATAGCCCTTTATCGCAAGGCAATACAAGTTATTAAGCAAGCTGTTGGCGATGCAACCTTAGTAGGCTGTGGTGGATACGTTTTACCACAAATAGGTATATTCCCGATAAATAGAATTACCTGTGATATTATTTGGGGTGCAAACCCAGAATTTCCACCCCATTACCAAATAATACAAGACGTATCTAAAACAGTTTCTTATAGGTGGTTTTACAACGGCAAAGCGCAGATAAACGACCCCGACGGCGTTGTCGTTAGAGATTATGATGTTGGCGACGGCTTTAAAACAACCTTTAACGAAGCCAAACTTATTGCCACTATGATTGCAACGAGCGGTGGCTCGGTGCTACACAACGAAGAACTAAACAATATTTCAGAAGATAGAAAACAGTTGTTTTTACGCCTTCTGCCATCACTAAAAGAAAGCGCTAAACCACTAGACTTCTTTGAAGAAGATGCGCCTACTACCGTTTATATAAATAGGTTAAAACACAAAAACCCCTACGTGCTTGTCGGTTGTTTTAATTACGGCAAACAAAAAGAAATAACAATTGACACAAGACATTTTGGGTTAGATAAGGCAATAGTAATTAGGGTGTGGGACAACCAGTTTTTAGGCTCTTTAACTGTTATTAATCAACCTATAGGCGAACATTGTGGCGAACTTTATCTGCTTATTCCAATACCTACTACCCCTAGTTTTTTATATAGTGACTTATGTGTAAGCGGTGGCAGAGAGCAATTTTATCTTAAACAAAGTGGTGCTAATTATACGCTAACTAGCAACAAAAAGGCGTATGAAAAATACCACAAATATTGTTTTATACCAAACGGTAATAACACTTTTGGCAAGATTGTAAAAACCATTAATGAAGGTTTTATAGTACAAGTAGATTAAATCTTAATTTATAAAAAATACGGGCGTAAAACTCTGTTAATAGAGTTTTACGCCCACTTTTTGTTTTATTTTGATTTTTTATATAACACGATTTTGGGGTTTTGTATTACCCCTTTTTCATCTAAGGTAAAAAACGTTCCGCCCATAATCGGTCCGTTATCATCACTATTATATCTATCGTAAGCCGAACTTTTTTGCCCGTATTGTAGCCTTACGCCTTGATATATAACGCTTATGCTATTTTGATGTTCGTGCCCTACGAAAATTGAATCTACACCCAATTGTTTTATACCTTCCCACACTGCGTTATCTTGGTCCCAAGCTGATTTTAAGCGCGCACCTAAATAGCCAAAATTACCGTCGATACCCACCAAACCAAGGTCGGTTGGAATTGTTAAACCCAATTGATCGTACGCCTGTTGAAAGACTGCTAGTTGTATATGAAACGCCATAGAAACGGGACAGTTGTATTTTTCTTTTACCCTTTTTATCCCCTTGCTGTACCACTCTATTTGGTCTGCCCCAAACCCTATTTGCGCCGTACTGTGCCCGTTGTTTAAGGTTTTTTCGCTTATACCGTAACAGCCGTTAGAATCTATCATATAAAATGCCCTTTTCACGACGCCATTTTGAACAACGGCAATATTATAGTTGCCGTTACCGGTTATTTGTCGCTGTTTAAATAGGCAATACTTACTTTTTAAAAATTGTTCGCATTGCCAATCTACACCCAATACGCACTCATTATCGTGGTTGCCAAAAATTGGCGCCCAAGGGATTTTAAAACTGTCTATAAACTGCACTACTTCTGTAAAAGCACTGCCGTTATCATCAAACTCGCCGTAAATAACGTCGCCCGTTATAATTATTAAATGCGGACGAGTTTGCTGTATAACTGCGGTTAAACAGTCTTTATAACACCAGTCTTTATTATCGGGCGACCACCTTATATACTCTTCTTCACACAGCCTATCTGTTCGGCGTCGTTGGTGTGAATCTATAACTTGAATATCTGTAAGCTGTAAAATTCTAGCCTGTTCGCCCTGCGGAATTTCGACCACAAAATCAAAATCGTTAATATTTACTTGCAAAGCAACTCCTTAAAACCTATTTTTTATATATTATAGATTTGTTTTTGACTAATTTATATTAAAGTTATAATACAATAAAGCAATATTGTCAACCACTTTTATAAAAAAGCCCTTACAAAAGGACTTTAACAAAAGAAAAATAACCTAACCCAGAACTAAAGTTCGGATTAGGTTACGTTTGGCAGACAAGTGGTGATTGCATTCTAAATAGTAACTATTGATTTTCACAACTATCTATCAAATCAACAATACATGATGATTTATAGAAAAACGATATCCCCGAATGTCCTTTTTCATAAGATTTAAAATGACCTCCATTTATGCCGATTAATTTAACTTCTCTATAAAAATCCTCATTTCCAACATATTGAATTCCGTCACCCAAACGAACACCTTTTTGAAGTGCGAAAACAGGACTTCCAGAAGCTCCACTAGATGAAAATCCTTCGTATGCAATTCTTTCAGCAGGCAATAAATTTGTTCGGGAATAATTTAATCTTGGGTCACTTGCTATTGTTCCTATTCTAAAAATAGGTGTATTATTTTCCGTATCATACCATTCGGCAAAACAAGGATAGGCTAAATTATCGCAAACATTTAATTTTTTATTAATCCATTCTTTATTTGCTATCATATCATAATCAATGTGACAAATAATATCACAATCCCCACCTTTAACAATGGGGGTTTTTAAGCATGCAATATCGTTACCATAGTCGCTATGAAACTTAAAATTTGAAATATTTATAATTTCAGCTTCATTCATTTTAGTAGGGATGTCTTCTTCATTAAAAGAAGAGTAACTTTCAATTTTGAGTGAAGCTAACTTATATCCTATATATTTGGGATCGTAATAAGCAGCATCTACAACATGTCTGTTAGTAATAAAATAAATATCAGAACTCTTTACAACAAAAAAACCAGTTCCATTTATAGAGAATTCAGATGTACCATTAAAAAATTTACATATTACTTTTTTAGCAGCATATAAAAATCTATTGTTTATTCCATGAATCATTTTACACTTCTCTCTTTTTTATAATTTATTATTTTTACTTTTTGCGACCTGAACAATACGGACAACCACTGCCATAATTCCTGCTTTTTATCTGTGCTTGCCATTCGTGTCCTTTTTCGCATTTCCACCATACTTTTTTGTGACTATTTTCCAATACGTGTTCTGGCCTTAAATTACCATTTCTTTCATAATTCCATTCACTAGCAAGTTTTGGGTTAACAGTTGCTAAATCACTTTCTCCTTTAGTGGCATATCTTCCTGAACAATAAGGACATCCATTTCCATTATTTCTATCTGCTATTCTTGCTTGCCATTCATGTCCTTTGTTGCATTTCCACCAAACTTTTTTACCACTATTTATCTTAAACTCTTCTGGTTTTAAATTACCATTCTTTTCGTAATTCCACTCTTTTGATAAAGCAGGATTAATTTTTTGTAAATCATTTTCACCTTTAATAGCATATCTACCCGAACAATAAGGGCATCCCGTACCTTTATTCCTTGTATCTATAGTAGCTTGCCACTCATGTCCTTTACTGCATTTCCACCATACTTTTTTACCGCTATTTGCAGTAAAATCTTCTGGCTTTAAGTTTCTATTTTTTCCATAATTCCATTCACTTGCAAGTTTAGGGTTAATTGTTGCTAAGTCATTATACCCTTTTAAAACTTTTTTGCCCGAACAACAAGGGCATCCTCGACCCTTATTTCTATCAGATATTGTTGCTTGCCATTCGTGCCCTTTACTACATTTCCACCAAACCTTCTTATCACTACCTGTAGTAAAGTCTTCTGGTTTTAAATTGCCGTTTTTTTCATAATTCCATTCACTTGCTAATTTAGGATTAATCGTTACTAAATCGTTATAACCCCTTAAGACTTTATTACCTGAACAATAAGGACATCGCCTACCTGTATTTCTACTTGCTATTACTGCTTGCCATTCGTGTCCTTTACTACATTTCCACCATACTTTTTTACGGCTATTTGCTAATATATGTTCTGGTTTTAAACTACCATTCTTTTCATAATTCCATTCTTGTGCTAAAGTTGGATTAGTGAATAAAAGCGAATTTGCCTTTTCTGTATATTCCCTTAAATTTTCTATTTCAATAGCATCTCTTTTTAAGTTAACGTCAATAGTAAAACCAACTATTTTACCTAAAACTTTTTGTATAACTTTTTCTAAATCATTCTGATTTTTATCTACAATAAAATCTATTGAACTATCGTTTAATGGATGCAACCCTTCTCTAATTCTATAAAGTGTAATTCCAGCTTTTTGACATCTTAAATTTTTTTCTAAATCTTTTTTTGTTCTATTTTTGTGCCACAAACCACCATCATATTCAATAGCAATCTTTTTCAACGGAACATAAACGTCCAACTCGTAACCTTTTTCCTTATACGTATGAATTGACTTTATGCCATTTTTTTCAAGGTAATAAACAATCGCATATTCAGGTGTAGATGTTTTCCTTTCAGAATCGCAAATGGGACAACCACTTCCATTATTTCTATGATGAATTATCGCTAACCATTCATGCCCTTTATTACATTTCCACCAAACTTTTTTATGACTACCCGTTGTGAAATCTTCAGGTTTTAAATCTACATTCTTTTCATAATTCCATTCACTTGCCAATTTCGGATTTAGAGTTTTTAAATCATTGTAACCAATTAAAACTTTTTTGCCAACACAATATGGACATTCGCTACCTTTATTTCTATTAGTTATAGTCGCTTGCCATTCATGACCTTTTGAGCATTTCCACCATACTTTTTGGTGGCTACCTATCGTAAATTCTTCTGGTTTTAATTCGCCATTCTTTTCGTAATTCCACTCGCTTGCAAGTTTGGGGTTAAGTGTTGCTAAATCGTTATATCCTATTAGAATTTGCTTATTGGAACAGATAGGACAACCACTCCAACTACTTCTACTTTTTATTTCTGCCTGCCATTCGTGACCTTTACTGCATCTCCACCACGCTTTTTGGTGACTACCACATGTGATAGTGTTAGGGCCTAGACCTAATTCGCTATTCTTTTCCCAATTCCATTCTGCCATTAGGGCAGGGTTATCTATTAAAAATTTCTTTTCTTTTTTATCAGCCATAATTACCAACTTATGTAAAAAATTTATAAAAATATTATATCATATTACCCCAAATTTTTCAATCCTTTAGGCGATTTAGTGTTTTCTCGTTCAATAATTATTCCAGCCACACCTTTATAGCAAAAATAAAAAAGATTGTATCCATTAGAATACAATCTCTCTTGGCGGAGAAGACGAGATTTTCCTCTTGTATTTTTGCAACCGTTCTTTTTTTAACTTGCCTTTCGGTTGCAAAAATCTTCGGTCATCACTAAAAACGATTATCAATCGTTTTTCCCTCTTCGAGGTCGTTCTTAGTTCAAATCTTGTCATATACTTTTCTACAACAAAGCAAAACCCAAACCGAAAAATCGGTTTGGGTTTTGCTTGGCGGAGAAGACGAGATTTGTAAGGAACGGAGAGAAACGAAGTGACGGAATAGCGATTTTCAACAAAGTTTGAAAATGTTTTCGACAAGTAAAATCGCGTCACTCGTGCTAGGCGGAACGCCTTGCAACGAGTGAAAACTCGTCTTTCCCGCAAGCGAAAAGGACACCTATCTTAGGTGTCCTTTTCGTTGGCGGAGTGGTGGGGTTAAAGTTTGAACACTTCCACCCGCGCCCGCGTGCGCGTTATTATTATCGTCGAGAGGGACGCCCGACGCCTCGTCGGTATCCTCTTTGCCGATAAACGCCGTTTCGCGTCCACCGCTTATATTAAAGTATAGCACGACGCGGTCGTCGTAAATATACATCGCATTGACGAGGTTGTCAATAATGCGTTTTTGAAAGTCCTTGTCGTGGAGGTCGCCTCGTATAAACTCCGCCACAAACGCGATTATATCCTCGCGGCGAACTTGCAACCCGCGCTCTAACTCCAACTTCGCTTGATACTCGGTAAGGTCGTTAAGTTGTGCGGTCAACTCCACAATCTTTTTATCGAGCGTCTTTACGACCTCGGGAGATACGCCCGATACCATAAGATTGACCGCGTTGTCAATCTCTTTTTGTATCCTCGTGCGCTCGACCGTTATGCGCTTTATCTCGCTTGTATCGGTGCGGGACTCATAGTACGCAATAACATCGTCGGCAATAAGAGCGACGCGGCGCGGGTCGGATAGATACGCGACGGTTTGCTCGGTCGCATACCACTCCAAAAAGTCTTTTTTCTCGTTGCGCTTGGTACAAGTGCGGCGTTTTTTCTTTGCCGTGCAAGCGTAATAATGGTAAACCGCGCCCGTCTTACTCGTGCCGCCGTCCGCGACCATATTTGCGCCACAATGCCCGCAATATAATTTACCTTGTAAAAGGTAGG